>JBBQCD010000047.1:0-33524 GCA_038318385.1 Burkholderiales bacterium | reverse complement strand
AGGTCACCGTCGACCTGCTCTCGGTCCTGCCGACCTACCTCGCGATCTTCTGGCCCGACAGCCAGCTGCTGATCGATGTGCGCATCCTGCGTCTGCTGCGCGTGTTCCGGATCTTCCGGCTCACCGCCTACCTCGCCGAATTCACGCAACTCGGCCAGGCCCTGCACGCCAGTCGCCGCAAGATCTTCGTCTTCCTGTCGTTCGTGCTGATGGTCGTGCTGGTGATGGGAACGCTGATGTACGTGGTCGAGGGCCCGGCCAACGGCTTCACCAGCATTCCGATCTCGATGTACTGGGCGGTGACGACGATGACAACGGTCGGCTACGGCGACCTCACCCCGCACACGTCGATCGGACGGTTGATCGCCTCGGTGATGATGCTGACCGGCTGGGGCGTGCTCGCGGTGCCCACCGGCATCGTGAGCGCGGAGATGACCGCACAACGCCACGGCTGGAGCTCGACGCTCTCAACGCGGAGCTGCAACGCCTGCGGCGCGACTGGCCATACGGTCGACGCCACCTACTGCGCGAGCTGCGGAAGCGCCCTGCCTCGACTCTGAGCGCCGCTGGACGATACTCACGCGGGATGGTGGCCGACTGCGGCCGTGAAGGGACAGGAATGAAAGTCCAGGTGGCGATCATCGGCGCGGGGCCGTCGGGCCTGCTGCTCGGCGCGCTGCTGCACAAGGCCGGAATCGATGCCATCGTGATCGAGCAGCGCAGCGCCGACTACGTGCTCGGGCGGATCCGCGCCGGCGTGCTGGAACAGGTCACCGTCGACCTGCTCGAGGAGGCCGGCGTCGCCGAACGGCTGCATGCCGAAGGCCTGCCGCACGGCGGCATCGAACTTTGCTTCGGCGGCACGCGCCATCGCATCGACATGAAGGGCCTGACCGGCGGCAAGCAGGTCATGGTCTACGGCCAGACCGAGGTCACGCGCGACCTGATGCACGCCCGCGAAGTGGCCGGCCTGCGCACGGTCTACGAGGCCGCCGACGTGACGCCGCACGACTTCGACGGTGCGCGCCCGAGCGTCAGCTACGTCAAGGACGGCCGCACCGAACGCGTCGAGTGCGACTACATCGCCGGCTGCGACGGCTACCACGGCATCAGCCGCGCCAGCGTTCCGGTAGACGCGCTGCGGACCTACGAGCGCGTCTACCCGTTCGGCTGGCTCGGCGTGCTCTCGGAGACTCCGCCGGTCTCGCACGAACTCATCTACTCGAACCATGCCCGCGGCTTCGCGCTCTGCAGCATGCGCTCGACCATGCGCAGCCGCTACTACGTGCAGTGCGCGCTCGACGACAAGGTCGAGGCCTGGAGCGACGACGCGTTCTGGAACGAACTGCGCCAGCGTCTGGACCCGGCGGCCGCCGAGGCGCTCGTCACCGGCCCGTCCATCGAGAAGAGCATCGCGCCGCTGCGCAGCTTCGTCGCCGAGCCGATGCGCTTCGGCCGCCTCTTCCTCGCCGGCGACGCCGCCCACATCGTGCCGCCGACCGGTGCCAAGGGCCTGAACCTCGCGACCGCCGACGTGGGGTATCTGGCGCGCGCACTGACAGAACACTACGTCGAGCGCAGCGACGCCGGCATCGAGGCCTATTCCAACCGCTGCCTGCGTCGCATCTGGCGCGCCGAGCGCTTCTCGTGGTGGTTCACGTCGCTGATGCACAAGTTCCCCGAGACCGGCGCCTTCGGCCAGAAGATGCAGACCGCCGAACTGGATTACCTCGTCCACTCGACCGCGGCCTCGACCGCGCTGGCCGAGAACTACGTCGGCCTGCCGCTCGACGCGCAAGGTGCGGCGGCGCGAGGATCCCAAGGATGAGCGCATCCGGACCCGGGCCCGCCGATCACGATCACGATCACGATCACGCGCGGGACGATGAACCCGGGCACGACCCTGGTCATGATCACGCGCACGGCGCTGGCGGGCACGGCCACGACGCCGACCACAGCGAGCTCGGCGCGATGGACCTCCGGGTGCGCGCGCTCGAGTCGGTGCTGAGCGCCAAGGGCTACATCGATCCCGCTGCGCTCGACGTCCTGATCGACACCTACCAGACCCGAATCGGACCGCGCAACGGCGCCCGCGTCGTCGCCCGTTCCTGGGTCGATCCGGCGTTTCGCGACTGGCTGCGGCGCGACGCGTCAGCGGCGATCGCTTCGCTCGGCTACACCGGTCGCCAGGGCGAGCACATGATCGCGCTGGAGAACACGCCCACCGAGCATCACCTCGTCGTCTGCACGCTCTGCAGCTGCTATCCGTGGCCGGTGCTCGGCCTGCCGCCCACCTGGTACAAGAGCGCGCCCTATCGAGCGCGTGCGGTCGCCGATCCGCGGGGCGTCCTCGCCGACTTCGGCGTCACACTGCCGCCAACGACCGCGATCCGCATCTGGGACTCGACCGCCGAGGTCCGCTACCTCGTCATCCCGCAGCGTCCTTCCGGGACCGACGACCTGAGCGAAGCCGAGCTCGCCGAACTCGTGACCCGCGATTCGATGATCGGCACCGGCCTGGCGCGCGCGCCCGCCGTGCCGGCGCCCTCGGCATGACGTTCGCGCCGATCCGCTGCAGTCCGGGCCCCGCGAGTCCATGACCTACGCATCCCACGCGGACCTCGGCGGCCAGCCCCGCCACGGCGCGGTGACGCCGGAGGCCGAGGGTGACCACTTCCATGCGCCCTGGGAACCGCGCGCGCTGGCGCTGACGCTGGCAATGGGCGCGACGGGAGCCTGGAACATCGACATGAGCCGGGCGGCACGCGAGACGCTTGCCGACTATGCGCAGCTGACCTACTACCAGATCTGGCTCGGCGCGCTCGAAAAGCTGCTGCTCGAGCGCGGCCTGGTCGACGCCGCCGAGCTCGCCGCGGGCCGCATGCGCAAGGCACCGCAGCCGGTCGCCCGCGTGCTGCACGCAGAGAATGTCGCGGCCGCGCTGGCATTCGGATCGCCGACGCTGCGTCCGGCGGCCACTCCGGCGCGCTTCGCGGTCGGCGCGCGCGTGCGGATGCGCGCCGCGCCGGTCGAGCACCACACGCGGCTCCCGGGCTACGTGCGCGGCCGGGTCGGCACGATCGAGCGGGTGCATGGCATGCACGTCTATGCCGACGCCCATGCCCAGGGTCGCGGCGATGCACCGCAATGGCTCTACAACGTCGCCTTCGAGGAGGCCGAACTCTGGCCGGACCGGCCACCGCAGGGCACGCGCGTCGCCGTCGACGCGTGGGAGCCGTACCTGGAACCCGCATGAGCGCCGCCGTCTCGCAGCCGCCTGCAGGACTGTTGCCGGACCGTGACGACGGCCCGGTCTTTCGCGAACCCTGGGAAGCCCAGGCCTTTGCGCTGGTGCTCGCGCTGCATGCGCGCGGCGTCTTCACCTGGAACGAATGGGCGGCCGCGCTGGCGGCGCAGATCGCCGCGGCCCGCGACGCCGGCGATGCGGATCTCGGCGACACCTATTACCACCACTGGCTGGCGACGCTCGAGGCGCTGGTCGCTGCCAAGGGCGCCAGCACGGCTGAGGAGCTCGAACACCATCGAGCGGCATGGGGCCGTGCCGCCGAACGCACGCCGCACGGCCTGCCGATCGACCTGCGGGACGCCGACTTCGCGGCCTGAGCCCGGCGCGCCTACGACGCCTTCGCAGGACAGACCCTGCGGACCAGACGACCGATGGTCAGGCCCTGGACGAGGATCGCGAAGACGACCACGAAGTAGGTCATCGCGACGATGATGTCGCGCATCTCGCCGGCCGGCAGCGACAACGCCAGCGCGACCGAGATGCCACCGCGCAGCCCACCCCAGGTGAGCAGCTTCCACGAGCCTTCCGGAAGCTTGAACACGCTGTTCAAGACGCCGACCGGCACGCCGACCATCAGCAGTCGGGCGCCGAGCGCGACGAAGACCGCCAGGGCGCCGGCCATGAGCACCGCCGGAGAGAACGGGATCAGCAACACCTCCAGACCGATCAGCACGAAGAGCACCGCGTTGAGGATCTCGTCGACGAGTTCCCAGAACATGTCGACATAGCGCCGGGTGGTGTCCGACATCCCCAGCGCGCGGCCGCTGTTGCCGATGATCACGCCAGCGACGACCATCGCCAGCGGCCCCGAGATATGGAGGTGGCTCGCGACGGCGTAGCCGCCCATCACCGCCGCCAGGGTCAGCAGGACCTCGACTTCGTACTGATCGATGCTCTTCAGCAGACGGTAGGTGACCCAGCCGAGCACGCCGCCGAAGAGGATGCCGCCTCCGGCCTCCTGCAGCAGCAGCAGCGCTGCGCCACCGAACGTGGGGGTCTCGCCGCTGGCGAGCGTGGCCAGCAGCAGCGAGAAGATGACGACTCCGACGCCGTCGTTGAACAGCGACTCGCCTTCGATCACCATCTCGACGTCCTCAGGTGCGCCGGCGGACTTGAGGATGCCCATCACCGCGATCGGGTCGGTCGGCGAGATCAGCGCGCCGAACAACAGGCAGTAGAGCAGCGGCACGTGCAGGCCGGTGAAGGGAAGCAGCCACCACATCGCGAGCCCGACGACGGCCGTCGAGGCGATCGTCCCGCCGAGGGCGAGCCAGCCGATCTGCCAGCGGTACGACTTGAGGTGGCTGAGGTCGACATGCAGCGCCGCCGCGAAAAGCAGCAGAGACAGCATGCCCTGCATCAGGACGTCGGTGAAGTCGATCGAGCGGAGGAACGTTTCCTCGTATGCCCGCACCGCGTGGGCGATGCCGAGCATATTCAGGCCCACCAGGCCGAGCGACAACGCCAACGCCGCCGCCATCACGCCGATCGTCGTCGGCAGACCGACGAAACGGTGATTCAGGTAGGCAAGCAGTGCCGTGACGACAAGGCAAGCGGCAGAGACTTCCAGCATCCGCGATCGGCCTAGGTGCGGGAGACGGCGAGCCAGCTGTCGAGCCGCTCGCGATCGGCCAGCAGGTCGGCGCTGGCCCCTTCGTGGACCACCGAGCCCCGATCGAGGACGACGGCGCGCTCGGTGATCGGCAGGATCATTCGCGGGTTCTGCTCGACGATGATGGCCGACATGCCCTCCTCGCGGACCAGTCGCGCGATCGAGCGCAGCAGCTCCTCGACGATGATCGGTGCCAGGCCTTCGAGCGGCTCGTCGAGCAGCAGCAGCTTCGGGTTGAGCATCAGCGCGCGGGCCACCGCCAGCATCTGCTGCTCGCCGCCGGAGAGCTGGTTGCCCATGTTGGTCTTGCGCTCGGCCAGGCGCGGAAACATCTCGTACGCGCGCGTCGGCGTCCACGGACCCGGCCGGGCGACGGCCGAGAGGTTCTCGTCGACGGTCAGCGACTTGAAGATGTTGCGCTCCTGCGGCACCCAGCCGATGCCGGCAGCAGCGCGCTGATACGGCGCGAGCGCGGTGATGTCGCGGCCGGCGAGGACGATGCGGCCGGCATGACGCCGCGTCACGCCGACGAGGGTGTTCATCAGCGTGGTCTTGCCGGTGCCGTTGCGGCCGAGCAGCGCCAGCGACTCGCCGAGCGGCAGCACCAGGTCGATACCCTCGATGACCACGGCCTCGCCGTAGCCGGCGGTGAGCCCGCTGACCTGCAGCAGCGCCTCAGCCATGGTCGCCCTCGCCCAGGTATACCGCCTTGACCCGCGGGTCGGCGGCGATCGCGTCGACGTCGCCCTCGGCGAAGACGGCGCCGTTGACCAGCACGGTGATGCTGCGCGCGAAGTTGAAGACGAGATCCATGTCGTGCTCGATCAGCAGCACCGAGACGTCGGCGGGCAGCGCGTTGATGGTGTCGAAGATCTCCTGGCGCTCGCCTTCCGGAACGCCGGCGACGGGCTCGTCGAGCAGCAGCACCCGGGGCTCGCAGGCAAGCGCGGTGGCGATCTCGAGGAGGCGGCGCTTGCCGTAGGCCAGCTGCGCGACCTTCTGGTCCATCACCTCGAGCAGGCGAAAGCGCGTCAGCAGCGCCTCGCACGCCACCGCCACGCGCGCATCGGCGCCGAGCGGACGCCACCAGCCGCCGCTGATGCCCAGGTTCACCGAGACGCTGAGCGCCAGCGACTGCAGCGGGGTCAGTTCGTTGAAGAGCTGGTTGATCTGAAAGGTGCGGACCAGGCCCCGCCGGACGCGCCGGTGCGCCGCCAGGTGGGTGATGTCCTTGCCGTCCAGCGCCACCGTTCCCGAGGTCGGTTCGAGCACGCCAGTCAGGAGGTTGATCAGGGTCGTCTTGCCGGCGCCGTTCGGGCCGATCAGGGCGTGGCGCGCGCCGCGCTCGACGGTCATCGAGACGTCGTCGGTGGCGGTGATGCCGCCGAAGCGCTTGACCAAGCCGCGGGTTTCGAGGACGACCGTCATGCGGCGCGGCCCTTGCGGCGCCACCAGCGCCGCGGGCTGATCAGGCGCTCGCGGCCGACCAGCATCAGGATCACCAGGAAGAGGCCGATCCAGAAGTTCCAGTACTGCGGCGTCCAGCCCGAGATCAGGTCGTGCAGGAGCTTGAAGACGACGGCGCCGAAGATGCCGCCGTAGAGGTATCCGGTGCCACCGATCACGAGGACCAGCATGACCTCGGCACTGCGGTGGAAGTCGAAGAGGTCGAGCGAGGCGAAGCCCGATGTCTGCGCGAGCAGTGCGCCGGCGGCACCGGCGATCGCCGCCGCGAGGGTGTAGACCGCGACCAGGCGGGTGTTGACCGACAGCCCGATGCTGGTGGCGCGCAGGCGGTTGTCGCGCAGCGCCTGCAGCGACGCGCCGAACGGCGACTTCACCAGGCGGCGTGCCAGCAGCAGGCAGACCACCAGGACGACGAGGGTGTACGCATAGGCGGTGCGCCCGGCGAGGTCGAAGCTGTAGCGGCCGAGCAGCGGCGCCATCACCACGCCCTGCAATCCGTCGGCGCCGCCGGTCAGCCATTCGAGCTTGTTGGCGAGCTCGTAGAGGATCGAGGCCACGCCGAGCGTGACCATCAGCCGCGTCAGGTCGGTGCCGCGCAGGATCAGCACGCTCGTGGCCGCGCCGAGCGCCGCCGAGATCGCGATCGCGAAGGCCATGCCGAAAAGCGGCTCGGGCGTCAGCAGCTTGGCGAAGAGCGCAGCCCCGTAGGCGCCGAAGCCGAAGAAGGCGGCGTGGCCGAGGGAGACGATGCCGGCATAGCCGAGGATGAGGTCCAGCGACAGCGCGAACAGGGCGAGGATCGCGATCTCGTTGAGCAGCAGGGCTTCGCCCGGCAGCAGGAACCACGACAAGGCCAGGGCCGCCAGCAGCGCGAGCTCCCACCAGCGCCAGCGTGCGTCGGCCTTCAGGCTGGCGGCGATCATCGACTGCCGCTCCGAGCGAAGAGACCCTGCGGCCGGACCATCAGGATCACGATCATCAGGCTGTAGACGATGAAGGCGCCGAGCTTGGGCACGTAGTACTTGCCGGCGACGTCGGCGATGCCGAGCAGCAGCGCGGCGACGAGCGGGCCGGTGATCGTCGTGGTGCCCCCGACCGAGACGACGATCAGGAAATAGATCATGAATTTCAGCGGGAAGGTCGGGTCGAGTCCGAGGACCTCGGCCCCGAGCGCCCCGCCGAGCCCGGCCAGTCCCGAGCCGACGGCGAAGGTGAGGAGGAAGATGCGGTTGACGTCGAGCCCCAGGCCGCCGGCCACGCGCGGGTCGTCGACCGAGGCGCGCAGGCGGCTGCCGAAGCGGGTTCGCGACAGCACCCATTGCAGCGCGATCGTCAGCAACCCGCAGACGACGATGATGAAGAGACGGTACTTGCCGATGCCGATGAACTCGATCGGGAAGCGCCCCTGCAGCCACTCCGGCAGGTGGATGTTCTGCTGCATCGAGCCGACGACGTAGTCGACGCCGGTCACGGCCATGAAGACCAGTCCGATGGAAAACAGCACCTGGTCGAGGTGCGGCTTCGCGTACATCGGGCGGTAGAGCGTGCGCTCGAGCACCGCGCCCAGCAGCGCCGCGCCGAAGAAGGCCACGACGAGACTGGCGAGGAACGGCACGCCGAGCCGGTTCATCAGCAGCACGGTGATGTAGCCGCCGGCCATGGCGAAGGCGCCGTGCGCGAGGTTGATGAAGTTCATCAGCCCGAGCGTCACCGCCAGGCCGACGGCCAGCACGAACAGCAGCATGCCGTAGGCGATTCCGTCGAAGAGCAGGGTCAGCATGGGGGAGAACGGTCGGCAGGTTCCTGGCGGTGATTCTCGTCGACGGCGCCAAATGAAGTCGCGAATTTCTCGGGTTCAGGGAGCGGCCTCGAAGGCCGGCGAGGGTCGGGCCCCTGCCGCGGTCGCTACCGCGCGCGCGGCGGGCACTTCACGAGAAGTGCAACCCCCCGATCCGCATCCACGGCAGCCGCTGCGCGCCGCTGTCGATGCGCTCCCGGCTCACGGCGACGATGTCGTGCAGCATCTGCGCCATGTTTCCCGCGATCATCGTCTCGGACAGCGCCTGGCCGGCAACGCCGCCTTCCACCGCGAAGCTGTTCTTGATGACACCGGAAAAATCGCCGTTGGTCGCCGGCCGGCCCATCGACAGCCGTCCGACGATCGCGCCGCGCGTGACGTCCTGGGTGAGTTGCGCAAGGGGGGTCTGGCCGGCGGGGATGTCCCAGCCCGCGGAGGCGACCGGCACGTGCGGCAGCCCGGTCCGGTTGGCACCGTAGCGCGACGGCGTGAGCGTCAGCAGGCGGCCGGCGCGAACCACCTCCAGCGGCGGCGCCAGGAAGGCATCGGCCGAAAGCGGCGCCACGCCTGGAGCGTCGAAACGGCTGTGCAGCGCGAACAGCGGCGAGGCGATGGCCTCGCCGACCCGCTCGCGGTACACCGAGCTCGCCGAGATCAATGCGGTGTCGGCCAGCTGCTCCAGCAGCCAGCCCAGCAGGGTCGCCACGGCCGGGGGCGTCAGCACGACGTCGCCGACGAACTTCCCGGCGAACGGCGAGGTCTCGATCTGCCGGACGGTGTCGCACAGCATCTCGCCGATGCCGAACCACTCGGCGGCGTGACGCTCGTCGAGATCGTCGGCGCTGCCGCCGGCGTAGTTGAAAGAGCTCGAACGCCCACCCTCGCGCGCGGTGCCGAACGCGCCGATCGAGTAGCAGCCGACGCTGCAAGCGATGTCGCTGCCCGCGCTCGTCAGCGTGTGCCAGCGCCGCAGCGTGTGCTTGACTTCGCCCTCGTCGATCATCATGCGCGGCGTCTCGCGCAGCCGGAATTCGAGCAGCTCCACAGCCTTGGCGGCAAGAAGGTCGAAGTCGGGCCGCTGCGGCCCCTGAACGATGACTGCGCGCTGCCCGGAAGAGACCGTGTGGGCCGGATCCTCGGGCGCCGCCTTGGCGTCGTCGAAGAGGGCCCCTATGCATTCGCGCAGCGCGGCCTCGCTCGTGTCGGCCACTTCGGTGCTGGCCATGCGTGCGCCGACGACGCCGACGAGCGTGACCTGGCGGGTCTCGGTCGTGCGCAGCAGGCTCGGCTCGTTGTGCGCGATGCTGAGCTCGTCGACACGGGCCTCGCCGACGCTGACCCGCGCCTGGTCGAAACCGGCGGCGCTCATCAGCGCCAGCGCCCGTGCCGCGGCGACTCCCAGCGGGCCACTCGTCTCGCTCATTGCCCGCCCAGGTGAGCACGCACGCGCAGCGCCGGTCCCCCCATCGACACGACCATCGGCTGCTTCTTGCCGCAATAGCCCGAACAGTTCCAGTACATGTCGTCCGAGACTGCGTCGACGCTCTGCAGGACCTTGATCGCCGACCCCGACAGCGTCGTGTCGCGGATCGCCGCCCCGACGCGCCCCTTGCGGATCTCGTAGGCCAGGGTGATGCCGAACATGAACTCGGTGGTCGAGTCGGCCTGGCCGTTGCCGGTCTTGAGCAGCAGGTAGCCGTCGTCGACCTCGTCGATCATCGCCTGGAGCTTGTGCGTGCCCGGCAGGATGGCCGTGTTGCGCATCCGCACGAGCGGTTCGTCGTCGGGGGCGTAGGCTCGCGCGCTGCCCGTCGCCGCGATGCCAAGGCGCGCGGCGGTTTCGCGACTGCTCATGAACGACGTCAGGATGCCGCGATCGATCAGCACCGCATCCTGCGCCGGAGTGCCTTCGTCGTCGGCGTACACGGGGATCAGCGTCTCGGAACCGCCGCAGGTGTGCGCGTAGTCGATCATCGTGACGAGTTCGCTGGCGACACGCCGGCCGACGAGGTCGCGGGTGACTGCGCCGCCGAGCACCAGATCGGCCTCGCACGGATGACCCATCGCCTCGTGGGCGAGCATCCCCGCCAGTTCGGGACCGAGCACGACGCGATGCTGTCCGCCCCGTGCCGGCACGGCAACGCGCTTGGCCTGTAGATGGCGATACAGCTCTGCGAGCGCCGGCCCCAGCGTCTCCACCGAGAAGTCGAGATCGGCCAGGCTGCCCTTGGTCGAGAGCGACTGGGTCAGCTCGACCGGGGCGCCATCGGCGCCTTCGGCGATGAACGTCACGTAGCAGAGGGCGCGCTGGATGCTGCTCAGCACGTCGCTGCCGGCACTCGTCGACACGCGCTTCGTGTGGTGCTCGTCGCCGATCAGCAGTCGGACCGACTTCAGTTCCGGGTAGGTCCGGCGAGACCAGGCACCGAGGGCGGAGAGGCGTTGCACGCATTCGGTCTGGCCGAGGGCGGGCTGCCCGCGGTAGACGTGCTCGCCGCGGCCGATGCCCGGGGCCAGCGCCGGCATCGTTCGCGGTCCGAACCGCGCCATCGCGCCGGCGTTGCGGAGCGCCGCGTCGGCGATGCGCCCGAGGCTGGCGGCATCGGTGTCCGGCGTCGAGGCGAAGCCCCAGTAGGCGTCGGCGAAGACGCGCGCGCTGGCGCCGGCGTCGACCGTCTGCGAGTTGATGGTCAGGCTGCCGTCGATCATCTGGATGCGCCGCTTGCGCAGTTCGTGCCGACGCTGCTCCAGATAGGTCATCTCGCCCCCGTGGCCGCCGTCATTTCACCTTGGCCGGGTCCTTCACGGCCTTCTGCACGTCGAACTCGACGTTGTAGAGCTGGTTGCCCATCGCCGGCACGCGCTCGACCTTGCGGATGTAGATGTCCTGGACGATGTCGCGCGTCTGGGCGTCGATCAGGACCTGGCCGCGCGGGCTCTCGAACAGCTGGCCCTTCATGGCCGCCAGCAGCGCATCGCCGCCGCCCTTGCCCTTGGTCGCTTCGAGCGCCTTGTAGATCACGCGCATGCCGTCGTAGCCGGCGACCGCCATGAAGTTCGGGCGGAACTTGTTGGCGGCCTCGAACGCCTGGACGAACTTCTTGTTGAGCGCCGACGGGTGCGCCGCCGAGTAGTGGTGGGAGTTGACGACGCCGAGCGCCACGTCGCCCATCTCGTTGAGCTGGTCGTCGTCGGTCACGTCGCCGGTGGCGATCAGGCGGATGCCCGACTTGTCGAGGCCGCGCTCGCCGAACTGCTTCATGAAGGCCGCACCCTGCCCCGACGGCAGGAACACGAACACGGCGTCGGGCTTGAGGTCGGCGACCTTCTGCAGGAACGGGGCGAAGTCGGGGCTGCGCAGCGGCGAGCGGATCTCGCCGATGATCTCGCCGCCGTCGAGCTTGAACTGGCTCTTGAAGAACTTCTCGGCGTCGATGCCCGGCCCGTAGTCGGAGACGAAGGTGACGACGCGCTTGATCTTGTTCTTCGCCGCCCAGTCGGCCATCGGCACGGTGGCTTGCGGCAGCGTGAAGCTGGTGCGCACGATGTAGGGCGAGGCCTCGGTGATCGACGACGTCGCCGCAGCGGTGACGACCATCGGCGTCTTGCTCTGCGTGGCGATCGGCGCGGTCGCGAAGGCGAGCGGCGTGGTGCCGAAGCCGGCGAGTACGTCGACCTTGTCGTTGACGACCAGCTCCTGCGCGATGCGCCGGGTGGTGTCGGCGACGCCGGCGTCGTCCTTGAGGATGACCTCGACCTTGCGGCCGGCGACGCTGCTGCCGTTCTGCGCGACATAGAGCTTGATCGCAGCCTCGATCTGCTTGCCGGTGGAGGCTTGCTGGCCGGTCATCGGCAGGATGAAGCCGATCTTGAACGGCGCCGCCTGGGCCAGCGCGCCGAAAACGGCGCAGGCGGCGGCGAGGCCGATCGCCGCGCGAATGAGATGGCGTTTGCTGTGCATGAACACTCTCCAGGGGATGTTGTCGACGGGCGGCCGGAACGGCGCCTTTGCAGCCGAATGTAGCAAACGTCGGCGGCGTTGCAGCGCCTCGCCTTCCGGGCCTGGCACCGCCGTCGTGGCACGATCGGGGACGTCGTCGCGCCAACTTATGATCGTCGCCATCACGCGCGATCCGCGCCGAACCGCCCCAGGAGCCCCTCATGACCCACCGCGCCCAGCCACCCTTTCGCGCCGATCACGTCGGCAGCTTCCTGCGTCCGAAACGCCTGCTCGACGCGCGCGAGAAGCAGCACAAGGGCGACATCACCCCGGAGCAGCTGCGCGCCGTCGAGGACGACGCCATTGCCGAGATCGTCAGGTTCCAGGAGGACGTCGGCCTGCAGAGCATCACCGACGGCGAGTTCCGGCGGACCTACTTCCACATCGATTTCCTCGAGCAGCTCGGTGGCGTCAAGACCGACATCCCGGTGACCATCCAGAAACCGGATGGCACCCAGGAACTCGCCCCGCCGGTGATGCGGGTGATCGACAAGGTGCGCCACGTCAAGGACATCCAGCTCGCCGACTTCGAGTACCTGAAGTCGAAGGTCGCTTCCGGGAAGACGCCGAAGGTGACGATCCCGTCGCCGACGATGCTGCATTTCCGCGGCGGCCGCGCCGGCATCAGCCGCGAGCACTACCCCGACCTCGAGCCGTTCTACCAGGACGTCGCCAACGCCTACGGCGACGAGTTGCGCTCGCTCGCCGCGGCCGGCTGCACCTACGTGCAGATGGACGACACCAACCTCGCCTACCTCTGCGACGACAAGATGCGCGAGGCGGCGCGCTCGCGCGGCGACGATCCCGACGAGTTGCCGCACCGCTACGCGAGCTTCATCAATCGCGTCGTCGCTCAGAAGCCGGCCGGCATGACACTGGCGGTGCACCTCTGCCGCGGCAACTTCAAGAGCACCTGGGCCGCGCAGGGCGGTTACGAGCCGGTGGCCGAGGCGCTGCTGTCGGAGATGGACGTCGACGGCTACTTCCTCGAGTACGACGACGCCCGCTCCGGCGACTTCAAGCCGCTGCGCTTCCTGCCGAAGGGCAAGACCGTGGTCCTCGGGCTGGTGACCACCAAGCTGGGTCAGCTCGAATCGAAGGACGACATCAAGCGCCGCATCGACGAAGCCGCGAAGTACGTCCCGCTCGACCAGCTCTGCCTCTCGCCGCAGTGCGGCTTCTCGAGCACCGTCCATGGCAACGACATCGCCGTCGAGGCCCAGCGCGCCAAGCTGCGCCTGATCGTCGAGGTCGCCCAGGAAGTCTGGGGCTGAGGGGTCAGCGCGGATCCGGCGCGAAGCGCGGAAACGCCTCCGGGGCGTGGGCTGCGCCGCCGCCGTCGATCACGCCCATGGCGACCAGCCGGGGCAGACTGTCGTAGCGGACGCGGACGATCTCTGCCGGCTCGCGGCTCGCCCGCTCGAAGGCGACCGACGATGTCGGCGAGTACAGCCGCTCGCCGTGGCCGGTGCCCAGACGACGCTCGGCACGGAGCTCGCCGATGGCATCGGCGCGGTCGCGCGCGAGTGAACTCGATTCCGGCGCGGCCGACTTGGCGCTGGCCCCGGCTTCGCCGGCGGCGTTCCGGCTGGGTGTCTGACGCTGCAGCGGCGCGGCTGACAGGTCCGGCTCAGGCCTGGAGGCGCGCTCGCGGAAGATCGCAGCGCCGATGACGCCGACGTTCTCGGGCCGGTCGGTGCGGGCCGCGTAGGAATCCGGCAGGGTCGTGAAGTAGAACGCCGCGGCTTCCGACAGGCTCTTGCGCCAGCCGGTGATCTCGGCGCGGGCATAGGGACCGAGGACGTACCCGGTCTGCCCGAGCGCGGCGGTGTCGCCGCTGATCGCATTGACGCCGTCGACCGACAGCACGACCAGGACGCGCCCAGCGCTCCGATTGGCCAGCCGGATCGCGTAGCGGTTGCCCGGCTGGCCGGCGACCCAGGCAGCGCCGCCGTACCGGTGCATCGGCAACAGCCGGTTTTCACTCCGATCGACGAGCTCGACGTCGACGAGCTGTCCGGCTGCCCGCGCCGGGGCGGCGACGGCGGAGATGGCGGTGCCGAGAAGAACGAGGGCCAGGCGGCGGGTGGGCATGGAAGTCTCCGAAGGGTTGCGATACCCCTCTTACGGCGGTCGATGGCGCACGGGGTGAAATCCGTGCGCATCGCGTCAACGCCGGCGGCTCATCGCCGGGTCCCCGGGCCCACGGTCGGGACTTCCGGTGGCGGCAGCGTCTTGCACTCCGCAAAGACGCGCACCGTGCAGTGAGCGCAGATGCCGCGGTCGAGGCGCTCGAGGATCGAGGCGATGGCGACGCGCTTGGCCGGATAGATGTGGTCGGGGCCCAGCTCTGCCAGGAAGCCGATCCGCCGCCACAGGTCGAGCACACCGGAGCGCGGCCGGTGGAAGTACAGGTCGCCGCCGTTGCGGCGGCGCGCATCCAGCTCGCCGCGCCACAGGTCTGCTGCCGGCAGGTCGATGAAGTTCATGCTCTTGGCCATCACCAGCAGGTGCTTCGGGGCGCCCGGCGTCGCCCGCAGATCGCGCAGCTGGTCGCTGACATGCGCCAAGGCTCCGAAATAGACCTCTCCTTCCATCCGCACCATCTTCAGCTGCGGACATTCGGGAAGCGGCACCGGTACATCGGCGCGGACGACGAACGGTCGACCGGACTCGGCGGTGTCGAAGCCCATCACGCGCAGCGACGGCCGCGACGTCCGGTAGAGATAGCTCACCAGCGACATCAGAGTGCCCAGCAGGATCGCCATCTCGAGCCGGATCGTCACCGTGGCCACCGCCGTGGCAGCGGCGATGGCGAACTCCTGCCGCCCATGGGTCCACAGGCGCCGCCACCCCGGAATGTCGAACAGCGACCAGGCGACCAGCACCAGCAGGGCCGCGATGGCGGCAAACGGGATCCGCGCCAGCAGCGGGCCGACGAACGCCAGCAGCAGCAGCAGCCAGGCCGACGCGAAGACCGCAGACAGCGGCGTCCGCGCCCCGGCTTCGTAGTTCGGCAGCGAACGGTTGAGGGATCCGCACGAGACGTACGACGCGAACAACCCGCCGACGATGTTCGACAGGCCCTGGCCGCGGAACTCGCGGTTCGCGTCGATGGCCTGTCCGGAGCGCGCCGCGATGGCCTTGGCGATCGAGATCGCCTGCCCGAGAGCGACGATCGTGAGTGCGAAGGCGATGCCGAGCAGCTCGGGAATCTTCGCGACATCGAGCGCCGGCAGCTGGAAGTGCGGCCAGATCCGGGGGATGGCGCCGACGAACGCGATCTCGCCCAGGCCCGGGGCGAACCGGTTCAAGCCGAACGCCAGCGCCATCGCAGCCACCAGCCCGAGGAGCATCGACGGCCAGCGTGGCACCAGGCGCCGCGCCGCCAGCACGACCGCGACCGTGAAGAAGGACACCAGAAGCGCCGCCGGCGCGGCGTCGCCGATGTGGCGGCCGATCTGCGACAGCACCGGCCAGGTGCCGTGTTCCACGGGCGCAGGCAGGCCGGCGAAATCGATCAGCGCGTGCAGGCCGATCAGCGCCGCAGCCCCGCTGGTGAAGCCCTTCAGCGCCGACGGCGAGATGAAGTTGGCGAGTCCGCCGAGCCGCAGGATGCCGATGCCCCACTGCATCAGGCCGACGAGGACCGTGACCGCCAGCGCCAACTGGATGTAGGCCGGCGAGCCGACCGCCGCCAACGGCGCGAGCACCGCCAGCAGCGCCAGGGAATTGGCGTTCGTCGGACCCGAGACGACGTGCCAGCTGGAGCCGAACAGCGCCGCCACCACGCACGGCACGATCGCGGTGTAGAGGCCGTACTCGGGCGGCAGGCCGGCGAGCGTCGCGAAGGCCAGACCCTGCGGCAACACCAGCAACGCGCCGAGGATGCCGGCGAGCAGGTCGGCCCGCAACGTCTGGCGATCGACGATGCGCACCCACGGGCCGAACAGTCGCGTCGCCAGGTCGATCATGTGGGCCGATTATCCGGTGGCCGCCCGGCACCGGGATCGTCCGCCCGTCGTCAGAGGAAGAGGACGCGGAAGTGGAGCGCGCCACGCAGGCGCCAATAGACGCAAAGGAAGGGGATCAGCGCAGAAGTGAACAGCGTCTCGACGACGCGCTCGGGCGTCCGGGCCACGCGTCCCAGGCGCTGCGCGGCCACACGGCCGATGCCCGCAAGCGCAAGCGCCAGGCTCGTCACGGCCGAACCCCCGATGCCGACAAACCAGAGCACGATCGCGGCCAGGACGAGAGCGACGATGGCGTAGTGGACCCATGGAGGCGATCGCCGGATCTGTTCGCGGTAGAGCCGAGGGTGCTTCTTGTAGAGCAACGCATCGAAGAACGCACTCTTCTGCTGGGTCAGGCATGCGCCCCACGACGGACGCACCGCGGGGTGCTCGACGACGGTCTCGGGGCTCCGGCCGACGGGGCCGGCGTCGCGCAGCAGGCGGAACTGCAGGTCGGAGTCCTCGCGCCACTCGCAATGGAAGCGTTCGTCGAATCCGCCGGTCGTCAGCAGCGCGCTGCGCCGGACGAACGCATTCGTCGAGGCGAAACCGGAGCGCCGCATGCGTTCGGGCTCGTTGCCGGTACGCCGCTCGACGCGTGAATCGACGCGTGGCCGCGACACTGCTCCGCACAGCGCGACGAGGCCCGGGACCAGCGCGCGCTCGCCGTTGGCCAGCCAGTCCGAGGCGGGAACCATGTCGTCCCCGGTAAAGGCGATGACCTTGCCGTACGCCGCCCGCCAGCCGGCATTGCGCGCGATCGCCGGGCCCCAGCCGTGGCGGGGCCGCACGAGCCGCACCACGGGCGCATCGGGGCGCAGGCGAAACGCATCGACGACCGCCTGGGTGTCGCTGGACTGGCCGTCGTCGACGACGATGACCTCGTAGGCCGCACGATCCAGCGTCTGCGAGAGGACCGCGGCGAGGCAGCGGCACAGGAGGTCGGGACGCCGCGATGTAGGGATGACGACGGACAGGCGCAGGCCGTCCAGAGGCAGGGTCGACGCGGCGACGTTCGCGGTGCGCTGCACGCCGGCAGCGCCCTGTGGGGAACGGGCGAACGGAATCATGCGCTGGGTGCACCCAGAAGCGACGTCGGAAGCTCGAGATCGTGCGGCATGGCAAGCGGAGGTTCTGCGGGAGGGCAGCAATCGATGTGCCTTGGCGTCACGGGGCGTGTCGTCGCGCTCGCCATCGGCGCGTCACGCGGCTGCGCCGGAAACCGACCTCCGTCCGGGCACACCGCTTGCCCGGTATCCGCTCCGACACCACTATTCCCAGGCGGACGATGCACCCCGACGGAACCCGAACGAGTCCTTCCGCCACCTCAGGCGCGCCGATGCGCATTGCCGTCATCGGCTCCGGCTACGTAGGCCTGGTCGGCGCGGCCTGCCTGGCCCGGATCGGCCACGACGTCTGGGCGGTCGACGCCGACCCGAAAAAGGTCCTGGCGCTGCGCGCCGGGACGATCCCGATCTACGAGCCAGGGCTCGAGGCGATCGTGAACGCGACCCAGGCCGAAGGCCGGCTGCGCTTCACCACCGAACTGGGAGAAGCCCTGGAAGGGGTGGAGCTTGTCTTCATCGCCGTCGGCACCCCTGCCGACGAGGACGGCGCAACCGACCTCGTCGCGGTCACAGCGGCCGCGGCCCGAATCGGCTCCATGCTGGGTCGGCCGGCGACGGTCGTCATCAAGTCGACAGTGCCGGTCGGCACGACGGACCGGCTGCAGAAGCTGGTGGCCGCCGAGCTGCGCGCGCGCGGCATCACATGGCGTGTGCCCGTCATCGGCAATCCCGAGTTTCTGCGCGAAGGCAGCGCTGTGCACGACTTCATGGACCCCGACCGGATCGTGGTCGGCGCGGCCAGTGCCGATGACGCGTCGGCGCTGCTGAAGGCCTACGAGCCGTTGACCGCCCGCGGTGCGCGCCTCCTGCGAATGTCCACGCGCAGCGCGGAGCTCAGCAAGTACGCGGCCAACGCGATGCTCGCCACCCGCGTCAGCTTCATCAACGAGATCGCGGCGATCGCCGAGGCGAGCGGGGCCGACATCGAGGAGGTCCGCGAGGGCATCGGCAGCGACGCGCGCATCGGCCGCGACTTCCTCCGTGCCGGCATCGGCTATGGCGGCTCGTGCTTCCCGAAGGACGTGTCCTCGCTCACCCACACCGCCATCCAGCACGGCGTGCGGCCGGCGATCCTGCAGGCGGTCGAGCAGGTGAACGGCGGGCAGCGCCGCTGGGCCTTCGACCGACTGAACGCGTTCTACGCCGGTCGCGGAGGCCTGCGCGGGAGGCGGATCGCGGTGTGGGGACTGGCTTTCAAACCCGGCACCGACGACATGCGCGAGGCGCCGAGCCTGGCAATGATCGAGCAGCTGCTCGGCGCCGGAGCACAGGTAGCGGTCTTCGATCCGGTGGCCATCGGCAGCGCCCGGCGCCTCCTCGACGGAGACGCCCGCATCGCCTGGTGCCACAGCGCTGCCGCGGCGATCGACAACGCCGACGCCCTGGTTCTGGCAACCGAGTGGGACGAGTTCCGTCACTTCTCGCCGACATCCGCCGCCGCTGCATTGCGCGACGGGCTGGTGCTCGACGGCCGCAACGTCCTGGACGGGCCGGCCTGGGCCGCGGCGGGCCTGCAGCTGTTGCAGGTCGGCCGGCCGCCGCTGCGGCCGATGCGCGACGCCGCCGCCGCGACGGCGGCCAGCGCCGTCCCCACCGCTCCGAGCCCGTCGACCGCGGCGCAATCCATCGACCGGAACGTGCCGGCAGCCGCTCCACTCATCGCCTGATCGCCGCGGGGCTCGCCGCACCGGCAGCTGACGCCCGGGGACCGGCGCAGCCACGCCGCCTGCTTCGCGCCGGCGGCCGGTCGCACAATCGCCGCACGGCGGGTATCGGCGCCGCGTCTGTCCCGGTGGAGCGGCGCATGAAGATTCGAGAGATGGCCAGCGGCCTGCAGTTTCCCGAGGGGCCGATCGCGATGGACGACGGCTCGGTGATCCTCGTCGAGATCGCACGCGGCACGCTGAGCCGCGTCACGCCGGCAGGGCGCGTCGACGTGATCGCCGCGCTCGGCGGTGGTCCGAACGGCGCCGCGATCGGTCCGGACGGCGCCGTCTATGTCTGCAACAACGGCGGCTTTCGCTGGACGACCGAGGCCGACGGCTGCCACCGCCCGATCGGCCAGGCCGACGACTATTCGGGCGGCCGCATCGAGCGCGTCGACCTCGCCACCGGGCGCTTCGAACGGCTCTACGACACCGTCGAGGAGCTCCGCCTGCGCGGACCGAACGACATCGTCTTCGACGTCCACGGCGGCTTCTACTTCACCGACCTGGGCAAGGTGCGGGAGCGCGAGATCGATCGCGGCGGCATCTACTACGCTCGCCCCGACGGCAGCCACGCCAAGGTGATCGCCCGCCCGGTGATGACCCCGAACGGCATCGCCCTGTCGCCGGACGGCTCGACGCTCTACTACGCCGAGACCGAAGGCGCGCGCGTCTGGGCCTTCGACATCAGTGCTCCCGGCGAAGTCCGCAAGGACGGCTGGCCCTCGCCGCACGGCGGCCGCATGGTCGTCGCCGCCCCCGGCGGCCACTACCAGCGCTTCGACTCGATGGCGTTGGACGCGACCGGACGCCTCTGCGTGGCCACGCTGCTGCACGGCGGCATCAGCATCGTCGATCCCGCCGGTGGGTCGACGCGGCACGTGCCGCTGCCGGACCGCTACACCACCAACCTGTGCTTCGGCGGTCCGGACCTGCGCACCGCCTACGTCACGCTGTCCGGCAGCGGCCGCCTGATCGCGATCGACGACTGGCCGGTCCCGGGCCTGCGCCTGAATTACGAAGCCTGATCGCGCCGACCGCTGGAGTCCGGCCGCCGGTGCGGACAGCGGGCAGCGGGCAGCGGGCAAAATGGGCTGATGCACGCAGCTTTCGTCGACGTCAATCCGGCTCTGGCCGACCTCGCCCGGCAACTCCATCGGGGGAGCGACCGGGAAGGCTTCGACATCAGAGTCGGCCGGCCGGACATCACGCCCGACGAGCTGCCGGAGGCCCTCGCCGGGGCCGACATCGCCGTCATCGACCACACCAACTTTCCGGAGGCGGTCGCGCGACGCTGTCCGAGCGTGCGCCACGTCGTCTTCCTCGGCACCGGCGCGCGCAGCTACATGGACCCGGAGCGTCTTGCCGACCTCGGCATCTCGGTCGACATCATCAAGGGCTACGGCGACACCGCCGTCGCCGAGTGCGCCGTCGGCCTGCTCTTCGCCGCCGCACGCGGCTTTGCCCGCATGGACGGCGCGATGCGCGCGGGCACCTGGCTGCGCACCGAAGGCATGCAGCTCACCGGCAAGACGCTGGGTCTTGTCGGCTTCGGTGGCATCGCCGCGGAGGTCGCGCGCCTGGCGATGGGCATCGGCATGGACGTCGTCGCCTGGAATCGCACGCCTCGCGAGCATCCCGGGGTCCGTTTCCTCGACCTCGATGCGTTGCTCGCGACGAGCGATGCCCTCTCCCTGCACCTGCTGCTGTGCGACGACACGCGCGGCCTGCTGACGCGCGAGAAGCTGGCGCTGCTGCGGCCGGGCGCGCTGCTCGTCAACACCGCGCGCGGCGCCCTCGTCGACGAGGACGCCCTGCTCGACGCACTCGCCTCGGGGCGAATCGCGCATGCCGGCCTCGATGTCTTCGCGATCGAGCCGCTGCCGGCCGGGCATGCGTTCACGACGCTGCCGAATGTCACCCTGTCGGCGCACTCCGCATTTCGCACCCCCGAGGCCAACGCCAACCTGATCGGGGCGGCGCTCGAACATTGCAGGCGCCTCGCTGGCAATGTGCCGCCCCGCGCTTGAGCCGATCTTGACAGGAGGGCCGCATCAGCGCGCCCGCGCGCGCCTGAGCCCGTCTCAGAGCCCGCGTCAGAGCCCGGACGTCAACGGACCGGCAGCGCCCGGGGCCACCATCCGGACGGGCGTACCGGCCGGATCGCTGCCCGCCACAAAGGCGATGGCGGCGCGCAGCGCCACTCGAGCCAGCGGATCGGAGAGCAGCGACTCCGGACGCAGCAGCAGGCAAGCCTGGCGCTGCGCGGCGTGGGCCAGCACGACCGGTCGCCCGGCCTCGTCGTGGGCCCAGATCACCCAGCCGGCGTCCTCGATCCGCGCAGGGGCCCAGTCGATCGCCAGCGTCGCGTAGCGCAGGGCGTCGAAGGCGCGGCGCTCCGGCCACGGTGCCGCGGCCGCCGGCATGCAACGCAGCGGCCGGCCGTGCTCGGGGCGGATCGCGACGAGCGGAAAGCCGCTGAGTTGAAGCAGTCGTGCCGCGCCATCGCCGACGGCGACGACGCCGGCTCGACGCACCGCTTCGGCGCCACCCGCGACGTCGCCGTCGAGCAGGATCACGAGTTCGGCCGATGGCTCGATCCGCAGCCCCAGCGCGAACAGCGTCTCGGCCATCGCGGCGGCGAAGGGATCGCCTTCGGCACACAGCGCGACGGCCGAAGGCAGCGGCGGCTCATCGCCAGCGTGCGCCCTCTCCATGGCGCCGGCCATCGACTGCTGCAGCGACGGATCCACCGACAGGCCGAGCGCTCGCCACAGCGACACCGCCTTCACCCGCGACTCGTGTTCCTCGCGCCCCGGATCCGAGTCGGACATCAGGTCGCCACCGGTGCGCACCTCGGCCACGCCGCCGCGCAGCGTCGCGGCTCGCAGGATCGTGCCGACGGTGGCGTCGCCGTTCGCTGCGACCCGCAGCATCAGGCCGCCGTACCAGCCGCGCGGACCGGCCTCGAGCGCCGCGATCGCGGCCAGGGCAAGACGCCGCGGCGTCCCGGTGACCATCACCGGCGCCGCGGTGGCGACGATCGCGTCCCAGGCATCGAAGCCGGCCGCCAGTCGACCGCCGAGCCGATCGACCGTGTGCACGACGGTCGCCAGCGCCAGCGGACGGCGCCGGTCCCTCAGGACGAGCGACCCGGGCACGCAGAGCGGCGCGAGATCGTTGCGCAGGGCGTCGCTGCAGACCGCCAGCGATGCGGCGTCGACGTCCTCGTTGAAAAGACGGCGCAGCGCGTCCGCCTCGCCGACGGGGCCATGGCCACGCGCGACGGTGCCGCAGACGGGGAAGGACTCGACCTCGCCGTCCCGCACCACCAGCTGCAGATCCGGCGACGCGCCGAAGAAGCGCTCGCCGGCGCCGGTGTTGACGAAGAACGTCGCCGGTGCCGGGTTCGCGCGGCGCAGCGCCGCGAATGCCGGCGCCGCCGCGGCGGATGGAGCGCGGCGGCGAAAGCTCTGGCTCAGGGTCAGCGACACCAGCGGTTCGCGCACCAGCCATTCGAGCGCTTGCTCGACCACGGCGGCGTAGCCACCGCGCTCGAAGTCGTCGACGGGCTCCGGGCCCGGGGCAACGTCGCCGCGCGGGGACACCGGTCGCGCAGCATCGACGCCATTGCCATTGCCATTGCCATTGCCATTGCCATTGCCAGCGCCATCGCCATCGCCATCGCCATCGCCATCGTCGTGCGCGCTGCTCGCGCCGACCGGATCGCTGCCCGCGCGCGGCACCCGCTGCGCAGCGCCGGGCACCGAAGCGTCGAGCGCCGCATCCGCGAAATGCAGTTCGCTGCGATGCCAGGCGCCGCTTCCATCGCGCTCGAAATACGTCCGGCCGAAGAACAGCATGCCGATCCCCGCGCCGGCGTCGGCCGGGTCGCCGTTCGGCAGCGCCTCGGCCGCCTCGCGCGGAGACTGCGGTTGCGATTGCGATTGCATCTCCGCCTGCGCCTGCACCTGGGATCGCTGCCGCTGCTGCTGCGGCGCCGCGACATGTTCGGCGGTTGCCGCAGTGCCAAGAAGGTGCGCCTCGAAGCGCAGTGCGCCGACGAGCGCGACTCCGTCCCGGGCGGCGAAGGCGGCCAGGAACGCCCGGGCTGCGGCGATCGCACTTCGGCCCGGGCCGCGGCCGAGTGCCGCATCGAAGGCGGCGAGGTCCGGATGGCGGAGCAGCGCGGCACCGAAGGCGTCGAGGGCTTCGACCTCGGCCCCGTCGGCGAAGACCCGGATGACGAGGGCGGGATCGACCAGCAGCGTCGCCTGCAGCGGATGCAAGCCCGCGACCCCGGCGTCGCAGCCGAAATACACCCCCGGCGCGAAATCCAGCCAAGCGATCGCGGCATCGATCTCCGCCGCGTCCGCCGCGCGACGCGAGACCGACGGCAGCAGCGTCAAGCCGGCGCGCCTGTCAGTCGGCGGTCGCGCCGCTGCGCTTGATGATCGGCGTCATCATCCGCAGTTCCTGCTGCAGGAACTTCTGCAGGTCCTCGGCCGAGCCGCCGACCGGCTCCATGAACTGCAACGCGAGTTTCTCGCGGACCTCGGGCAATGCGAGCGCGGCATTGATCTCCTGGTTCATCCGCGTGACGATCTCCGTCGGCGTGCTCGCCGGAGCCATCACCGCCATCCAGGCCATGTTCTCGACGTCGGGGAAGCCCGCTTCCTTCATCGTCGGAATCTCAGGCGTCAAGGCGCTGCGCTTGGCGGTCGAGACCGCCAGCGGCCGCAGCTTGCCGGCCTTGACCTGCGGCATCACCGCGATCGCAGGGACGCAGGCGAACTGCACGTCGTCTTGCAGGACGGCGAGGATCGCCAGCGGCGACGACGCGTAGGGGATGTGCACCGCGAAGGTGTTGGTGCGCGCCTTCAGCATCTCCACGCCGAGCTGCGACAGGCTGCCCAGGCCGGTCGAGGCGAAGTTGTACTTGCCGGGATTGGCCTTCATCGACTTGACCAGTTCCTGCAGGTTGTTGATGCCCGAACTCGTCGGCACCGCACAGATGTTGGCCTGGGAGCCGCCGAGCACGACCGGCCGCAGTTCCGTGAAGGGGTCGTAGGGCAGCTTCTTGTTGATGACCGTGTTGTAGACCAGCGGACCGTTGGTGCTGACGAGGAAGGTGTAGCCGTCTCCAGCCGCCTTGGCCACCGACCCGGTACCGTTGTTGCCGCCACCTCCGGGCCGGTTCTCGACGATGACGGGCTGGCCGAGCTTCGGCGAGATCTTCTCGGCGATCATCCGCGCGAACACGTCCGGCGAGGAGCCGGCGCCGTACGGAATGACGATGTGTATCGGGCGCGAGGGCCAGTTCGCGGCCTGTGCCTGCGCACCGAGGGCGGTGGCGGCGAGCGCCAGCGCGGCGACGGATCGGAAGCTGGCGGACAGGACGGAGCGGCGGAGTGGGTTCATGGATCGATGGGTTCCGTTTCGGCGAAGAAGCGCTCCTCGCCGGCAATGAAGCCGGCCACGAGCACGCGGTAGGTCGCCTCGACGACATCGGGCAACGATTCGAATTGTCCGGCATGGGCCGCAGCGAGGGCGCGCACCCGGGAAAACACCTGTGCCTGGCGCTCGGGCGCCGTGACCTCGAACGACGTCCGCTTGAAGCGCGTCGCGTCCTTGACGCACAGCGCTCGCTGCGCGAGCAGTTCGACGATCTGCGCGTCGAGCGCGTCGATCCGGGTGCGCAGTGCGCCCAGCGTCGGCGCCTGGGGGGCATAGGCAGGATCGCGGAAGCGTCGCACCGGCTTCGCGTCGGTGCGGGGCTCCTCGGGGCGGTTCGTGGCGGACATGGAGGACTCCGGAAAGAAGGGGCGCCGATCGCAGGGGCGCCGATGCAGGATGGAGACTAGTAGCCCAGACGCTTGTCGACGACGTTGAGCAGGGCTTCGCCGCGCGCGAACCGGCCCAGGTTTTCGAGCAGCAGGCGCTGGTGGCGTTCCCATGAATGCGGGGTGTTGCCCGCGGAATGTGCGGTGATGACGACGCCGGGCTCGGCCCACAGGGGCGAATCGGCGGGCAGCGGCTCGGGCTCGGTGACATCGAGACCCGCGCCCGCGATGTGGCCCGAACGCAGGGCAGAGAGCAACGCATTGAGATCGATCGTCGCGCCGCGACCGACGTTGTAGACATGGGCCCCGCGCTTGACGCCCGCCAGGCGAGCGGCATCGAAGCACTGCCGGGTCTGCGGCGTCAACGGCAGCGAGATCGCGACGTGGTCCGCCGTCGCCAGGGCGGCATCCAGGGCCTCGAAGCCGACCACGCGCTCGACGCCAGGGGGTGCTGCGGCGCGGCCTGACCGGCCGACGCCGACGACACGCATCCCGAGCGCAGCCGCGCGCGCCCCCAGCGCCGCGCCGATCGCGCCGACGCCGACCAGCAGCAACGTCTGGCCGGAGAGCTCGAACACCGCGTGCGCCGAAGGCGGCTGCCATCGCCGTTCCTGCTGCGCCCGGATCAACCCCGGCAACCCGCGCGCGAAGGCCAGCATCAGCGCGAGGACATGCTCGGCGATGTTGGGCGCGTGGGTGCCGCTGCCGTTCGTCAGGACGACGTCGCTGGCGACGAGTCGCGCCGTCGCTAGGCGCTCCACGCCAGCGCCACGATGCTGCAGCCAGCGCAGCCGCGGCGCGGCGGCGAGCACGTCATCGACGGACGGGCCGTCCCAACTCGTCGCAGCAGCTTCGGCGCGATCGATTCCCGGCGGCAGGCCGGGCGCGTCGGGGACGAGAAACTCCACATCCGGCAGGGCGGCGCGAAACGGTGCCAGCCGCTCGGCTTCGAGCGGATGAAGGAAGGCGAAGGTCCGCAGCGACATGTTGGCCAGTCTCCTGGTGATTCAGCAGGAAGCGATTCCGAGCGCGAGCAATCGCGCAGATCGAACGGGCGTGGTCACAGCAGCGCGAGCGTCGCCACGTCGCGGACGCCTCCGAAGTAGCGCTCGAGCGCACGTCCGAACGCAGGCTCGCGTGGCGCGACCCGCTCGAACAGCGTCATCGACGAACACAGCTTCAGGTCGTCGGGTGCGCCGAGGATCTGCCGTGCGCTGCGGACTTCGATGCCGAGCAGCAACCCGGTGCATTCGATCAGGCGCCGGCCGAGCACCGCGTGCTGCCAGTAGGCGAGCGCCTCGTCCGCCGAGGCGAGACCGTAGCGCCGCGCCATCGCGCTGCGGCCGAGGTCGCGCAATTGCGGAAAGACGAACCACATCCAGTGACTGGTCTTGGCGCCCTGGGCGAGTTCGACCAGGACCTGTTCGTACACCGGCTCCTGGGCGTCCACGAAGCGCTGCAAGTCGTGCGGGTCGTCCATCGCCTTGTCGGTCAGCGCTGCGGCATGTCCTTCGCACCGTAGCCCAGGCTCACGGTCGCGTCGGCGGGTATCGGCGGCATCGTCGCGTTCCACGCCAGCCAGTCGGCGCGCATCGCCTCGAGCCGCGCCGGTTCGCGGCTGGCGTGGTTGGCGCGCTCGCGCTCGTCGGCGGGAATGTCGAAGAGGTATTCGTGCTCATCGACCTTCAGGTACTTCCAGTCGCCGCGCCGCAGTGCCCGCTGGGCCCGGTGGTTCATGCGCCAGTAGAGCGGACGTTCGAAGGCGTGGCCCGCGTCTCGCAGCACCGGCAGCAGCGAGACGCCGTCGAGCGGGTGATCCGGGTCGGCCGAAACGCCCGCAGCGGCCAGCATCGTCGCCGACCAGTCCATCGTCATGCACTGCTGCTCGCTGACGCCACCGGGGACGATGACGGCCGGCCAGCGGGCGATCCACGGCACCCGGATGCCGCCTTCGGTGAGGTCCATCTTGCCGCCGACCAGCGGCCAGTTGTCGGAGTAGCGTTCGCCGCCGTTGTCGCTGGTGAAGACGATCAGCGTGTCCCGCGCGACACCCCTGGCCTGAAGCGCCGCCAGGATCCAGCCGATGCCCTCGTCCATGTGGCCGATCATGCGCCGGTAGGTGTGGATGTTGCCGCCGTGCAGGTGGAAGAGGTTGTCCTTGACCTCGGCGGCGAGCGCGGCGTCGTCGCGCGTCTCCCAGGGCCAATGGGGGGCCGTGTAGTGGACGCTGAGGAAGAACGGCGGCCCGTCGGGGGTGGCGACGCGCTCGATCCAGTCGACCGCGCGACGCGAGATCAGGTCGGTCAGATAACCCTCCTCTCGATGCTCCGCTTCGCCCTGCCAGAGGTCGTGCGTGCCGCGAGAATCGCAGTGGGTGAAGTAGTCGACGCCGCCCGACATCGGCCCGAAGAACTCGTCGTAGCCCGACTGCAGCGGCGAGAACGCCGGGGGATAACCGAGATGCCATTTGCCGACCAGGGCCGTGCGGTAGCCCGCTCCGCGCAGAAGGGACGGCAGCGTCGGATGCTCGGGCGGCAGGCCCAGCGTGGTGCTGCCGCGACTGCGGCTGTTGATCGGCTCCTCGGCGGCACCGCGCAGGCGGTACTGGTAGCGCCCCGTCATGAGGGCGAACCGCGTCGGCGAGCACACCGGTGAGTTCGCATAGCCCTGCGTGCAGCGCAGGCCCGCGGCAGCGAGCCCGTCGAGAACCGGCGACACGGGCTCGCGGCCGCCGTAGCAACCGAGGTCGGCGTAGCCGAGGTCGTCGGCGACGATGAATACGATGTGGGGTCGGTCGCTCATGGACTCTGGGGTCGGCCGTGGCCGCTGCGCGAGGAAGTGGAAACGATCATAGCCATCCGCCGCGACGTCCCGACACCCTCGGCCGCAGGGCGCCGACGCGTGACGAGAGGCCCGCCTCGGCCGCTGGCATGTCGATTGCCATACTTGTTTTTTGGCCTGAAGAATCGTGACGTCGTCGTTCACCGAGGGAATTCGCGATCCCCAGCTTTCCCGCTGTGCCCGCTGCGGCGTGCTGAACGGTCCGAATGCGCCGGCGTGCTGGAACTGCGAGCGCGCCTTGCCGGGAAACCGGGCGCCACGCGCCGGTCTCGACGGGCCTGCCAGCCTCGAGTCGCCCTGCGGAATTGCGCCCCCTGCTCGCGGCCGGCGACCCGGTGTTTCCGACGCCTACGTCGATGCCCCCGGCCCAGCCGTGGACCACCGAGCGTTGCTCGACGCGGCGTTCGCCCCGCAGCGCCTCGCCGCTGTCCATGCTGCCCGCCGGCGGCGCGGATGGTATGTGGCCGGTTTGGCGCTTGGGGCAGTCGGGGTCGCTCTGCTGGGTTATCGCTACTACCGGGAACCGGTGCAGATCGCGCTCGAACCCACGCGCACCGTGGCAGGCCCGCTGGCAGCTACCGATGACCCGTCCGTGGCCCGCGCCGAGTCCGGCGCCCCCCTCATTGCCGAGGCAGCGCCGGTGCGGGAGCCCCGAGCGCGACCGGCAGGCAACGGGTCGGGCCCGCGACAGCGGACCCGGCGCGCGCCGACGGCGCCCGCCAAGCCCTAGCTCTTGTACTTGGCGATCAGCCCGCGCGCGGTCTCGAGCAGCTTCTTGCCGTCGTAGCTGCGCTTGTTCATGTCGGCGACCCACTCGTCGTCGATCGACGCGGCAGCCTTGATGAACGGCTGGGCCTCGGCGCTGGTGAGGGTGTGGATGGTGCCGCCCTTGTCGAGCGCGGCCTTGCGCCCGATCGGGTCGTTGCTCTCCTGGACCTTGCCGAGCCAGGCCGAGGTCGCCGCGCCGGAATTGGCATCGATGACCTTCTTCAGGTCGGGCGCGAGGCTCTCGTACTTGGGCTTGTTCATCGCCATCACGAAGGTCGTCGTGTAGAGCGCCTTGCCGCTGGCGGGAAACTCGGTGTGGAACTTGGTGAGCTCGTCGACCTTGATCGACGGCACGACTTCCCACGGGATCACGCAGGCATCGATGGTGCCCTTGGACAGCGCATCCGGGATGCCGGGCAACGGCATTCCGACCGGCGTCGCGCCGAGCGCGCCGAGCAGCTTGGTGATCTGCCGCGTCGGCCCGCGCACCTTCATGCCCTTCAAGTCCTCGGGCGACTTGATCATCTTGGTCGCCGAGTGAAACATCCCCGGGCCGTGGACGTGCAGGGCGATGGTGTGCGTCTCCTTGAACTCGTCGGGCGCCTGCGTCTGCACGTAGTCCCAGTAGGCCCGGGACGTGGCCTCGGCATTGGTCATGATGAACGGCAGCTCGAAGACCTCGACCCGCGGGAAGCGTCCGGCGGTGCTGCCCGGCAGCGTCCAGACGATGTCGACGACGCCGTCGCGGGCCTGGTCGTAGAGCTGCACCGGCGTGCCGCCGAGCTGCATCGCCGGATAGGCCTCGAACTTGATGCGCCCTCCCGACTCCTTCTCGACCTTGTCCATCCAGGGCTTGTGCATCGTCAGCCAGACGTTCGACAGCGGCGCCATGAAGGTGTGGAACTTGAGCGTCACCGACTGCTGGGCGAGTCCGGAAAGTGCGGGCGCGCCGAGCATCGCGGCGGCGGCGCCCTGGATCAGGGAACGACGTTTCATGGGAAGTCTCCTAGTTCGAACGGGTGGTGCAAAGGTAACGTCAACGGAGCCTCGCGGTTGTCGCGGTTTGCCCTAAGAAGGCGACTCGCGCGCGGCCCGTCAGCCGATGTACTTGAGGATCCACAGCGACAGCGGTGGAAAGAACAGCACCAGCAGCGTGCGCACCAGGTCGCTGATGAGAAACGGCATCACCCCGCGGTAGCTCTCGGCGATCGGCACGTCCTTGGCCAGGGCGTTGACCACGTAGACGTTGAGTCCCACGGGTGGCGACAGCAGGCCGAACCCGACCGTCATCAGGACGACGATGCCGAACCAGATCGCGACCGATTCCCTCGGCATGCCGAAATCGAGCCCGATGATCATCGGAAAGAAGATCGGGATCGTCAGCAGCAGCGCCGAGAGCTCGTCCATCACGCAGCCGAGCAGCATGTAGAAGACCATGATCGCGGCAACGACCATCACGGGTGAGAGGCCCCAGGACTTGACGACGCTGCCGAGCTGCGCCGGGACCTGGGTCAGCGCCAGCGCCGAGTTCATCAGGTCGGCGCCGAGGAAGATCAGGAAGATCATCGCCGAGGCGGTGGCGGTGGCGTAGAAGCAGTTCTTGAACTTCTGCCAGGTGATCTCGCCGCGGGCCAGCGCGGCCACGAACGTGGACGCCGCGCCCACCCCCGCGCCTTCCGTCGGCGAGAACAGGCCGCCGTAGATGCCCCCGAAGACGACGGTGAAGATGATCGCGATCGGCGCGACGCCGCCGACGATCCGCGGCGTCAGCCGCGGCGGATCCTCCGGGTCGTGCTCCGGCGCCTGGCCGGGGACGATGCGCACGTAGACGGCGATCGCGATCATGTAGCCGATCACCGCGATCAGCCCCGGGATCATCGCCGCCGCGAACAGCTTGGCGATGTTCTGCTCGGCCAGGATCGCATAGACGACGAGCGGCACCGACGGCGGGATCAGGATGCCGAGCGTGCCGCCCGCGGCGAGCGTGCCGGTGGCGAGCCGTCCGGAGTAGCCGTGGCGGCGCATCTCCGGCAGCGCCACCGAGGTGATCGTCGCCGCCGTCGCCACCGACGAGCCGCAGATCGCACCGAACGCACCCGAGGCGAGCACGGCGGCCATCGCCAGGCCGCCGCGAAAGCGCGACATGACGATGCTGGCGAACTCGAACAGAGCCTTGGAGATGCCGCCTTGCGAGGCGAAGTTGCCCATCAGGATGAAGAGGGGGATGACCGACAGGTCGTAGCTGGCGAAGCGGGCGAAGGCCTGGGTGTTGAGGAAGTTGGAATACGGCACCCAGCCGGCCTGCGCGAGGTAGCCGACCGATCCGGCGACGAACATCGAGATGGCGATCGGCGTGCGCAGCGCCATCAGCAGCAGCATGACGCCGAAGATGGCGCCGGTGAGTGCGAGCGGACTCATGGCCGGGCCTTCGGACCGCAGGAAGACGGCGCCTCGATGGAGCTCACTCGGCGACCTCGGAACCGAAGCCGAAGACCGTCTGCCACAGGCCGATGACGGTGCACAGCAGCAGCGGCGGGATCATCGCGCTGTAGATGATCCATTCGGGAAAGCCGATCATCATCGTCCCCGACTGCGATTGCCACGCGTTGAGCCCGCCGAGCAGGGTCCGCCAGGTCATGACTCCCAGGGCCAGCGTATAGAGGAGCGCGCCGAGGCGATCGAGCACGGCCTTGGTCGGTTCGGAGGCGCGCAGGGTGACGAAGTCGACGATGATGTTGGCGCGGCGCGCCTGGCACATCGGCAGGAAGAGCGCGATCGCCGCACCGGATGCCGCCGCGACGAGCTCGAAGTCGCCGACGATCGTGCGCCCGAGCAGGTTGCGGCCGATCAGGCTGCCGCAGGTCATCAGCGTGATGGCCGTCAGCAACAGTCCCGCGGCGATGGCACAGAGTCTGGCCAGGGTGTCCAGCAGTCGCAACGTTGTCTCCGGGATCCGGCCCGCGGGCCGCGGGTGGCAGTATCGCCGCGGCGCCTCAGTATTGGCTCTCGGGTAGACCCGCCACCAACCCGTCGAGGGTCGGATACAGCGTGATCTGGCAGCTCAGCCGGCTCGTCGGAGTCCGCGGCACGGCCGTCATCTCGAGCATCGATTCCTCGTCCGGCGATGCCGGCGGCAGCCGCGCCGCCCATGCCGGATCGACGATCACATGGCAGGTTGCGCAGGTCATGCAGCCGCCGCAGTCGGCGGCGATGCCGTCGATGCGCGCGGTCGTCGCCGCCCGCATCAGGCTGTCGCCGCTCTGCGCCTGGATGTCGTGACGGGTGCCATCGGGCTCGACCAAGTGGATCGTGATCATCCTAGATGCGGCTGAAGTATTCGCGCCGCTGCCACGCCTCGCGGTCCTCGGCCTGATCGTGGCGGGCCTCCTCGGAGCGCTTGGCGCGCACCAGGGCATCGACGAGCTCCGGCCCGAACGCGCCGCTCAGTCCGGCGTCGGCCGCGAGCGCGTCGAGGGCCGCGCCGAGCGAAGTCGGCAGCAGCGCGGCCTCGTCGGCGTAGGGCGCGCGGGTCGCCGGTGGCGCGCGGAGACCGCGCGCGATGCCGTCGAGACCGGCATGGATCTGCGCGGCGATGTACAGGTAGGGGTTCGCACAGGGCTCGCCGATGCGGTTCTCGATCCGCGTCGCCGCATCGCCCGGTCCGCCGAGCACGCGCAGCATCGCGCCACGGTTGTCGCGCCCCCAGAGCACCGACTGCGGCGCCAGCGCATTCGGACGGAAGCGCCCGTAGCCGTTGATCGTCGGCGTGCAGAACACCGCCATGCCAGGGCCGTGCGCGAGCAGCCCGGCGAGCCATTGCTCTCCCGTGACCGACAGCGTGAACTGCGCATCGCCGGGCTGGGAACCCGTCGCGGCGGCATCGCGGCAGAAGGCGTTGCGGCCGCTGTCGAGTTCGACCAGCGACTGGTGCAGGTGCCACCCGCTCGACATGATGTTCGGAAACGGCGGCCGGCAGACGAAGCTCGCGTGATAGCCCGCCCGGCGCAGCGCCTGGCGCACGCCGTTGCGGAACAGCACCATGTGGTCGGCGGCGGTGAGCGCGTCGGTCGCGTCGAACACCGCCTCGACCTGGCTCGGGCCGAGTTCGATCTCGAGCGAGCGCAGCGGCAGGCCGAGTCCCTGCGCGGTGCGCTGGACGATGCGCAGCGGCTCATCGCACATGTCGGCCCAGCCTTCGGCCAGCAGGTTGTAGCCGGGGTGGATCATCGACATCCGGGGAGGCTCGCCGGGCCACGCGGCCTGCATCGGATCAAGCGACGGATCGGCTGCGGCGGCATCCAGGCGGTAGATGTGGAACTCGACCTCGAGCCCGCACTTCAGGCCGTACCCGGCGGCACGCAGGCGCTCGAGGGCGTGCTGGAGTGCGCGCCGCGTGTCGATGCCCACGGGGGTGGCGTCGTCGAACCAGGGCTGACCCTGCATCCAGCCGGTGGCTTCGGCCCAGGGCAGCACCCGGAAACTCGCCGGATCCGGCAGCAGCAGCAGGTTGTTGGCGTGGGCGAATCCGGGCAGCGCGGCGGCCGCGTCGTCGTCGAACACCTTGTAGGTCGTGCGATCGGAAGTGTCCTTGAGCATCAGCGTGCTGACCATGCCGACGCCGCTGGCCAGCGCATCGGCGCCCGCGCCGGCGACCAGCGTCTTGCCGCGCAGCACGCCGTGCAGATCGCACCAGCCGATGCGCACGCGCTCGATGCCCTCCTCGCGGATCTGCCGCGCCACCGCCTCGCAGGCCGCGGCACGCGCTGCGTCGTGGATGCCGCAGCGCTGGGCAAAGGTCGGCGTCACGGGCGTAACGCCGGGTAGGTTTCCGCCCCCGGCCCGCGCGGCGCCTTCACGCCGCGGCGCCCCCTGCAGGGGTGCGACGGCGCTCGGCGGGTGGGTCACCGGCCGGCCGGCTCGTCCACAGCCACGAGGCGCCGGCGCGCTTGGCGGCGGCCGAGTCGCGCCAGTGCGACTCCCAGGTGCCCGCGGGGGCGATGCAGTCGATGGTGTCGGGACCTGTCAGAGCCTCGGCCTGCGGG
>JBBQCD010000046.1:0-34055 GCA_038318385.1 Burkholderiales bacterium | reverse complement strand
CGTACAGCCCGCTGATCGCCTCGATCGAGGTCAAGCGCCGCGGCGATGTCCGGCGCGCCAAGCTGTACTACCTGCGCAGCCGTTCCGGCAAGTCGGCGCGGATCAAGGAAAAGCTCGGTTGATGAAGCGGCCATGGCGTGCGCCATGGCGCCGCTTCCCGGCCGGCCATCTCACGCTTCAGGCGTAGCAGGTGCGCTCAGGCAAAGGCTGGCGGAGCCGCCTTGAACCCGGTGCGCCCTTCATGCCGCTGATCTTCAAGCCCGAGGAGTTCCCCGTCCTCGGGGTCGATGACCACCTGCCTGCCGTGCACCCGGGCCATCTGCAACCCGGCTCCCTCCGCGATCGCTTCGCGACGCCGCCGATCTGGACCCCCGAGATCAAGCTGGAGGGGCGCTACAGCGACCGGGAGACTTCATACGCCTCGGTTCTGATCCCGCTGGTCCTGCGAGAGGAACTCACGGTGCTGCTGACCCAGCGCACCGACCATCTCGAGAACCACCCGGGTCAGGTCAGCTTTCCAGGCGGCCGGGCCGAGCCGGCCGACGCCGACGCCGCGGCAACGGCACTGCGCGAGGCCCGTGAGGAGATCGGACTCGACGCCACGCAGGTCGAGATCCTGGGCGCCATGCCCACATACACCACCGGATCGGGCTTCATCGTGACTCCGGTGGTGGGTCTGGTGCGGCCGGGTGCCTCGCTGCAGATCGATCCGTTCGAGGTCGCCGCGGTCTTCGAAGTGCCGCTCTCGTTCCTCATGAATCCCGCCAACCACCGGCGGCATGCGATCGAAGTCGACGGCCAGCGGCGCGAGTTCCTGTCGATGCCCTGGCAGGGCGCGGACACACTGGGCAAGCCGCAGCATTTCTTCATCTGGGGCGCCACGGCGGCGATGCTGCGCAATCTGTACCGTCTGCTGGCCTCCTGAGGGCGCCCGTACCCGCCGGTATCATCGGCGCGCATGAGTTTCTTCGCCGTCCTGTTCGCGCTCCTGATCGAGCAGGTCAAGCCGCTGCCGCGCGGCAACGTGGTGCACGACGCCCTGACGAACTGGATGCGCTGGACGGCGCGCAATTTCGACGCCGGACGCGACCACCATGCGTGGGTCGTGTGGTGCGTGACGGCGCTCTTGCCGGCGCTGCTGAGCTGGGGACTGTTCGCCGCGTCGAACCACGTCAACCTCCTGCTGGGTCTGGCCTTCGATGTCGCCGTGCTGTACCTCACGCTCGGCTTTCGCCAGTTCAGTCACTATTTCACCGACATCCGGGATGCGCTCGACCGCGGCGACGAGACCGAGGCGCGCCAGTTGCTGGCCCAGTGGCGCTATCTCGACGCGAGCGAGCTGCCGCGGGGAGAGCTGCTGCGCCATGTGATCGAGCATTCGCTCCTGGCCGCCCACCGACATATGTTCGGCGTCTTCTTCTGGTTCGTGCTGCTGTCGACGTTCGGATTCGGGCCGGCAGGCGCCGTGCTCTACCGGATGGCGGAGTTCGCGAGTCGCTACTGGGCCTTCAAGAGCCGCACCGTCGGCCAGCCGGTCAACGAGCGCCTGATGCAGCTCTCGCAGCAGCTGTTCGACCTGCTCGACCACGTCCCCGCACGCCTGACCGCGTTCGGATTCGCCGTCGTCGGCAACTTCGAGGAAGCGATCAATTGCTGGCGTCGGGATGCCTGGTTGTGGCGCTATCCGAACGAGGGCGTCATCCTCGCGGCGGCGGCGGGCGCGGTCGGTGTCCAACTCGGTGGCGCTGCGGCGCCGGGCGTGACGCCGGACCGCTCGCAGACCTTCGAGGCCGGCGCCCCGCCCGAGGCGGTGGCTGCCGACGGGTCCACGCCGGGCGCCCCGCCCGTGCTCGCGCACCTGCGCAGCGTCGTCGGCCTGGTCTGGCGCTCGGTCGTGTTGTGGATGCTGCTGCTGGCGCTGCTGTCTCTCGCCAACCTTGTCGGCTAGCGTCCCGACGGCTTGGGGCAGACCCTAGGTCGCCCGCCAGCGGCGGGAACTTCGCGTTGTCACCGATTGCACCGGGTGGACATGATGAGAGCATGCGGGTTGACGCCCGGGCCCGGAGCCCGTCCGGTTCGAACCCCTCAGGAGCCACCATGAAGGCCATGCACCATTTCCTCGCCAGTATTGCTTCCGTTGCCGTGCTGTGTCTCGGCCCGGTCGCTGCCCATGCGCAGCCGATCGTCATCAAGTTCTCGCACGTCGTCGCCGAGAACACCCCGAAAGGGCAGGGTGCCCTGAAGTTCAAGGAACTCGCCGAGAAGAAGCTGCCCGGAAAGGTCCAGGTTCAGATCTTCCCGAGCTCGCAGCTGTTCGGCGACGCCAAGGAGCTCGAGGCGTTGTTGCTCGGAGACGTGCAGTTCATCGCTCCGTCGCTCTCGAAGTTCGACCGCTACACCAAGTCGATCCAGGTCTTCGACCTGCCGTTCCTCTTCGCCGACGTCGACGCCGTCGATCGCTTCCAGAGCGGCCCCCAGGGGCAGTCGTTGCTGACCGCGATGAAGTCCAAGGGCCTGCTCGGCGTGGCCTACTGGCACAACGGCATGAAGCAGATGTCGAGTGATCGCGACCAGCTGAAGCGTCCGGAGGACGTCAAGGGGCTGAAGTTCCGGATCCAGGCCTCCGACGTGCTCGAGGCGCAGTTCCGGGCGCTCGGTGCCAACCCGCAGAAGATGGCGTTCGCCGAGGTCTACCAGGCGCTGCAGACCGGCGTGGTCGATGGCCAGGAGAACACCTGGTCGAACATCTATTCGCAGAAGTTCTTCGAGGTCCAGAAGACCATCGCCGTGACGAACCACGGTGTGATCGACTACATGGTCGTGACCAACGCGAAGTGGTGGGACGGGCTGCCCGCGGATGTTCGCAAAGGCCTGTCGGAGGCGATGGCCGAGGCCACCGTCTTTGCCAACAAGCTCGCCAACGACCTCAACGAGCAGGATCGCAAGCGCATCGCCGACGCCGGCAAGGCGAAGATCCAGACCCTGACGAAGGAGGATCTGGCCGCCTGGCAGAAGGTCATGGAGCCGGTCTGGAAGAAGTTCGAGGGCGACATCGGCAAGCCGCTGATCGACGCGGCGCTGAAGGCGAACAAGTAGACCGGCGCGAAACGAGGCCGTGCGTGTGAAGCGCAACGGGTTCGAGCGAGTCGAGGAGGGGCTGATCGCCTTCCTCCTCGCGACGATGACGCTGACGATCTTCGTCCAGGTCATCGCGCGCTATGTGTTCAATTTCAGCTTCGTCTGGGCCCAGGAGCTGGTCTCCTACCTGTTCGCCGGCCTCATCTTCATCGGCATGTCCTACGGGGTTCGCGTCGGCGCGCACATCGGCATCGACATCCTCGTCAAGTCCCTCAAGCCGCGCGGTGCGCGCATCGTCGGCGCGATCGCGGCGGCGTTGTGTGTCGCCTACGCCGGGATCGTGCTCTACGGCAGCGTCCTGTACGTGGAGAAGATCCGCTCGGTCGGCATCATGGCGCAGGACCTGCCCATCGCTCAATGGATCCCGCGGCTGGTGCTGCCGATCGGCTTTCTGTTGCTGATGATCCGCTTCTTCCAGGCGTTCTACCGCATCGTCAGCGGGCGCGACACCGGCCTGCAGCTGGCCGACGAAGCCGCCGATGCGCTGAAGATGAACCTCGGCGGCGAGCCCGCCAAGAACGAGGGGCGGCGAGGATGACGATCGCCTTCCTGTTCGTGCTGCTGTTCGTCTTCATGCTCGTCGGCATGCCGATCGCGATCGCACTCGGTCTGTCGTCGCTGCTGACCATCCTGTTCCGCGGACACGATTCCCTCGCCTCGCTGTCACTCAAGCTGTTTGAGACCTCGGAGCAGTTCACCCTGCTCGCGATCCCGTTCTTCATCCTCTCCGGCGCCTTCATGACGACGGGTGGCGTCGCCAAGCGGATGGTCGCCTTCGCCAATGCCAGCATCGGCCATCTGCGCGGAGGCCTGGCCATGGCGTCCGTGCTCGCCTGCATGCTCTTCGCCGCAGTTTCGGGGTCGTCGCCGGCCACCGTGGTCGCGGTCGGCTCGATCGTGATTGCCGGCATGGTCAAGGCCGGGTACACGAAGGAGTTCGCTGCGGGCGTCATCTGCAACGCCGGCACGCTCGGCATCCTCATCCCGCCTTCCATCGTCATGGTGGTCTATGCGGCGGCCACCGAGACCTCGGTCGGCAAGCTGTTCATGGCCGGCGTCATCCCCGGAATCGTCCTCGGACTGATGCTGATGGTGGCGATCTGGTTCCGCGCCCGCGCGCTGAAGATCCCGCGCCAGCCCAAGGCGTCCTGGGGCGAAGTCCTGCGCGCCGGTCGCAACTCGATCTGGGGCATGCTGCTGCTGGTGATCATCCTCGGCGGCATCTACGGCGGCGTGTTCACCCCCACCGAAGCCGCCGCCGTCGCCGCGGTCTACGCCTTCTTCATCGCCGTCTTCGTCTACCGCGACATCGGCATGAAGCAGGTGCCGCAGGTCCTGGTCGACGCCGCCCGGGTGACGGTGATGCTGATGTTCATCGTCGCCAACGCGTTGCTCTTCGCGCACGTGCTGACGACGGAACGCATCCCGCAGACCATCACCGAGCACATCGTGGCAATGGGCATGGAGCCCTGGCAGTTCCTGGTCGTCGTCAACATCCTGCTGCTGATCGCCGGCAATTTCATGGAGCCGACCGGCATCATCCTGATCCTGGCGCCGATCCTGTTCCCGATCGCCACCCGCATGGGCATCGACCCGGTGCATCTCGGCATCATCATGGTCGTGAACCTCGAGATCGGCATGGTCACGCCACCGGTCGGGCTGAACCTCTTCGTGACGGCCGGGATCACCGGCATGTCGATCCTGGAGGTGGTGCGCGCCGCGCTGCCGTGGCTGTCGGTGCTGCTGGTGTTCCTGGTCATCATCACCTACGTGCCCTGGTTGTCGATGTTCCTCCCGAACCTCCTGTTCTAGCGCGGGTGACGGGTGCGGGCGGGAGCCTGCGGAAATTCAGCGCACCACCAGTTCGTCGTAGACCTCTCGGTAGATCCGGTATCGGTTCTCGCCGATCTCGCCGCGATCGAGCGCCGCACGCACGCCGCAGCCGGGCTCGTGCAGATGGCTGCAGTTGTAGAAGCGACACGCCTCGGTGTGCTTGCGCAGGTCCGGCATCAGGCCGGCCAGCTGCTGGGCGTCGAGCTGGCGCAGGCCGAACTCCTGGAAGCCCGGCGAGTCGATCAGGGCGGTGCCGCGCCCGGCATCGAGCCAGTACCACTGGGTTGTCGTCGTGGTGTGGCGCCCGGAGTTCAGCGCCTGCGAGACCTCGCCGATCTGGGCCCGTGCGTCCGGTGCCAGCAGGTTGATCAGCGTGCTCTTGCCGGTGCCGCTCGGCCCGAGCACCAGTGTCGCCTGCCCGGCCAGCAGCGGCGATAGCAACGCCCGGGCTTCGTCCGGTCGGGCCTTGAGCGCCAATTCATGGACCTCGACGCCCATGCGGACGTAGGGCAGCAGGCGCTGCCGGGCCGCGGCGATCGCCGGCAGATCGGTCTTGTTGAGAACGATGCGGGCGGGAATGCCCGCGCTCTCGGCCGCGATCAGCGCCCGGGCCAGTTGCGACTCGCTGAAAGTCGGGTCGGCCGCGACGATGACGAGCAACTGGTCGAGGTTGGCGGCGAACGATTTCGTCTTCCATTCGTCCCGGCGAAAGAGCAGGTTGCGACGCGGCTCGACATGCTCGATGACGCCTTCGTCGCCCGACACCTGCCAGCGGACCCGATCGCCGACGACGCAGTCGCTCTTCTTGCCGCGCGGATGGCAGATGATGCGAGTGCCTTCGGGCGTCTCGACGACGTAGTGCCGGCCGTGCCCGGCGACGACCAGGCCGAGATCGAGTTCGGCGGCGCGGGTCACTGCGGGTTCGCGCCTCTTCTCATGTCGGTCTCAGGCGACGAAGGAAACCAGCGCGTCGGCTCGGGCGGCGCAGATGAAGTCGTTTCGGGAGATCCCGGAAACGGAGTGCGTCGAGAACCGCACGACGCAGTGGTCGTAGGTCACGTGCAGATCCGGATGATGATCCTCGGTATGGCAGATCCAGGCGAGAGCATTCACGAACGCGATGGTCTCGTGATAGTTGCGGAACACGAAGGACTTCTCGATCGCGCCGTCCCGCTCCGTCCAGCCGCTGACTTCGGCCAGGTGGTGGCGGATCTCGGACGCATCCATGGGACGGGGCTCCGACTGGCAGCGCGAATGCAGGAGATTGGTCATGACGACGTTCCGAAGTAAGGGTCGCGCGGCAGTGCGGCAAGACGCTCGCCGGCCGGCGGATGGGAATAGTAGAAGCGCACGTAGAGCGGATCGGGTGTCAAGGTGGAGGCGTTGTCCTCGAGGAGCTTGAGCAGGGCCGCCGCGAGATCGCGCCCGTCGGCATGCGAGCAGGCATAGGCATCGGCCTCGAACTCGTGGCGGCGCGAGACCGCGGCCACCAGTGGCGAGACGAAAAAGCCGAAGACGGGCGCGACCAGCAGGAAGAGCAGCAGCGCCAAGGCATCGTTCGGCGCGTCCAGAGACGGAACCACGCCCAGGCCGGTATAGAACCACGCCTGCGTCGACAGCCAGCCGAGCAGGGCGAAGCCGATCAGGCTGAGGGCGAACATCGTCAGGATGCGCTTGAGGACGTGGCGGTGCTTGAAGTGGCCCAGTTCGTGGGCCAGCACGGCCTCGACCTCGCCCGGAGCGAGTTTCTGCAGCAGCGTGTCGAAGAAGACCACTCGCTTGGCAGCGCCGAAGCCCGTGAAGTAGGCATTGGCGTGCGCCGAGCGCTTGCTGCCGTCCATCACGAACAGGCCTTTCGCGGAAAAGCCGGAACGTGCCATCAGCGCCTGCACGCGTTCCTTCAGCGCTGACTCCGGGAGGGGCTCGAAGCGGTTGAAGAGCGGCGCGATCAGGGTCGGGTAGACGACGAGTGCGGCCAGGTTGAAAGCCATCCACGTTCCCCAGGCCCAGACCCACCACCACGGACCCGCCGCGCGCATGATCCACAGCAGCAATGCGGCCAGCGGCAACCCGACGGCCGCCCCGACCAGGAGTCCCTTGCCCGCGTCGAGGGCGTAGAGCCGCCAGGTCATGCGATTGAAGCCGAAGCGCTGCTCGATCCGGAACGTGCCGTACAGGTCGAACGGCAACTCCAGGAGGCCGCCGATCAGCGTGAACCCGGCGAGCAGCGTGAGCTGGTAGGCCATCGGGCCCCAGCGCGGCGCAATGCTCTCGCGCGCGGCCTCGTTGAGCGCGTCCAGGCCCCCGAGCAGGGTCCAGCCGAGCATCACGGCGGCCCCGAAGGCGGTGCCGATGAGGCCGAATCGGGCCTTGGCGAGCGTGTAGTCGGCGGCGCGCTGGTGCGCCGCCAGCGTCACCGAGGCGCGGAAGGCTTCCGGAACCTCCCCCCGGTGAGCCGCGACATAGCGGACCTGGCGGGAGGAGAGCCAGAACTTGAGCAACAGCGACGTCACCAGGGCCGCCGCAAACAGCATGGTCAGGTAAAGCGAAGCCTGCATCGCGCGAAGTGTAGGCTCGCCGCACAATCCCATGGCCTCAGGGCGCCTGCCGACATGCGAGGCGCCGCTGCCCCTGACCATGACCCCCGGAGACTTGCGCGATGACTGAAGAAACGCTGGCTGCCAGCGACCTGAACCTCGTCTGGATCGATCTCGAGATGACCGGCCTCGACCCCGAGCGCGACCGCATCATCGAGGTGGCCGTGGTCGTCACGGATGCCCAACTGGGTGCACGGGTTGCCGGTCCGGTATTCGCCATTCACCAGAGCGACGCAACCCTCGCAGGGATGGATGCGTGGAACCAGGGCACCCATGGGCGCAGCGGCCTCATCGATCGCGTCAAGGCATCGACCGTGGACGAGTCCCAGGCCGAGGAGCAACTCATCGCCTTCCTGAAGCGTCATGTCGGGCGCGGCAAGTCGCCGATGTGCGGCAACAGCATTTGCCAGGACCGGCGCTTCCTCGCCCGGACCATGCCGCGTCTCGAGGCCTTCTTTCATTACCGCAACCTCGACGTCAGCACCCTCAAGGAGTTGGCGCGACGCTGGAAGCCCGACATCATGGCCGGCTTTCGCAAGGCCCAGGCCCACACGGCGCTGGCCGACATCCAGGAATCGATCGACGAACTGGCCTATTACCGGCAGCACCTGTTGCGTGTCTGACCGCAACTTCGATCCGACCTTCGCGTCGCATACCCCGGACTAACCCGAAGTGCAGTAGAATGGAGGGCTTGCCGCGCGGGACTCCCGTTCGGCGATTCGTTCATCCCCACTGACCTCCTCGAATTTCCCCGCGGCTCGCCGCGCGGCTTGTTCGAACCCCTGACGGGAATGGTTGGCGGCGATGCCGTCGCTTTGACTGTTCCCGGATTCGAGGTGCCCGCCCTGGGTGCCGGTTCGGACCTTCTCCCCAGCGACTTTTCCGGCGTCACCCTGGTGACGTCCGCGTCCTGACGTCGCACTTTCGCGACTGCAGGGTGCTGTGCGTGCAGAAAGCAGATATGACCTTCGAAACCCTGGGCCTCCATGAAGCCCTGACCCGTGCCGTCGCCGATTCCGGCTATGAAACCGCCACCGCCGTCCAGCTCGCCGCGATTCCGCCGGCGCTGCAGGGCGCCGACCTCATGGTCTCGGCCAGCACCGGCAGCGGCAAGACCGCGTCCTTCATCCTTCCGGGCCTGCAGCGCATCCTCGCGGCGCGCGGCGACAACACCAAGCGGCGCGAGAAGGGCGTGATCTACGGCCCGCGCATCCTCGTGCTGACGCCGACCCGCGAACTCGCCATGCAGGTCGCCAAGGCTGCGACCACGTACGGGCGCCACGTTCAGGGCCTGCGCGTGGCCACCGTTGTCGGCGGGGTACCCTATCCGGCACAGATCGCCGCGCTGCGCGGCCCGCTCGATATCCTCATTTCCACGCCCGGACGTCTTCTGGATCACCTCCAGACCGGCAAGGCCGTGCTCGAGAACGTCGAGATGCTGGTGCTCGACGAGGCCGATCGCATGCTCGACCTCGGCTTCATCGACGACATCAACACCATCGCCGACCACGTCCCCGCGGGCCGCCAGACGATGATGTACAGCGCGACCTTCGCCGGCCACGTCGGCCGCCTCGCGCAGAACCTGCTGCGCGATCCGCAGCGCATCGACGTCGCCTCGCACACCGACACGCACGAGAACATCGAGCAGCGCCTGCACTGGGCCGACAACGGCACCCACAAGAATGCGCTGCTCGACCATCTGCTGACGCAGCGCGACATGGAGCAGGCGCTGGTCTTCACGAGCACGCAGCGCGACGCCGACTGGCTCGCCGACCGCCTGGCCGACATGGGCCATGCCGTGGCTTCCCTGCACGGCGGGATGCCGCAGGGTCGCCGCAACCGCGTCCTGACCGGGCTGCGCTCGAAGCAACTGCGGGTGCTGGTGGCGACCGACGTGGCGGCGCGCGGCATCGACGTGCCGAGCATCAGCCATGTCATCAACTACGGTCTGCCGATGAAGCCGGAAGACTACGTCCACCGCATCGGCCGCACCGGTCGCGCCGGGCGCAACGGTCTGGCGGTGACGCTGGCCGAGCGCATGGACAGCGGCATGATCCGGCGCATCCAGCAGTTCACGACGCAGGCCATTCCGGTGGCCACGATCGGCGGACTCGAGCCGAAGAATCCGGAGCCCAAGCTGCACGCGGCCCGGCCCGAGGCGCGTTTCGGCAAGTCCGGCCCCGCCAAGAGCTATGGCAAGAAGCCGTTCGTGAGGCGTGAGGAATCCGGCGGCGCCGGCGATCGGGGCGGATTCGACCGTGCCAAGGTGCGCTTCGAACCGCGTGTCGTCCATGCCGGCGAAGCGGCCCGCAGTCCCTTCGATCGCGCGCCGGCGGCCCGGCCCGACGCCCGTCCTGCCGGCTTCGCGCCGCGCAAGCCCGCCGGTGCCGCCAAGGGTGGCTTCAAGCCGCAGCGCCCGCGTCCTTCGGGCTTCGGCCGGTAGTAAACGTCCGGTTCGCGCACACGCCCTTCGCGTGTCCGCGGCGGCTGTCGCCCAGACCCTGCACCCCGCCGCGGCGGGGTGCAGTCATTGGCGCTGCTCTTGCACCACGACCTCGACCGACATGCCGAGGTAGTCCCCGGTTTCGCCGAACCAGCTGCCGGATATCGGCGCTGCCTGCGAGGGATGGCGGGCCACGCCGACCCGGATCAGCTGATTGCCGCCGAGCAGGTTGTTGGTCGGGTCGAACGGCACCCAGCCGGCCCCCGGCAGGTACGCCTGGAGCCAGGCGTGGGTGAAGCCCGCACCCTGGGTCATGCCATCGTCCGGGCCACCGTCCAGTGCGGGGTCGTAGAGGTATCCCGAGACGAAGCGCGTGGCGATGCCCAGGCGCCGACCTGCCTCCATCATCAGCAGGGCGAAATCCCGGCACGACCCGGAGCCGAGTTCGAGCGTGCGATTCGGCTCCTGCGTACCTTCCTCGTCGCGCGCGGAGTAGCTGAAGTGCTCGCGGATGTGCTGGTTCATCGCGATCAGCAGTTCGCGCGTGCCGGTGGGCCCGTCGGTGCGAATGAACTGGCGCGCCCAGGCCGTCAGCTCGCCGCCGGGGTCGTCGTGCGCCGGGCGCAGGTAATGCTCGAGATCGAACCGCTCGTCCACGCCGTAGGCAAACGGAAACAGTTCCGCGCTCGGCGCCAGCGGCAACTCCAGGTTGTTGGTGTGGGCGTGCTCGATCGTGAAACTGCAGACGATGCGCAGCTCGGCCGCGTCCTCGAGCGGCTGCACCAGCGCGACCGAGTTCGAGTGCGGATCCTGGATCATGCGGATGTCGCTTTCCGGCGAGACCTCGAGGTCGGTGGCGAGGACGCGAAGGTCGTGGCTGTCACGCGGACGAAACATCACGCGGTGCTCGCCGAAGCGCACCGGCTGCCGGTAGCGGTACACCGTGGTGTGGGTGATGTCGTAGCGGACCGGCATGGCGGGATTCAGACGGCGAGGAGTTCCACTTCGAACATCAACGTCGCGTTCGGCGGGATCACGCCGCCCGCGCCTCGCGCGCCGTAGCCGAGTACCGGCGGTATGACCAGGACCCGCGTGCCGCCGACGCGCATCCCCTGCACGCCCTCGTCCCAGCCGCGGATGACCATGCCGCCGCCGAGTTCGAAGCCGAACGGAGCGTTGCGGTCCTTGCTCGAATCGAACTTTGCGCCTTTCACGGCACCGTCGTAGAGCCAGCCGGTGTAGTGCACCGAGACGTTCTGGCCGGCTTTGGCTTCGTCGCCGGTGCCGGGCACCGTGTCTTCGTATTGCAGGCCGGAGCCGGTGGTGTTCATCGAGAGTGCCTCCTTCGGGTTGTGCAAGGGGCGGATCATGCCAGTCGCGCTGCGGATCCCGCGGACCGGGTCCGCGCGGTCAGTCCAACGCCGTCATTCGCTGGCGCATTCCGAATTGCCTTCAAGCGTCCCGCCCGCCCAGCGATCTCGCCAGCACGCGACGGCGGTGGTGAGCCATTCCCCCGCCGTTGCCGCCTCGTGGTCCAGGGCAAGCGGCCCGCCCGCGGATCGCAGGGTCTGCAGCGGCTGCGCGGTGTCGAGTTCCAACGCGCCGTTCTGCTTCGACAGCTTCTCGCCGTCGGCCCCGAGCACCAGCGGGGTATGCAGGTAGCGCGGTGTCGGCAGGCCGAGGAGCCGCTGGAGGTGAACCTGGCGCGCAGTGTTGTCGGCAAGATCCTCGCCGCGGACGACGTCGGTGACGCCCTGGGCCGCATCGTCGACGACGACCGCGAGCTGGTAGGCCCAGAGGCCGTCGGCGCGGCGAACGACGAAATCGCCCACCTCCCGGGACACTTCCTGGACCAGCCGCCCCAAGCGCCGGTCGGTCCAGGCGATCTCCAGCATCGCATCGGGCCGGTTGACCGAAGGGGCGGCGAGGACACGGGCGGCCCGGGCCGGGCGCCCCCTCAACCCCCAGCGGCAGGTGCCGGGATACACAAGTTCGCCGTGGCGGCTGTGGTGAATTCCGCCGTCCTCCACGGCTCGCAGCAGGTCGCGCCGGCTGCAGCCGCAGGGGTAGGCCCAGCCGGCGGCCACCAGGCGCTCGAGGGCCGAGGCATAGGCCGCGTCGCGTGTCGACTGCCAGAGCGGCGTGGCGTCGGACCGCAGGCCGCAGTCGGCGAGTTGCCGCAGGATCCTCTCGGCTGCACCCGGCACGGTGCGGGGCACGTCCACATCCTCGATCCGCACCAGCCAGCGGCCGCCGTGCGCGCGTGCGTCCAGCCAGGAGGCGAGCGCGGCGACCATCGAGCCGGCATGCAGCGGGCCGGTCGGCGAGGGCGCGAAACGGCCGGTGTAGGCCATGGGAGAGCCGTTGTCCGCGGGTTTCAGAACTCGCCGCCGAGGTAGGCGCTGCCGTGGCGCTCGAGCAGCGCGCGCCGTGTCGTCGGGCTTTCGAGCTGTTCGAGCCACCAGCGCAATGCCATCCCGAGTGCTGGCCGGCGGCTGCCCGCGGCGTGCGCACGGGGCAGATGCCAGGCGTAGCCGAGGGTCGCGTCGCGCGCCGGGCGCTCGACCGTCTTGGCGACGAGGCGGCCGGCGGCGATGTGTTCGCGGGCCAGCGGCTCGGGAACGAACCCGCAGGCCAGGCAGCGCAACTGGATCTCGATCTTCACCTGCATGCTGCTGACCGTCAGCACGTCCTGGCCGGGCAACAGGTTGACGGTGAGCGGCGCCAGCCGCGTCGCCGAGTCGGCCACCGCGACCGCGCGGTGGCGCAGCAGTTCGGCATCGCTGATCGGCGATTCCATCCGGGCGAGCGGATGGTGCGGCGCGACGGCGAAGACGAATCCCAAGGTGCCGATCTCCTTCGTCTGCACGTCGGCGATCGGGTCGCGCCCCACGCCGATGCCGATGGCGAGGTCCGCCTGCCCCGTCACCAGGGCTTCCCACGTCCCGGTCATGACTTCGGTGCGCAGGCGCAGCCGGGTACCGGGCCCGCCGGCGCCTGGCGTCGCGCTGGTGGCGCGCGGCGAGGTTTCGGTAGCGGGTGCGAGCGCATAGAACGCCTCGCACAGTTCGAGCATCGTCGGTCGAGAGATGACGCCGTCGACGGCGATGCTGAGCTGGGCCTCCCAACCCGTCGCCACGCGCTTGACGCGATTCGCCACCGCGTCCATCTGCTCGAGCAGGCGGCGGCCTTCGCTCAGCAGCTCCTCGCCGGCTGCGGTCAGGCGCGCCTGGCGCGAACGCCGGTCGAACAGCAGGACATCGAGGGCATCCTCGAGCTGGCGCACGCTGTAGGTCAGTGACGACGGCACCTTGCCGAGCTCGCGTGCGGCGGCGGCGAAGCTGCCGGTGCGGGCGATGACATCCATCATCGTCAGCGCATCCGGGGTGAGGACGTTGCGGTTCTGGGCCATTCTGGCCTTCATCTTATTTGAACGGACGCTACGGAAGGCGACCCTTCCCCCACGCCAGCATCGGCCTAAAGTTCATCTCGAAAGGAAACCACATGCTCACCTTGCGCAAATCCACAGACCGCGGCCGAGCCGATCACGGCTGGCTGAAAAGCTTTCACTCGTTCTCGTTCGCCGACTATCACGATCCGGCCCACATGGGGTTCGGCAACCTGCGGGTCATCAACGAGGATCGCATCGCCCCCGGCACCGGCTTCGGCACGCATGCCCACCGCGACATGGAGATCGTCAGCTATGTCCTGTCCGGCGAACTGGCGCACAAGGACAGCATGGGCAACGGCGAGCCCGGCGGCGGTGCGGCCGGCGTGATCCGGCCGGGCGATGTCCAGCGCATGAGCGCGGGCAGCGGGGTGCGGCACAGCGAGTTCAACCATGCCGAAGCGCAGACGACCCATTTCCTGCAGATCTGGATCGAGCCGAACGCACGTGGCATCGCCCCGGGTTACGAGCAGCGGCACTTCGATGTCGCCGACAAGCGCGGGCGGCTGCGTCTTGTGGCCTCGCCCGACGGGCGCGACGGTTCGGTCACGATCCACGCCGACGCCTCCATCTACGGCGGTCTCTTCGATGCCGCCGAGCGCGCGGTGCTACCGGTCGCGCCAGGGCGCCGGGCCTACGTCCACGTCGTGCGCGGCCGAGCCGATGTCAACGGCCAGCAACTGGGCGCCGGCGACGCATTGCGTCTGGAGCGCGAACCGGAAGTCCGGATCGAGCATGGCGAGGACGCGGAGATCCTTGTCTTCGACCTGGCCTGAGGATCCAGCTGTCCTTCAGGCGAGGTCGCGGGCCAGGCGCAGGCCCGAGAACTGCCACTGCGCGTCGGGCGGGAAGAAGTTGCGGTAGCTCGCGCGCACATGACCGGAGGGCGTCGCACAAGAGCCACCGCGCAGCACGTACTGGCTGCACATGAACTTGCCGTTGTACTCGCCGACGGCGCCTGGCAGCGGCCGGTAGCCGGGGTAGGGGCCGTAGTCCGAGCGGGTCCATTCCCAGACGTCGCCGAACAGCTGCACCGGCTCGCTGGCTGCGGGGCCGGTGTACGGCAGGGGGTGGAACGCGCCGCGGCCGGCATCGTTGGCGCGCTGCGGCTGGCTCACCCGGCGCGCGGCGAATTCCCACTCGGTTTCGCTCGGCAGGCGGGCCCCGGCCCAACGTGCATAGGCGTCGGCCTCGAAATAGGAAAGGTGGCACACGGGTGTCCGCGGGTCGATCTCGACCACGCCCTGCAGCGTGTGGTTGAGCCAGCGATCGCCATGAGCCTGCCAGTACAGCGGCGCGGTGCGCGAGCCGGCGCGGACCCAGTCCCAGCCCAGCGACAGCCAGAGATCGGGGCGGTTGTAGCCGCCATCGTCGATGAATTCGAGGAAGTCGCCATAGCTCACCGGCCGTGAAGCCAGTTCGAACGGAGCGGTGTAGGCGCGGTGCCGCGGGGTCTCGTTGTCGAAGCAGAACTCGCCATCGAGTGCAGCGACATGACCGTGTTCGAGGAGACCGCCTTTGTAGGCGAACCAGCGCAGATCCTGCGGCTGGACCTGCAGCATCGGCCAGCGTCTGGCGTAAGGGGCGGCTCGCGGATTCTGGCCGAGGGCATGCTTGATGTCGGTCAGCAACAGTTCCTGGTGCTGCTGTTCGTGGTGCAGGCCGAGCGTCACGACCTCATCGCGACGGGCATCCGGCGCCGAACGTGCCAGCAGCGCGAGGACGCGCTCGTCGACGCTGCGGCGGTAGCGCTTGACCGCCTCGAGCGTCGGCTGGGTGATCATCCCCCGCAGCGCCCGCGGATGCTGCTCGCCGATCCCCTGGTAGTAGCTGTTGAAGAGCACCCTGAAGGCGGGGTCGAAAGGCTTGAACCCGGGCTCGTACGGCTCGAGCACGAAGGTCTCGAAGAACCAGGTGACATGGGCGAGGTGCCACTTGGACGGGCTCGCGTCGGGCATCGACTGGACCTGACAGTCCTCGGCCGAGAGGGGCTCGACGAGGTCGAGCATCGCCTGGCGGACGATCGCGTAGCGTGCGGCGAGCGGGCCGGCTTCGGCCGCCGCCCGGGGCTGGGTGGGTATCATGGTTTTCGCATTCTTGTGCTCCGGGACGACCCAGCCTAGCGGAACTCGAAGGCGGGCGTGCGGCGCTCCGAAAATGGCAATTCAGCGCTCTCTAGAATGGGGTCGATGGCATTCGTTCACCTGCGCACCCACACCGAGTTCTCGGTCGTCGACGGCACCCTTCGCATCGACGACGCGGTGGCGGCGGCAGTGGCGGACCGACAGGCCGCGCTGGCGATCACCGACCTGTCCAACCTCTTCGGCGCGGTCAAGTTCTACACGGCCGCACGCCGCGCCGGCATCAAGCCGATCATCGGTGCCGATCTCTGGCTCGAGCCCGAAGGCAGCGAGAAGTCGCCGAGTCGCCTCCTCGTGCTGGCCCAGGACCGCCAGGGCTACCTCAACCTGTGCGAACTGCTGTCGCGCAGCTGGATCGCCAACACGCAGCGCGGCCAGGCCAGGGTGTCCTGGGACTGGCTGGCGGGGCTGCAGGGTGGCCTGATCGCACTCTCCGGCGCCGACCACGGCGCTGTCGGCCAGGCGCTGCTCGGCGGCGACGCGCAGCGCGCCCGGGCGCTGGCGGAGCGCCTGTCGGGACTGTTCCCGCGGCGCTTCTACCTCGAAGTGCAACGCGCAGGCCTGCCGTCGCACGAGGCCCATGTTGCCGCGGCCGTCAAGCTCGCGGCGGCGCTCGGCCTGCCGGTGGTCGCAACGCACCCGGTGCAATTTCTCGCCGCCGACGACTTCGAGGCCCACGAGGCGCGGGTCTGCGTCGCCGAGGGCGAGATGCTCGCCAACCCGCGCCGCGTCAAGCGCTTCGGTCGCGAGCAGTACTTCAAGACACAGGCGGAGATGGAGCACCTCTTCGCCGATCTGCCGAGCGCGCTGCGCAATTCGGTCGAGATCGCCAAGCGCTGCAACCTGTCTCTGGTTCTCGGCAAGCCGCAGCTCCCTGATTTCGAGACGCCGCGCGTCGGAGCCGAAGCGGTGCCGATGTCCGAATACTTCCGCCTCGCTTCGCAGCAGGGGCTGGAGGTCCGCCTGGCCGCGCTGTATCCGGAGGCGAGCGTGCGCGAGGCGCAGCGTCCGCGCTACGCCGAGCGACTCGAGTTCGAGATCCAGACGATCCTGAAGATGGGTTTCCCGGGCTACTTCCTGATCGTCGCCGACTTCATCAACTGGGCCCAGAAGAACGGCTGCCCGGTCGGTCCCGGCCGGGGCTCGGGCGCGGGCTCGCTGGTGGCTTACTCGCTCAACATCACCGGGCTGGATCCGCTGCGCTACAACCTGCTGTTCGAGCGCTTTCTGAACCCCGAGCGGGTCTCGATGCCGGACTTCGACATCGATTTCTGCCAGGCCAATCGCGACCGCGTCATCGACTACGTCAAGCAGAAGTACGGACGCGATGCGGTGAGCCAGATCGCCACGTTCGGCACGATGGCGGCGAAGGCGGCGCTGCGCGACGTCGGCCGCGTCCTGGGCATGAGCTATGGCCATGTCGACAGCATCGCCAAGCTGGTGCCGGCGCCGCCCGGCAAGACCGTGACGTTGCGGCGCCCGCCCGCCAACCCCGACGGCAGCGTGATCTACGCCCGCCGCGAGGCGCCGGAGATCGAGCAGCGCGAGAAGAACGAAGAGGAAGTCGCGGAACTGCTGGCGATGGCCGAACGCGTCGAGGGCATCGTCCGCAACGTCGGCATGCACGCCGGTGGCGTGCTGATCGCCCCCGGGAAGATCACCGACTTCTGCCCTCTGTACATGCAGCCGGGCAGCGACAGCGCGGTCAGCCAGTTCGACAAGGACGATGTCGAGGCGATCGGACTGGTCAAGTTCGACTTTCTCGGCCTGGCGACGCTGACCATCCTCGAACTGGCCAAGGATTTCATCGTCCGCAATCACCCGGCTCGCGCCGACTTCGACTACGAGAAACTGCCGCTCGACGACGCGAAGGTGTATCGCCTTTTCTCCGAGGGACGCACCGAGTCGGTGTTCCAGTTCGAAAGCTCGGGGATGCGCCGCATGCTGCGCGACGCCAAGCCGAGCCGGCTCGAGGACCTGATCGCGCTGAACGCGATGTTCCGTCCGGGTCCGATGGACAACATCCCGAGCTTTTGCGCCCGCAAGCACGGCCGCGAGGAAGTGACGTACCCGCACCCGCTGCTCGAGAAGGTCCTCGGCGAGACCTACGGGATCATGGTCTACCAGGAGCAGGTGATGCAGGCCGCGCAGGTGCTGGGCGGCTACTCGCTCGGCGGCGCGGACCTGCTGCGTCGTGCGATGGGCAAGAAGAAGGCCGAGGAAATGGCCACGCACCGCGAGATCTTCCGCAAGGGTGCGGCCGAGAAGGCGATCGCGGTCGAGGTCGCCGACGAGGTCTTCGACCTGATGGAGAAGTTCGCCGGCTACGGCTTCAACAAGTCGCACGCCGCCGCCTACTCGCTGCTGGCCTATCACACGGCCTGGATCAAGGTTCACTACACCGCTGAGTTCTTCGCCGCCAACATGACGGTCGAGCTCGACGACACCGACAAGCTCAAGGTGCTGCTCGGCGATGCCCGAGGCTTCGGCGTGACGCTGCTGGCGCCCGACATCAATGCCGGGACCTATCGCTTCGAGCCGATCGACGCCAAGACCATCCGCTACGGCCTGGGCGCGATCAAGGGCACCGGCCAGGGCGCGATCGAGGCGATCGTCGCCGCGCGCGAAGGCAGGGATGGCGGCGATGCGGGTCCGTTCCGCGGTCTGTTCAACTTCTGCAACCGCGTGGATCGGCAGCGCGTCAACCGCCGCGTGGTCGAGGCGCTGGTGAAGGCAGGCGCCTTCGATGCGCTGGAGCCGCAGCGTAGCGACCTGCTCGCCAGCGTGCCGCGTGCGCTCGATTGGGCCGACACCCAGGCGGCCCACGCCGACCAGGGCGGGCTTTTCGACTTCGGCCCGGAGGAGGGCGTCGCCCATGCCTCGAGCAAGGAAGAGCCGGCGCTCATCGTTGGCGACCCGTGGAGCATCAAGGAACGGCTGACGCACGAGAAAGCGGCACTCGGCTACTACCTGTCCGGCCATCTTTTCGACCAGTGCGCCGACGAGGTCCGCCGCTTCGCCAAGACGCGCATCGCCGATCTCATCGACAGCCGCGAGCCGCAGTTGCTGGCCGGCATCGTCAACGACCTGCGCGTCGTCAACGGCCACCGCGGCCGGGTTGCGATCTTCAAGCTCGACGACAGTTCCGAGCCGATCGAGGCGGTCGTCAACGAGGACGTGCTCAACGCCAACAAAGAACTCCTGAAGGATGACGAGCTCGTCATCGTGCAGGGGAAGGTCCAGCCGGACCGCTTTTCCGGTGGCGTGCGCCTGAACGTCAGCCAGGTCTGGGACCTCGCTTCCGCGCGCTGCCGCTTCGGCAAGTACCTGCGGGTCGAGGTCAACGGCGCGGTGCCGCCGGTGGCCGAGGTGTTGCGCGACTTCCCGTCGCGGCGCATCGCCACCGAGCAGGGCGAGCTGGCGCGCGGCCTGACGGTGCGGCTGCGGCTGCTGCGCGAACGGGCGAGCGCCGAGCTCGATCTCGGCGAGTCGGCTCGGTTCTATCCCACCGACGCGGCCCTCGACCGCTGGCGAGCCGGCGCGCACCTGGGTCGGGCCAGCGTTATCTACGAGTAGCATTCGCAGCGCGATGTCCGATGCCCCCAGCTACACCGGCATGGTCCTCACCGGCGGTGGGGCGCGGGCGGCTTACCAGGTCGGCGTGCTCAAGGCGCTGGCACAGATCCGACGTGACGCCGGCCACCACGGCGGCAATCCGTTTCCCGTCATCACCGGCACCTCCGCGGGTGCCATCAACGCCGCGGCCCTGGCCTGTCGTGCGGACGATTTCGATGCCGCCGTGGCGGGCCTGTGCCACGTCTGGGAGAACTTCTCCGCCGACCAGGTCTACCGTTCCGACTCGCTCGGCGTGATCCGCACCGGCGCGCGCTGGCTGACGATGATGTCGATCGGCTGGCTGGTCGCTCGCTGGCGCCGGGCGCGGCCACGCTCGCTGCTCGACAACACGCCGCTCGAGACGCTACTCAATCGCCTGGTCAGCACCGAACGGCTCCACCAGATGATGCGCGAAGGTCATCTGCACGCGCTCGCCGTGACGGCGTCGAGTTACGGCTCGGGGCTGCACGTGACCTTCTACGACGCCCTGACCGAGATCGTGCCGTGGACGCGGTCGCAGCGTCTGGCGGTGCGCGCCGACATCACCGTGCAGCACCTCCTCGCCTCGTCGGCGATCCCGTTCGTCTTTCCGGCGGTGGCGCTCGAGATCGACGGCCGCACCGAGTACTGCGGCGATGGCTCCATGCGCCAGGCCGCGCCGATCTCGCCGGCCGTGCACCTTGGCGCCGAGCGCATCCTCGTCGTCGGTGCCGGACGCATGCACGAGCCCCCTGGCGAGCGCGCCGGCAGCAGCGAATACCCCAACCTGGCCCAGATCGCCGGGCATGCACTGTCGAACATCTTCCTCGACGCCCTCGCTGTCGACGTCGAACGCCTGCGCCGCATCAACGCGACCCTCGCCCTGCTGACGCCGCGGGCGCGGGCAGCGACCAGCCTGAAGCCGATCGAGGTGCTGGTCATCGCACCGAGCGAGCGCCTCGACGACATCGCTGCCAAGCACCTGGGCAGCCTGCCGCTGCCGATCCGGGCGATGCTCCGCGGCGTCGGCGTGTCGGGCGAGGGCAACGATGCGCGCGGTGCCGCGTTGGCGAGCTACCTGCTGTTCGAGACGCCGTACACGCACGAGCTCATCGAGCTCGGCGTCACCGACACCTACGCGCGGGTCGACGAGGTCATGGCCTTTTTCGGCTGGGGCGATGCGCCGCTCTCGACATGGGCCACGGACGGCGCCTCGGAGATGATGGACATCGGATAGCCGGCCCGCGTCGTCAGCGGCCGGGGCCGGAGGTCGAGATCCCTGGAGTGTCGGCGCCGGCGGGGAAGGCGAGGCCGTCGACGGTCAGGCCGGCATTCGAGAGGCGCGCTGCACTGCGCGTGCCGATGCCGCGGACGCGTGCGAGCAGGTCGCTCCAGTTGCGGTAGGGCGCCTTCTGGCGCTCCTCGAGGATGCGTGTCGAGAGCCCGGGGCCGATGCCGGCCATCGATTCCAGTTGCGCTTGCGAAGCCTGGTTGACGTCGAGCGCAAACGCCGCCACGGCCGTGGACAGCGTCAGCGCCATGGCGAGGCTCTTAAGCAGCGGCATCCCCACGAACAGGTCCGTTCGTATTCGTCAGGCGACTCCGCCGAGCCAGCGCATGTAGTCGCGCACGCCGGTGGCGACGTCGGCGAAGGCGTGCTCGCAACCGGTCGCGCGCAGCCGGTCGAGGTCGGCCTCGGTGTGACACTGGTACTTGCCGACCAGGGTCTGCGGGAAGTCGATGTATTCGATCAGGCCTTGCGCCAGCATGGCTTCGAGGGCGAGTGGTGATTCGCCGGCGAGCTCGCGCTGGGCGTTCACGGTCGCCAGCGCGACGTCGTTGAACGGCTGGGCCTTTCCGGTGCCGAGATTGAACACGCCGCTCGCCTCGGGATGGTCGAGGAACCAGAGGTTGACGGCGACGACGTCGGCCACGGCCACGAAATCGCGCATCTGCTGTCCCGGAACGTAGCCGCCGTAGGCGCCGAACAGCTTGACCTTGCCCGAGGCCAGGTACTGTTCGCGATGGTGGAAGGCGACCGACGCCATCCGGCCCTTGTGCTGTTCGCGCGGGCCGTAGACGTTGAAGTAGCGGAAGCCGGCGACCTGTGTCTGCGCGGTGGGCAGCATGCGGCGCACGACGTTGTCGAACAGCAGCTTCGAGTAGCCGTAGACGTTCAGCGGCTGCTCGAACGCGGGGTCCTCGCGGAACGTCGCGCTGCCGCCGTAGGTCGCGGCCGACGACGCGTACAGCAGCCGCGTACCCTGCGCCTGGCAGGCGTCGAGCAGGATCTTCGAGCAACGGTAGTTGTTGTCGAGCATGTAGCGACCGTCGTGCTCCATGGTGTCGGAGCAGGCCCCCTGGTGCAGCACCACGTCGATCTTGCCGAGCTCCCCGGTCGCGAAGCGACGGTAGAACTCGCTGCGATCGAAATAGTCGGAAAGCCGGGCGCCCAGCAGGTTGCGGTACTTCGGTCCGTCGGTGAGATCGTCGACAGCAATGACGTCGTCGATGCCGCGGGCGTTGAGGCCCAGGACCAGATTGCTGCCGATCATGCCGGCGGCGCCGGTGACGACGACCTTCATGCAAAAAGCTCCTCGTAGGTGACGCTGGCCGTGCCGAACTTGCCGACGACGATACCGCCGGCCCGGTTGGCGATCGGCATCGCCTCGCGCAGCGTCAGGCCGCAGGCGAGCATTGCCGCGAGCGTCGCGATCACGGTGTCGCCGGCGCCGGTGACGTCGAAGACCTCTCGCGCCTCGGCGTCGACGTGGAGGTGTCCCGCGGCGTCGAACAGCGACATGCCGTCCTCGGAGCGCGTCAGCAGCAAGCCATCGAGCTGCAGTTCGGCGCGCAGGTTCTGGGCACGCTCGTGCAACTGGGCTTCGCTCGTCCACGGCCCGATCACCTGTGCAAGCTCGGCCTGGTTCGGGGTGACGACGGTGGCGCCCCGGTAGCGCGCGTAGTCGTGACCCTTCGGGTCGATCAGCACCGGCCTTCCTGCCGCCCGGGCGAGTTCGATCATTCGGGGGATGTGGGTGAGCCCGCCCTTGCCGTAGTCGGAGAACAGGATGGCATCGCGGGCGCCGAGCGCCTGCTCGAAGAGCGGCAGCATGTTCTTCAGGACCTCGTGATCGGGCTCGTTCTCGAAGTCGATGCGGATCAGCTGCTGGGAGCGGCCGATGACGCGCAGTTTGACGATGGTGCGCAGCTGCGGATCCTCGCGGACCAGCGTCTCGATCCTGTGCTGGCCGAGCAGCCTCACGAGGGTGCGGCCGGGCTCGTCGTTGCCGAGCACCGTCAGCAAGGTCGTCTGCGGCCCCAGGACCTCGACGTTGAGGGCCACGTTGGCGGCGCCGCCGAGGCGCTCTTCTTCTCGACCGACCCGAACGACGGGTACCGGGGCCTCCGGCGAGATGCGGTCGACGGCGCCGAACCAGTAGCGGTCGAGCATCGCGTCGCCGACGACCAGCACGCGGGCGGCGGTGAGGCGTTCGCGCGACGGTGGGGTCGGCATCAGAGGTCCTCCAGTCGTTGAGGCGGATAAGTATCCCAGCCCAGGCAGCCCGGGCACTGCCAGAAGTAGTGCTCGGCCTCGAAGCCGCAGGCCGCGCAGCGGAAGCGGTGCAAGGGGCGCGCGGCGCGCTCGACCGCGTTTCGCAGCGCGCGCGTCTCGTCGTCGCTGTCGGGCTCGAGCACGTTCTCGTCGAGCACGGCACGGGCTGCCGACAGCGTCGGCTGGGCGCGAAGGTGGGCGAGCATCCGTGCACGGCGTGCCGTCGGCTCGGGTTCGAGGAGGGCGATGGCCTCGAGGACATCGAGGGTCGGGGTCTGTCGGTAGGCGGACTCGAGCGCGGCCAGCCCGGCGGTGCGGCTGCCGGCGGCGAGCGCGCAGGCTGCGTAGTCGCGCGCGATCAGGTTGAACGACGCCGCGTGTGCGTCCAGCAGAGCCGACCACGCCATCAGCGCCTCGGTCGGTGCGCCGCGCTGCGCCGCCCGCTGCCCGGCCAGGACGTGCGGGCGCGCCGACCCGGGAGCCGCTTCGAGGGCTTTGTGAAGGGCCTCGTCGGCGAGGGTCGGCTGGTCGGCCGCGTCGGCTTCCAGAACGACCTCGCACCAGTAGTGCGAGATCCGTGTCGCGAACGAGCCTGCGCCGCTCGGCTCCAGCTGCTGGGCGACGGCGATGGCCGCGCGCCAGTTGCGCGAGCGCTCGTGCAGCGACAGCAGTGCCAGGCCTGCTTCCGTCGCGAACGCGGTGCCGTCGAGGGCGAGGTAGGCGACCTCGGCGCGATCGAACAGCCCCGCCTTCATGTAATCCTGGGCCAGGGCGTACTGGGCGCGGTCGCGCTCGGCCTTGGGCAGGTCGGCGCGATACAGCAGGTGCTCGTGGACCCGCACCGCACGCTCGTACTCGCCGCGGCGCCGGAACAGGTTGCCGAGCGCGAAGTGGAGATCGGAGGTGTCAGGGTCCTGCTGGACCGCCTCGATGAAGGCGTCGATCGCCTTGTCGTGCTGCTCGTTGAGCAGCAGGTTCAGGCCCTTGTAGTAGACCTTCGGCGAGTCCCGGGTTTCGCGCCTCCACTGGCGCGCGTCCATCCGCGAAGCGAACCAGCCGAAAGCGAACGCGAGCGGGAGCCCCCAGAGCAGCCACTGCAGGTCAAAGTCCATCGCGTGGCGGGTGCGGCAGCGGCAGGTCGGGCGCCACCGGGGCGGCGGACTCGGTGACCTTGTCACCGGCGCGGCGCGTGCGATTCTGGGCCAGACGACGGTGTCGCCACCAGCTCGGCACCATGGCGAAAATGCCGAAGGCGCAACCGAGGGCGAATGCCGCCAGCACGATGAAGACCATCGGAGCGCGCCACTCCTGTCCGAAGAACCAGTGGATCCCGGCCTCGTGCTGGTTGTTCAGCGCGAACGCGAACAAGGTGAAGAAGACCGCCGCGCGGACGATCCAGACGAATATGCGCATCGAAACTCCCGCGGCGATTCTAGCGGCGGGGTCGCAGGCTCATCAGCCTGCAAAGGGGTGCGACGCCGACCGTGGCGCCGGCCCTCAACCCTCGATGGGGGTGGCCTTGGAAGCCGCCGGCCAGGCGGCCGGGGGCAGGGTGTCGACGGCCTCGCGCAGGGCCTTGCCGGGCTTGAAATGCGGCACCAGCTTTTCCGGGATCACCACCTGCTCGCCGGAGCGCGGATTGCGGCCCACGCGGGGCGGCCGCCGGTTGATCGAAAAGCTGCCGAAGCCGCGGATCTCGATCCGGTGGCCACGCGCGAGTGCGACCGACATCGCGTCGATGATGGTCTTCACCGCGAACTCCGTGTCGCGGTGGGTGAGCTGGCCGAAGCGCTCGGCCAGCTGCACCACCAGGTCGGATCGGGTCATCGCGACGACGCGCCGGAAACCGGAACCGGACTCAGCTGTTGCCGGAGTTCTGGTTGTCGAGCTTGGCCCGCAGCAGCGCCCCGAGGCTCGTCGTGCCGGCGTTCTCGCGCTCGCTGGTCTGCGACAGACGCTGCATCGCTTCCTGGTTGTCGGCGTTGTCCTTGGCCTTGATCGACAACTGGATCGAACGCGTCTTGCGGTCGACGTTGATGATCACGGCGTCGACTTCATCGCCTTCCTTCAGGACGTTGCGTGCATCCTCGACCCGGTCCCGGCTGATTTCCGAAGCCCGGAGGTAGCCGGTGATGTCTTCGTTGAGCTGGATCTCGGCGCCACGGACATCGACGGTCTTGACCTTGCCCGTCACCGACATGCCGCGGTCGTTGACCGAGGTGTAGCTGGTGAAGGGGTCGGAATCGAGCTGCTTGATGCCGAGCGAGATGCGCTCGCGGTCGACGTCGACCGCCAGGACGATCGCTTCGACTTCCTGGCCCTTCTTGTAGTTGCGAACCGCGGTTTCGCCCGGCTCGTTCCACGACAGGTCGGAGAGGTGAACCAGGCCGTCGATGCCGGCCGCCAGGCCGACGAAGACGCCGAAGTCGGTGATCGACTTGACCGGGCCCTTGACGCGGTCGCCGCGCTGCACGGTGGTCGAGAACTCTTCCCACGGATTGGCCTTGCACTGCTTCATGCCCAGCGAGATGCGGCGCTTGTCCTCGTCGATCTCGAGGACCATGACCTCGACCTCGTCGCCGAGCGAGACGATCTTCGAGGGCGCGACGTTCTTGTTGGTCCAGTCCATCTCGGAAACGTGCACCAGGCCTTCGATGCCCGGCTCGATCTCGACGAACGCGCCGTAGTCGGCAATGTTGGTGACCTTGCCGAAGAGGCGCGTGCCGGTGGGGTAGCGGCGCGAAACGCCGTGCCACGGGTCGTCGCCGAGCTGCTTGATGCCGAGCGAGACGCGGTTCTTCTCGGCGTCGAACTTCAGGACCTTGGCCTGCAGTTCCTGGCCGACCTGGACCACTTCGCTCGGGTGGCGCACGCGGCGCCAGGCCATGTCGGTGATGTGAAGCAGACCGTCGATCCCGCCGAGGTCGACGAACGCGCCGTACTCGGTGATGTTCTTGACGACGCCGTTGACGATCGCGCCTTCGGAGAGCGTCGACAGCAGCTTGGCGCGTTCCTCGCCCATCGAGGCTTCGACCACGGCACGGCGCGACAACACGACGTTGTTGCGCTTGCGGTCGAGCTTGATGACCTTGAACTCCATCGTCTTGCCCTCGAACGGGCTCATGTCCTTGACCGGGCGCGTGTCGAGCAGCGAACCGGGGAGGAAGGCGCGGATGCCGTTGACGAGGACGGTCAGGCCGCCCTTGACCTTGCCGTTGACGGTGCCGGTGACGAATTCGCCGGACTCGAGCGAGTTCTCCAGCGACATCCAGGACGCCAGGCGCTTGGCCTTGTCGCGCGACAGGATGGTGTCGCCGTAGCCGTTCTCGACGGCGTCGATGGCGACGGAGACGAAGTCGCCGGGCTGGACTTCGAGTTCGCCCTGGTCATTCTTGAATTCGTCGATCGGAACGTAGGCCTCGGACTTGAGGCCCGCGTTGACCACCACGAAGCTGTGTTCGACGCGGATCACTTCGGCGGTGATGACCTCGCCGCTGCGCATTTCGGAACGCGTCAGGGATTCCTCGAACATCGCGGCGAACGATTCGCCGCCCTCGGAGGTGGCAACTTGAGTTTGTGACATGCAGGTTTTCCGGTGCAGCCGTGGCTGCGGGTTGGTTGCTGATCCGGCGCCCCGGCGTGCCTTCGGAAGAAGTAGCGGCACAGGAGGGAGGGCGACGGGCTGGAGGCTCTCCGGATGAATCCCGCTGCGGGTTCTCAGCCGAAGGGCCGGCGTTGTTCCCAGACTTGGAGCACCACGTCCGTCGAGGCTTCGACGGAAAGGGCCGAGTTATCCAGGAGCACCGCATCTTCGGCCGGCTTCAAGGGCGAAACGCTGCGATTCTGGTCGCGGGCGTCGCGTTGCTCCAAGTCGGCGCGAAGACTGTCGATTTTAGCGGAAATTCCGTTCGCCCTCAACTGCTTCCAGCGGCGCTCGGCCCTGCGTTCGGCGCTGGCGGTCAGAAATACCTTCAATGGCGCGTCCGGGAACACGACCGTCCCCATGTCCCGGCCGTCGGCAACCAGTCCCGGCAGGCGCCTGAAGGAAAGCTGCAGCCGGAGCAGCGCTTCGCGCACCGCCGGGTAGGCCGACACCTTCGAGGCCAGGACGCCGACCGCCTCGTCGCGCAGGGCCTCGGTCACGTCGGCACCGTCGAGTGCGATGCGGCCGGCTGTAAACCGCAGGTCGAGATGCGCCGCGAGCGCCGCCAGGGACGCGACGTCGCCGTCGGCCACATCGCGGCGCAGCGCCGCCAGGGCGGTTGCGCGGTAGAGAGCGCCGGAATCGAGGACGTGGTAGCCGAGCGCCGTGGCGATGCTGCTGGCAAGCGTGCCCTTGCCCGAGGCCGTGGGTCCGTCGACGGTGATCACCGGAATGGCGTCGGGCAGGGCCTCGGCCGCGCCGAGCAGGGTTTCGAAGTAGTCGGGGAAGGTTTTGCCGACACAGCGCGGATCGAGGATCCGGACGGCAACCGGTGACGCCTGCGGGAGCGCCCCGTTGAACGCGGCGAGCGACAGGCACATCGCCATCCGGTGGTCGTCGTAGGTGTGGATGGCCGCGGCTCGCCAGGTCGCGGGCGCCGTCACTTCGATCGCGTCGGCATGCTCGACGACGTCGGCACCGCAGCGGCGCAGCTCGGCCGCCATCGCGGCGATGCGGTCGGTCTCCTTGACGCGCCAACTCGCGATCCGTGTCAGCCGGGTGGTGCCCTCGGCGAACAGCGCCATCGCCGCCAGCGTCATCGCCGCGTCCGGAATGTCGCTGCAGTCGAGGGTGATCGCCTGCAGGGGAAACTGCCCGCGGCGCACCTCGAGCCAGCCGGGACCGCCGCTGACATCGGCGCCCATCGCGCGCGCCGCGTCGACGAAACGGATGTCGCCCTGGATCGAGTCGAGGTCGACACCGACGATGCGCAGCGGAGCCTCGCTGGCAGCGATCGCACCGGCCGCGATGAAGTACGAGGCCGAAGAGGCGTCGCCCTCGACCCGGATGCGCCCGGGCGAGCAATACCTGCTCTTCGCGTCGACGGCGAATCGACGCCAGCCATCGCGTCGCACCGCGACGCCGAACCGCGCCAGCAGGTTCAGTGTGATCTCGACATACGGCTTGGAGATCAGCTCGCCCTCGACCTCGACCACCGCGTCGCCCTGCTGCGACAGCAGCGGCAAGGCCAGCAGCAGTGCGGTCAGGAACTGGCTCGAAACATCGCCGCGAACGCGGATCGGCGCGCCGAGGGTGAGGGCGGTGTCGCCGGCGCGCAGGCGCAGCGGCGGATAGCCCTCGCGGCCGAGGTAGTCGATGCCGCAGCCGAGCCCGCGCAGCGCATCGACCAGATCGCCGATCGGCCGCTCGTGCATGCGATCGACTCCGCGCAGTTCGTAGCGACCGCCCTGCGTCGCGGCGATGACGGCGAGCGCCGCCGCCAACGGGCGCATCGCGGTGCCAGCGTTGCCGAGGAAGAGGTCGGCTTCGCGGACCGCGATCCTGCCGCCGATGCCGATGACCTCGACCGCGCCGGCTCGCGGTTTCACCCCGCAGCCGAGCGTGCGCAGCGCATCGAGCATCACGGCGGTGTCGTCGGAAGCGAGCAGGTCTTCGACGATCGTCGTCCCGCTGCTGAGCGCGGCCAGCAGCAGCACCCGGTTGGAAATGCTCTTGGAGCCCGGCAGCCGGACGCTGCCGCTCACCCGCTGCAGCGGCGGCAGGTCGAGAAATCGGGTGGTGAACATGGCCGGCGGGAGCGCGGCCGGCTAGCGGCTCGTGTGGGGCGTCGAGGCGTTCATCTGCCAGCCGCTGCGTGCGTCGGAGGCGCTGCGGATGAGGGCTTCGAGCGCCTCGGTGTTGGCGGTGTTGATGACGTGCTCCATCGCGTCCAGGGCATGCCGGAAGCGCTGCGTCTGCTTGAGGATCTCCTCGCGGTTGGACATCAGGATGTCGCGCCACACCGCCGGGTTGCTGGCAGCGATCCGGGTGAAGTCGCGAAAACCGGGGCCGCCGAGCGAAAGATAGTCGCGACCCGACGGCTGCCGTGCGACGGCGTTGAAGAACGCGAAGGCCAGCACGTGCGGCAGGTGGCTCACCGCGGCGAACGCCGCGTCGTGGTTTTCCGGCGTCATGCGCAGGACCTGCGCGCCGATGGCCGCCCAGGTGTCGGTCGCCTTCTGCACCAGTTCCGGTGAGGTCTTTGCGAGGGGTGTCAGGATGACCTGGCGGCCGGCATAGAGAGCCGCATCGGCATGCTCGATGCCGGAAACTTCCTTGCCGGCGATCGGATGGGCGGGCACGAAGGAGCCGATCCTGTCCTTGAGCACGCGGCGTGCGGCGTCGACCACGTCGCGCTTGGTCGAGCCGACGTCCATGATCAGAACGCCCGGCTCGACGAGATGGCGGATCGCCTTGAAGGTCGCTTCCGTCGCGGCGACCGGAACCGCGATCAGGACGATGTCGGAACCCGACACCGCCAGCAGGGCCGACTCGGCAACGGTGTCGATGATGCCCAGGCGTCGCGCCTGCTCGGTCGTGGAAGGCGACTTGCTGTAGCCGACGACCCGCCGCACCAGTCCGGCCCGCTTCAGGGCGAGCGCGAACGAGCCGCCCATCAGGCCGCAACCGATCACGCCGAGCTGGTTGAACATGGAGTGGGTGTCAGTGGGTGTCGATCGGATAGCTGCCGAGCAGCTTGAAGAACGCGCACAGACCGCGCAGTTCGGCGAGTGCGGCCGCGACCTCGGGCTGGTCGGGATGACCGCGCAGGTCGATGTGGAAGTAGTACTCCCACTGGCCGGAGCGGGCGGGCCGGGATTCGAAGCGCGTCATCGAGACGCCGTGAACCTTCAGCGGCACCAGGATGTCGTGGACAGCACCCGGCCGGTTGTCGACCGAGACCACCAGGCTGGTGCAGTCGTGCCCCGAGGCGCGCGGCTGCGGCTGGCGCTCGGGATGGGTCACGATCGCGAACCGGGTCCGGTTGTGCGGGTCGTCCTGGATCGCCGGGGCGACCACGTGCAGTCCGTACTCGCTGGCCGCGTGCAGGCTGGCGATGCCGGCAACGGCTGCGTCCTGGCTTGCCAGGCGTGCCCCCTCGGCATTGCTCGAGACCGGGCGTCGCTCGATACCGGGGAAGCGTTCATTGAGCCAGGCATGGCACTGCGCCAGGGCCTGCGGGTGGGCGGCGACCGCCGACACGCCGTCCAGGCCGGGCACGCGCCGCAACAGGTTGTGCTGCACCGCCAGGCTGGTCTCCCCCAGTATCACAAGGGGTGTCGCGAGCAGCAGATCGAGGGAGCGCGCGATCACGCCTTCGGTCGAGTTCTCGACCGGCACGACACCGAAGTCGGCGGTGCCGGCACTGGTCGCGCGAAAGACCTCGTCGATGCTCGGACACGGAACCTTGTCGATCGACGAGCCGAAGAAACCGAGCGCCGCCAGCTCGCTGAACGTGCCGGCCGGTCCCAGGTAGGCAACCCGCGTCGCGGTCTCGAGGGAGCGGCAGGCCGACATGATCTCGCGCCAGATCGGCGCGATGCTGGCGGTCTTCAGGGGTCCGGCGTTGTCGTGCTTGAGGCCGTCGATGACCTGAGCCTCGCGTTCGGGACGGAAGGCGACCGTCCCTTCCTGGCGCTTGATCTCGCCAACCTGCAAGGCGAGGCCGGCGCGGCGGTTCAACAAGGCCAGCAACTCACGATCGACGGCGTCGATGCGGCCACGCAGTGACAGCAGTTCGATGTCGCCGGGCGGTGTCACGGAAGGCATCGATGCGACGGCGCGCTTACTTCGTCTTCGGCGCGGCTGGCGCCCGGGTGGCGTTGGCGCCCGAAGCGGGTTGGGCCGGCGGCGCGCCGAGGAGGACGCGCAGACGCGCGTCGAGCGCCTGGATCTTCGGGTCGACGACCGGTCGGGCGTCGATGACGAGCTTCTGCACGAAGGCGTTCTGCATCTCCGGCCCGAGAGTCTGGTACTTCTTGTTGACGGGGTTCTCGAACCAGGCGATCAGGGTCTTGAGTTCTTCCTCGGTGAACTTCTCCTCGAGGATCGGGCCGATCGTCGTTGGCGCGATCTTCAGCGCCCGCTCGCGCACCAGCGGAACCGATTCTTCGACGTACTTCTTGACCTCGGCCTCGATCTGCTTGCCAAGCGCCTCGCGCTTGTCCGGCGGCGTCTGGCGCTGCAGCACCAGGCCAGCTTCCTGCATCATCTGCACGGCGGGTCGCTCGACCAGTCCGCGCGACACCTGTTCGATGCCCGGTTGCTGCAGGACCAGCAGCTTGGCGACGAGTTCCTTCTTCGTCTCGGCCTGCGCATTCGTCAACGCGGCGCCCGCGAGCAGCGCCACGATCATCAGTCTTTTCATCAAGAGTTCTCCTCGGCCGGTGGGGATTCTTCGCCTGGATTGCCGGCGATGGGTTCGGGGGTGGCTTCGCCGTTGGCGTCGTTCTCGACAATGCGCTGCAGGCCGATGAGCTTGCTGCCATTGTCGAGCGCGATCAACGTCACGCCTTGGGTCGCGCGGCCGAGCTCGCGGATTTCGGCCACGCGGGTGCGAACGAGCACGCCGCGATCGGTGATCAGCATGATCTCGTCGTCCGGGCGCACCAGCGTGGCCGCGACGACCTTGCCGTTGCGCTCGCTCTGCAGGATCGCGATCATGCCCTTGCCGCCGCGCAGGTGCCGGGTGTACTCGAGGATCGAGGTGCGCTTGCCGTAGCCGTTCGCGGTCGCCGTCAGCACGCTCTGGGTCTCGTCCTCGGCGACGAGCAGGGCGATCACGCTCTGGCCCTCGTCGAGGGTCATGCCCCGCACCCCGCGCGCGTTGCGACCGAGGGAGCGCACGTCCTCCTCGTCGAAGCGAACGGCCTTGCCGCCGTCGCTGAACAGCATCACGTCGTGCTGGCCGTCGGTCAACGCTGCGCCGATCAGGAAGTCGCCGTCGTCGAGATCGACGGCGATGATGCCGGCCTTGCGCGGGTTGCTGAACTCGTCGAGGGCGGTCTTCTTGACGACGCCCTGCGCGGTCGCCATGAAGACGTAGGCATCGGCGGGGAAGCTCCGGAAGCCGTTCGTCAACGGCAGGACGACGTTGACTTTCTCGCCCGGCAGCAGCGGGAACATGTTGACGATCGGCCGGCCGCGCGCGGCGCGTGCGCCCTGCGGCACTTCCCAGACCTTGAGCCAGTAGACGCGGCCCTTGTTGGTGAAGCAGAGGATGTAGTCGTGGGTGTTGGCGACGAACAGCTGGTCGACCCAGTCGTCTTCCTTGGTCTGCGTCGCCTGCTTGCCGCGGCCACCGCGCTTTTGCGCCCGGTATTCGGACAGCGCCTGGCTCTTGATGTAGCCGGCGTGCGAAAGCGTCACGACCATGTCGGTCGGCGTGATCAGGTCCTCGGTGCCGAGGTCGAGGGCGTTGTGCTCGATCTGGCTGCGACGGGCGCCGACCTTGGTCTGGCCGAACTCCGCCTTGATCGCTTCGAGTTCCGCGGAAATGATGGTCGTGACCCGCGCCGGCGTCGCCAGGATGCCGAGGAGGTCGGCGATCTGTGTCATGACTTCGCGGTATTCGCCGAGGATCTTGTCCTGCTCGAGGCCGGTGAGGCGCTGCAGGCGCATCTGCAGGATCTCGCCGGCCTGGTCATCCGAGAGCCGGTAGAGGCCGTCGGGCTGGATGCCGAAGCGCGGTTCCAGGCCCTCGGGGCGATAGGCGTCGCGCCCGCCCGGCGTGTCGGTGCCGACCCGCGAGAGCATCTCCCGCACCATCGACGAATCCCAGCTCTTGCTCATCAGCGCGCTCTTGGCCACCGGCGGCGTCGGCGACGCCTTGATGGTCTCGATGAACTCGTCGATGTTGGCCAGTGCCACCGCAAGACCTTCCAGCACATGACCGCGTTCGCGTGCCTTGCGCAGCTCGAAGACGGTACGCCGCGTCACCACCTCGCGGCGGTGCTCGAGGAAGATGTCGATCAGGTCCTTGAGGTTGCAAAGCTTCGGCTGGCCGTCGATCAGCGCGACCATGTTGATGCCGAACGTATCCTGCAGCTGGGTCTGCTTGTAGAGGTTGTTCAGCACCACCTCGGGGACTTCGCCGCGCTTGAGTTCGATGACCACGCGCATGCCGGACTTGTCGGACTCGTCCTGGATGTGGCTGATGCCTTCGAGCTTCTTCTCGTGAACCAGCTCGGCGATCCGCTCGAGCAGGTTCTTCTTGTTCACCTGGTACGGGATCTCGTCGACGATGATCGACTGGCGCTGGCCCTTGTCGATGTCCTCGAAATGGCACTTGGCGCGCATGATCACGCGGCCGCGGCCGGTGCGATAACCATCGCGCACGCCGGACAGGCCGTGGATGATCCCGGCCGTCGGGAAGTCGGGCGCCGGGATGATCTCCATCAGCTCGTCGATCGACGCACCCGGGTTCTTCAGCAGATGCTGGCAGGCATCGACGACCTCGTTGAGGTTGTGCGGCGGGATGTTCGTCGCCATGCCGACCGCAATGCCACCGGAGCCATTCACCAGCAGGTTCGGCAGCCGCGACGGCATCACCAGCGGTTCCTTCTCGCTGCCGTCGTAGTTGGGGCCGAAGTCGACCGTCTCCTTGTCGAGATCGGCGAGCATCTCGTGCGCGATCTTCGCCAGGCGGATCTCGGTGTAGCGCATCGCCGCGGCGTTGTCGCCGTCGACGGAGCCGAAGTTGCCCTGGCCGTCGACCAGCAGGTGGCGCATCGAGAAATCCTGCGCCATGCGAACGATCGTGTCGTAGACCGACTGGTCGCCGTGCGGGTGGTACTTGCCGATGACGTCGCCGACGATGCGGGCCGACTTCTTGTACGGTCGGTTCCAGTCGTTGTTCAGTTCGTGCATCGCGAAGAGCGCGCGCCGGTGCACGGGCTTCAAGCCGTCACGTGCATCGGGGAGGGCGCGACCGACGATCACGCTCATTGCATAGTCGAGGTAGGACCGCCGCATCTCGTCTTCCAGACTGATCGGCAGCGTTTCCTTGGCGAACTGGGTCATGGGATGCGGGGCCTGAGCCCGAAAAGGGAGCGCGAACGAACGTTCGGCGCGGCCGTCATTCTAGTTGGCGGCCGATGTCGCCTCGGCGCAACATCGCGCGCGGCGAGCAATCGTCCTACGGCCAAAACCCGGTTGCGCTAAAGCCCTATGGCACAATCGGCTCGGTCGGTGGTCAGCGCCCGCTCGCCTGAAAAGCACGGGGGTTACCAGTACTTTCCGATTCCGGTTCGGACGTTTAGCAGAACATTACTGCGCTTCCCTCGAGAGGAGAATCATGAAGAAACTGAACAAGGTGGCGTC
>JBBQCD010000045.1:0-34441 GCA_038318385.1 Burkholderiales bacterium | reverse complement strand
CAGGTAACCATGCCGCAGTCGGTGAGCGCGTAGACCGAGGTGAAGGTGACGCCGAAGCGCTCCTCGAACTGGCGATAGAAGTGCTGAGGCGTCGGCACCACCATCACCTGACGCACCTCGTGGTCCCGGTCGCGTGGATCGGGCGGTCGGCTCCAGATGAAGTTGGTCATTGCGCCGAGCGAGTTGAACTGGGTCACACCGTAGGCGCGGATCTCGTCCCAGAAACCGCTGGCCGAGAACCGACGCGAGATCGCGACCGACGCGTCGGCGACAAAGGCCGGCATGACGCTGCACAGCCAGGCGTTGCCGTGGAACATCGGCAGGCAGACGTAGATCACGTCGTCCGGCCGGTAACCGTAGCTCCTCGCCAGCTCGACGCCGCAGCCGATGGCGTGGGCGTGGGTCGACATGTTTCCCTTCGAAGGGCCGGTCGTTCCCGACGTGTAAAGCAGCGACTGCAGGTCGCTGAAGCGCACCGTCTCGGTCGGCCGGGTATCGGACGCGGCGCGCAGCGCGGCGAAGGCCGAGCGCGGCAGGCCGCCCCGTGCGACGGTGCCCGCGTCGGCCAGCGCCACGGCGTCGGCGCCGGCAGCGGCGAAGCGGACGATGTGCCGCAGCCGCGGCACCTGCGAGGCGATCTCGTCGATGCGGCCGACGAGCGGCGCGTCAGCGATCACGATCTCGGCATCGGACTGAACGAGGTAGTAGGCGAGCAGCTCGCCCTTGGCCGCCGTGTTCAGCGGCACCGCCACAGCACCAAGCTTGGCCAGCGCGAAGTAGACGAGGACGATCTCGGGCTTGTTGTCCATCATGAACGCGACGTGCGTTCCCGCAGCGACGCCGAACTCGCGCAGCCCGTTGGCGATGCGGTTGGATTCGACATCGACGTCGCGGTAGGAGTAGCTTCTGGACTCGAAGCGCAGGAAGGTCTTGTCGCCGTTGACGCGCGCCTTTTCCGTCAGCAGGTCGCCGAGCACGCGCTCGCGCACCGGATAGGTCTTCATTTGGCTTGTCTCAGGACTTGGGTCATCTCGGGCCAGACGATGAGCGCGGCGATCAGCAGGAACTCGACGGCGATAAACGGCACGCAGCCGCGGAAGATCGCCGCCAGCGGGATCTCGGGAGCGACGCTGCGCACCACGAAGGCATTGAGCCCCACCGGCGGCGTCAGCAGGCCGATCTCGACCGTCTTGGTGACGATGATGCCGAACCAGATCGGATCGAAGCCCAGCTTGGTGATGACCGGAAAAACGATGGGAATGGTCAGCAGCAGCATCGAGATGCCGTCGATGAACATGCCGAGCACGAAGTACGGCACCAGGATCAGGAGCAGCACCAGGTAGCGGTTGGACGACACGTTGGCCGCCCAGTTCGCCAGTTCGACCGGGATCTGCGTCGTTGCCAGGCCCATGCTGAACAGGCCGGCGCCGATGATCAGGAGGAAGATCGACGAGGTCGCCGAGCCCGTCTCGAGCAGCCCGTCGCGGATCATCTTCAGCTTGCTGCCCTGCTTCTGGCGGAAGACGAGCAGGGCCGCGACGAAGGCGCCGAGCGCGGCCGACTCCGTCGGCGTGGCGATGCCGAGGTAGATGCCGCCCATGACGATGAGGAAGAGGACGACGATCTCCCACGACGAAAGCAGCGCCTTGAGCTTGTCGCCGCTCTTGACCGGCGTCCGCACGCCGCCCATCGACGGCTTGAGTACCACCGTGCCGAAGACCAGCAGGGCATAGGCGGCGGCGGTGATGAGGCCGGGAATCAGCGCCGCCAGGAAGAGGTCGACCAGCGAGGTCTGGGTGGCGATCGAGTAGACCACCAGGATGCCGCTCGGCGGAATGAGCACGCCCAGCGTCCCGCCGGCCGCGACGACCCCCGCTGCCAGCGATGGCGCGTAGCCGCGCTTGAGCATCTCGGGGATGGCGATCTTGCCGATCGTCGAGGCGGCGGCGACGCTCGAGCCGCAGACCATGGCGAAGCCGGCGCTGGCCGCCACCGTCGCCATGCCGAGACCGCCCGAGACGTTGCCGATCAGCCGTTGCGCCGCCGTGAAGGCACGGTCGGAGACCCCGGTGACGAAGGTCATGTGCCCCATGAAGAGGAACAGCGGCAGGACGATGAACGCCAGGTTGGCCGTGTAAGCGTACGAGAATGTGCCGAGCATGAAGTCGAGCGGCAGCCATCCCCGCGTCAGGAACAGGCCGACGATGCCGGAGGCGGCCAGGGCGATGCCGATCGGAGTGCCGAAGATCAGCAGCAGCGGCAGCAGGCCGATCATGATGATCCCGGCCAGGCCTTGGTCGATCACGCTGACGCCTCGTCGTCGTCGGCGGCGATCGCGCGCAGGATGCCGGCGACCAGCTGGAGGGCCAGCATCGTCAGCCCGAAGGCGATGAGCAGCCGGCTTGGCCAGACCGGGAAGGTGATCGTCCCGTAGCTCTGCTCGCCGGACTCGGTCGCCGCGATGCCGCGCCGCCAGGACATCCACGCCAGCAGGCCAATGGCGGCCAGCGAGATCAGCTGAGTAACGATGAAGGCCGCCCGCCTCAGCCGCGGGCCGAAGTGGCTGACCAGGATGGTCACCGAGAAGTTCTCGCCCTTGGCCTCCGACCCGGCGAAGCCGAGAAAGACGAGCGCGATGAGCAGCAGGATCGCCAGCTCACTCGCCCCCGACACCGAGCGGTTGAGCAGGGCGCGCGACGCCACGTCGAGGCAAACGATCAGCGTGATGACCGCCGTCAGCAGCCCTGCGGTTGTCGCCAGGATCCGGTTGAGCGAGGTGATCCAGGCAGCGATGGCACGCATGGCGCGACCCTTGTCCGAACGCGCCTTACTGGGTCTGCTTCTTGACGCGCTCGAAGCCGGTGAGGTACTTCGACTTGGCGTCGTACTTCGCCGTCAGGGCCATGAACTCGCGCAGCAGGCTGGCGCCGTCGTAGCCGGCCTTGCCGGCGGTGGCAATCCATTCCTTGTGGATCTCGGCGCCGGTCGTCGACTTCATCGCCTGAACGTCGGCGTCGGAGAAGAGGTTGATCTTCAGCTTGCCCGACTTCACCCGATCGACCACCTTCTTGGCCGACTGGTCGATGACCTCGTCGAGCATGCGGAAGTACTGGTTCGGCGCCTCGGCAGCGACCTGCTCGAAGATCTTCTGCGTCTCCTTGTCGAGCGAGTTCCAGGTCTTCTGGTTGATGACCGTGGCCGACACCGCGTAGACCCCCATGCGGCCCATGTCGCTACCAAAGCCCGCGATCTCGGCCAGACCGCCAGACACCGCGGTGTCGAACGGCGCCGCCGACATGGCGTCGACCGCGCCGCGGCGCATGCCGTCGACCGCGTCGGGGAACGGGATGGCGACGATCGAGGCGCCCATCTTGGAAAGCGCATCGCCTACCGCAAGCACGGCACGGATGCGCAGCCCCTTGACGTCGGCCGGCTTGGCGATCTCCTTCACCGACCAGATGGTGTTCTCGGCGTATGCCGGTGCGTAGAGCAGCTTCAGGCCGCGGCTCTCGTACTCCTTGCGAAATTGCGGATTCGACTCGTAGAGATCCTTGAAGGCGTGGGTGAGGCTGTCGACGCGGTCAGTGATGAAGGGCAGCGTGATGTTCGACAGCGGGTAGTCCTGGCGGTTGTAAGCGCTCGGCACGCTGTTGCCGATATCGGCGGCGCCGGCGCTGACGCCGGGCAGGATGTCGCTCGCCTTGAGCAGCGAGCCGGAGTAGTAGCGCTCGAACACGATCGCACCCTTGGTGCGGCGCGTCACCTCGTCCATGAACCAGACGTCGGCCTTGGTCATGGCGAACGTGTCGGGGATGTAGGTGGCATAGGTGAGCTTGCGGACGGTCTGCGCGGCGGCTTCAGGCGACCCGCCGATGCCGCCCAGGAGGGCAGCGGCCAAGGCAACGACGGCGACGATGGAGAAATTACGACGCATGGGTTTCCCCTGATCAGGTTGAAGAAGCGGTTGGCGTGGCGGCGACTCGCCCGGCACTGCCGCGCGGATGGGCCGCCAAGCCCTGGATGACGAGCTCGACCAGCGATTCGCCGACCTGGTCGGGCGACAGCTCGCCGTCGGCGCGGTACCACTTGGGCACCCAGTTGACGGCGCCCATGAGCGCGAAGATGGCGAGCTTGGGGTTGCACGGCCGGATGCTGCCGTCGGCGATCCCTTCCTCGACCAGCCGGCGGTAGCGTTGCTCCGCGTCGTCACGCCGCTTGATGATCGCCCGCGACTGGGCGGGTAGCAGTGCGCCCTCCTCGAGCAACACCACCGGATGGCCCAGCCTGCCGATCAGGTCGGACAGGTAGCCGACGATGGCGATGCGCATCTTCTCGAGGCCGGTCGTGCCTTCGCGTTCGCCGCGGTCGAGGTTCACGAGGCTCGAGTCCATGGCGAGATTGAAGCTCGCGAAGAGCAGCTCGTGCTTGTTGGTCACGTAGCGGTAGAGGGCCGGCTTGGTCACGCCGAGGCGGGCCGCGACATCGTCCATCGAGGTGCCGTGGAAGCCGCTGCGGTTGAAGCACTGCGCCGCCGCGCGAACGATCGAATCGCGTTTGAGCTCGGCGCCCTCCGACTGGGTGGGCACGACGTTGCCCCACGCCGGCACCGAGCGCGGGCGTCCGCCCTGCGCCTTGCCGGCCTTGGTCGGCTTAGCAGCGGCGCGCCGCACCGTGTTGCGTTGCAGTCGATCTTGCATGTGACCGAACGGTAATGTAAGATTACTGATTAGTCAAGTCGGGTAACCGTGTAGTTACCCGACACCATCCAGCGAAAGGAAACGATGAGCGTCTATGTGGTCGGCGTCGCCCTGCACCCCCCGTCGAAGGAGGCCCGTCATCTGCGCCTGGAGGAGATGGCGTTCCATACGTCACACGCCGCTCTCGCCTCTGCCGGCGTCAGCCGCGGCCAGCTCGACAGCGTCACCCTCGGCGCCTGCGACGAGCTCGACGCCCGCCCGATCTCGAGCATGCTGATGACGGCGCCGGCGGGCGGCTATGACACCGACGAGATCAAGGTGACCGACTCGGGCGCCTCGGCGCTCTGCCTGGCCTACGCCCGCTTCGCCGCCGGCGAATCGCAGCTCGGGCTGGTCACCAGCTGGTGCAAGAGCTCCAAGACCGACGTCGAGTTGGTCATGCGCCTGCGCGGCGATCCCTTCTTCACCCGGCCCCTGGGCATAGACATGACCGTCAGCGACGCACTGTTCGCGCAATCGGTGAGCGACGAGTTCTCGCTGCCGCCGGGCGAGGTCGATCGCCGCGTCGTCGACGCCTACCGCCGCGCCGCCGCCAATCCGCGCGGCATGTCGCACAAGGTGCCGAGCGCCGAGAGCGTCGCCGGCTCCGACTACGAGGCAACGCCGCTGCGCCGCGGCCATCGCGCGCCGCTCAGCGACGGTGCGGTCTCGCTGGTCCTCGCCTCGGAGCAATTCCTCCAGTCCAACCCCGACTGCCGGCCGCTGGCCCGCTTGGCTGGCGTCGGCTGGGCCACCGATGCCTACCGGCTGGGCGGCGAGCGACTGCGTGCCATGGGTTCGGCGCGCAGCGCCTGGCGCACCGCCCTGCGCCAGGCCGGGCGCCGCAGCGCCGCCCAGCTCGATGTCATCGAACTCGAATCGCAGACCGGTTACCACGAGGCCGCCTACGTGCGCGCCTTCGACATCGAGGACGAGAGCGGTCTGTCGCCCTCGGGCGGGCCGTTCGCCCAGAACCCGCTGTTCTGCAGCGGTCTCGTCAACGCCGCCGAGGCGGTGCTGCAGCTCGCCGGTCAGGCCGGCGCCGTACAGCGCCAGCGGCCGCGCTGGGCGGCCGCCCACAGCTGCCATGGCTATGCACAGCAGGGCAACGTCGTCATGGTCTTCGAAGCCGCCGGGAGCCTGCAATGAGCGAGACCGTCGCCGTCCTCGGCACCTTCCAGACCGACTTCAAGACGCACCATCCGCATCACACCTTCGCCGAGCAGGCGCAGATCGCCGCCGCCGGCGCCCTGGCCGACGCCGACATGACGCCCGACGACGTCGACGCCATCGTGTTCTCGCTGGCGCCGACCTGGTTCATGGGCGTCGCCGACGCCGACCGCTGGTCGATCGACCACATCTTCGGCGCCGGCAAGCCGATGATGCGCGTGCACACCGGCGGCGCCACCGGCGGCTCGGCCGTCCAGGCGGCCTACAACCTGGTCCGATCCGGCCTGTTTCGTTCGGTGCTGGTGGTGGGCGCCGAACGCATCGCCGAGACGCCCGACGCGCAAAACGTGCTGAACCTGATCTTCGACGTGTTCTACGAGCGCGACATGCCGCTGTCGACCAATACCACCGTCGGCCTGTGGGCGACCGGCTACATGCAGCGATATGGGGTCACGCAGGAAGACCTGGCGCGCGTGGCGGTGCGGGCACGGCGCAATGCCCTGAAGAATCCGCACGCCCACCTGAAGGGCGAGATCACCGTCGACGACGTGATGAAGTCGCCGATGATCAGCTGGCCGCTGAAGCTCTTCGACATCTGTCCGCGCTCCTCGGGCAGCGCGGCGATGATCGTCGGCAACATGCCGATGGCCAAGCGCCACCGCCCTCGCCCGGCCTTCATCAACGGCGTCGCCAGCCGCACCACCACCTACTGGATCGGCGACCGCATGACCCCGTCGACCGACGCCGACTTCATCAGCATGGAGCTGGCGGCCAAGGCAGGTCGCGAGTGCTACCGGCTGGCCGGCATCAGCGATCCGCTGAAGCAGATCCAGGTCACCGAGTTCTACGACCCCTACACCGTGATGACGCCGGTGCAGCTCGAACGGCTGGGCTTCTGCGCCCCCGGCATGGCCCTTCGCCTCGAGAAGGACGGCTGCTGGGACGTCGAGGGCGGCGCGGTCGCGGTCAATCCATCGGGCGGCACGCTGTGCACCAACCCGATCGCGGTCACCGGCCTGGTGCGGGCGATCGACGCGGCCAACCAGGTGATGGGAACGGCGGGCGCCATGCAGGTGCCGAACGTCAAGAACGCGTTGTCCTCCGCCGTCGGGGGCATCGCCCAGTTCTACAACTGCACGGTCTTCGGCGTCGAGCCGGCCGGCCACTGAAATCCACAGGAGCGAATGAAATGGGCGAAGGCAAGACTTCCGACAAGGCCGACACGATCACCGACGTCGTCACGCTGCGCTACGACTATGCGCTCGGCGAGGTCGCCGGCCACTTCATGAGCGGGCTGAAGGAGGGCAAGATCCTGGCGACGCACTGCTCGACCTCCGGTCTCACCTACCTGCCGCCGCGCGCCTACTGCGAACGCAGCTTCGCAAAATGCGACGGCTGGGTCGAGGCCGGCCTCGAGGGCGTGATCGAAACCTCGACCATCGTCGTGCGCGGCTTCGAGGGCAAGCGCAAGCCGCCGGTGGCGATCGCCTTCGTCCGCCTCGACGGCACCGACTCGGCGATCGGCAACTACGTCGACGACCTCGATCTGACGGACTACGATGCCGCCATGAAGAAGCTCGCCCCCGGCCAGCGCGTGCGTGCCCGCTTTGGCGAGGCCCGCGAAGGCCGGATCACCGACTTCAGCTTCGTCTGCATTGAGTAATACCCTCCGCCCCGAGCCGGCCGCCGCCCTCACCTACCCCTGCGGCGACGCGCCGCAGCCGGGCGAGGCGCGCGAGATCGCGCCCGGGGTGATGTGGATCCGCATGGCGATGCCGTTCGCGCTCGACCACATCAATCTGTGGGCGATCCGCGACGGCGACGCCAGGGACCCGGGCGCCGGCTGGGCGATCGTCGACACTGGCCTGCAGACGCTGGACACCGTCACCGCATGGCGCAGCCTGCTGGCCAGCACAGGCGCCCTCGCCGGCAGCCGCGTCACGCGGGTGCTGGTGACGCACATGCACCCTGACCACATCGGCATGGCCGGCTGGATGACGCGCCGCTTCGACTGCCGGCTGTGGATGACGCGGCTCGAGTACCTCAACTGCCGCGTGCTCGCCGCCGACACCGGCCGCGAGGCGCCGGAAGACGGCGTGCGCTTCTACCGCCGCGCCGGCTGGACGGACGACGACCTGGAGAACTACCGGGCGCGCTTCGGTGGCTTCGGCAAGATGATCCACCAGCTACCGGACAGCTACCAGCGCATCCAGGACGGACAGCGCCTGCAGATCGGCGCCCACGCGTGGCGGGTGGTGGTCGGCAACGGCCATTCGCCCGAGCACGCCTGCTTTCACTGCTCCGATCTCGGGCTCCTGATCTCGGGCGACCAGGTGCTGCCCAAGATCTCGTCGAACGTGTCGGTGTTTCCGACCGAGCCCGAGGCCGACCCGCTCGGCGACTGGATGGCGTCGATCGAGAAGATCCGGCGCGACGTGTCCGACGACGTGCTGGTGCTGCCGGCGCACAACGAGCCGTTTCGCGGCCTGCATGCGCGGCTCGACCGGCTGACCACCGGCCACGTCAGATCGCTCGATCGCCTGCGCGAGGCCCTCGCCGAACCGAAGCGCGCGGTCGATGTCTTCGGCACCCTGTTCGCGCGCAGCATCACCTCCGAGCCGCAGCTGCTCGGGCTGGCGACCGGCGAGGCCCTGGCGCACTTCAACCACCTGGTGCAGCGCGGCGAGGCCGCGGCCGAGGTGCGGCCCGACGGGGTCGCCTGGTACCGACGCGTCAGCGCGTAGGCGGGGCCGCCGGCTCCTCCTCGAGCGGCCGGCGCAGCGAGGGACGCTGCCCGTCGATGCACACCGGGTACGCCGCCTCGTAGATCTCCGTCTGCGGATGCCGGCGCACCAAGCCGCGGGCGCGCATGCGCTCCGACTCGACTGCCTCGCCCAGATCCTGCACCGGCGAGAAGCAGCAGTCGGCCCCGGCATAGCGAGCAATGCACTCGGCCAGCGTCAGCGCCGCGAAGTGGGCATCGAGCTCGGCGATCAGCGCCCGCTGTGGCAATGCCTCGTCGTGGCGGGCCAGCCAGTCGGGGCGCTGCGAGGCGGCGCAGAACGCGCGCCAGAAGCGCGGCTCCACCGCGCCGAGGGCGACGTCGCGCCCGTCGCCGGTGCGGTACGGCCGATAGCAGGCCCAGCCGCCGTTGAGCAGCTCCGCCTCCGGCGCGGGGACGCGGCCACCGATGCCGAGCGCGGCCAGCCCGAAGATCTGGAACGGCATCATGACGTCGGCGAGCGCAAGGTCGATCTCGCATCCCAGCCCGTCGCGGCCGCGCGCCAGCAGAGCACCGAGGATCGACGAGACCGCGAACATCGAGGCTGTGCAGTCCGCCATCGGCGGATACGGGTAGGTCAGCCGCCCGGCGGCGCCGGAGGCGCTGAGCAAGCCGTTGGTGGCGAGGTAGTTGGCGTCGTGGCCGGCGACGTCGCGCATCGGCCCGTCCTGCCCGTAGCCCGACATGGCGACGCAGACGAGGCCCGGATTGGCGGCGCGCAGCGATTCGGTGCTCAGGTCGAGTCGCGCCATCACGCCCGGCCGGAAGGATTCGACCAGCACGTCGGCCGTGGCCGCGAGCTCGCGCAGGGCGTCCTTGCCGGCTTCGGACTTGAGATCCAGACGGATCGAGCGCTTGCCGGCGTTGATGGCGTCGAACCAGATCGACCGGCCGGCATCGTCCTTCGGCCCGATGAAGCGAAGCTCATCGCCGTCGGGCGATTCGACCTTGGTGACCTCGGCGCCCATGTCGGCCAGCAGCAGGGTCGCCAGGGGCCCGGGCAGATGGCGCGACAGGTCGAGCACGGTCGTGCCGGCCAGGAACCGGTGGAGTCGGGAGGTCATGGCGTATCGGTGTCGGGTCTCCGGCTCATCCGAGCCAGCGCTTGCGGCGCTTGTAGTGCTTGACGTCGCGAAAGCTTCGCCGCTCCTGCGACAGGTTGAGTCCTAGGTAGAACTCGCGCACGTCCTCGTTGCGCTCGAGCTCGTCCTTGGCGCCGTGAAGCACGATGCGGCCGTTTTCCATCACGTAGCCGTAGTCGGCGATCTGCAGCGCGGCCCGCACGTTCTGCTCGACGACGAAGATCGACAGTCCCTTCCGGTCGCGCAGCGTCAGGAGGAAGTCGAAGAGGTCCTTGACGATCAGCGGCGCCAGCCCCATCGCCGGCTCGTCGAGCAGCAGCAGGCGCGGCCGCGCCATGAGGGCCCGACCGACCAGCAGCATCTGCATCTCGCCGCCCGAGAGGTAGCCCGCCGCCCGCTGGCGCATGCGCTTGAGGCTCGGAAAGCTGGCATACGTATCGGCGATGTCCTCGGCGATCTGCGCCTTGTCGGCACGCAGGTGGGCGCCGACCAAGAGGTTCTGCTCGACATTCAGGTGCTTGAGGATCTTGCGGCCCTCGAGCACCTGGACGATGCCGGCGCGGATGACCTGCGCCGGCTCGACGTTGGTGATCGCCCGGCCGTCGTAGCGGATCTCGCCCTGCTCGACCCGCCCCTGCTCCACCGAGAGCAGGCTGGAGATGGCCTTCAGCGTCGTCGTCTTCCCGGCGCCGTTGCTGCCGAGCAAGGTGACGATCTGCCCCGGCTTGACCTCCAGGCTGACGCCGCGCAGCACCTGGATGACGCCGTTGTAGACGGCGTCGATGTTGCGCAGCTCGAGCATGGCGGCCGCCGGCAAGACTTTCAGCGAGTCGATGGCGCGCCTACCACTTGGAGATCTCGGGCACGGCCATCCAGTCGGTCGAGACCGGAATCAGCTTGCCGTCCTTGACCGTCACCGCCTTGACCGCCAGGTTGGTCGTCGGGAACGGCGCTTCCTTGGTGAACTGCACCGACTTCAGCAGCCCGTGAAAGTTCTCCGGGCCGAAGGCCGGGCCTTCGAGCGCGTTGTAGACCGCCTGGCCGGTCACCTTGGTCGGCCCGACGGTGGCGATCGCCCGCTCGATGGCGGCGAGGGCCAGCAGCGACTGCGCCGAGGTCTGCGCGGCCATGATGCCCCAGGTGCCCTTGGTCTTGTTGTACTTCTCGAAGATCTGCGCCGCGTCGACCGACGGGTCCATGCTCGGCGCGAAAGCGAACACCGAGTACGAGCCCTCGAGGTCGGCCATCGGCACCGCCTTGGCCACCTCGGTCAGGCCGTTGTGCGACGAGGTCACCACCGGCACCTTCGCGCCGAGCTCCTTCAGGGCCTTGATGGTCGCCACGACCTGCGCGGTATTGGTGCCAACGAGGATGACGTCGGGCTTGGCCGCGACCAGCTCGCGCACCTGGCTGGTGATGTTGATCGGCGTGTTGTCGACCCACTGCGAGCCGGCGATGGTGAAGCGGTCCGGGTACATCTGGGCCAACTTGACGACGCCGTTCACCTGGTCGACGTAGCCAGCCAGGCCCTGCGTGCTGACCGTGCCGATGCGCAGTGCGCGCTTTTCGGGCAGCTTGGCCTGCAAGGACGAGAACAGGCCGGCGAACTCCTGCGAGTAGGTCGGACGGAACGAGAAATGCCAGCCGTCGGCCGTCCACAGCGGCCCGATCATGGCCGTGCCCATGATCATCGGTACCTTGTCGTTGGGCAGGCGCTTCATCAAGCTCACCAGGTCGGGCGAGCCCATGCCGAGAAATGCGATGGGCTTGTCGTCCGCCAAGATCTGCGGCCAGGTGCGCGCGACCTGGCTGGCGTCGTAGCGCATGTCATAGGTCTTGAGGTCAATCTTGACGCCCAGCTGCTTGCCGCGGGTCGCGTTCCACCAGTCGAAAGTCGACTGCTGGCCGCCGTACCAGCTGTCCATCACCGACGCGAACGGGCCGCTGTAGTCGAGCGAGGCGGCGACGTTGTAGGTGGTCTGGGCGTTCGCGCTCAGCGCCAGGGGCCCGAGGGCGACGGCGCCGGCGCAGAGCGCCCCGCCGACGAGCTTGTGCAGGAATCGGTTCATCGCTGTCTCCTTTGTCGGGGTCGTGCCCCGTTGCCAATCACACGCCGCGGCCGTGCCGTCCGGCGACCGGGAAAATTCGGAGGCTCTTTCCATGCGGCTCTCATTAGGCGCGCGGATACGGCCAGATGCGGTAGGCCGCCTTCAACACGTTCCAGCGGTGGCCAAGGCCGTGCGGCTCGCGGATGAGCATGTAGATGATGGCCGCGCCGAGCACGACGTTGGTGACCGAGAAGATGACGCCGCCCGAGACCTGCGGCATCGCGCCCATCATCCGGTTGCCGCCGGCGTGGATCGCCTCCTGGAGCAGCGAGACGGCGACGGTGCCGAGGATCGCGCCGAGCGGGCTGCCGAGGCCGCCGACGATCAGCATGCCGACGTACCAGATCGACAGCCAGATGGTGAACTGGTCGGTCGTCACGTAGCGGATGTAGAAGGCGTAGAGGCCGCCGGCGACGCCGGCGAACACCGCGCCGGCGAAGAAGGCGAGGATCTTGGTGCGACCGAGCTCGACCCCGAGCACAGAGCTGGCGATGTCGTTGTCGCGGATCGATCGGAAGGTCAGGCCGAGGTGCGAGCGCTGCAGGTTGAAGGCGATCGCCAGCATCAGCAGCGCGACGGCGACGGCCACGCCGTAGAAGGCGGCCGGCGACGTCAGCGCGATCCCGAACATCTGCACCTGGTCGATGCCGATGCCGGCCGAGCCGCCGAACCAGCTCGGCGGCAGGCGCAGCACGACGATGGGAAACACCACCTGCGCGGCGATCGTCGTCAGCGCGAGGTACAGGCCCTTGATGCGGATCGCAGGCAGGCTGAAGAGGATGCTGACGATGCCCGACGCCAGCCCGCCTGCGGCAATGGCCAGCAACATCGGCACGCCGTAGTTGGCGTAGAGCGCCGCCGCGGTGAAGGCGCCGACGCCGACGAAGGCCGACTGGCCGAGATTGAGCAGGCCGGCCATGCCGATCGTGATCTGCAGGCCGGCGACCGCGACCATGGTGATGGCGATGGTGATGGCCACGCCGATGAGGTAGGTGTTGGCGACGAACGGGAAGACGGCAAGCGCCAGCAACAGCAAGGCCATCGCCGCGCGCTGCGGCCCCGTGCGCAGATAGCGCAACTCCTCGCGGTGGTCCTTGAAGTGAATGCCGGAGGGCAGCATGGTCAGAGCCTCTCGATCACCTTCCAGCCGAACAGCCCCTGCGGGCGGACGAGCAGGACGACGATCATCAGCACGAAGGGAAAGATCTGCGACATCGCCCCGCCCGTCATCGGGTCGAGGTAACGCGCTGCGAAGGCTTCGCCGACGCCGACGATGACGCCGGCGACGACGGCGCCACGCGGGCTCTCGAGGCCGCCGAGCAGCGCCACCGGCAGCGCGCGCAGGCCGATGTCGCCCGCCTGCAGGCCGAGCACGTTGCCCGACAGCAGGATCATCGCCGCCATCGTCGACAAGAAGGCGCCACCGGCCCAGGCGATGCGCGTCGCACCCTTGACCGAGACCCCCAGCGACAAGGCGACGAAGTGGTCCTCGGCGACCGCCGCCAGGCGCAGGCCGACCCGCGTCTTGAAGAAGAACAGGCGCATCAGCTCGACCGACAGGAGGGTGATGGCGGCGCCTATCAGCAGCCGCTTGTTGACGATCAGCGTGTCGAGCCGCCAGACGCCCTCGGGAAAGATCTGCGCGAACGGCCGCGTCTGCGCGCCCCAGACGAGCTGCACCAGACCCTGCAGCAGGATGAGCAGGCCGATCGAGGCCATGACGATGCTGAACACCGGCTGGCCGATCAGCGGCCGAAAGACGAGGCGCTCGATGACCACGCCGACCGCCACGCTGAGCGCCAGCGCCAGGGCGATCGCGACGACCATCGGCAGCCCCGCCATCAGCGATCCGGTCAGGTAGGCGCCGACCAGCACCAGTTGCCCCTGCGCCAGGTTGACTATGCGCGAAGCGCGGTAGATGACGACGAAAGCGAGCGCCACCAGCCCGTACACCATCCCGGTGAGCGTGCCGTCGACGATGATCTGCAGGGTGTCCATGGTCGCTTTGGTCCCGGTCTAGGCGGCGGCCACCGGCAGCTCGCCGGTCGACAGGATGCGCACGCCGGCGCGAACCGTGCCGACGGTGCCGTCCTGGTAGATCACCGTTACGGTTAGCGCGCAGCTCTCGTCGCCGGCGTAGAGGCTGTCGATCAGCGCCGCGTAGCGGGTGGCGATCACGTCTCGCTTGAGCTTGCGCGAGCGGGTCAGCTCGGCGTCGTCGGCGTCGAGCTCCTTGGGCAGGGTGGCGAAGCGGGAGATGCGCGACGACGCCGGCAGCAGCGCGTTGACGCGCGCCACCTCGGCGGCGACCTGCTGAAGCACGGCGTCAAGCTGGCTCAGCTCTGCGAAGGTTCCCCAGCCGACGTTGCGGCTTTCGAGGAAGCGGCCGAAGATGCCGGCGTCGACGTTGAGTAGCGCGCCGATGAAGCCGCGTGTCTCGTCGCCCAGGACGATGGCGTCGCGCAGGTAGGGCGAGGCGCGCAGGTGGTTCTCGATCGTCTGCGGCGGGAACCGCTCGCCGCCGGCCAGCCGCCGCATGTCCTTGAGGCGATCGAGAAAGACCAACTCGCCCGACTCGGGCACGTGCATGGCGTCGCCGGTGGCGTAGAAGCCTTCGGCGTCGAGCATCCTGCGCGACGCCGCGTCGTCGCCGTGGTAGCCGGCGAAGCCTGCACCACCACGCACGCGCAGCTCGCCGTCGTCGGCGATGCGCAGGTGCAGCGCGTCGCCCGACGAACGCGCCACCTTGAGCGGTCGGCCGAGCGTCGCCGGCTCGGCCTCGTCGCCCCAGTGCGCCGAAATCAGACCGGCCTCGGTCGAACCGTAGAGGTTGCGCAGGGGAATGCCGAGGGCGTGAAAGCGGCGAAAGATCTCCGCCGACAGGCCCGACCCGGCGCTGATGGGATAGCGCGCGCGGCGCAGCCCGGTGTTGTCGCGAACGGCGCGCAGCACCAGCGCGTCGGCCAGCCAGCGCAGCTCGGGGCGGGTGGTGATCGCCCAGTGGTAGAGCCGCTGTCGCCACGGCCTGGCGTCGAGCATCTGCGCCTCGATCGCCGAGGCGATCATCTCCCACTGGCGCGGCGTGAAGAGCAGGAACTCGGGGCTGATCTCGCGCATGTCGACCGGCACGGTCTCCGGCTTCTCGGCGAAGTGCACGACCGCCGGCGCCAGCAGGCCGAGGCCCAGGCCGGTGATCTGCTCGGCCGCCCAGGCCGGCGAGATGTAGGAAAAGTAGTCGATGTGCGGTGCCATGCCGAAGCTCGCCACCAGCCGGTAGGCGTTGTCGAGCATGTAGCGGTGCGTCAGGCGAACGCCCTTCGGCTGGCCGGTGGTGCCCGAGGTGTAGCAGAGCGCGGCCAGGTCCTGGTCGCTGCCGGCGGCGATGCGGGCCTCCAGGGCTTGCCGTGCCGCGGCATCGGCCGGCGCGTCGCCGGCGAAACGCTCGATCGGCAACAGCAGCGGGTTGTCGTCGCTCCAGAGGCCGCGATCGTCGCGGTAGACGACGCCCTCGACCCTCGCCTGCGCCTCGCCGCAGGCGAGGAACTTGTCGACCTGCTCCTGGTCTTCGGCGAACAGCAGCCGCGCGCCGCTGTTCTGCAGGACGAAGCCCAGCTCGGCGGCCGACGCGTCGGGGTACAGGTGCGTGGCCGCCGCGCCGCAGCACAGCGCCGCGTACTGCACGAGGTAGGCCTCGGGCGCGTTCTCGCCGATCGAGGCAACGACGTCGCCCGGGCCGATGCCGCGCGCCATCATCGCCCGCGCGAGGGCCTCGACACGGGCCATGGCGTCGCTCCACGTCGTCGCCGCCCACACGCCGTGCCGCTTGGCGCGGAGGAAGTCGCGGCCGCCGTGCTCGGCGACGCGACGGCGCAGCAGCTGCGGCAGCGTCGCGCCCGCGGGTTCGCGCGGGTCGTCGCCGTGGCTGCCGTGCAGATCGGTCATTCCTGCCCCAGATAGGCCTGGATCACCTTGGGGTCGGCGCGCACCGCAGCCGGTGTGCCGTCGGCGATCGTGCGGCCCCACTCGAGCACCATGACCCGGTCGGAGATGTCCATCACCACCTCCATGTCGTGCTCGACCAGCACCACCGGCACGCCGCGCCCCTCGTTGATGTCGAGGATGTAGCGCGCCAGGTCGGCCTTCTCGTCGGCGTTCATGCCGGCCATCGGCTCGTCGAGGATCAGCACCTTGGGCTCGATGGCCAAGGCGCGGCCGAGGTCGACCCGCTTGCGCAGGCCGTAGCCGAGGTCGCCGACGCGTGTGTGGCGCAGTTCCTCGAGCTCGAGGAACTCGATGATGACTTCGGCCTCCTCGATGAAGCGCACCATCTCGCGCCGGCCTGCCCCCCACCACACCGCGCCGGCCACCAGGCCGGTGCGCATGCGGCAGTGACAGCCGGCGAGGATGTTCTCGCGCACCGTCATCGACTCGTAGGTCTGGATGCCCTGGAAGGTGCGGGCGATGCCCATCGCGGCGCGGCGCGGCGGCGCGACGTTCGAGATGTCGCGCCCGGCCAGGCGGATCGAACCGGCGCTAGGCCGGTAGAAGCCCGAGAGGCAGTTGAGCAGGCTGCTCTTGCCGGCGCCGTTGGGGCCGATGATGGACACCAGCTCGCCGGCCGACACCGAGAAGGCGACGTCGACCAGCGCCTCGATCTTGCCGAAGGCGAGATGCAGGTGCTCGGCCTCGAGGACCCGGGGTGCGGCGGCGGTCGCAGGCAAGCCGGTCATCGCGCCGAGCTTCCGCGCTGGTCGTCGATGAGGCAGACATCGGCAGCGAGTTCGGGATCGACCGCGAAGCGATCGGACCTGAGGCGGCAGACCTCCCGAAAGGCCGCCTCGAGCGACTGGGCATCGGCCGCACCGCCGCTGCTGCGAACGGTGACGTCGACCCGGTCGCGGTCGTCGTCGCGTGTCAGGACGACGCGGCAGGCGCCGACGCCCGAGTTCGCGATGAACTGTCGCACCTGGCTGGCGTGCAGCAGCATGCCCTTGACCCGGGCACTCTCGTCGGCCCGGCCGATGACGCGCAGGGCGCTGCGGCGGCCGCACGCGCAGACGGCGGGGTCGAGGCACACCAGATCGCCGCTGGCGAAGCGCAGCAGCGGGAAGCCGGGGTTGTCGAGGCTCAGGACGAGCTCGCCCTCGGCGCCCTCCGCAAGCGGCTCGCCGGTGCCCGGCTCGAGCACCTCGACGAGTGCATCGTCGTGCAGGTGCAGCGCCCCAGCCTCGGCGCACGACACGGCGACGACGCCGGCCTCGGCGAAGCCATACATGTCGACGCAGCGCACGCCGTGCGCCGACGTCAGCGCTGCGCGCAGCGCCTCGACGTGAGGCTCGGCGCCGGCCATGGCCAGCCGGATCCGCAGCATCGGCTGGTGGTCGAACAGGATCTTCAGGTGGCTGGCGATGCCGACGAAGGCGTTGGCGCCAAGCGCCTGCGCGAACTCCGCCTGCATCGCCGTGTTCTGCGGGCCGCCGGGCAGCACCGTGCAGCCGGCGCGGACCAGCGCCCCGTGAAACAGCAGTCCGGCCGGCGTGTAGTGGTAGCCGAAGCCGTTCAGTACGACGTGCTCGGCGCCGAAGCCGGCACCAGCGAGCATCTCGGCCAGCCGCTCGACCATGCGCGGCTCGAGCGGCTCGACGATGCCGCCCGGCGACATGAAGCATGCGTCGGGGTGAAAGCCCTCGGCCAGCAGGCCGCCCCAGGGCGGGGCGGCCGCCTGCAGCGCGCGCAGCGCGGACTTGCGCAGCAGCGGCACCGTCTGCCACTGCGCCGGCTCGGCCTGCCGGCCCGCGACGAGGCCGGTGCCGGCGAGCCGTGCCGCCATCTCCGGCACGCGGGACGCGTACCGGGTGATGCGCGACGTGCCGTCGAGAAAGGACATGACGGTCAGAACTGCACGTCGAGTCCGAGACCGCGGGCGATCAGTTGCAGCTGGATCTGGCTGCTGCCGTCGCCGATGGTGCAGATGCGGTTGTCGCGCAGATAGCGCGACGCCGGGCAGTCGTCCATGAAGCCCCAGCCGCCGTGGATCTGCACCGCCATGTTGGCCACCTCGGTACCGGTTTCGCAGGCGAAGTACTTGGCGAACGCCAGGTCCTTCACCGAGGCCGAACCCTGGTCGGCCATCCACGCTGCGCGGTAGGTCAGCAGCCGCGCGGCCTCGACCTTGACCGCCATCTGCGCGCACATCTCCTGGATCATCTGGTGTCCGCCAATGGTCTTGCCGAAGGCCTTGCGCTCGTTGGCGTACTTGACCGAGAGATCGAGCGCGCCGTCGGCGAGGCCGAGCGAGCAGGCCGAGAGGAAGACGCGGGCCTGCTGGTAGCCGCGGTGCAGCAGCAGCCGCCCCTGGCCCTCCCCGCCCATCAACGCACTGTGCGGCACTGCGCAGTCCTGGAAGTAGAGCGGCCGGGTGTCGCCCGAGCGCCAGCCCATCTTGCGGTAGGGCTCGCCCTGCTCGTAGCCGGGCGTGCCGCGCGGACTGGCGAGCAGCGAGTACTCCTTCTTCTCGGCATCGGGCGCCGAGGTGACGACCAGCGTCAGCGCGACCGACGAGATGTCGGTGCCGGCGTTGGTGATGTAGGCCTTGCTGCCGTTGACGATCCAGTCGTCGCCACGGCGCACGCCCCGGGTCTTGAATCCGGCCGTGTCGGAGCCGGCGTCCGGCTCGGTGCCGGCCAGCGCGCCCAGCGCCTTGCCGGCGACGATGTCGGGCAGGTAGCGGGCCTTCTGCTCGTCGCTGCCGAAACGCTGCAGGATCAGGCCCGCTGCGACGCTGACCATCATCGTGACGGCAAGGGTCTGGTCGCGCTTGGCAAGCTGCTCCACCGCCAGCGCCATGTCGAACGTGCCCAGTCCGAGGCCACCGTACTCCTCAGCGAATGGAAGCGCCGGGATGCCGAGATCGCCGAGCTGGCGATAGAGGGCGTAGGGAAAGGCGGCGTCGCGGTCCAGCCGCTCCGCAATGGGGGCCACCTCGCGCTCGGCGAACTCGGCCACCTGATTCTGGATCTGGATCTGGTCGTCTGTGAGTTCGAAATTCATCGCTGGAACGCTCCGTCGTGGCGTGGGCCGCTGGAGTGGGAGTGCGACACCGGTCGCACCACTCTTCCGGCAGCTCACAAGTTACGGAGACTCCTACCAGATGTCAACCGAACTAACCCGGCGGTCAGTCGGTTGTCTACCGGTTGGGTTGTTCAGGCGAGTCGGCGGGCGGCACGGGCTGGGAGGCCGGCCTCGTCGGGCTCTTGGGCTTCGTCCGGCTCAAGCGTCGCCGGATCTTCGACGAGCGCGGAGGAAGGTGCGGTAGCGAGCGAGCGCTCCAGCATCTCGGCCAGCGCCGCGGCGATCTGGGGGCCCGACCAGCTGCCGTTGGGCCGGAACCACTTGCGGCCCCAGTTGAGGGCGCCCATCATCATGAAGACGGCGAGCTTGGGATTGCAGGTGACGATACTGCCATCGGCCATGCCTTCCACGACGAAGTCGCGGAGCCCGTGCTCGAACTGGTCGCGCCGTTTGACGATGGCGCGCACGTGCGCGGGCTTCATCGCGTTTTCTTCCAGCAGCACGACGTAGCCGCCCTCCTGGCCCAGCATCATCTCCAGGTAGCGCCGCAGCGTTGCGGTGAGCTTGTCGAGGCCGCTGCCGCCGCCCACCTGCGCCTTGTGCAGGCTCTCGATGGCGCTGTCCATCGCTGCGTCGTGGCAGTAGTAGAGGAGCTCCTCCTTGCTCGGCACGTAGGTGTAAAGCGCCGCCTTCGTGACCCCGAGCTTCTTGGCGATCTCGGCGAGCGAGGTGCCGTGGTAGCCGCGACGGTTGAACGAGGCCGCGGCCTCCCTCAGCAGGACCTCCCGCTTGCGATCGAATTGCGCGCTCGGAACGAGCACCGCGTTCTTCCATGCTGCCATGCTGTCCTCCAGATCGTCGCCCGGTCCCGCAAGGCCGACCCCCGGCGATTCCGTTGGCATGACCCCGGCCATTATAGGTCGGGTAAACACTGCTACGGTTAAGTGACTGACCGTACGGTCAGTTGATTGACGTACGGGTCAGCCGGTTCGTAAAATAGGCCCGCCCTACCGGTCGGTGCAAGTCAAGGCTGGGAGGGCAAGGCCGGGCCTGAGGGACGCTTCGGCGTTCCGGCCCTGTGCGGACAGCGTGTCCGTCCGATTCGTCTCTGGAGAGCATCCATGGTTTTCTTTCGCACGTTCGCGGCTCGCGCTGCGCTAGCAGCATTCGCCGCGGCCGCCGCACTCTGCGGGCCGTCCACGTCGCTGGCCGCCGACGCGGTCAAGATCGGCTACACCGGGCCGCTGTCGGGATCGCTGTCGCTACTCGGACAGGGCGTGCGCGACGGCGTGCAGGTCTACGTCGACTACATCAACAGCCAGGGTGGGACGAACGGCCGCAAGCTCGAGTTCATCGCCGAGGACGATGGCTACGAGCCGATGCGCACCCTGGCCGCGGTGAGAAAGCTGGTCGAGCAGGACAAGATCGTCGCCCTGGTCGCCCCCACCGGCACGCCGAACGTGACCGCGATGATCGGTTACACCGCGGAGCACAAGGTGCCCATCATCGCGCCCTATGCGTTCAGCAACGCGCTGACGACGCCGACCAAGCGCTACGTCTTCACGACGCTGCCCGAGGTTCGCCTGCAAGCCGGCCTGCTCGGCGACTACCTCGTCAACCAGGTCAAGCGAACGAAGATCGTGGCGATCTACCAGAACGACGACTTCGGACAGGACGCCGTGGCAGGCCTCGAGGACCGGCTGAAGAAACTCAATGTGCCGCTGACCAAGCTGCCTTTCGACCGCGGCACGACCAACTTCAGCGGCATCGTCGCGCAGGCGCGCCAGTCAGGCGCCGAGGACGTCGTCTTCCTCGGTATCCCGCGCGACGCGGCGCTGATCATGAAGGAGGCCAACAAGATGGGCTGGAAGCCTGAGTTCAGCGGCCACAGCGCACTGGGCGACCCACAGACTTTCACCCTCGCCGGCGCGGCGCTCGTCGAAGGCGCCATCGCGGTGGCGGTGATGGAGCCGCTCGATTCCAAGAAGCCCGAGGTGGCCGAGTTCATCGCCCGCCAGAAGCAGTTCTCCCCGAAGACGGTGCCGACGACCTACAGCCTTCATGGCTACAACGCCGCCCGTCTGTTCGTCGAGGCGCTCAAGCGCGTCCAGGGCGAGCCCAGCGGCGACAAGATCGTCGCCAGCCTGGAGAGCATCAAGGGCCTGGACACCGGCCTCATGGGTCCGCTGAGCTTCTCGTCGGAGCAGCACGCCGGCAGCCAGTCGGTCAGCTTCATGCGTGCCAAGGACGGCAAGTGGGCCATCGTCACCGAATGGATGAAGGCGAACTGATCGTTGGTCTGAACGCTGTAGCGGGCGGTCCGCCGCTGCAGCGGCGCACACGTGCCGGAGCCGCGACGCGCGTCCGGCGTCCCGCATGATCTCGACGCTCATCATCGGCGGCCTGGCCTCGGGCAGCCTTTACGCGCTGATCGGCATCGCCATCGTGCTGGTGCTGCAGGCGACCGAGGTGCCCAACTTCGCCCAGGGTGAGATGGCCATGTTCGCGACCTTCGTCGCCTACAGCCTGCTCACCACCTATGGTCTGGGCTGGTGGTGGGTGCTGCCAGCGACGCTGCTGTTCGCCGCCGTGCAGGGCATCGTCGTGCAGCAGGTGGTGATCCGGCCCCTGCTCGGCGCGCCCATCATCAACGCGGTGATCGCCACGCTCGGCCTCAACCTGGCGCTGCACAGCGTTGCCGGCATGATCTGGGGCAACCAGACGCACGTCTTCACCAGCCCGGTGGCCGGCCTGCCCGTCTTCCAGCTGCTCGGCGTCAATGTCTCGCCCGACAGCGCGCTGACCATCGTCGCCTCGGTAGTGATGATCATCGCCTTCACCCTCATCCTGCGTCACACGCGCGCCGGGATCGCACTGCGTGCGGCGAGCCAGAACCAGGCGGTCGCCAAGCTGATGGGCATCTCCGTCAACCGCTCGTTCGCGCTCGCCTGGGCGATGGGCGCCATGGCCGGCGCGGTCGCCGGCATGCTGGTGGCGCCGATTCTCTTTCTCGACGTCAACCTGATGGGCGCGCTGCTCATCAAGGGCTTCGCTGGCGCCGTGCTCGGCGGCCTGTCCAACCTCGGCGCCGTCTTCGTCGGCGGCCTTCTCCTCGGCGTCGTCGAGAACCTGCTCGGCGCGTACGTCTCGGGCAGCTTCAGCGAGGCACTGTCGTTCACCCTCATCATCGTCGTGCTGATCGTCGCCCCGAACGGCATCTTCGGCCGCGTCAAGTCGCAGAAGGTCTGAGCGATGAGCCGCGCCGCGCCGCCCCCCTCCCCCGCATCGGCGAAGCGCGACCGCCTCCTGATCAGCGTCGCCGCGCTCGGCGTCGCAGCCGTGACGCTCTTCGGCGGCGGCTATTTCATCTACCTGCTCAACCTCATCGGCATCTTCGGCCTGGTCGCCATCGGCCTGAACATGCTGATCGGCTTCTCCGGCCAGACCAGCCTCGGCCATGCCGGCTTCTTCGCCATCGGCGCCTATGCCTCGGGGCTGTTGACGCTGAAGCTCGGCCTGCCGTTCTGGCTCGCCATCCCGCTCGCGGGCGGCCTGGCCACTCTGATCGGCGCACTGATCGCCCTGCCGGCGCTGCGCCTGAAGAACCTGTACCTGGCAATCGCCACCCTCGGCTTCGGCATCGTCGCTCAGAAGGTCATCTTCGAGTGGCGGTCGCTGACCGGCGGAGGCGGCGGCCTGCAGGTGCCGCCGCCGATGCTGTTCGGACTGTCGATGGCCGAGGCCGGCCGCATGACCTGGGTGATCGCGGCCGCACTCGCCGCCGGCACCTGGGCGGCCTCCAAGCTGGCCACCGGCCGGACCGGCCGCGCCCTGATCATGCTGCGCGAAAGCGAGGCCGCTGCGGCCTGCACCGGCATCCACGTCGCCCGCTACAAGGTGGTCGCGTTCGCGATCAGCGCCTTCTACACCGCCGTGGCCGGCGGCCTGTACGCCAACCTCGTTCGCTACATCAATCCCGAGAGCTTCGACGTCAACATGTCCATCATGTTCCTGGCGATGATCGTCATCGGCGGCCTCGGCAGCGTGCGCGGCGCCCTGCTCGGCGCCGCCTTTTACGTCGCCGTGCCTGAGGCGGTGCGTGGCTTCAAGGACGCGCCGGGCCTGATCTTCGGGCTGTCGCTGATGCTGGTTGTCATCCTGCTGCCGGGGGGGCTGATCAGCCTGTTCCGTTGGCATCGCAGGGCAGCGGCATGAGCGCACTGTCGCCGGTGCCGACGGCCGCATCGCCGGCTCGTGCCTCGCTCGAGGTGCGCGGCCTGAGCGTCGATTTCGGCGGCGTCCGCGCGCTGCAGGACGTCTCGCTCAGCGTGCCGCCCGGGCGCATCGTCGGGCTGATCGGGCCGAACGGCGCCGGCAAGAGCACGCTGCTCAACTGCGTCTCCGGCGTCACCCGGCCGAGCGCCGGCACCGTGCGACTCGGCGACATCGAGCTGACGGGCCGCCGGCCGGACCAGATCGTCGGTCTCGGCCTTGGCCGCGTCTTCCAGCATCCCCAGGTGATCGGCGAGCTGAGCGTGATAGACAACCTGCTCGTCGCCTGCCACCGTCGGCTGCGCTTCGCCGTCGTCGCCGAGATGATCGGGCTGCCCGGCGTGCGCCGCGCCGAGGACGCGGCGCGTGCCGAGGCGGTGGCCGTGGCCGAACGCATCGGCCTCGGCGGCAACCTCGACGCGCTCACCGGCAGCCTGCCCTACGGCCACCGCAAGCTGCTCGAGCTCGGCCGCGTCATCCTCATGGGCGCACGGCTGCTGCTGCTCGACGAGCCCATCGCCGGCTTGAACGAAACCGAGATCGAGCATCTCGCCCGGCTCGTGCTCGCGCTGCGCGACGACAGCAGCTTGTCGATCCTGCTAGTCGAGCACAACATGGGACTGGTGCGTCGCCTCTGCGACCGCGCCGTCGTCCTCGACGCCGGACAGGTGATCGCCGAAGGCACGCCCGACGACGTGCTGCGCGATCCACGCGTGCTGCTGGCCTACCTTGGCGAGGAGCCGCAGGATGCTTGAGATCGACGGCCTGTCGGTCGATTACGGGCCGATCCAGGCGCTGCGCGAAGTCTCGCTGCGCATCGCCGAGGGCCAGCTGGTCGGCATCCTCGGCGCCAACGGCGCCGGCAAGACGAGCCTGCTGCGCACGATCAGCGGACTGGTTCGTGCGCGCGAGGGCTCGATCCGCTTCGACGGCCACGACATCGGGCAGATGAACCCCGACGACGTCGTCCGGCGCGGCATCGTCCACGTGCCCGAGGGGCGCGGCATATTCCCCGACCTGACGGTGCGCGAGAACCTGCTTGTCGGTGCGCACTCACGGCGCTTCGGGGCGGCGATCCAGGACGACTACGAGCGCATGCTGACGATGTTCCCGGCGCTGGCGCGGCGCGAGAAGCAGGACGGCTCCACGCTCAGCGGCGGCGAGCAGCAGATGCTGGCGCTGGCCCGCTCGCTGATGGGGCGGCCGAGGCTGCTCCTCGCCGACGAGGTAAGCCTCGGCCTGGCGCCTGTCATCACCAAGCAGGTGTTCGCCCATCTCGCGGCGCTACGCGAGCAGGGCATGACCATCCTCGTCGTCGAGCAGAACGCCCACCTCGTGCTGAAGCTCGCCGACTACGTCTACGTGCTGAAGCAAGGTCGAGTGGCGCTTGAAGGCCCCGCAACCGACCTGGCTTCGCACCGGGAACTGACCGAGGCCTATCTGGGCGAATGACGACAGCGGAGGCGACACGCATGCACGACCTCGAACTCGAGGCGCGGACGATCGGCCGCGTACTGGCCGACAAGGCCGAGCGGATCGGCGAGCGGACCTTCCTCGTCTGGCAGGGCGAGAGAACGAGCTACGCCGAGCTCGAGGCGATGACCAACCGCTACGCCAACGGCTTTGCCGCGCACGGCATTGGCCACGGCGACCATGTGGCGGTGATGCTGCCCAACTGCCCCGAGTTCTTCGGCGTCGTCTGGGGGCTGGGCAAGCTCGGCGCCGTCGCCGTGCCGCTCAACACCGCCGCCAAGGGCGAGCTGCTGCGCTACTTCATCGACCAGTCCGACGCCGGCTGCTTGGTGGTCGACGACGAGTGGGTCGACCGCGTGGCGGCGATCGCGCCGCAGCTCGTCAAGGTGCGCAGCTACTTCTATCGCGGCGGCCGGCCGGTGTCGCGCTGCGGCCTGGTCACGGCGGTGGCGCCGGTGCTGGCCCTGGCCGAGCTCGAGTCGAGCGACGAATCGCGGCCGCCGCTCGACCGCGTCCGGCACGACGACACCCACCTCATCATGTACACCTCGGGCACCACCGGCCCGTCGAAGGGCGTGATGTGCCCGCAGTCGCAGGGCCACGCGGTCGGCCGCTCGCTGGCCCTGGACTTCGGCTACACGCCCGACGACGTGCTCTACACCTGCCTGCCGCTCTTTCACGGCAACGCCATCTGGTACACCTGCTACGCCGCCCTCTGGGCCGACGCTGCCATCGCGCTGTCGCCGCGCTTTTCGGCCAGCCGCTTCTGGGACGAGATCCGCAGCAGCGGCGCCACCCAGTTCAACACGCTGGGGGCAATGACCAACATCATCTGGAAGCTGCCTCCGGGTCCGCACGAGCAGGACACCGCCCTGCGCCAGTGCATGGCCGTTCCGGTGCCGCGAGAGATCTACGACGAGCTGCAGGCGAGATATCACGTCACCCTCACTTCCGTCTACGCGATGACCGAGAACTTCGCGATGACCCGCTTCACGCCGGACGATCCGCCCGAGAAGGCGGGCTCCGCCGGCTCGACGCGCGGCGCCTGCGAACTGCGCATAGTCGACGACGAGCAGCGCGACCTGCCGGCCGGGGAGGTCGGCGAGATCTGGATGCGGCCGTGCATCGAGGGCGCGATGATGAAGGGCTACTACAAGATGCCCGAGGAGACCGCCCGCGAGTTCGTCGACGGCTGGTTTCGAACCGGCGACCGCGGCCGGCTCGACGCCGACGGCTACCTCTACTTCGTCGACCGCAAGAAGGAGGCGATCCGCCGTCGCGGCGAGAACATCTCGGCCTACGAGGTCGAGCTCATCCTGTCGCGCCACCCGGCGATCCTCGAGGTCGCGGCCATCCCGGTGGCTTCGGAGATGAGCGAGGACGACGTCATGGTGTACGTGGTCAGGAACGCCGGCGCGACGCTGTCGCACGCCGACGTCGTGCACTTCGCTGCCGAGCAGATGAGCTACTTCATGGTTCCGCGCTTCGTCGAGTTCATCGATGCCTTGCCGAAGACCGCCAGCGAGAAGATCGAGAAGTACAAGCTCAAGCAAGACGCGCAGGCCCGCCGCAGCGAGCTGTGGGACCGCGAGCGCGAAGGCATCGAGGTGCGGCGCTGAACACCTCGGCGAAGACCCCCGGCGACGACCCGCCGCTGCTCGTCAGCCGCGTCGGAGCGGTCGGCATCGTCGAGCTCGCCCGGCCGGACAAGTTCAACGCCCTGTCGATCGCCGTCCACAGCGCGCTGCAGGCGGCGTTCGACGACTTCGAGCGATCGGGATCGGGCATTCGCGCCGTGCTGCTGCGCGCCCAGGGCAAGAACTTCTGCACGGGCGCCGACCTCGACGAGGTGCTGTCGCTGCGCGTAGACGCCGAGCACGTGCGGCGCTTCATTGGCCCGGCGCACCGCGCCATGAGGAGGATCGAGGCGAGTCCCCTGCCCGTCGTCGTCGCCTGCCAGGGCCTCGCGCTGGCCGGTGGCCTGGAGCTGATGATGGCCTGCGACGTGGCCTTCGCCGCGCGCGACGCGCGCTTCGGCGACCAGCATGCGCAGTACGGGCTGTTGCCGGGCTTCGGCGGCAGCCAGCGCCTGCCGCGCATCGTCGGCGTGCGCCGGGCCATGGACCTGTTCCTCAGCGCCCGCTGGATCGACGCCGACATCGCGCTGCAGTGGGGCCTGGTCAACGAGGTCGTCGAGCCGGGCGAACTGCACAACGCAGCGCTGGCCTACTGCACGACGCTGGCCGGCCGAAGCCGCAGCGGCCTGTCGACGATGAAGCGCTTCGCCCGGCACGGGCTCGAGGGATCGCTGTCGGCCGGCCTGGCGATGGAAGAAGACGAGATCGTGGCGGCGCTGCTGCACGACGACGTCGGCGAGGGACTGGCGGCGTTCCGCGCCCGACGTGCGCCGCGATTCGCGGATTGAGCCATGGACGCCGCGCTCGACACCGACCGTTCCTACCTGCAGGCGCTCGCTGCGCACGCCGGCATCGACGCCGCCGGCGTCTCGCCGCCTTCCGAGGCATGGGTGGAGGTCGCCGGGCTGCGGCTTCGCTACCTCGACTGGGGACCGCGCGACGCGCCCGGAGTCGTCCTGCTGCACGGCGGCGGCCAGTCGGCCCGCACCTGGGACGCATGCTGCCTGATCCTCGCCAGCCGCCACCGCTGCATCGCGCTTGATCAGCGCGGGCATGGCGACTCGGCGTGGTCCGCCGACGGTGCCTACGGCTTCGACGATCATGCGGGCGACATCGCCGGCCTCATCGACGCCCTGGAACTGCCGGCGCCTTTGCTCGTCGGTATGTCGATGGGCGGGATCAACGCCACAGCGTACGCAGCCCGACACGCCGACCGGCTTCGCGGCCTGGTCTCGGTCGACGTCGGCCCCGACGTGCAGTTCGAGCCGGTCGATCGGTTGATGCGGGGGCTGGGCGCCTACCGCTGGTTCGACAGCCCCGACGGCGCCGCCACGCGCTTATCGGCGCTCGGTGCGCGGCGGCCGCGCGCGCTGCTGCAGGCGACGCTGTCCCACAACCTGCGCCGGCAGGTCGACGGCCGCTGGACGTGGAAATACGATCCGCGCACGCTGATCAACCTGTCGACCGCCGAAATCCTCGATCCACGCCAGGCGTTGTGGGCGCGGCTGCCCACCGTCACCTGCCCGGCACTGGTCGTGCGCGGCGCCGACAGTGAAGTGTTCTCACCGGCCGACGCCGAGCGCTTTGCATGCGCTCTTCCCGACGGCCGATGCGTCACCGTCGCCGCAGCGCGGCACTCGGTGCAGACCGACAACCCGATCGGCCTGGCCGCCGCGATCGAGGCGTTCGACGCCGGACTGTGATCAGCGTCGCGCCAGGCCCCGCACCGTGGCCGGGCGACCGATCCCGCCGCTCACCAGCGGTCGAAGGTCGGGGGCCGCTTTTCGACGAAGGCGCCGATGCCTTCCTTCCACTCGTCGCCGCCGACCAGGATGGACAGCGCCTCGATGCCGAAGCGCCGTGCGGTGCGCAGGTCGGCATCCTCGCTGACGTAGATGCTGCGCTTCGATTGCGCGACCGCGCGGGGGCCGAGCTTTCTCATCTCGACCGCCAGGTCGATCGCCGTCTGCATCAGGGCACTACCCGGGACGACCGCCGAGCACAAGCCCCAGCGATCGGCGGTGGCGGCGTCGAGATGGGTGCCGCGCAGGATCCAGTCGAGCGCCTTGCCGCGGCCGACGTACCGCAGCAGCTTCTGCACACCACCGGCGCCGGCGACGGCGCCGATCTTCGTCTCCGGCAGGCCGATGCGCGCGCTGTCGGCGAGGACGCGAAAGTCGCACGACAGCGCCAGCTCGCAGCCGCCGCCAAGGGCGAAGCCGTTGACGGCAGCGATGGTCGGAAACGGCAGCTCCTCCAGGCGATCGAAAAGGACAGCGATGCGCGCGAAGTATGGATCGCGCGACTCGAGCGGCTCGAATATCGACGCCTCGGGACCGGCGAAGTAGCGCAGGTGCGCGCCGCAGCAGAACGCGCGCTCCTGTCCGGTGACGATCAGCGCCCGTGTGCCTTCGACCTCGATCAGGTCGAGTGCCTGGTCGAACTCGCGCAGGAACTCGTGCGACAGCGTGTTCATCTGCGCCGGGCGGGTGAGCGTGATCTGCGCCACCGCGCGCTCGACCCAGGAGAGACGCAAGGCATCGCCCGAGAGCGTCGGGCCTTCGAATGTGGGAGACATGGCAACTCCGGGAGGGGAAACGGTGGCAAGGGGAAGGATACCGATCGCTTGTCGATGATGTCAAGGAGACTGACCCACCGTTCAGTTGATGCGCAAGCGGTAGAAACTCTGCGTCACGACGTGCTTTTGTCATTGTCGTCCTTAATGCTGACCATCGGGTCGGTCCATTGACCATCGAGAAGACGTGCCCTAAGATCGACCCGTAACGGACGAGAGACCAGACATGGACGTATACGTGATGGGGGTGGCGATGCATCCCGCGGCCGACGCGATCGGCGATCTCCGGCTCGAGGAGATGGCCTACCGCACCGCACGCGCCGCGCTCGACGACGCCGGCGTCGAGCGCGCGCAGATCGATCACGTGACGCTGGCCGCGAGCGACGAGATCGACGCCCGCGGCATCAGCAGCATGCTGCTCGCGGCGCCGTCGGGCGCCTACCTGAAGGACGAGATGCGCGTCACCGACTCCGGCCTGACCGGCCTGTGTCTCGGGGCGATGCGGGCCGGCGCGGGCGACCTGCAGCTCGGCCTCGTCGTCAGCTGGAACCAGAGCTCGGTCGGGCCGCTCGAGGACATCGCACGGGTGCGCGGCGAGCCCTTCTATCTGCGGCCGATCGGCCTCAACTTCGCCATCGCCGACGGCCTGTTCGCCAGTGCCGTCGCCGAGCGACACGGCATCAGCGAGCGGGCGGTGGGCGAGCGCGTACGTGAGCGCCTGCACGCAGCCTCGAAGAATCCGCGCGCCGTGAAGCGCGCGCTGCCGACGCTGGACGACATCGCCGGCTCGCCGCTGGTCGCGCATCCGCTGCGCACGGGCCACCGGGCGCCGGTCACCGACGGCGCCGTCGCCATGGTGCTGGCGTCGGGCGACTGGGTGCGTGCCCAACCCTCGGCCAGGCCGCTGGCGCGCATCGCCGGCGCCGAGTGGGCGGCCGACCGCTACCAGCTCGACGGCGAGCGCCTGTCGGGGCTCGAGATCTTCGACGAGACGCTGCGCGCGGTGCTGGCGCGCGCCGGCCTCGGCAGCATCGACGAGCTCGACCTGGTCGAGCTCGAGGCGCAGAGCGGCTGGGCCGACGTGGCTCTCGCCGCGCGCCTGCGAGCGAGCAAGGGGCTCAGCATCAATCCGTCGGGCGGCGCCTGGGCGCAGAACCCTTACTTTTGCACCGGCCTGATCCACGCCGCCGAGGCCGTGCTGCAGGTCAGCGGCCGCGCCGGCGGCCACCAGGTGGCCGGTGCCCGCCGCGCGCTGGCGCACGGCAGCTCCGGCTTCGCGCAACAGAGCCACGGCTTCGTCGTGATGGAAGGAATGGCCGCATGAAGACGCACAACGTCGCGGTGATCGGCGTCGGCCAGACCGCGTTCCGGTCGCGCTACGACGAGAAGACCTACCCCGAGCTGGCGCAGGACGCCGTGGCGCTAGCCCTCGCCGACTGCAAGCTCGGTCCCGACGAGATCGATGCCGTCGTTTTCTCGATGGCGCCCACCACCTTCATGGGCGTCGCCGACGCCGACAAGTGGGCCGTCGACCACGTCTGGGCGCGCGGCAAGCCGTTCATGCGCGTGCACACCGGCGGCGCCACCGGCGGCTCGGCGCTGCAGGCGGCGCACGCGCACGTCGCCTCGGGCCAGTACGGCACGGTGCTGGTCGTCGGCGCCGACCGCATCACCGAGACGCCCGACGCGCAGTTCGTCCTCAACCTGATCTGGGACCCCTTCTACGAGCAGGACTTCGCCCTCAACACGGTGACCATGACGGCGCTGGCGACCCAGCGCTACATGCACAAATACGGCACCACCGAGGAGCAGTACGCCAACGTCGTCGTGCGCGCCCGCCGCAACGCCCTCGCCAATCCGTCGGCGCACCTGAAGGGCGCGATCGACATCGACGCGGTGATGGCCTCTCCGCGCATCTCCTGGCCCTACAAGCTGTTCGACATCTGCCCGCGCTCAGCCGGCGCCGCCGCCGTCGTCATCACCAACGAGACGCTGGCCCGCGAACGCTGCACGCGGCCGGCCTTCATCACCGGCACCTCGGGCGTGTCCAACACCGTCTTCATGGGCGACCGCATGGGTCCCTCGGCGGACACCGACTTCGCCGACTACTCCGAGCTGAAGCAGGCGGCGCGCGAGTGCTACCGCCAGGCCGGCATTTCCGAGCCGCTGCGCCAGGTGCAGACGGTTGAGATCTACGACCCGTTCAGTTCGTTCCAGTTTCCGCAGCTCGAGTCGCTGGGGTTCTGCGAACCCGGCACGGCGCAGCGCCTCAGCGACGAGGGTGCTTTCGACATGGACGGCGAGCTCGCCGTCAATCCGTCGGGCGGCACCCTCTGCACCAACCCGATCGGCGTCACCGGCCTGGTGCGCGCCGCCGAGGCGGCCCGCCAAGTGATGGGCCGGGCCGGCGAGATGCAGGTCCCGAACGTGCACAACGCCATCGCCACCGCCATCGGCGGCTCGACCCAGTTCTTCACCGTCACGATGTTGAGCGATGAACCGCGCCGCGCCGCGGTTGCCGCCTGACAGGAGCGCCCATGAGCAAGAAAACCGCGACCCCGACCCCCGCCCATCATGTCGTGCACGGCGAGTGGCACGTCCGCTACAACTATCCCGTCGGCGAGGTCGGCGCCAGGTTCTTCGACGCGCTGAAGGAGCGGCGCATTGTCGCCACCCGCTGCAGCGCCTCGAACATGACCTACCTGCCGCCGCGCGCCTACTGCGAACGCAGCTTCGAGCTCTGCGACGGCTTCGTCGACGCCGGCCTCGAAGGCACGATCGAGGCGGCGACCATCGTCAGCGCCGCCTTCGACAACTTGCCGCCCCCTCCCTACGCCATCGCCTACGTGCGCCTCGACAACGTCAACACGGCCATGGTGAACTTCGTACGCGGCATGGACCTCTCCGACGTTCCCGCCGCGGCGGCCAGGCTCAAGCCGGGCACCCGCGTGCGCGTCGAATTCATCGACCGGCCCGAGGGAAAGATCACCGACTTCCACTACGTGCTGGCATGACCCGCTCGTGAGCACCATCGCGTCGCGGGTCGACCGCCATTCGGCTGTCTTTAAGCGCAACGCCGAACACTACGACGGCCTGCTCGCCGAGCTGCGAGCACGTCACACGCACGTGCTCGCCGGTGGCGGTGCGCGGCTCGTCCAGCGCCACCACGAGCGCAACAAGATGCTGGCCCGCGAGCGCGTCGACCTGCTGCTCGATCCGCTTTCCCCTTTTCTCGAACTGTCGCCACTGGCGGCCTGGGGCCTGTACGACAACGCCGTGCCGTCGGCCGGCATCGTCACCGGCATCGGCGTCATCGCCGGGACGCCGTGCATGCTGATCGCCAACGACGCCACGGTGAAGGGCGGCTCGTTCTTCGCCGAGACGGTGAAGAAGCACGTGCGCGCCCAGGACATCGCCGAGCAGCACCGGTTGCCGGTCATCTACCTGGTCGACTGCGGCGGCGCCTACCTGCCCGAGCAGGACCGCGTCTTTCCCGACAAGGACCACTTCGGCAACACCTTCTACCGCCAGTGCCGCATGTCGGCGGCTGGCATCCCGCAGATATCTGCGGTGTTCGGCGGCTGCACGGCGGGCGGCGCCTACATCCCCGCCCTGTCGGACGAGGTGGTGATGGTTCGCGGGCAGGCCCGCATCCATCTCGGAGGCCCGCAGATCGTCAAGGCGGCGATCAACGAGATCGTCGACGGCGAGACGCTGGGCGGCGCCGAGATGCACACGCGAGTGTCTGGCGTCAGCGACTACCTTGCCGAGAACGAGGCCCAGGCGCTGGCGAGGGTGCGCGACATCGTCGCCCACCTCAACCGCAACCGGCCGCTGCATGGCGCGCTGCAGGAGGTGAAGCCACCGCGGCACGACATCGCCGAGCTGGGCGGCATCGTCCCGCCGGGGCTCAAGGAGTCGTACGACGTGCGCGAGGTCATCGCCCGCCTGGTCGACGACTCGCAGTTCCAGGAGTTCAAGCCGGAGTTCGGTGCCACCCTGGTGTGCGGTACCGCCACCTGGTGCGGCCACCCGGTCGGCATCCTCGCCAACAACGGCGTGCTGTTCTCCGAATCAGCGGTCAAGGGCGCGCACTTCATCGAGCTGTGCAACCAGCGCCACATCCCGCTGGTCTTCCTGCAGAACATCACCGGCTTCATGGTCGGCACCGAAGCCGAGCGCGGCGGCATCGCACGGCACAGTGCCAAGCTGGTCTACGCCATGGCGACGGCGCGCGTGCCACGCCTCACGGTGATCATCGGCGGCTCGTTCGGAGCCGGCAACTACGGCATGTGCGGGCGCGGCTTCGATCCCCGCTTCCTGTTCGCCTGGCCCAACTCGCGCATTGCGACGATGAGCGCCGACGTCGCCGCGACCGTGCTCACGGATCTGCGCCGCAGCAGCCTGAAGGCCGCCGCCGACGAGGCCGAGATCGCCGAGATCGACCGCACGACGCGGGCCCAGTTCACCGAGCAGAGCGACCCCTACTACGCGACGGCGCGGCTGTGGGACGACGGCCTGATCGAGCCCTCGGAGACGCGCGAGGTGATCGGCCTGTGCCTGGCGCTGGCTGCCGCCGAGCCGCCGGCCACCGGCCCGTCCCCCGTCTTCCGGATGTAGCCGCATGTTCGAATCCGTCCTGATCGCCAACCGCGGCGAGATCGCCTGCCGCATCGCCCGCACCTGCCGCCGGCTCGGCATCCGCAGCATCGCCGTCTACTCCGACGCCGACGTCCACGCCCGCCACGTGCGCGAGGCCGACAGCGCCATTCGCATCGGCCCGCCCGACGCGGCACGCAGCTACCTCGACGCCGAGGCCATCGTCCAGGCGGCGATCTCCGCAGGCGCCAGCGCTATCCATCCCGGCTACGGCTTCCTCTCCGAAAGCGTCGAGCTCGTCCGCCGCTGCGACGAGCACGGCATCGCCTGGATCGGGCCGCGCGCCGAGGTGATCGAGAAGATGGGCTCGAAGATCGAGTCCAAGCGGATCGCCCAGCGTGCCGGCGTGCCCTCGGTGCCCGGCTACCACGGCGACGACCAGAAGCCGCAGCACCTGCTGGCGCAGGCGCGCGATATCGGCGCGCCGCTGCTGATCAAGGCCAGCGCCGGGGGCGGCGGCAAGGGCATGCGCCGGGTCGACGAACTCGCCGACTTCCTCCCGCAGCTGGCGCTGGCCCGCCAGGAAGCGCAGCGCGCGTTCGGCAACGACCAGGTGCTGATCGAGAAGCTGATCCTGCGCCCGCGCCACCTCGAGGTGCAGCTGGCCGGGGACCGGCACGGTCGCCTGGTCCACCTGTTCGAGCGCGAGTGCTCGATCCAGCGCAACTACCAGAAGGTGATCGAGGAAGCGCCGGCGCCGCGCCTGCCGGCGGCGGTGCGCGAGCAGCTGTTCGACGCGGCGCTCAAGCTCGGCCGGGAGATCGGCTACGACTCGCTCGGCACGGTCGAGTTCGTCCTCGGCGAGGACGACGCGACCCCCTACTTCCTCGAGATGAACACGCGGCTGCAGGTCGAGCACCCGGTCACCGAGATGGT
>JBBQCD010000044.1:0-37777 GCA_038318385.1 Burkholderiales bacterium | reverse complement strand
GGTGCGCAAGTTCCTCGATGCCAACGGGTTCATCGACATCGAGACGCCGATGCTCACGCGCAGCACGCCCGAGGGCGCGCGAGACTACCTGGTGCCCAGCCGCGTGCACGACGGCATGTTCTTCGCGCTGCCGCAGTCGCCGCAGCTGTTCAAGCAACTCCTGATGGTGGCCGGCTTCGACCGCTACTACCAGATCACCAAGTGCTTCCGCGACGAGGACCTGCGCGCCGACCGCCAGCCCGAGTTCACCCAGATCGACATCGAGACCTCTTTCCTCACCGAAGAGGAGATCCGGACGATGTTCGAGGGCATGATCCGCAGCACCTTCCAGCATGCCATCGGCGTCGAGCTGCCGCCGTTCCCGGTGATGAAGTACACCGACGCGCTGCGGCTGTACGGTTCCGACAAGCCCGACCTGCGGGTCAAGCTCGAGTTGACCGAACTCACCGACGTGATGACCGACGTCGACTTCAAGGTGTTCTCGGCACCCGCGGCGGCCAAGGACGGTCGCGTCGTCGCCCTGCGCATTCCGGGCGGCGGCGAGATGAGCCGCGGCGAGATCGACGCCTACACCGAGTTCGTGAAGATCTACGGCGCCAAGGGGCTGGCCTGGATCAAGGTCAACGACGTCGCCAAGGGCCGTGAGGGCCTGCAGTCGCCGATCGTCAAGAACCTGCACGACGCCGCGATCGCCGCGCTGCTGGCGCGCACCCGCGCGGTCAGCGGCGACCTGATCTTCTTCGGTGCCGACAAGGCCACGGTCGTCAACGACGCCATCGGCGCGCTGCGCGTGAAGATCGGGCACAGCGAATTCGGCCGGGCGCGCGATCTGGTGCAGGGCGAATGGGAGCCGCTCTGGGTCGTCGACTTCCCGATGTTCGAGTACGACGCCGGGGCGCAGCGCTGGAACGCCGTGCACCACCCTTTCACCTCGCCGAAGGACGGTCACGAGGACTGGCTCGAGTCCGACCCCGGCCGATGCGTGGCCAAGGCGTATGACGTGGTGCTCAACGGCATCGAGCTCGGCGGTGGCTCGGTGCGTATCCACCGCGAGGAGGTCCAGAGCAAGGTCTTCCGTGCGCTGAAGATCGACGCCGAGGAGGCGCAGTCGAAGTTCGGCTTCCTGCTGGACGCGCTTCAGTACGGCGCCCCCCCGCACGGTGGCATCGCGATCGGTCTGGACCGTTTCGTGATGCTGATGACCGGCGCCGAGTCGCTGCGCGACGTCATCGCCTTCCCGAAGACCCAGCGTGCCCAGGACCTGCTGACGAACGCGCCGGGACCGGTCGACGAGAAGCAGCTGCGCGAACTTCACATCCGCCTGCGCAACGTCCAGGGTGCGGGCGCGTGACCGTCTGACGGTGGCGTGGGGTTGGCTCCGACGCCGGGAACATTGCCGATGACCGACGATCCCAAGGCTGGCGTCCGCGCGCCCAAGATTCCGGAGTCCGTTCTCGTGATCATCCACACTGCCGACCTGCAGGTGCTCCTCATCGAGCGCGCCGACCGGCCCGGTTTCTGGCAGAGCGTGACCGGCTCCAAGGATCGGATCGACGAAGCTCTCGTCGAGACCGCGGCGCGCGAGGTCTTCGAGGAGACCGGCATCCGGATCGGCAGCGAAGAGGTTCCGGCGGCCGACCTGCGCGACTGGCACGAGCACATCGAGTACTCGATCTACCCGATGTGGCTGCACCGCTACGCCGCGGGCGTGACCGTCAACACCGAGCATCACTTCAGCCTGCGCGTGCCGTGCGACATTCCGGTGCGACTGGCGCCGCGCGAGCACCTGCAGCATCGCTGGCTGCCCTGGCAGGCGGCGGCCGAGGCGTGTTTCTCGCCGTCGAACGGTGCGGCGATCCGCCGCCTGCCGGAGCACTGCTGATGCGCACCTCGCAGTTCGCATCGACCCAGCATCCGAGCCATGTGTTGCGCGTGGCGACCTACAACATCCACAAGGGCGTCCGTGGGGTCGGGCCGCGCCGGCGCCTGGAGATCCACAACCTCGTGCTCGGCATCGAGGCCCTCGACACCGACCTGGTCTTCCTGCAGGAGGTGCGGCAGATGAACCGCGCCGCCGCGCTCCACTTCCCCGACACCCACATCGGCTGGCCGCGCGTTCCGCAGGCCGATTACCTGGCGCCCGAAGGCTACGACGTCGCGTACCGGACGAATGCCGTCACCCGTGACGGCGAGCATGGCAATGCGCTGCTGTCGCGCTGGCCGTTGGGCGACATCGGGCATCACGACGTCTCCGACCACCGCTTCGAGCAGCGCGGGCTGCTGCACGTGCCGGTGCACTGGAACGGCGTCAAGGTGAACGCGATCGTCGCCCACTTCGGCCTGATGCATGCGAGTCGCGTGCGGCAGGTGCAGCGCCTTGCGGCCTTCATCGAGGCGACGGTGCCGCGCGACGAACTGCTGATCGTCGCCGGCGACTTCAACGACTGGGGCGACAAGCTCCACGGCCTGATGGACGCCTGCGGGCTGAAGCGCGCCATGGTGCACGGCGACCCACCGGCGCGCTACAACACCTTCCCGTCGCGCATCCCGATCTTCTCGATGGACCGGATCTACGCGCGCGGCCTGCGTTGCGTGTCCACCTCGGTGCCGCGCGGCGTGGCCTGGGCCCGCATGTCGGACCACCTCCCGCTGGTTGCGGAACTCGAGCTCGACTAGGAGCCCGACCCGCCGTTCGCGTGCGTGCCGCCATCATGCCGACCCGCTCGCTGCGACCCGACCACACCTTGCGACTGCTCAAGGGCGGCCTCGAGCTGTTTCCAGCACTTGTCGAGGCCTTCGACGCGGCGCATACGGAGATCCTGCTCGAGACCTACATCTTCGATTTCTCCGGCGCGCCGTTGCAGGTCGCCGAAGCGCTCGAGCGTGCGGCCGCGCGTGGCGTCGAGGTCTGCGTGGTCGTCGACGGCGTCGGGACCGGTGACATTCCCGCAGACTGGCAGCAGCGCTGGCGGATGGCGGGGCTGAACTGGCGGACCTTCAATCCCGCGGCCGGCTGGCACGTCCTGCTGCCCAAGCGCTGGCGACGCCTGCACCGCAAGCTGTGCGTGGTCGACCGCACGTTCGCGTTCTGCGGCGGAATCAACTTGCTCGACGATCTGTTCGATCCGAACTACGGCGTCCTCGATCGACCGCGCTTCGACTTCGCCGTCCGCGCGACCGGTCCGCTGGTCGCCGATGTCCGCGACACGATGATTCGCCTCTGGCTGCGCCTGCAGGTCGGACGCGAGGTGCGCCAGCACGATGTCGAGGGCACCTTGCAGGCGGCCCTGGCGGCGAAGGCCGCCGGCACCGACATGGCTCATGTCGAGCGCGCCGACGCCGCGATCGTCGGCGCCCCCGACGGCGCCCCCGACAGCGACAGCGACCAGCCGTCGTCCGGCGGGATCATCGCCGCGCTGGTGCTGCGCGACAACGTCCGCTTCCGGCGGCGCATCGAGGGCAGCTACCGGCTGGCGATCGCCCAGGCCCGCACCGAGATCCTGATTGCCAACGCCTATTTCATTCCCGGCGTGCGCCTGCAGCGTGCGCTGCTGCGGGCAGCGCGGCGCGGCGTGCGGATTACGCTGCTGCTGCAGGGGCGTTACGAATACTTCATGCAGCACCACGCGAGCCGCGCCGTCTACGGCGTGCTGCTCCAGGGCGGCATCGAGATCATCGAGTACGAGCCCAGCTTCCTCCACGCCAAGGTCGCGGTGATGGACGGCGCGCTCGGCTCGATGGCGACGGTGGGATCGTCGAACCTCGATCCGCTGAGCCTGCTGCTGGCGCGCGAGGCCAACATCTTCGTCCGCGACGACGCGTTCGCTGCCGAATTGCGCGGCCATCTGCGCGAGGCGATCGCGCACGAGGGCCGGCGCGTGGATCCGGAGGTGCACCTGAAGCGCTCGCTAACGACGCGGGGCCTGTCCTGGTTGGCCTACGCGCTGATGCAGGTCGCGATCTATGCCACCGGCAAGCGCTATTGAAACGGCATCCCGGGCTACCATGACCGCATGAGCGGCAGCACGACCGATCTCGTGGTGCAGCGGCCCGAAGGCCTCTACTGCCCCCCCGGAGACTTCTACATCGACCCCTGGCGGCCGGTCGCGCGCGCCGTCCTGACCCATGCGCACGCCGACCATGCACGCCGCGGCCACGGCCGCTACCTGGCCGCCGCGCCGGCCGAGGGCGTCCTGCGCGAGCGGCTCGGCGAGATCGACCTGCAGTGCCTGGCCTACGGCGAGGTCGTCGATCATTTCGGCGTGCGCCTGAGCCTGCATCCGGCTGGCCATGTGCTCGGCTCGGCGCAGGTCCGGCTCGAGCATCGCGGTCGCGTCTGGGTGGCCTCCGGCGACTACTACGTCGCCGGCGCCACCGACGATCCGCGCGAGGACATCGCCACCTGCACGCCGTTCGAGGCCGTGCGCTGCCACTGCTTCATCACCGAATCGACCTTCGGGCTGCCGATCTACCGCTGGCCGGCCCAACGCGAAGTCTTCGCCGCGATCGACGGGTGGTGGCGCGGCAACGCCGAGGCGGGTCGGCCGAGCCTGCTGATGGGCTACAGCTTCGGCAAGGCCCAACGGATGCTCGCCGGCATCGATCCGTCGATCGGCCCGATCGTCGTCCACGGCGCCGTCGAGCCGCTGAACCGCGCCTATCGTGCCGCCGGTGTCGCGCTGCCGGCGACGCAGCTCGTCAGCGACGTCACCGACAAGGCGAGCCTGCGACGCGCTCTCGTCGTCGCCCCGCCGTCGGTGCAGAACTCCGTCTGGGCGCGTCGTTTCGCGGGGGCGAGCGACGCCTTCGCCAGCGGCTGGATGCAGCTTCGCGGCGCACGCCGGCGCCGCGGCGTCGACCGCGGCTTCGTGCTGAGCGACCATGCCGACTGGCCCGGCCTGCAGCGCGCGATCGCCGCCACCGGGGCCGAGCGCATCATCGTCACCCACGGCTACGAGGCCGTGATGGTGCGCTGGCTCGAGCAGCAGGGTCTGCAGGCGAGCTCGTTTCGCACCGAGTACGGTGCCGACGACGACGAGGTGCCGGGCGCCGACGCCGCCGCCGCTGCGGCCATCGAAGCGCAAGCGGAAGAGGAGAGCGCGTGAACGATCCTGAAACCGACTCGGTCTTCGATTCGACCGAGTTCCTGCGCCGGCTCGTCAAGCGCTACCAGCCCGGACACTGGATCGGCGGGCTGCGCCGGGCGTTCGGCCCGGTCGCCGAACTCGGCGAGAACTCGCGCTTCGGCGAGCTCGAGACCCACCCGTCGCACTTTCTCATCGCCCTGTGGCGACCCCTCGACATCGCCACGCCGTTCCTGCCGCGCTGGCCGTACAAGGTCTCCATCGTCACCCCGGACGCCGTCACCGCCGCGCGCGAGTTGCTGGCCGAACTGCCGCGGCGCCAGCGCCTGTACGTGGCCGGGCCGGAGATCGACTGGGCCCTGGTCGCACGCGTTCTGATCCTTGGCGAGCCCGGCCTGAAGCCGTTCCAGCATCGCGAGCTGCAGGCATTCATCCGCGCCGAGCGCCGCGCCACGCTGGCGGCCATCAGCGTCCAGTACAACAGCCGCGACGAGACCTTCGAGCAGTTCGCGACCACGGTCTTCCAGGACTCGGTGTAGACCCGGGTTGCGCCGCCGCCCGCCAGCTTTCGCACCTCACTTCCCGTTCCCGACCTTCGATCCCGATGCGGTTTTTCGCGGCGCTCTTCGCCGAACTCGACGCGAGCACCTCGACCCAGGCCAAGGTCGACGCGCTGAAGCGCTACCTCGCCGCTGCTGCACCGCGCGATGCCGCCTGGGCGGTGTACTTCCTGGCCGGCGGCAAGCCGCGCCAGGTGGTGCCGACCCGGGTCCTGCGCGAGCTCGCGACGCGTCTGGCCGGGATCGACGAGTGGCTCTTCGAGGCCTCGTACCAGGCGGTCGGCGACCTCGCGGAGACCATCGCCCATGTGCTGCCGCCGCCGCGGCGTGCCGATGACCTGGGCCTGGCGACGTGGATCGAGGACCGCCTGCTGCCGCTGCGCGGGGCGTCGCCCGAGACCCAGGCCGAACGCGTGGCGGCGTACTGGGACGAACTCGACACCGCCGGCCGATTCCTGCTCACCAAGCTGATCGGCGGCGGTTTTCGCGTCGGTGTCAGCAAGCTGCTGGTGCAGCGTGCGCTGGCCGAGCACGGCGCCATCGATCCGAAGGTCGTCGCCCAGCGGATGATGGGCTACACGGATGCCAATGCCTTTCCCGACGTGGCGCGCTTCGGCAACCTGACCGAACTCGACCCGGAGGGCCGCATCGATGCCGGCCAGCCGTATCCCTTCTTCCTTGCCCATCCGCTCGAGATCCCCCTGGAGGATTTCGAGGCGCGCCTGGTCTCGCCCGCGGACTGGCTGGTGGAGTGGAAGTACGACGGCATCCGCGCCCAGGTCGTCAAGCGAGCCGGGGGCGTCTGGATCTGGTCGCGCGGCGAGGAGCTTGTCACCGAGCGCTTCCCCGAGATCGTGGCGCTGGCGCAGCCGCTCCCGGACGGGACCGTCCTCGATGGCGAGATCGTGGTCTGGAAGGCCGGTGCACCGGCACCGTTCGCACTGCTGCAGCAGCGCATCGGCCGCAAGACGCTGACGCGCAAGGTCCTCGCCGACGCGCCGGTCGGCTTCATCGCCTACGACCTGCTCGAAGGCGGTGGCCTCGACGTCCGCGAACGGCCGCAGTTCGAGCGCCGGACGCTGCTCGAACAGACGCTGGCAGCGCTGCCGGACGCGGCCGCGCGCATCGAGGTCTCGCCGCTGCAGGCGGGCGCGGACTGGAGCGACCTGGCGACGTTGCGCGCGCAATCGCGTGCCCGCGGCGTCGAGGGCTTCATGCTGAAGCATCGGCAGGCGCGCTACGGCGTCGGCCGCCGCAAGCAGGACGACATCGCTGCCGGCACCTGGTGGAAGTGGAAGATCGAGCCGTACAGCGTCGATGCGGTGCTGGTCTACGCCCAGGCCGGGCATGGGCGCCGGGCAAGCGTCTACACCGACTACACCTTCGCAGTGTGGAACCGGCCGCCGCGCGACGCCGCGGAGGCGCAGGCGGTCGTCGAGGCGATCGCGCGGCGCGAGCCTGCCGTCGAGGGCGCCCTGCAGCTGGTCGCCTTCGCCAAGGCCTATTCCGGACTCACCGATGCGGAGTTCCGCGAGATCGACCGCGAGATCCGGCGTCACACCATCGAGAAATTCGGTCCGGTGCGCAGCGTCCGCCCGACGCTCGTGTTCGAGCTCGGCTTCGAGGGCATCAACCGCAGCGGACGGCACAAGAGCGGCATCGCGGTGCGCTTCCCGCGCATGCTGCGGATCCGCTCCGACAAGCCGCTGCACGAGGCCGATACCCTGCAGACGCTCGAGGCCCTGCTGGCGGCCGGGCCCGGCTGAGCGCGGTGCCCTGGGGGCACCGGCACATCGCGTTCAGGACGCGGACAGTGGCGCCAGCACGTCGCGCAACGACGTGGCGGCACGAAGGGCGCCGACGTCGATGCCGTTCCAGTTGCGCAGCCGCACATCGCTGAAGCCGCGCATGAAGACGGCCTCGTCGTCGTCGAGGCCGACCAGCGCCTCGATGACCGCAGCCATGGCGACTTCGGCGGCCCGGGCGTTGTTGCCGTCGTCGATCTCGATGGCCACGCCGAGGCCGCGTTCGGGCAGGGCGGCGCAGTACACGCCTTCGGCGCCGACCTTGCAGAAGACCCGTTCGCCCAGGCGTTCCATGACGAGCGTGTCGAAACGGCCGGTGCCGGCGACCATGAACGGGAAGCGCGCCACCGCACTGCGCAGGCGTCGCGCCGCGCGCGCGTGGCCGGGGCGCAGGCCGATGCCGCTGCCGACCCGGGCGAAGGCCAGGGCCAGGTTCTTCAACGGGATCGCGTACGTCGGGATCGAGCAGCCGTCGGTTCCGCGCGGCGCGGTGTCCAGGTCGAAGCCGGTCGTCGCCTGCAGGCTGGCGGTGACCGCACGCATCACCGGGTGTTCCGCGGCGATGTAGCCCTTCGCGTACGCGCGCACCTCGGCGCCGGCCGACAGCGCGCACGCCAGGCAGAGGAATCCGGCGTGCTTGCCCGAGCAGTTGTTGTTGCGCGCATCGGGCTCGCGTCCCTGCAGCATCAGCGCGCGCACGGTCTCGTCGCGCCGGGGCCAGTGCACGCCGCATTCGAGCGCGCTGGGGTCGAGGGCTGCCTTGTCCAGCATCCGCGTCACCACCTGGGTGTGCAGGGCCTCGCCGTTGTGCGAGGCGCAGGTGATGGCGAGCTCCTCGTCGCCGAGGAGAAGCTTGTCGGCGGCGCCGCTCTCGATCAGCGGCAGGGCCTGCAGCACCTTCACCGCGGAGCGTGGAAAAATCGGTCGCTGGATGTCGCCGTGCGCGGCCAGCACCCGCCCGTCTGCATCGAGGATGGCGATGGCGCCGCGATGCTGCGATTCGACGGCGGTGCCGCGCAAGGCTTCGACGAGGATCGGGTTCATGCTGTCCTGCGTTTGAAAGGGACGGAGTGGGAACCGGCGAGACGCTGTCCGGCGCCTCGGGCAAGATCGGCGCCGTGAACCCGCGTCTGGAGCACCCCGATCCTATCCGTCGCGTCGCCGGCGTCGATTTCACCAGCCGGCCGACTGCGGCCAAGCCGGTGACCGTCGCCCTCGGCCGGGTCGAGGGCGGTGTCGTCACGCTCGAGCGCATCGACGCGCATGCGCGCTACGACGGTCTCGCAGACTGGATGCGCACGCCCGGGCCATGGGTCGCGGCCTTCGACTTCCCGTTCGGGCTGCCGCGCGAGCTGGTCGAAGCCCTGGGCTGGCCGGTCCAGTGGCACGCGCTGATGCAGCACTACGCCCAGCTGACGCGGCCCGAGATTCGCAGCGCCTTTGCCGCGTTCTGTGCGGCGCGGCCGGTCGGTGGCAAGTTCGCGCACCGGGCCTGCGACGCGCCGGCGGGATCGTCTTCACCGATGAAGTGGGTCAACCCACCGGTGGCCTACATGCTGCATGCCGGGGTGACGCTGTTGCTCGACGCCGGGGTGCACATTCCCCACCTGCACGACGGCGATACCGGCCGGGTGGCGCTCGAGGGCTACCCGGGGCTGCTGGCGCGCGAACTCATCGGCCGCCGCTCCTACAAGAGCGATGCCCGGGCGCGGCAGACGCCCGAGCGCCGTCTCGCCCGGATCGAGCTGCTCGCTGCACTCGAAGCAGGGCGGAGCCGCCTGGCGCTGTCGCTGCGGCTCGATGCGGCGCAGCGCGCCGAGCTCGTCGACGACGCCAGCGCCGATCGGCTCGATGCGGTGCTGTGCATGCTGCAGGCGGCGTGGTCGACGGGTCAGGCGGATTACGGCCTGCCGACCGGTTGCGACCGGCTCGAAGGCTGGATCGTCAGCGCCTGACGGGTTGGGCGAGAGGCCCGCGGCAGCCGCTGCCGACGTGCCTCTGCTATGGTGCCGGCGCGGCCGATTCCCCGGGCGCCTGACACCTGGAGCACTCTTCCGCGCGCGCCGCCCCGATTCCCCCGCGGCGGCACGGGCGGCGCCATCGAATGGAATTCGCGCTGTGGTCGGCCATCGTGGGCCTGTTGCTGGTGGTGATGGCGCTCGGCCAATCGGTCCTCGCACGCATGCCGCTGAGCACGTCGATGCTCTACCTGCTCGCGGGCATCGCGGTCAGCCCGATGGTGTTCAACCTCGCCGCGGTCCGGCCGCTGGACCATGTCGCGCTGCTCGAGCACATGGCCGAGGTCATCGTGCTCCTTTCGCTGTTCACCTCCGGCCTGAAGATGAGCGTGGGCTTGAGCGACGGGCGCTGGCTGCTGCCGCTGCGTCTGGCGGTCGTCTCCATGGTGGTCACGGTGGCCGCCGTCGCCGCCGCCGCCGTCCTGCTGCTCGACCTGCCGCTGGGCGCCGGCGTCCTGCTCGGCGCGATCCTCGCCCCGACCGATCCGGTCCTGGCCTCCGACGTGCAGCTGGCCGACACGGCTGACCGCGACCGGCTGCGCTTCTCGCTGACCGGAGAGGCCGGCCTGAACGACGGCACTGCCTTCCCGTTCGTCATGCTCGGCCTCGGGCTGCTCGGCTTCCACGATCTCGGTGCGTTCGGCTGGCGCTGGTTCGCGGTCGACGTGCTCTGGGCCACCGCGTCCGGCATCGCCATCGGCGCGGCGCTTGGCAGCGTGGTCGGCAAGCTGGTGCTGTACCTGCGGCGGCGCCACAAGGAGGCAGTCGGTCTCGACAACTTCCTCGCCCTGGGCTTGATCGCGCTTGCCTATGGAGGCGCGATCCTGATCCACGGCTACGGCTTTCTCGCCGTGTTCGCGGCCGGCGTCGCCCTGCGCCGGGTCCAGCGCCGGGAGACATCGATCGCGACGGATGCCTCGGCGGCCCACGAAGCGAACGAGGCGCGACAGGCACGGGAGGCAACACCGGACGCCGCGCCCGCAGTGCTTCAGCCGTCGGTGACGGCGGTCGCTGCCGAGGAACTGGCTGCCGTGGTGCTGACGGATCCGAATCCCTCGCATGTCGAGTCCGTTGCGACCCATCCGCGTCACGCCCCGGCGTTCATGGCCAATGCGATCCTGCGCTTCAACGAGCAGATCGAGCGCATCGGCGAAGTCGCGGGGGTGATGATGATCGGCATGTTGCTCTGGGCACTGGACTTCGAGCGCGCCGCCTGGTGGTTCGTGCCGCTGCTGCTGCTGGTGATCCGGCCGTTGTCGGTGGCCATCGGGCTTGCGAACTCGCGCACGTCCCGCCAGCAGCGCGCGTTGATCGGATGGTTCGGAATCCGCGGTGTCGGCTCGCTCTATTACCTCACCTACGCCATCGGCCAGGGTCTCGGCCAGGACCTGGCGGAGACCCTCATCGCCCTGACCTTGACGACCGTCGTCGTCTCCATCGCCGCGCATGGCATCTCGGTGACGCCGCTGATGGCTCTCTACAGCCGAGGCTCCCGACGCGCCCCTGTCGGGGAGTAGACCGTGGATGAAGCCCTTGCCGCGAGCTGGTTCGCCGCGCGCGACTGGCAGCCGTTCGCGTTCCAGCGCCAGGTCTGGGCGGCGATGGCCGCCGGCGAAAGCGGCCTGCTGCACGCCACCACCGGTTCCGGCAAGACCTACGCGGTGTGGTTCGGCGCCGTGGCGCGCGCCGCTGCGCTCGGCGTGAAGTTGCAGGGAGCCCATGCGCCGCCGCTCGGCATCCTCTGGCTGACGCCGATGCGCGCACTGGCCGCCGATACGGCGCGCGCGCTGACCGAGCCGCTGGCCTTCGGCGGCGCCGCCTGGAGCGTCGGCATCCGCACCGGCGACACGCCGTCGGCGGAGCGGGCGCGCCAGGACCGGCGCCTGCCGACGGTGCTGATCACGACGCCCGAGTCGCTCAGCCTGATGCTGACGCGCGAGCACGCCGCCGAGGAATTGCGGGGGATCCACACCGTGATCGCCGACGAGTGGCACGAGCTGATGGGCAGCAAGCGCGGCGTGCAGGTGCAGCTCGCGCTGGCGCGTCTCAGGCGCTGGAATCCGGCCCTCGTGGTCTGGGGACTCAGCGCCACGCTCGGCAACCTGGGCGAAGCCATGCAGGTACTGCTCGGCGGACCGGGCGGCGGCACGATGGTCCGCGGGCGAATCGAAAAGAAGCTGGTGATCGACACCTTGCTGCCCGACGACCCGGGGCGCTTTTCCTGGGGCGGACACCTCGGCAAGCAGATGCAGGCGCCGGTGGTGGCGGAAATCGAGCGCGCCACCACGACGCTGGTCTTCGTCAACATGCGCTCCCAGGCCGAGGCCTGGTACCAGTTGCTCCTGCAGGAGCGCCCCGAGTGGGCGGGGGTGGTGGCGCTGCACCACGGTTCGCTCGACCGGGAGGTGCGCGAATGGGTCGAGCTCGGATTGAAGGAGGGGCGGCTGAAGGCGGTGGTCGCGACATCCTCGCTCGACCTGGGGGTCGACTTCCTGCCGGTCGAGCGCGTGCTGCAGATCGGCTCGGCCAAGGGCGTGGCGCGCCTGCTGCAGCGTGCCGGTCGCAGCGGCCATGCGCCCGGGCGCCCGAGCCGGGTGACGCTGGTGCCGACCAACACGCTCGAGCTGGTCGAGGCGGTGGCCGCGCGCCGCGCTGCGCAGGCCGGGCAGATCGAGCGCCGGCCTTCGCCGGAGAAGCCGCTCGACGTGCTCGTGCAGCACCTCGTCACCGTCGCCCTCGGTGGCGGCTTCGAGGCCGCTGCCGTCGGCGGCGTGCGCGCCGGGGCACTGCTGGCCGAGATCCGCGGCGCCTACGCCTATCGCGACCTGACCGACGCCGAGTTCGGGTGGGTGCTCGACTTCGTCGAGAAGGGCGGCTCCAGCCTGACCGCCTACCCGGAGTACCACCGCGTGAAGCTCGTCGACGGCGTCTACCGGGTCCCGGACCGCGGCATCGGCCGGCGCCACAAGCTGCAGATCGGCACCATCGTGTCGAACTCGGCGATGCAGGTGAAGTACCTTGGCGGCGGGCGCATCGGCACGATCGAGGAAGGGTTCATCGCCCGCCTGCGCGCCGGCGACTGCTTCGTCTTCGCCGGTCGCAGCCTCGAGTACATCCGCACCCAGGAGATGACGGCCTACGTCAAGCGCGCCGACGGCAAGAAGGGCGTGATGACGAGCTGGGCCGGCGCCAAGATGCCGCTGTCGAGCGAGCTCGCCGACGCCGTTCTGGAGGTTCTCGCCGACGCTGCACAGGGCCGTTTCGATGAGCCCGAGCTCGAAGCCGCGCGGCCGATGCTGCAGACGCAGGCGCAGCTGTCCCGACTGCCGACGCCGGGCACGTTGCTGGTCGAACGGCTGGTCTCGCGCGAAGGCCAGCATCTCTTCCTCTACCCCTTCGCCGGCCGCAATGCGCACATCGGCCTGGGCAGCCTGCTGGCCTGGCGCCTGGCGCGCGACGCGCCCAACACCTTCAGCATCTCGATCAACGACTACGGGCTCGAACTGCTGAGCGCGTTGCCGGTGGATCCGGCGGCATTCCTCGACCAGAGTCTCTTCGCCGAGGGCGACCTGCTGCACGACGTGCTGGCGAGCCTGAATTCGAGCGAGCTCGCGCGCCGGCGCTTTCGCGAGATCGCGCGGGTGGCGGGACTGATCTTCACCGGCTACCCGGGAGCGCCGAAGACGACGCGCCAGCTGCAGGCGTCGAGCACGCTTTTCTACGAGGTCTTCCGCAAGTACGACGCCGGCAACCTGCTGCTGACCCAGGCCCAGGGCGAGGTGCTGAGCCAGGAGCTCGACATCCGCCGCCTCGGCGAGGTCCTGGCGCGGATGCGGTCGCAGCGCGTCGACTACGTCGAGCTGAAGGTGCCGAGCCCGTTCGCGCTGCCTCTCATGGTCGAGCGCTTCCGCGAGAAGCTGTCGACCGAGAAGATGCGGGACCGGCTCGAGCGGATGCTGCGAGACATGGAGACCGAGGCGCTCCGGCGCCAGCCGGAAGCGCCGAGCGCGAGCCCTCGAGCGAAGCCTTCAAGAAGCCGCTCGCGACGCAGCACGTGATGCCGCTTGGCCGTCAGTCGAGTTCGATCCAGGCCGGGGCGTGGTCGCTCGGTTTTTCGCGCGCGCGCACGGCGCGATCGACGCCGGCTGCGCGTAGGCGCTTGGCCGCGGGAGCGTTGAGCAGCAGGTGATCGATGCGCAGCCCGGCGTCGCGGCTGAAGCGATTGCGGAAGTAGTCCCAGTAGGTGTAGACCGGCTTGCCGGCGTGGAGCTTGTGGATCGCGTCGGTCCAGCCTTGGTCGAGCAGGCGCCGATAGGCGTCGCGGCTCTCCGGCTGCAGCAGCGCGTCCTTCTTCCACGACGCGGGCGAATAGATGTCGCCGACGCCGTCGGTCGGGACGACGTTGTAGTCGCCCGCGAGGACGACGGTGTCGCCGGCTTCGCGCAGGCTCGCCGCATGGTCGATGAGGCGCGAGAACCAGGCGAGCTTGTAGTCGAACTTCGGACCCGGCTGAGGGTTGCCGTTGGGCAGATAGATGGAAGCGACTACGACGCCGTGTGCCGATGCCTCGAGGTAGCGGCTGTGGGTGTCGTCCGGGTCGCCGGGCAGGCCGCGACGGCGCTCCTTCGGCTCGCCGCCGCGCGCCAGCACCGCAACGCCGTTGAAGCCCTTCTGGCCGTGCCAGAGGGCGCCGTATCCGGCTTCTTTCAGCGCGTCGGCCGGAAAGGTCTCGTCCGACGTCTTCAGCTCCTGGAGGCAGGCGATGTCGGGCCGCGACTCTTCCAGCCATTCGAGCAGGCGGGGCAGGCGGGCGGTGATTCCGTTGACGTTGAAGGTCGCGATCTTCATCGGTTGGGTCTGGCGATTCGTGGCTGGGACGGACGGCCAGTATCGCCGCGATCGGCGCTCGCGCGCAGGGAGCTGGGGGCAGGGAATGTGCAGGGAAGGTGGGCGAAGGGAGCGGCGGGCAGGGCGTGCGCGTAGGGCGACTCCGACGCTCGCTCGGGCCCTCGAAGCTGGCATTTTTCGGACAGGGAGCGCTGTGCATGTGCCCCGGCGGCGACCAGACTGCCGGACAGGGTGCCATCCATGGCGCCTGTGATCTCAGGAGTCCTCATGAAGTCATTCAACAAGTTCGTGCTCGGTGCCCTAGCGCTCGGGTCCTGCGCCATCGCCGTTGCCCAGCCGTACGGCGCTGCCGACCAGGAGCGCCGCGATCGCAACCGCGAGGAGCTCATCGCACGCCACGAGCGCATGGGCGAGACGCACAGCAGCGTCAAGCAGGAGGTTCGCGAAGGCGCCGACACGGTGACCGACAAGACCCGTCGCGCGGGCCACAAGGCAGCGTCGTTCACCCGCCGACAGCTCGGCAAGGTGCGCAACTTCGGCGAGCGTCAGCAGGCCAAGTTTCCACCGGCGCCAGAACACACGACGAACTCGACCTTGCCGACGGGCGACAAGCCGGTGAAGGCCCCGCCGAAGTAAAGGACGGAGCGCGACCCGTGGCGGTGAATCACCGCCGCGGAGCGCATCACGCCGCGCAGCTCAGGCGAGGCGTTCGGCGAGTTCGCCGAGGCCTTGCGCCGACACGTCGACCGGCACGCTCGCGGCGTGCTCGCCCTTTCCGGGCCCCTTTTCGTCCGGCCGGGCGATGAACGCGGTGCGCATTCCGGTGGTCGCTGCCGCGGCGAGGTCCGACGAATGTGCCGCGACCATCATCACTTCCTCGGGCGCGCAGTCCAGAGCCGCTGCAGAGGCGAGATAGACACCCGGCTGCGGCTTGTAGTCGCGTGCAACCTCCGCGCCGAGGACGGCGTCCCAGTGCCAGCCGTTGCGCCGAGCCAGGTCGACCATCAGCGAGATGTTGCCGTTCGAGCAGGGCGCGAGCAGAAAGCGCCTTCGCAGCTGTTGTAGGCCCGGGGCGACGTCGGCCCAGCCGTCGAGGCGGTGCCAGGCGAGATTCAACTCCGCGCGGGTCGCTTCGTCGATTTGGTCGAGGCCGCGTTCCGCGAGGACGATGTCGAGGTTGCGCCGGTGCAGGACGTCGAGCCGGCAGAACGCCACCCTGCCGGCGCGGACTTCTTCCATCGCCGGTTGGTACTGGTCGCGCCAGGCGTCGGCGAACGCCAGCCAGTCGGTGGCAACGCCGTGCGGCGCCAGGACCGCGGCCGCTTCGCGCGCGATCGAGCCGCGCCAGTCGACGAGCGTGCCGAAGACATCGAATATCAGGGCCTTGATGGGCATCGCTTCAGGTCCTCAGGGCAGGCCGCACAGCGTCGGCAGGATGCTCCCGATGGGACCGCGCAGCACGGCGTCGGCGATCGGATCCATCGGTGTGGGCTGGTTGTTGATGATGACGGTCCGGGCACCGGCCTCGCGCGCCAGCGGCACCACCCCGGCCACCGGATAGACCTGCAAGGTCGATCCCACGGCCAGCAGCAGATCGGCCTCGCGGGCGCTCCGCATCGCCGCGTCGATGACTTCCGGCACCAGGGCCTGACCGAACGAGATCGTGTCGCTCTTGAGAATCCCGCCGCAGGCCCGGCAGGCCGGATCGTCCTCGCCGGCACGCACCCGGTCGAGGGCCTCGGCCATCGGCGCGCGCCGCCCGCAGTCCCAGCACATGACGCGGCGCATCGTGCCGTGGACCTCGAGGGTGCGCCCGGCCGAGTTGCCGGCGATCTGGTGCAGTTCGTCGATGTTCTGGGTGATCAGGGCGTGCAGCTTGCCGCGGCGTTCGAGCGCGACGAGGGCGAGGTGGCCGCGGTTCGGTCGGGCGTCCCAGGCCGGCGAGTCGAGCCGGCTGCGCCAGGCGGCCTTACGCACTTCCGGCTCGGTCAGGTAGTTCTGGATCGTCGACTGCTTTTCCGCCACCGGGTTGCGTGTCCACACGCCCTGGGGGCCGCGGAAGTCGGGAATGCCCGAGTCGGTGGAGATGCCGGCGCCGGTCAGCACGACGATGCGCTCGGCCTCGTCGACCCAGCTGCGGACCGTCGAGAGCAAGGCATCGGCGCTTTCCATCGGCCAAGCTTAAGCGCTCGCGGCGGCCAGCGTCGAGAATGGCGCATGCACTGGATCCCTGCCCGGGCGCCGCGGCCCACCGACGCGTCGCGGCGTCGCTTTCTGGCCGGCGCTACCGGCGTGATCGGCGGCCTCGGCAGCGCCCTGATCGGCGCGTGCGCAGCGCCCGCATCGAGCACGGCGCCGCCGCTGGACATCGGCGCCTGGCAGGCGCGACTGCGCGGCGACACGGTCGCACTGCTCGGCGAGGTCCATGACAACCCCGAGCATCACCGTCTGCGGGCGGTCGCGCTGCGGCGTGCCTGCGAGGCCGGCTGGCGCCCGGTCCTGGTGATGGAACAGTTCGACCTGGATCGCCAGGCCGACATCGACCGCAGTCGGCGCCTGCGCCCGCATGACGTCGCGAACCTCGTCGCCAGCGCGGCGCCGGCAAGGAGCGGCTGGGAGTGGCTGTTCTATGCGCCGCTGCTCGAGATCGCGCTCGAATTCGACCTGGTTCTGCGCGCCGCCAACCTGCCGCGCGCCGAGGCCGGGCGCATCGTGCGCGAGGGCACGCGTGGGGTGCTCGGGGAACGTCGCATGGCCGATCTCGGCCTCGACGGAATCGATGCGGCGCTGCACAGCGCCCAGGAGCGCGAGATCGCTGCCGGGCATTGCGGAGCGCTGCCCCCGGCGCTGCTGCCGCGCATGGCCGACGCACAACTCGCGCGCGACGCGGCGATGGCGCAGGTCGTGCGCGAGGCGGGCGCTGGCGGGGTGGTGCTGACCGCCGGCAACGGCCATGTTCGTCGCGACATCGGCGTGCCGCGCTGGCTCGGGGCCGCGCTGTCAGCGCGCGCGCTCAGCGTCGGGTTTCTCGAAACCGGTCACGAGGCACCGTCTGAGGCGTACGACTTCATCGTTTACGCGCCGCCAGCCGTGCGAGAGGACCCTTGCCGGGCTTTCGCCAAGGCCAAGTCCGCGGGCTAGCAAGCTGGCGAGATCTGGCGAGGTTTGGCGAGATCTGGCGAGGTCAGGCGAGCGCCGGGCAGAGTGGTCTAGATCACCGCTGCGGCTTTCGGCTTCCCTGGGATCGGGTCGATGCGCTCGAGCGCGCCGGTGACGGCCCCGGCATCGGCCGGACGCACCAGGCGCGCGACCTCGCGGCCGCTGTCGAGGAAGACCAGCGTGGGCCAGAGCTTGACGCCGAAAGAGCGGCCCAGCGCGCGTCCGCTGCCGTCCTCGACCTTGACGTGGCGGACCGCCGGATGATCGCCCAGCGCCTTCGCGATGACTGGCTGCGCGCCCTGGCACCAGCCGCACCACGGCGTGCCGAATTCGAGCAGCACCGCGCCGGCGGTTCCGTCGATGTCGGCACGGGTCGGCTCGACGGTGCCATAGGCGCGCTCGAAGGTCATCGCTTCACCCGCCGGGCCGGCGCTTGGCGCCGCCAGGTGCGTCGCTTCCGGTGACGACATCGGACACCGAGCGCCCGATGGACTCGACCGCGCCTTCGTCGGGCGGTTCCTCGCGCTCGCGCGCGACCGATGCGGCCTCGTCCTCCGCTCTGGCTTCATCCTTGCGCTCGGCTGCCCGTTGCTGCGCAGCGGCGATGCCGCTGTCAGCGCTCTGCGCGATGCCGCCGGTGCTGGCGCCGGAACGCCGTTTGCCGGGCTCCGCCAGCGGCGGTGTCTCCTTGCGGGTGTCTGTCATCGTCGCCATCCTCGAAGTGGTGGATCCTGGACATCAGCAAGCCGCGTTCCCGCCGTAGCGCGCAGCGCATCCTGTAGGCTCCGAGCCTCGACCCTTAGCGAGTCCTCCCGTGAAGCACCGTCGCCTCCCCACCACCGATCTCGACGTCTCCGAGGTCTGCCTCGGCACCATGACCTGGGGCGAGCAGAACAGCGAGGCCGACGCCCACGTGCAGCTCGACTTCGCCATCGCCCAGGGCATCAATTTCATCGACACCGCCGAGATGTATCCGGCGCCGCCGAACGCCGCCACGCAGGGCCGGACCGAGGCCTATCTCGGCAGCTGGCTCGCCGGACGCGGCGACCGCAACCGACTCGTCATCGCCAGCAAGGTCGCCGGCCCGGGCCGGCGCGACTGGGTGCGCGGCGGCCGCACCGACCTCACGGCGGCCAACATCGCCGAGGCCGCCGACGCGTGCCTGCAGCGTCTCGGCCTGGAGCACCTCGATCTCTTCCAGATCCACTGGCCGCAGCGCAACGTGCCGATGTTCGGCCAGGCGCATTTCGATCCGGGCGCCGAGAAGGACCCGCCCGGGCCGACGATCCGCGAGCAGGTCGAAGGCATTGGCGCGCTCGTCAAGGCAGGGAAGATCCGCTACTGGGGCCTGTCGAACGAGACGTCATGGGGCGTGTGCGAATTCCGCCGGTTGGCGCGCGAGGTCGGCGTGCCCGGGCCGGTGACGGTCCAGAACAGCTACAGCCTGGTCTCGCGCAGCGCCGATGCCGATCTCGCCGAGGTCTTGTTCCGGGAAGAGATGTCGCTGCTGGCCTACAGCCCGCTGGCCGGCGGGCTGCTGACGGGCAAGTACCGCGGCGGCGTACGTCCCGAGGCCGCGCGCTACACGCGCTTCGACAACCTCGGCGCGCGCTTTCGCAAGCCGGTCGTCAACGAGGCCGTGGAGGCCTACCACGGTGTGGCCCGGCAGCGCGGCTACTCGTTGACCCAGCTCGCGCTCGGCTATGTGCGCGCACGCTGGTTCGTCGGCGCGCAGATCATCGGTGCGACCTCGCTGCCGCAGCTGCAGGAAGTCCTTGCAGCCGCCCAGGTGGAACTCGACGCCGAGACCCTCGCCGAGATCGATGCCGTCCAGGTCCGTTTCCCGAATCCGGCGCACTGAGCGCGAGGGCCAGACGTGAAGAAGCCGGGGCGTTTCCTCGTCGCTGCCGGCACCGCCGGGCGGGTGCGCGTCTACCTGGTCGCGCTGTGGAAGCTCTTTCGCCACCCCGAGACGCCGCGCGCGGCGCGCTGGGTCGCCATTGCGGTGATCGCCTACGCCGTCAGCCCGATCGACCTGATCCCCGATTTCATCCCGGTGCTGGGGATGCTCGACGACCTGATCATCGTCCCGCTCGGCATCGCGCTGGCGGTGCGGCTGACGCCCAAGCCGTTGTGGGCAGCGCTGCTGCGGGAGGCGGAAAGCTCGACGGCGAGCCTGCCGAAGATGTGGTGGGGCGCGGTCGCAGTCGTCGTGGTCTGGGGGCTGTTCATCGGGCTGGGCGTCTGGGCCTGGTACGCCTTCGGCAAGGCGTGAAAGTCCCACCAAGGCGGAGCGCCCCGAATATCAGCCGGTTGTATCTCGCAAGTGAGATCGGCAGGTGGATATCGAAGTTCTCCTGACGGTCTTCGTTATACGGGCCGTCAGCGGAGACCACTTGCGATTGATTACCAAGACGCAAACCACCCCGGCGACGATCTTCGCTGCGGTCGTAAGTCGTTCATGGCGTGATCGCGACTTTCAACACGCCGTCGCGCTGGTGCCCGAACAACTCGTAGGCGGCCTCGATGTCGTCCAGCTTGAAGCGGTGCGTCACCATCGCGCCGAGGTCGACGCGACGCGCGGCGATCACCGCCATCAGCCGGCGCATGCGCTCCTTGTCTCCCGGGCAGAGCGTCGTGACGATCTTGTGGTCGCCAAGCCCGGCGGCGAACGGCCCGCGCGGGATCGTCAGGTCGGTCGAATAGACGCCCAGGCTCGACAGCGTACCTCCCGGGCGCAGCACGCGAAGGCAGGCCTCGAAGGTCTGCTGCGTGCCGAGCGCCTCGATCGCGACGTCGACGCCGCGTCCGTCGGTGAGGCGCATGATCTCCTCGACCGGATCGACCTTGCTTCCATCGATCACATGGTCGGCGCCCATCCTGGTGGCGATCGCGAGGCGGCCCGCGAGCCGATCGACACCGATCACCATTGCCGCGCCGCCAAGCTTTGCCCCGGCCGTTGCGCACAGACCGATCGGCCCCTGCGCGAACACGGCCACCGTGTCGCCGATGCGCACGCCTGCGCTCTCGGCGCCGCTGAAGCCGGTCGACATGATGTCGGGACACATCAGCACCTCCTCGTCGCTCAGGCTGTCTGGCACCGGCGCCAGATTGGCCATTGCGTCGGGCACCAGCACGTACTCCGCCTGGCAGCCGTCGATGCTGTTGCCGAACTTCCAGCCGCCCATCGCTTTCCAGCCGTGGGCGCTGCCGGCGCCGTCTTGGGAGCCGACGCCGCACAGGCACGCGTTGCTCCAGCCGCTCGGGGTGATCGCCCCGGCGATGACGCGCTGGCCTTCGCGGTAGCCGCGCACGCCCGAGCCGAGCTTCTCGATCACGCCGACTGGCTCATGGCCGATCGTCAGGCCGCGCTCGACCGGGTATTCACCCTTCAGGATGTGGATGTCGGTGCCGCAGATCGTCGTCGTGGTCACGCGCATCAGCGCATCCTGCGGACCGATATCGGGGATCGGCTTGTCGTCGAGGACGATGCGTCCGGGCTCGACGAAGACGGCGGCTTTCATCATGGTCATATGAGTACTCCCAGGGCAACGCGCCTGGAACAGTTCCATGACGTCAGAACTCAGGGTACTCCCGTGGCGGTGCCCACCTTCGTGGCGCGCGTCGCCCCGTGGTCGCCCCGTGGTGTTGCCTTGCGCAGGCGCAAGGAATGGGGGTCGTCGGACGACCGCACTCGGCGATGCCGACATTGTTGCTCTGGCTCGTTCCAGCCTTGTCCCTGCTGGCTGCGGCTGCTTTCAGGGCGCGGCAACGGGTCATCCCCCGTGGCCCTGCGGGCTGCCCTTCGAGACTGGATCGCTCGCCGCCGTCGGTTGCCTCAGAAGGGCCTGGAGTTCTGGCCCATCAGCACCCTGGTGACGTCCAGGGCGTCAATCATTCGATCAGTTCGTCGACCCGCAACAGCACGCTGCGTGGCAGGGTCATGCCCAGCGCCCTGGCGGTCCGCAGGTTGATGGCCAGCTCGAAGGTCGTGGGCTCTTCGACCGGCAGGTCGGCCGGCTTTGCACCCTTGAGCAAACGGTCTATGAAACTGGCAGCGCGGCGCCAGATGTCGGCGCGGTTCGGCCCATAACTCATCAGCCCGCCAGCAAACGCGTAGGGACGCAGCGCGGACACCGAAGGCAGGCGGTGGCGTGTCAACGCATCGGCCAACCGCGCAGAACTGCCGAGCGTGAAGAGGGGCTGCACCACCACGGCCTGCACGCCTGCGCGCTGCATCCTGATCGCCGCCGCTTCGAACTCATCGGCCTGGGCGATCAGGGGCACCTGCAGGGATACCCCCAGGAACTGCGCTGCAGGCCGCGCCTGCTCGACGAAGAGCGGCGTCGCCTTGTCCAGCGTGGAACCGAGAAGTGCCACACGCTGCAGATCAGGAATGCTTTCGTGGAGAAGCTGCAACTGCTTGGGCACCATCTCCGGCAGATTGAGGGACACACCGGTTATGTTGCCTCCGGGTCGCCCAAGCGATGCAACCAGTCCGGAGCCCACGGGGTCGGCCGCGCTTGCCAGCACGATGGGTACCATGGGGTGGACATCGCGCAATGCGGTCGCAGCCGGCGTGGCAGAGGCGACGAGCAAGTCCAGCCCCATGTGCGCCAACTCCATCGCGCTGTGCCTTGCCGCGTCGCTGGTCGTGGCCCAGCGCCACTGCATGACGATCGTCTTGCCGTCCTCGTAGCCAATCGCCGCCAGCGCCGCGGTCAATCCCAGGCGGGCATCGTCGGCGGGCACGCCGAATCGCAGCACCCCGATGCGCGGCACGCTGCCCGACTTCTGTGCCAACGCGCTTGCAGCGGCCCCCGCGGCGCCGACGAACGCCAGGGACAGGCACAGCGCGCGGCGTCGATGCCGCACGCTGTCGGGGTCCAGGGGTTCGGCCCGCGTCTGGGAGCAAGCGCCATCCCGCGTCATTCGATGACCGTCTGCATGCGAACTGCCCGCGACGTCTGTCGCGGGAATTGCCACAAGGCGCTGGTTCAGTTCAATACCGGTCATGGGATTGAGCCGCTACTCCTAGACGCACTGCAAGACTATCGTACCCGTGGGATCCGTCATCGGTTGATCCAATCCTTCGACGAGGAACTCCGGCGTTTCGTCGCCGGCCGGATCACGGCGATGGTCGGCGTCCGCTGCCCTTCAGTAGCAATCCGTCGGCGTCATGCAGTTGCGGACGAAGACCCAGCTGCCGTTGGCCTGGGCCTGGAAGATCAGGTTGACATCGTGCGCATGGGCCCCTGCCGTCCGGCTGTCACCGGGCACCGGGAATTGGGTCGAGAACACGAAGCGTCCCGGACCGTCCTGGCGGACCTGGGCCTCGAGCTGGCGCGAGCCCAGGCTCTGGCGGGTATTGCCGTCAAAGACGTCGGCGCTGACGCGTGCCGTCGATGCCCGTCCGTCCCAGGACACGTGGCCGTTGTACATCAGCACGTAGTCGCGCCAGACCACGTCCATGTCGAGTGCGTGGCCGGCGCCTGCCAGCGGCGCGACGGCGGAGCCTGTCCCGGAAGGACCGCTGGGGAGCGGAGCTTCGACGTCGTTTCCGGAGACGAGGGCGCCGAGACCGGCGAGGACCAGCAGGCCGGAACCCACCCAGATCCACGTCTTGCGCGACGACTTCGGATCGCCCTGTGGCTTGGGAGGAACCGGCGCGGGGTGTGGTGGTGTGGGACCCGGGGGGACTGGGTACGGAGGAGGGGGAGGGGGTGCCGGCGGCGACGGCGGGGGTTGCGGCCCGGGCGGCCCGGGTGCCACGCTGTCGGATATCGCTGCGCAGAACTGGTCGAATTCCGGGGTTGACACCTCGCCGTGCCAGCGCGACAGGTCGGCAGCCTGCAGGCGCCGGAACTCGAGGGGAATCTTGACGTCGATGTCGATCAGCGCCGGGATCAGCGCCTTGCGGCGCATCGCTTCGGCCGCTTCCGTCTTGACCCAGCTCGACGCGGTCGAGGCCTTCGACCAGAGCACCACGACGCATCGGGCAGCGTCGAGCGCCTCTTCGATGACCTCGTCGAATTGGCGCCCGGGCGGTATCGTCCGGTCCCACCACACCGACCAGCCGCGGGCTTCCAGGGCGCGCGCCATCAGGCCCGCACGTTCCCGGTCGGCGCTCGCGTAGCTGATGAAGATATCGCTCATCGCTGTCCCTCGAGAGGGCTGTCGGTGACGTCCAAGACGCCGGCGGCGCGAAGCTTAACGCCTATCGGCGCCTCGTCACGGCAGCACTCGACGGTGAAGGCATGGTGTGCTTCACCTCCGGTCCCCTCGTTCTGAACGTGGCGGGAGGTCGAGGCGCGGCGTGCGCGCGCGAGTCTCGCTAGGATCGCGGCGATGTTGCGCATGTGCCCGGCACCCGGTGAGGGATCATGAATGCGGTGGCGTCCTGGGCGGGACGGCGGTGGGTACGCATAGTCGTTGCGTTCGCCGCCATCCTCGTGGCGGTGGCGCTGCTGCAGCCCTGGTGGCTCGCGCCCGTCGTCGCCCACCGCTTCGCCGCGGCGTCCGGTCGTTCGGTCGAGGTCGACCGCCTGTGGTTCGGCCTGACGGCGCGTCTCGAACCCGTGCTCCATGCGCGCGGCGTGCGCATCGCCAACGCGCCGTGGGCCGACACCGCACGACCGCTGGCCGACGTCGACGAAGCGACGGCGATCTTCGCCTGGCGCAGTCTGGTGGACGACCACACCGTCCTGCGAATGCTGGTGCTGCGCCGTGGCCGGGTCGACCTCGAGCGCCAAGCCGACGGCCGCCGCAACTGGCGCCTTCGCCACCCGGACGACCGCGGTCCCGGGCGCGTGCGGATCATGGCGCTGCGTGCCGACAATGCGGACGTGCGCTTCGTTGACGGCGGCGTCGATCTCGTCGTCGAAGCCACGGCACGGCCAGCGGATGCTGGTGGCGACCCTGCCTTGCCGATGCGCATCGAGGCCAGGGGCGCCTGGCGCGGCATCGACTTCGCCGCCGGCCTGCTGAGCGGAGACGAGTTGACGTTCCTCGGCAGTGGCCGGAGTTTTCGCCTGCGCGGCCACCTCGAAGCCGGGGGTGCCCGGCTCGAGATCGACGGCCGCGCCGCGGACGTCGGCGATCTCGACGACGACGCCTCGATCGATGCCGAACTGGCGCTGGCGGCACCGTCGCTCGCCCCGTTTCGTGCCGTGCTCGGACCTGGCCACGAGGAGGCGCGACCGCTGCGTGTCGCCGGCCACTTGCGCGCGGCCGATCGGAACTTCACGCTGTCGGCGTTGAAGGCGAGCGTGGGCCGTACCGATCTTGCCGGCGAGGTCTCGATTGCGCGTCGCGACGATCGTCGGGTGATCGATGCGCAGTTGCACAGCGATTCGACGCATGTGGCGGATCTGCTCTGGCTCGTCGGTCGTGGCGACGCCGCGCCCGGCCGCAAGGCATCGGGCCCCGATGCGCCGGCGGACCGATGGCGCGGCACCGAAGGCACCGTCCGTTTCGACGCGCGGCGGGTGCATGCCGCCGCGTTCGCCGACCTGCAGGGCCTGCGGCTGACGGCGGCCCTCGCCGACGGCCGGCTGAAGCTCTCCGGAATCGATCTCGGCGTCGCGCAGGGCCACGCCACGGGCGAAGCGACGGTCGATCTGAACCGTTCGCCGCCGCAGACCGACGCGGTCCTCGGCGTGAGCGGCATTCGTCTTGAAGCGCTGTGGCGAAACCAGTCACCTGCCAAGCGGGTCACCGGCCTGCTCCAGGCACGCGCGCGGGTGCGGTTCGCCGGCAGTTCCGCGGACGCGCTGATGGCCAGTCTTTCGGGCGATGTGGACGCTGCCCTGCTCGACGGCACGATCTCGAGCCTGCTCGATGCCGAGATGGGCCTGCAGGGAGGCAAGATCGTCCGCAGCCTCATCGGCGGCTCCCAGGCACTGGCGATCCGCTGCGCCCATGCGGCGCTGGTGGTCAAGCGCGGCGTCGCCACCGTGCGCACGCTGCTGATCGAGACCGAGCGCACGCGCACCACCGGCGGCGGCACCGTGGACCTGGCCGATCGCACCCTGGATGTCGTCCTCACGCCGCAGGCGCTCCAGGGCGGACTCTTCGTCCTCGACCGTTCGATCCGCCTCCGCGGTCCGCTGCTCAAGCCGAGCCACGCGCTCGTCGATCGGGCGGCGCCGGCGAAGGCCGCCTGCGCGGCCTGAAGCGCGCAGGATCAGCGCCGCATCAGCGTGCTCTTGCCGAACAGGCTCTCGATCAGGTCGACGGCAACCTCGGCGGTGCGATTGCGCACGTCGAGCGCCGGGTTGAGCTCCATCACATCGAGCGAGGCCAGCGCGCCGCAGTCGGCGATCATCTCCATGCAGAGCTGCGATTCGCGGTAGGTCGGCCCGCCCTTGACGGTGGTGCCGACGCCGGGGGCGATGTCGGCATCGAGGAAGTCGACATCGAAGCTCACGTGCAGGTGGGTGTTGACGTCGATCGTCGCCAGCGCGAGCTCCATGGCGTGGCGCATGCCCATCTCGTCGATGTAGCGCATGTCGAAGACCTCGAGGCCGGCCTGGTGCACCAGCCGCTTCTCGCCGGCGTCGACGCTGCGAATGCCGATCTGGCGAATCGCTTTCGGGCTGATCGCGGGCACGTGGCCACCGATCTCGATCAACTCCTGCGGGCCGTAGCCGCACAGGCACGACACCGGCATGCCGTGGATGTTGCCGCTCGGCGTCAGGCCGCTGGTGTTGAAGTCGGCGTGGGCGTCGAGCCACAGCACCCGGAGCTTCCGGCCGGTCTCGCGGCAGCGCCGTGCGACCGCGCTGATCGAGCCGATGCCGAGCGAGTGATCGCCGCCCAGCAGCACCGGCAGGCGCCCGAGAGCGAGTTCGGCGTACACCGCGTCGTGGACCGCGCGGTTCCAGGCGACGACTTCGGCCAGGTGCCGGTAGCCGTCGACCGGCGGCAGCCAGGGATTGGTCGGGCCGTTGAGGTTGCCGCGGTCGACGACTTCCAGGCCGTGGCCTTCGAGGACCGAGACGATGTTGGCCACGCGCAGCGCCTCTGGGCCCATGCTCGCGCCGCGGGTGCCGGCGCCGATGTCGGTGGGCGCACCGATCAGGCTGACGAGGGTGTTCACGGGCATCGGTGTCGCTGCAGCGAGCGCTTCAGATGTCGAGCGCCAGATCGCCGGTGACGGTCTGGGGCAGGTCGAAGCCGTACTCGGCCGAAAGCACGTCCCAGGCTTCCTCGGCTGTCTCGACGAAATGGAACAGGTTGACGTCCTCGGGGCTGATCATGCCGGTCTCGACCAGCAGATCGAAGTTGATCAGCGCGGTCCAGAACTCGCGACCGAACAGCAGCACCGGGCGCGCGCGCGACTTGCCGGTCTGCGTCAGGGTCAGGGTCTCGAACAGCTCGTCGAGCGTGCCGAAGCCCCCGGGGAAGCAGACCAGCGCGATGGAGCGCATCAGGAAGTGCATCTTCCGCAGGCCGAAGTAGTGGAACTGGAAGCACAGTTCCGGCGTGATGTAGCGATTGGGCTCCTGCTCGTGGGCGAGCACGATGTTCAGGCCGATGCTCTTGCCGCCGACCTCGAAGGCGCCGCGGTTGCCGGCTTCCATGATGCCGGGGCCGCCGCCGGTGACGACATAGACCGGCGTGTCGAGGCCGCGCGATTTCGTCGTCACGATGGCCGCGAAACGGCGCGCTTCCTCGTAGTAGCGCGACATCCGCAGGCTCATCTGCGCGCGCCGCACCGCCGTCGCGTCGCCGCTGGCGTTTGCGGCCTCGACGAGGCGTGCGGCCGCATCCGGCGGCAGCACGCGGGCGCTGCCGAAGATGACGATGGTCGACTCGATCTGCTGCTCGCGCTGGATCATGTCGGGCTTGAGCAACTCGAGCTGCATCCGCACCGGACGCAGTTCCTCGCGCAGCAGGAACTCGGTGTCGGTGAAGGCGAGCCGGTACGAGCTCTCGGGACCTTCGTAGCGCGATGGCGGAGTGACGGCCTTCGCGTCCTCCTTGGCGGTCGGAAAGTTCTTCGCGTGCAGCTCCTGGCGCTTGTCTCTGGTCATGCTCGCAGCTTAAGGCAACGCAGGGTCACGCCGACCGGAAGGGCCTGCCGGGAACGCCGGCCGTGACCCTGTTTTCGGCGCCGCAGACAGGGCAGGCCGCGTTGCGGCGCGCGCGGATCTCGGTCCATTCCATTCGCCGCGCATCGAGCATCTGCAGCCTGCCGGCGAGCGACGTGCCGATCGACAGCAGAAGCTTCAGCGCCTCGGCGGCCTGCACGCTGCCGATGATGCCGACCAGCGGCGCGAACACGCCCATCGTGGCGCATCGGGCTTCCTCGAAGGCGGCGTCGGGAGGGAACACGCAGGCATAGCACGGCGCGTCGTCGCTGCCGCGGGGGGACGCCCTGGCGCGGCGAGCGTCGCTGCGGTCGAAGACCGACACCTGGCCGTCGAAGCCGATCGCGGCGCCCGATACCAACGGCTTGGCATGGGCGACGCAGGCGGCGTTGACGGCATGGCGGGTTGCATAGTTGTCGCTGCAGTCGAGGACGACGTCGGCCGCGGCGACCCAGGCAGCGAGGCTGGCCGCATCGGCGCGGGACGGTATCGCCACCACGTTCACGTCTGGATTGATGGCGGCGACCGCTTCTGCCGCCGAGTCGACCTTGCGGGCGCCGACACGCGCGAGGTTGTGCGCGATCTGGCGCTGCAGGTTGGTCAGGTCGACGCGGTCGTCGTCGACGATCGTCAGGGTGCCGACTCCGGCCGAACCGAGGAAGAGGGCGACCGGGGAACCGAGCCCTCCGGCGCCGATGACAAGGGCATGCGAGCGCCGAAGCCGTTCCTGGCCTTCGACGCCGATCTCGTCGAGCAGCACGTGGCGCGAATAGCGCAGCAGCTGTGCGTCGCTCAGGCCGGCATCGCCGCGGTCGTTCATCGATCGAGGATACCCAATCGCCGGCTGCGCCCGACCATAAAAAACGCCCGTGCGGAGACGGGCGTTCCGACGGCGCAGGGAGCGCCGATCAGTTGTTGGCGGTTTCCTCGGCCTTGCGCTCGACGGCCGTCTTGCTGGCGATGACCGTCTTGCCCTTCAGGCGGTTGAGCGCCTGGGTGAGCTGGAAGTCCTCGGGGCTGCCGAATTCCGGCGGCGGCTTCAGAGTCGCGGCCTTCCTCGCATCCTCCTCGAGCTTCTTGCGGGCTTCCTCGCGGGCCTTTTCGCGCACCGGGTCCTTCTGCTCGGCGCCCTGGCCGCTCTGGAGATGCTTCTCGAGATCGGCCTCGCGGACGCGCAGCGAGGCGAAGAGGTTGCCCTCGGCGGTCTCGTCGAGCATGACGTCGGGGACGATGCCCTTGGCCTGGATCGACGCACCGCTCGGCGTGTAGTAGCGCGCGGTGGTGATCTTCAGCGCCGTGTCCGCGGACAGCTGGCGCACCGTCTGCACCGAGCCCTTGCCGAAGGTCTGGGCGCCCATGATCGTGCCGCGGTGGTGGTCCTGCAAGGCGCCGGCGACGATCTCGCTCGCCGAGGCGGAGCCCTCGTTCACCAGCACGATCAGCGGGACGCGCTTGATGGCTTCGGGCAGCTTCTTCAACGCATCGGTGCCGCCGCGGCGCATGTAGTACTCAGGCGACGCCTTGAAGGTCGCCTTCGAATCGGCGATCTGGCCGTTGGTGGTGACGACCACGGCGTCAGCCGGAAGGAAGGCGGCGGAGATCGCCACCGCGCCCTCGAGCAGGCCGCCCGGATCGTTGCGCAGATCGAGAACGAGGCCCTTCAGATCCGGATCCTGCTTGTAGAGCTCCTCGAGCTTGCGCGCGAAGTCATCGACCGTGCGATCCTGGAACTGGCTCACCCGCAGCCAGGCGTAGCCCGGCTCGACCATCTTCGAGCGCACGCTCTGCAGCTTGATCTCCTCGCGGACGATCGTCACTGGGAAGGTGCGGCTCTCGGCTTTGCGGAACACGGTCAGCAAGACCTTGGTGTTCGGCTCGCCGCGCATGCGCTTGACGGCCTGGTCGACCGAGAGGCCCTTGACCAGCGTGTCGTCGATCTTGGTGATCAGGTCGCCGCTCTTCAGGCCGGCGCGAAATGCCGGTGACCCTTCGATCGGGCTGACGACCTTCACGAGGCCGTCTTCCATGGCCATCTCGATGCCGATGCCGACGAAGCGGCCGGTGGTGGCCTCGCGGAATTCCTTGAAGGACTTCTTGTCGAAGTATTGCGAGTGCGGATCGAGGCCGGCAACCATGCCGCCGATGGCGTCGCTGATGAGCTTCTTCTCGTCGACGGGCTCGACGTAGTCGGACTTGACCATGCCGAAGACGGCGGCCAGTTGCTGCAGTTCCTCCAGGGGAAGCTGGGCGACGGAATTTCGGGCCGTCGCCTGCAACTGCATCGTCGTGAGCGCACCGGCCACAGCACCGACGGCGAGCCAACCCGCGACCTTGAGCTTGACACCCATGAACGACCCCTTTTCCTTCAATTTGCCGAGCCTTTGGTCGGCTGCATGAAACTTGGACACACTTGCTCCTCAGTATATTCCCGCATGCTGGATTGGAGAGCGGGCGCGCCCGAAAGTTGCAGGGGGAAGCGGCTGTATTTCCGGACAGGCGATGCGGAGGCGCCGGGTGGGCTCCGGCCGGGCAGCAACCCGTTCGGCTGTCCGGGTATCGCCTAGACTGTCGTCACCCCCCAGCCCACCCCTCTACCCATGGCCGTGATCGCCAATCCCTTCAAGTCGGCACTGCGTGCCGGTCGTCCGCAGATCGGCCTGTGGTTGAGCCTGGCCGATCCCTACAGCGCGGAGATGCTGGCCGGTGCCGGCTTCGACTGGCTGCTGGTCGACGGCGAGCATGCGCCGAACGACCTGCGCCGCGTGCTGAGTACCCTCCAGGCGATCGACAGCGCGCGCGCGCACCTTCCGCAAGGCGTTGCGGCCGCGCATCCCGTCGTCCGGCCGGTGATCGGCGATGTTCCGCTGATCAAGCAGATGCTCGAGATCGGTGCGCAGACCCTTCTCGTTCCCGTGGTCGACACGGTCGAGCAGGCCGAGCGGCTCGTCGCGGCGGTGCGCTATCCGCCGCGGGGCATCCGCGGGGTCGGCAGTTCGGCCGCGCGGTCCTCGCGCTGGAGCGCGGTCGAAAACTACGTTCACGCCGCCGATGACGAGATCTGCCTGCTGGTGCAGGCCGAAACGGTGACGGCGATGAAGAATCTCGATGCCATCGCCGCAGTCGACGGCATCGACGGCGTCTTCTTCGGCCCCGCCGATCTGTCCGCTTCGATGGGACTGCTCGGCCAGGTCGCGCATGCCGACGTGAAGGCGGCCATCGACGACGGCATTCGTCGCGTCCTCGCCGCCGGCAAGGCACCGGGGGTGCTGACGGTCGATCCGGCGCTCGCCCGGCACTACCTCGACGAGGGGGCGCTCTTCGTGGCGGTCGGGGTCGAGGCCGCGCTTCTCGCGCGCGCCGCACGCGATCTGGCCGCGGCCTTCGCGCCGCCGACGAGGAAGGCTTCGCGTTGAACGACTGGCTCGTCAACCCAGCGGTGCAGGCCGGTGTGCTGCCGCTGCTGGCGGCGCTCATTCTCGGTCTGCTGCTGGCCCGAACCCGCTTTCTCGCGCTGGCGGTCGTCGCCGGCCTCGTGGTGTTGCTCGCGCTCACCGTCGGCTTTGCCATCGAGCCGTTGACCTCGGTGCGCAAACTGATCCTGTTGGTTTTCGGGTCCGCGGCGCTCGCACTGGCACTGGAAGCGGTCGGGGTCGACGCACGGCGCCCAGTGCTCGCCGGCCTCGCGCTCGTTGCCGGCCTCGCCGCCGTCTGGATGGCGCTGCGGATCTTGCAGCAACAGGAACTCGCCGCGGCGCTGTTGGCTGGCTTTGCGGCCTTCGCATATGTCACCGCCGTTGTCGGTGGCGGGCTCGTCGGCGCAGCCGATCCGTTGCGCGCTTCGGTGATCGGCGCGGCCCTCGGCTGGGGCAGCGGGGCGTTGGCGGTGCTCGGCGCCTCGGCGCTCCTCGGCCAGATCGGCATCGCCCTGGGCACCGCCTGCGCCGCCGTCGGACTGGCGCAGATGCTGCGCGGCGGCCCGGCGCCGAGCGGCTGGACCACGGCACTGCCGGCGCACGTCGGCGCGGCGCTGCTCGGCGTGCTGACGGTCTTCACCGGCGAGCTGCGCTGGTACTTCCTGCTCCCGCTGCTGCTGGTGCCCGTCGCCGCGCGGCTGGTGCCGGCCGATCTGACGCATCGCGCGTGGCAGTCGGCATTTCTCGCCGGTCTGGCCGCGCTGGTCCCGGTCGGAGTGGCCATCGGCTGGGCCTGGACGTCCGCGAGAATAGGGGCGGCAGCCGGATGAACGGCCGACCGCTCGATCCCCAAACACCCTGGAGGTATTTCATGTTCCGATTGTCCGCACTCGCTTTCGTCTGCTTCGCTCCACTCGCTGCGTTCGCCGCGGCGGAAACCTACAACCTGGATCCGACGCACACCATCACGAACTTCTCGGTCGATCACTTCGGCATGTCGACCGTCTACGGTCACTTCGAGAAGTCGACCGGAAAGCTGTCGATCGACCGCGCCGCGAAGACCGGTTCGATCGAGGTCAAGATTCCCACGGCGACCGTTGCCACAGGCGACTCCAAGCGTGCAGACGGCCAGCGCTCGCGCGACGAGCACTTGCGCACCGCCGACTTCTTCAATGCGACCGAGTTTCCGGACATGGTCTACAAGTCGACCAAGTTCAACTTCAGCGGCGACAAGGTCGAAAGCGTCGACGGCACGCTGACCCTGCTCGGCGTCACCAAGCCGGTGAAGCTGAGCGTGGCGCGCATGAACTGCGGGCCGCACCCCTTCTCGAAGAAGGAGATGTGCGGGGCCGACCTGACCGGGTCGATCAAGCGCACAGATTTCGGCATGAAGTTCGGTGCGCCGGCGATCAGTGACGAGGTCAAGCTGATGATCGCGGTCGAGGCCTACAAGGAATAGCGCTGCCGGGGTGCGAGGCCCCGCCGCGCGCCGGGCCTCGGGCAGAATCCTGGCTCCGGCCCCGTGGTTCAATGGATAGAACAGCCCCCTCCTAAGGGGCAGATACAGGTTCGATTCCTGTCGGGGCCACCAAGGTCCTTCATCCGAGTCGCGACACCGCTTCCTCGACGAGGGTCTCGGGCTCGGCGGCGACGTCGATGCGGATGACATCGGCCTCGTCGTCTTCCGGCGTCTCGAGCGTGCGCAGCTGGCTGTCCAGCAGGGCGCTCGGCATGTAGTGGCCGCTGCGGCTGGCCAGGCGATCGCGGAGCAGGGCCGGCGAGCCATCGAGGAAGACGAAGCGCACGCCCGGCGCGGCGGCGCGGATCCGTTCGCGATAGGCCCGCTTCAACGCCGAGCATGCGATCACCAAGCCCCGCTGCCAGCGGTCCCGGTCGGCGAGTTCCGCACCGATGCGCTCCAGCCAGGGCCAGCGGTCGGCGTCGTCGAGGGGAGTGCCAGCCTTCATCTTGGCGACGCTTTGTACGGAATGGAGCGAGTCGCCGTCGACGAAGTCCAGGCCCAGCCGCTGCGCGATCGCGGCGCCGATGGTCGACTTGCCCGAACCGGAAACGCCCATCACGACGAGCATCGACGCGACTCGCGGTGGCGAGTGCGGGGAATCGGTCATCGCCATCGTCATCGCAGTCGTCGCGTCAGCGTGCCTCCGCAGCGCGCTTGGGCTGCGCGGTCACGACTGCAGCTTGATCTCGCCGTCGAACGCGACACTGAGGCGCAAGGCCCCGATCTCCAGCGTCATCTTCGCGGGAAGCGTTTCGCTGCCCTTGAGCGTCCCGTCGGCAAGCGCCGCGCTGACGGCGTGCTCGATCTCGCGCTGCGAGCTGACGCCGACCATCTTCAGGAACTTGCGGATGCTGATGTTGAGCGCTTCTTCGTCCATGTCGATTGCCTCGTGCGGGTTCCCGGGTACCGTCGAGGCTAGCACCATCCGAGGGCATTCCGGCGCCGCGGCGTGCTCCTCTTTTCGGACCGCCACGGGCGGGGCGATGGCCATCCCGTATTCCATCCCCCGCAGCGGGGGAAAACAGTGTGGACAACCAGGCGGGGAACGGCAGGACACGAGAGCCGGTGCGACCTGCCGGCCGGTGCTGCGGCAACAGGCACCGGTTCGAATAGCGTGCGCTGCGAGCTGGCCGGCGATCGATGGGGAAGCCCCCGGTGAAGCGGGGGCCTCCTTCAGGCGACGTTGACCTCGATGCGCCGCGGCCGGGCCGCCTCGGCCTTCGGAATGTGCATGCGCAGCACCCCGTCCTTGAGGCTGGCCTCGATCTGTCCGGGGTCGAGTTCCCGGCTCAGCGTAAAGCTGCGGCGAAAGTACGGGTTGCGGATCTCGCCGTGCAGCAGGTCGAGCTTCTCCGCCACTTTCACTTCCGCTTCGCCTTCGATCGTGAGGCTGTCGCCATCCACCTTCACGATCAGACGGTCCCGGGAAACGCCCGGCATGTCGGCCAGCAACGTGATGCCGGCCTCGTTCTCGACAATGTCCACCGCCGGGGGCAGGGCCGCCTGGGGCACCTTGGACTTCGCATCCGTGCGGGTGACGCTGGTGTTCTCGCTCATTGCAGACTCCTCGACTTGAAGATCTCAGTTGATGTTGATCTGGCGCGGCTTGGACGACTCGCGCTTGGCCACCGTGACGTGCAGGACACCATCGCGAAGGCTCGCGTCAACGCGTGCCGGATCGGCGTCCTCCGGCAACGTGACGATGCGGCGGAAGGATCCGCTGAAGCGCTCTTGCGCGTGCACGCTCTCGCCGTCCTTGCCGAGCGTCGGTTCGGCCTTGCGCTCGCCGGCGATGATCAGCAGACCCCGGTCGACCGTGATCTGCAGCGCCTTCGAGTCCACACCGGGCGCAAACGCGATGATCTCGACGCTGTCGGGCGAGGTGCCGACATTGATGGCCGGGAAACCGCCGCGCGACAAGGCGCGGATGTTGGTCGGGTCGGTTCCCTGGAACAGCGCATCGAGGTGCTGCTGCAGGCGACTCAGTTCGGGGAAGAGGTCCCCGGCCAGACGGAACGAACCGTTCATGTCTTCATGCTCCTGTTCGGCAGCCGATCAGGGGACTCGCAGCGACCCCGTGCCGCGGCGCGTCCGCCGGGCCGCTGCGCACCCGGCACCGCGTTGATCGCACTGGGGCGGCATCGCGGCAACGCCGAAGAAGTAGAGGCGCCGCGCGCGCTTTCAAGGGGCCGGCTCGGTCACGTGGGCGCGAGCCGGACACCGCCGTGGCGACACGGCGGTGTCCTCGCGACAGGCGGGACTGCTGCCGGCCTCAGGGCCCGATCACCAGGCCGAGGCCTACTGCCAGCGCCAGGTCCAGATCAGGTCGACAGCGTTGTCGGAGCCGGCCTGGGCGCGCAGGGTGAAGCGCCGCGCGATGCGGTAGATCAGCTGCCAGTTTCCGCCGGTCGCGTTGAGGCCTTGCTCGTAGCCGATGTACCAGCGCTGCGAGAGCTGCTTGCCGAGGCTGACGATCGTCTGGCTGACTTCGCCGTCGGACTGCCGGATGGAAAGATCGTCCAGGCCGAGCGCCCGCGTGATCTGGTCGCTGCCGCCGCTGCCTTCGCCCGACAGCAAGGCGAGCGCGGCGCGTTGCAGCAGGGCGGTGTCGGCGCGGCCGAGGCCCTCGCTGGCCCGGCCCAGCACCAGCCAGCTGAGCTTGTCCATCTCGCTGGTGTCGGGTTCCGAGAACAATCGGACGCGGGGGTTGAGTGCCGTGCCCGTCACGGTCACGCCGACGCGGATGTCGAGGTCCGGTCGGGTTGCCTGGATGTCGAGCCGGGGACTGGCGACGTCGCCGTTGAAGGTCAGCCGGCCGCGGTCGATGCTGAGCTTCTGGCCGTACGCGGCGTAGGTTCCGTCGACCGTGAACAGCGTGCCGTCGACGGAAAGCCGGTTGTCCGGAGAGGTGATGCGCAGGCTGCCGCGCAACAGGGCGTCGAGGCCGCGGCCGCGGATCCGCAGCTTCTGGCCCATGTCGACCTGCAGGTCGAGCGCGACCTTGCGAACCGGCGTGGGCGTCGTGGTGGCGGCCTGGCGCGCTCGCGCCGCGGCTTCGATGCTCTCAGGCGTCGGCGGCGCATCGCCCTTGCGTCGGACGACCTGCACGTCGCTGCCGAGCGTCGGTGCGTCGCCGCGGGTGAAGTCGACGAGGCCCTCGTCGACCGTGAACTTGCCGTCGACGGCGAGCGTGTCGCTGCCGAGCCGGACCTGGGCGTCGCCGCTCGCGACGATGCGCCGGTCGACGCGTCCCAGCACCTGGAAGCGGTCGGCCTTGAGCTTGAGCTGCGCCTGCGGTGTTTCGCCCAGGCTGGCGTCGCCCGAGAGCGAGAGCGTGCCGGAGCCGGCGCGCGCGGTGAGGTGCTCGATTCGCGCCGACTTGCCCTGGAGCGACATGGCGAGGTCGCCGTCGGCGACGTTCACGCCCTCGAGGAAGTTGCGCACGCTGAGCTCGTGGCCGACCACCGATCCGGTGTACTCCGGCGCGCCGATGCGCCCGCCGATGCTGGCGCTGGCGCGCAACGTGCCGCCGAGGCGCCAGCCGGCCGGCACCCAGTTGCCCCAGGCGCCGAGGTTGGCCACCTGCAGTTCGAGCACGCCTTCGATCGGGGTCTGCGCGCTCGGCCAGGTGGCGCCCGGCGCCGTGCGTGCGACGACTGCTCCCGCGGCCACGCCGAGGGTCTTGCCGGCCAGCGCCTGGGTGAAGTTCCAGACGCCGTCCGCCGCGGCCAGGCCGAAGCGGAGATCGGTCAGGCCGAGCTTCTGGGTGCTGACATCGTCGGTCACCGTCAGGTCGCCTTCGCGGCGTTCCAGGACAACGTCGGCGGTGACCGCCGGCGCGCTGCGAATGTCGATGCGGCCACCGATCTTCAGGTCGCCACCCCAGCCGAAGTCGGGTTGGAGTCGGCGCAGCAGCGGCGCCACCAGCAGCGGCTCGAGCTCGGCCTGGACGTCGAAGCGCATCGGGCTCGAGGCCTGTGCGGCCTGCCAGTCGAAGCGACTCCAGCGCAAGCCCGCGCCGATGAGGTCGATACGACCCGGCTGCATGATCACGCGCGCCGGTCCGTCGCCCCAGCGCGCCTCGATCCGCAGGTCGCGGGTGCTGACCCAGGGCGCACCGCGGCCATCGGCGCGGCGGAACTCGAGCTGGTCGATGGTGCCGCGCCAACCGGTGAGGCCGCTGCGCGCGCTGCCGACAAGGCCGCCTTCGGCCTTCAGCACCGCGACGCTGCGGGCGCCCGCGGTCGTTGCCGGCGCAGGGGCGGATGCGGAAGCAGCCGCAGAGGCCGCGGTGGCCACGATGGCTGCGGCGGAGGCCGATGCCGGTGACGGTGACGGGGTCACGGCGATTGTGGCCGCCTTCGAGGACGCGGGGGCCGCTGCACTCGCGGCGTTGGCGTCGGCGATGCCAGCCTGGAGCGCGTCGGTCCAGGCGGGCGGCAGGCCACGCGACTCGATCCGTGCTTCCAGGCGATGGGCGTCGCTCGTTCCCTGCAGGCGCGCCTGCAACGTCTCGATCGAAGCCCCGCCGAGCGCCGCGCCGGACAAGGTGGCTTCGAGGTCCACCGGTGCTCGCGCCGCGGTGCCGAGCCGCCAGTGCGCGTCGGCGCGCTGGACGCTGGCGTTGCCGACGCGCACGCCTCGGGCTTCGAGGCGCCCTTCGCTGGTGAGCGCAGGCCAGCGGCCGCTGACGCTGGCCTGCGCGTCCAGGCTGCCGGCCGCAGCCGAGCCTGCCGGAGCGCCGGTCAGGCGCAGCAGCGGGGTCAACTTCGCCAGTGCCGGAGCCTTCAGGGTGGCATTCCAGGCGTCGCTGGCACCGCTCTCGTTCAAGGCGACGCGGCCTTCGAATCGTGCCGTGTTGCCGTCGGCGTCGAGCGCGACCCGGGCCTGCGCGGCGACGCCGTCGGCGTTGCGCCAGTTGACTTCGCCGCCGATCGGGACGCCGGCGAGCACGCTGGGCGCGAGCGTGGCCGAGGCTTCGCCGCGGATCGCGGCCAGCTGCTGCATCGGCGTCAGGCTGGCCACCGCTTCGGGAAGCGTCAGGTCGAAGCGCGCGTCGCCGTTCAGGCGGTGTGGACCGGCGCGCCAGGCCGGCCCGCCGGCGTCGCCGAGCCAGGCGGCCGGGTCGAAGCGGGTCAGGGCCGTGCGTCCGACCAGATGCCAGGTGGCGGCGGCGCGCGCCGCCCCCCCGCGGAGGGTGGCACGCGCATCGCCCGCCTTTGCCTCGGCGCTGCGGCTCTCGAAGCGCGGCGGGCACGCGGTCGCGGCGAGCCG
>JBBQCD010000043.1:0-38467 GCA_038318385.1 Burkholderiales bacterium | reverse complement strand
AGCCCCAGGGCTTCGAGCGCGCTGAGCGTCGCTCCGTCGAAAGCCGCGATCGAGAAGCCCGCCCGGTCAAACGCATCGGTGCCCAGCACGCTGGCGCCCCCGCCATTGCCGAACAACACCATGCGTGTCGTCGGCTGCGCACGCGGCGCAAGGCATTGCAATGCGACCAGCGCGTCGAGGAATTCGTCGAGCGTGTCCAGGATTGGCATGCCGGTCTGGCGGCCGAGGGCGTCCCATGCGCGCTGGCTTCCGGCGAGCGCGCCCGTGTGCGACGCGGCTGCGCGCTGGCCCTGGCTGGTGCGGCCGCCCTTGAGCAGCACGATGGGCTTGCGCGCGTTCGCACGGCGCAGCACGTCGAAGAGGCGCCGGCCCTCACGCGTGCTTTCCAGGTACAGACCGATGACACGGGTTGCTTCGTCTTCGAGGAAGTACTCGATGAGTTCCGCCGCGCCGACATCGGCAGCGTTGCCGATGGTCACGAGGCCGCTATAGCGCAAACCCCGGCTTTGTCCGCGTCGGATGATGTCGATGCCGAGCCCGCCACTTTGGCAGACAACGCCGACGGGCCCCGACTGCGTCTGCGCCTTCTCCGTGAACGTCACGCGCGCGGCAGGTGAATACACGCCCAGGCAATTCGGCCCGATCAGGCGCGTTCCGGCTTCGCGCGCTGATGCCGCCAACTCCGCTTCGAGCGACGAACCACCCTCGGTTTCGCCGAAGCCGCTGGACATCACTTGCGCAAAGCGCACCTTGCCTCGTCCGCTGCGCAGCACGGCGGATGCATTGCGCGCCGCGACCGCGACATACGCGTAATCCACCGTCTCGGGCACGTCCGCGAGCGACTTGCACGCGGGCAGGCCTTCAACCTCAGGGGCTGTCGGGTGGATGGGCACGATGCGCCCGGCATAGCCGAAATTGCGCAGGTTGCGGATGAAACGGTTGCCACCGCTCACCGCCGTGGCGGATGCGCCGACCACCGCGATGCATGCGGGGCGGAACAGGGGTCCGAATTGTTCGAGGATGGTCATGCGTCAGGCGCGTTGCTGCAGGATGAAGCGCGCATCGACCGCCACCGCCGCGGCGCTGGAGACGATGAGCGGATTGATATCGATCTCCGCGAGCTCGCCCTCGCCCCGCATGAGCAGGCCGCTCTCTCCTCCCACGCGCAACAGCACATCGACGATGGCATCGAGGTTGGCCGCGCCGGTGCCGCGCGCGCCTTGCAGCAGCGCGAAACCCTTGAGCTCTTCGAGCATCTCGCGCGCATCCATCTCTGCGATGGGGCAGATGCGGAAGGCAACGTCCTTGAGCACTTCGACGAAGATGCCGCCGAGTCCGACCATGACCAGTGGGCCGAATTCTGGGTCCATCGTGCCACCGACCACCACTTCCGTGCCGCGCGGCGCCATCTCCTCCACCAGCCACGCGTGCGGCGTAATTCCCTGGGACCCCAGGAAGGCAAGCAACTCTTCGGCGGCGGCCACAAGCTCATCGGCCGTGCGCAGGTTCAGGCGAACGCCACCGATGTCGCTCTTGTGCACGATGCCCTCGGCGACGAGCTTCAGCACGAACGGCGCCTGCAGGCCGGCCGCCGCCTCGCACAGGTCGTCGCCGACCTTCACGACCACCGCGCGCGGCACGCGTATGCCGGCGCCTTGCAATATCCTCTTGCCCGCCGGCTCGTCGAGCGCGTGGACGCCCGCCCCACGCGCCGCGCGCAGCGCGTGGACGAATTCGTCGTCGTGCATCGTCCGGCGGCCCTTCAGTGGCTGATCGTCATCATGTGCGCGCCCTCGGCCACCGCCTGGCCCTCGCGCACGAGGATCTTCTCGACCTTGCCGCCCACGGGCGCGAGCACGGGGATTTCCATCTTCATGGATTCAAGGACGGCGAGCGTGTCGTCTTCACCGACGGTGTCACCTTCGCTCACCATGAGTTTCCACACCGAGCCGTTCATGTCGGAAAGGACGTTCGTTTGCGCCATCGTTGATCTCCTCGTTCTAGTTTCCGGTCCCGCAAGTAGCGGGCATAAGTGTCATGCAAGTGCGGTATCTCTGTGCTGGAGAAACCGCCAAGGACAGAGGCAGACCGAAGACCGAGGGGGCGTCGAGCGACGACGAGCGAGCGCAACTCATGTCGTCCTGCATAGACTAGGTTCAGGTATCACTGCGACAGTGACACTAGTATGTGGTGGGCCAGTTGGACAGCAAGTGCTTGCCCACGCCGCTGCCGAGTCGCGTTCGGTGCACTTCGAGCAATCGCGCAAGCGTCTCGCGCGTGTCGCGCGGATCGATGACGGCCTGCGTTTCGTAGAGCGATGCCAGGCGGTAGGCCGAGGTGTCGCGCGACAGTTCCTGCACGAGCTCGCGAAACCGCTCCGGGTTCTCTTCTTCCTTCACGCCGAAGAGCACGTTGGCCCCGACCGCCGGCGCCATGAAGCCGAGGTCAGCCGTGGGCCACGAGATCACCTCGTCGGAGTTGCGCCCACCGCCCATGTTCAGGTAAGCCTGCCCGTAGCTCTTGCGCATGATCAGGGAGATCTTGGGCACGGTGACCAGTGCGAGCGCATTCATCCAGTTCATGATGCGCCCCGGCGCCGCGCGCCGCTCGCCCTCGACGCCGACGAGAAAGCCCGGCTGGTCGACCATGAACACGATCGGGATGTTGAACGAGTCACACATCACGAGGAAGCCGACCGCCTTGTTACAGGCATCCACGTCGATCGCGCCGCCTTTGAAGAGAGGGTTGTTTGCCAGGATGCCGACGGAGCGGCCTTCGATGCGCGCGAGCGCGGTGCACATCGAGCGCCCGAACTTCGCCTTGAGCTCCATCATGCTGTCGACGTCGACCACGGTCTCGACGATCTTGCGCACGTCGTAGACCTTCGCCGAGTTTTCGGGCAGCAAGTCGAGAACGCGGTCGCCGCGCCCGTCGCTGCCGTCAGGCACGTCGTGCACGGGCGGCGCCTCGTTGTGGTGGCTCGGCAAGTAACTGAGGTACTTACGCACCAGGGCCAGCGCCTCGTCGTCGGTTTCGACCACGGCGTCCACAAGACCCGAGCTCACTGCGTGCATCTTCCAGCCGCCGAGTTCCTCGGAATCGATCTCCTGGCGGATGGCAGCCGACGTGACGCGGCCGCTGGCCACCGCCATCGTCGCGCCGCGGCGCATGACGACGAAGTCGGACAGGCAGGCATACCACGTCGACGAGCCGTAGCACGCGCCCAGCAACGCGCTCACCCACGGGGATTCACGCAGCCGGCGGTATTCGTAAGGGTCCTGGCCGAGGATCGCGCGGCCTTCGGCGCCCATGCGGTCGGGCATGCGCGCGCCGGTCGATTCGCCGAGCATGACCAACGGCATGCCCGACTTCGACGCGACTTCTCGCATGTGGCGGATCTTCTTGCCGTTGATCACCGAGCTGGAAGCGCCGAGCACGGTGAAGTCGTTGGATACGACGGCGACGGACCGGCCTTGCACCTTGCCGAAGCCGGCAATCTTCGCGTCGGCCGGCGTGCGGTCTCGCACCTCTGGCCGATGCGACGTGGCGAAGAGTCCGCTTTCGACCCAGCTGCCCGAGTCGAGCAACGCCGCGAGCCGCTCGCGCGCGTTCAGGTTACCTTCGGCCTTGCGCTTGGCGAGCTTGTCGGGCCCGCCCATGCCCAGTGCCTTCTCCTGGGCGGCCTTGAATTCGGCGATTGTCTTTTCGTGTGCCATGTGAGGTCTGGATTCCTAAAGCATGTGGCGCATCGGGTGCTCGGCGTACATCTTGTCCTTCACGAACTGCGTGCTGATGTCAGCCGCGGCAAAGGCCGGATGCGCGAGCAGGCGCTGGTGGAATTCGCGCGTCGTCTTCACGCCCGAAAGCTGAAGTTCGGCCAGTGCACGCTGCATCCGGGCGATCGCGGACGCCCGGTCTTCGTCCCACACCACAAGCTTGGCGATCAGCGAGTCGTAATAGGGCGGCAGCTCGTACGAGGCAAAGGCGTGCGTGTCCACGCGCACGCCGGGGCCGCTGGGCAGCACGAGTTCGGTGATGGTTCCCGGCCGAGGGATGAACCCCTTTTCGGAGTCCTCCGCGTTGATCCGGCATTCGATGGCGTGGCCGCGAAACTGCACGTCCGACTGCTTCATCGGCAGGGATTCGCCCGAAGCAATTCGCAGCTGCAGCTTCACGAGGTCCACACCGGTCACGGCCTCGGTGACGGGATGCTCCACCTGGATGCGCGTGTTCATCTCGATGAAGAAAAACTCCTGGCGCGCGGCGTCGACGATGAACTCCAGCGTGCCGGCGCTGCGGTAGTTCACCGCGCGGGCGAGGTCGCATGCCGCCCGTGTCATGCGCTCACGCAGCTGCGGCGACACGATGGGCGACGGGCTTTCTTCCAGCAGCTTCTGGTGGCGCCGCTGGATCGTGCAGTCGCGTTCACCGAAATGGATCACGTCCTTGCCATCACCGACGACCTGCACTTCGACATGGCGCACCGGCGAGATGTAGCGCTCGATGTAGACAGCGCCGTTTCCGAAAGCGGCGGCGGCTTCGGAGGACGCACGCTCCAGGCCTTCGCGAAGCTGCTTTTCGCTTTCCATCACGCGCATGCCGCGCCCGCCGCCGCCGGCAGAGGCCTTCACAAGCACGGGGTAGCCGATGCCATTCGCGAGCCGCACGGCATCGTCGACGTCGACAACCGGATCGGGCGAGCCTTGCGCCACCGGCACGCCAGCATCCATCGCCAGCTTGCGCGCGGCGGCCTTGTCGCCCATGAGGCGGATCGAGCTCGGCTCGGGACCGATGTAGGTGAGCCCCGCATCGAGCACGGCCTGCGCGAACTCGGCGTTCTCCGAGAGAAAGCCATAGCCGGGATGCACAGCGTCGACCTTCGCCATCTGCGCCGCCTGGATCAGCGCATTGCGATTGAGGTAGCTCTCGGCGGGTGTCGCGCCGCCGATGCAAATGGAGCGGTCGGCCATGCGCACGGGCAGCGAATCACGGTCGGCCGCGGAAAAAGCCTGCACGGTTTCGATGCCGAGCTCGCGACACGCGCGAATGACGCGGACCGCAATTTCACCACGGTTGGCGACAAGAACACTTCGTATGGTCATGATGGGATTCGGTTTCAGTTGGCAGGTGCGGGCGGAATCACGCGCTGCATCATCAGCCCGCCAATGAGGTCGCCAAACATGGCCGGGGCGTCGAGCACCTCGTTCCAGCCGGCACGGCGCGCCTTCGCGAGGCTCGACACCTGGTCGTACGGCGCTGCGTAAGCCCAGTCGGCGTAGCTCCAGTTCACGAGCTGCTCCAGGGTGAATGGCCGCAGCCCGTACTTTTCGCGCATGCGCGACCAGAGCGGCTCCTTGTCGCGCATCGTGCTTACGAGGTTCACCTGCTGCACTTCACCCGGCTCCATGCCGAAGGTGCGCGCGATTGCGGGGAAGATGTTCTTCCAGCGCTCTGGCTCACCGTTGGTCATGTTGAACGCCTCGTTCTCGCAGGCGGTCGTCGTTGCGGCCCACTCCATTGCGCGTGCGAGCAAGCGGGCGTCGGTAAACTGGTACAACGCCGCGAAGGCCTGCGGGTTGCCCGGGAAGCGCAGCGGCAGCCCAAGTTCGCGCGAGATGCTCGCGTACACCGACAGCGCCAGGAGGTGGTTCATGGGGCTGCCCACGGAGAAGCCGCAGATGCAGTGCGGACGCAGCGCCGACCAGCTCCAGCGCTTGCCGCGCTGCCGCGCTGCGAGCCAGTCCTGCTGGTCGTAATAGAAGTTCGGCGGCATGTGGCGCGCATCGTCTTCGCGCGCCGGTGTGCGATAGGGCCCCAGTTGGTTGCCGTACCACTTGCTGCCTTGCATCAGCTGCACGTGCGCAAGACGTGGCGCGGCGGCTTCGAGCGCCTCAACGAGGTTCACCACCATCGCGAGGTTGGACTCGACTTCCTCGCCCGCCGTGGGCCTGGGTGAATACGCGCAGTAGAAAACGTGCGTCGCGGCGTCGAGTTCGCGCAACGCGCGGCGTGAATCCTGCACGTCCAGCAGGTCGACCTGCACCTGCCGCACACCCTGGCCAAGTTCGAGCGCACGCCGCGACAAGGCGACGATGTCCCAGCCGCCGCTTGCGCGCAACTGGTCAACGAGCGCTCGTCCAACGATGCCCAGCGCACCCGCGACAACAGCGACCCGGGTTGCCATGACGCCTTAGTCCAGGTTCAGCAGCTTGGCTGCGTTGTTCCACAGGATCTTGTGCACGATGTCCTTGCGCCAGCCGAGATCGAGGAAATCGCGCACCGAATCCTGGATGTCGCGCACCGGATACGCGGTACCGAAGAGGGTGCGGTCTTCGAGGAACAGGTTCGCGCCCTTCACGTAGCTGTCGGCGCAGATCATTCCGGCGGTGCTCGCGTACAGGTCCGGCGAGACGTAGATGTTCGGGCACGCAAGCGCCACGACGACCATCTCGTCGGCGTAGGGCCAGGCTGCATGCGACACGATGATCTTGAGGTCCTTGTAGCGCTGCGCCACCATCTGGATGGAGGTCGGGCGCGACCACGTGATCTCATGGCCCGCAAGCGCCGACAGCAGGCCCGACAGCGAGATCGACACCGGTAGCTTCAGCTCCACAGCGAGTTCGTAGACCGGATCGAGCGACGCATCATTCGACCAGCGCGGCACCTTGCCAGACCCGGGTTCGATCGAGATGCCTTTCACCCCGCGCGCCTTTGCGAGCGAGCGAATCTCGGCGAGGCTTTCGGGAATCGCTTCCATGTCCACGCCGAGAAACCCGACAAAGCGGTTCGGGTAGGTGTCGAGCAGCTCTACGATTTCCTGGTTGGAGACGCCGCCAAGGTTGCCCGCGCCGCTGGACGCGCGACCCATCGCCACGCCCCATTTCACGCCCGCCGACTCCATCTCTTCGAACAGCAGGTTCACGTCCTCGAGCCACGCGGAACGCGCGCCCTTGAACGAGACCAGGTGGCGCGGGTAGTGCATCGCCGTGCGAAACACGCTGCCCTTGGTCCACGCCTTGACCGGTGGGCGCAACCGCATGTCGATGATCTGGGGCTGCATCATGGAAGCTCTCTTTCCTCGTGCGTTGGTTTCAATAGATCCGCTTGGCGACGATCGCGTAGCGGTTGGCCACGCCCTGCTCGTTCGCCTCAGCCTGCGACCTCTGCCCCTGTGGACTGTCGCGCCACGCGAGCGTCGCGTCGATGTCGTCCGTCTCGATCAGCGCGATGTAGCGCCGGCAGCCATCGGGACCGGTCACGGTTTCGTAGCGGCGCACCTCGGTGACGCCGGGCGTGCGATTGACCTCGTCGTAGTGTGGCCCGTGCATCCAGGCATCGGCTTGCGGGGGTGCGTCATACAAGACGATCACGGTGCCCTTGTTGCTCATGGTCGTACTCCTGGTTTGGCCATCATGCGGTTGCGCGCGCAGGGGCGTGGCGCGTGACAGTCAGTCTTGAATTGCCACGCTCGAGCTCGAAGTGCGCGAGGCCCGGACGCTTGGCGAGCTCTTCGACCAGGCGCGGCACGGGGCCATGTGCCGGCACCGCAAGCTTTAGCGGCTTGGCGGCGAGCACCTTGTCGACGTCGTCGGCCGGGAACATGTAGCGCAGCAGCAGCTCGTCGTCGCCGAGTTTCGGGTACGCCTTGCGCAGGCCGGGCAACGCCGGCTCGAGCCGCTGCGCCTTGAGCGCCACCTTCGGCGAGCCGTTGGCGACAATGCGGTCCAGCGCTTCGGGGTTCACCGGGCCCAGCAGCCGGCCGAAGTGACCCAGCGCGTACATCTTCACTTCATCCGGGACCACGCGGTAGCGCTCGCCGTTGACGACGTTGAGCATCGCCTGTACGGCGATGATCTGCGAGAACGGCGTGACCATGATCGGCCACGCGAGGTCTTCGCGGACGCGGGCGATCTCTTCGAGGATTTCGTCGAAGCGGTGCTCCAGGCCCGACTGCCGCAACTGGAAGCGCCAGTTGGTCATCATCCCGCCGGGCATCTGATGCTTGTAGTGGAAGAGGTCGTAGTCCATCGCCGCGCCGCGCGGAAAACCTTCGCGGTCCGCAAGCTGCTCGAGGTAGGCGCTGATCTGGCCGACGCGCGCCATGTCGACCCGGGTGCCGAAGCCCGCCAAGGCGAGGTTCCTCACCATGCCCTGCGTCGACGGCTGCGCCTGGCCGCTGGCCAGCGGTGCGATCGAGGCGTGAATCTGGTCGGCGCCGAATCGCGCGGCTTCGAGCGACACGAGCGGACCGAGGCCGGTGTTGCAATGAGTGTGCACTTCAAGCGGCAACTTGCCCGCCACGGCCTTGAGGGCCGGAACGATCGTGCGGATGCGATCGGGCGTCAGGAGCGCGCCCGAATCCTTCAGCATGATCCCGTCGACGCCGAGGGCCACCAGCCTCTTTGCAGTGCTCGCGTAGAGCTCGTCGGTGTGCAGCGGGCTCTCGCAGAAGACGAGCACGCCGATCGACTGGATGCCGACCTTCTTGGCGTGCTTGATGCTGAGCGCCATGTTGTCCACGTCGAGCAGCGAATCGAGGGTGCCGACGATGCGAAAGCCATTTGCGGCGAGCCGCTCGATCCACATCTCCACCATGTCGTCCGGCGCCATGCTGAAGCCGACGAGGCTCTTGCTGCGGCAGTAGCTGCGCATCGGCGTGTTCTGGAACTTCTGGCGAAAGTGGCGCGCCTTCTCGAACGGGTCTTCCCTCAGGTAGCGCACGCAGACGTCGAACTGCACCGGCGCCATGAAGTCGATCATGTCGAAGCCGGCGTCATCCAGTGTCTGGGCGATGGGATCCATCATGGCCGCCGTCATGCGCGTGGTCCACAGACACTGCTGCGCGTCGCGCAGGGTCGTGTCGATGATGCCGACCTGTCGCGTCATTCGGACCTCACCCGCAGCAGCACCGCGTCGTGTTCGACCATCTGGCCGTTCTGCGCGACGATTTCGACGACGGTGCCGCTGACGCCCGCCTGCACGCTGTTGAAGAGCTTCATCACCTCGATCATGCAGACGGTGTCTTCGAACTTCACCTTCGAGCCGACCTCGACATACGCCGGCTCGCTCGGCGACGCCGCGCGGTAGAAGCGCCCCAGCATCGGCGCGCGCACTTCGAGCAGGCCCGCTTGCCCAGCGGTATCGCCACCGGAGGCAGCCGAGGTGGCCGCAGAAGGCATCGCGGTAGCGGCAGCTGGCGGCGGCGCGGACGCGGCGGGTGCGCCTTGCGGTGGCGACGCCGAGTGCGTGGGCGCGGCCGCGGGCGTGGCCAATGCGTTTGCGAAAGTCGCGCCGGCAGCCAGCGTCGCATCGCCGAACTTGCGCACGTGCAGCTTCATGTCGCCGACTTCAAGGCGAACCTCGATGTCGTTCAGGCGGTCGACGATGCCGAGGATGCGCTCGACGTCGGCCTCGGTGAGATCGGACAGGGTCTTCACGATGAACCTCGATTCTTCGGCGTGATGGCCGCGACTTCGGCGACCAGGGCGCTCGCATCCGGCAACGTGGCCAGGTTGCGCAGCATCTCGATGGAACGCTGGACCCGTTCGGGGGCCAGCAGATCGTCCACGCAGCCGTGGAATTTGGGTATGCACTGCTCGAAATCGAGCAGCGCCGGCGGTTGCCCGCGGGCGGTCGTGGGTTCACGAACGACGGTTTCACCGTTGGCCAGGTGATAGCTGATGCGCGGGTTCCATCCCGTCGGCGTCCAGCCCCACTCCTCGCGGACGATGGTCTTCACCTTTGGGCGGAACTGCCGGAAGCGCTCGTCTTCGATGCGCTCCCGCGAGAAGCTCGCCGGCACGATCTTGTCTTCGAGGATGCCGAGCGCAACCGCATGCGGCAGGCTGAACTGCGCCTGGATTTCATTGCGCGGCTCGGGGTGCTGCACCACCGTCGGGAAAAACGCGTTGACTTCGACATCGACCTGGTGGATGTCCTCGGCGCGCAGGCCGCGCTCGCGCGTGAGCTCCTGCGTGCTTTCGATCATGCGCTGCAGGTGGTAGCAGCAGGGGAACGACTTAATGCCCACTTCGAAGATGCGGTAGGGCCGGCCCCACTCCGAAAGAATCTTCTCAGGCGCTTCGACCTTGCCGCTGGTAATCATGTTCATCAGGCCGCGCGGCGCTTCGAGCACATCAGGCTGCCCCGTCATGCCCTCGGCTGCCATGAAGGCCGCGGCGATGCCGTTGCGCGCGGAAAAGCCCATCTCCACGATGTGCGCCGTCGTGCCCGTCTGGTAGCCGATGCCACCGCCTTGCGAAGCCGCGATGCTGATCGCGTGGGTGGTCTGCTTCGCATCGAGGCCGAGCAGCCTGGCCGCCGCAGCGGCGACGCCGACGGAGCCCGCGAGGCTCAGCACCATGTAGCCGACACGCCGCGCTTCGCGGCACGCGAGGCCGATACGCGCTTGCGTCTCGTAGCCGGCAATGAAAGCCTCGATGACGCGCGAGCCCGGCGAACGCAGATGTTCCGCGAGCGCGAAGATCGGCGGAAAGAGCGTGTAGCTCGATACCGCTTCGGGGAAGCTGTCGTCCTCATACTCGGTGGCGTGCGCAAACGTGCCGTTGGCAAACCCCGCGAGTTCCACGGACGTCTTGAAGCCTCCGCCTAGCACCGTAGCCTGCGCTTCGCCCCCCTGCCGCTTGACGCAGCGGATCGCTTCCGCGCCGCCCGTGCAGCGATGGCCGGAAACCATGGCGCCCAACGCGCTCATCGCGAGCGTTGCCGAGTAGTCGATGGCGTCTTTCGGCAACTCCTCGATGCGCGTGCCTGAGACGCGGTCCGCAATTCCTTCAGTGATTCGCATGCGTGCCTCTCCTGCATGAACACGTTATAGTATGACTCATATACATCTTTGGGACAGCAAGGGATAACCCGGGACCGCACCAAGATGGCAGGTTAAGTGGTGGAGTCGCCGGTCACATCGACGAATGCCCGTCTCCCGGTATTAGGTAGGGAGCGGCGCAGCTTGACCGGGTGACCGTCGAAGGTGCAGGCGACGCGCGCGATCTCCAGCAGAGGCGTGCCGAGCGCGATGTCGAGCTTCTTGGCGTGTCAGCATCCGCAGGCACGGAACTCAGCTGGTCCACCGCTTTCGCGATCGTGATGCCGAAACGGTTGCGGTAGAGGTCGTTCACCGTGGAGTCGCGCCTCAAGACGCGCCATCATTGAGCGTAGAGATCGCCTCACACAAATCGCTAGCCTTTTCATGGGACGACACAGCATCTTCCTTCACCTCGGGTGAAACCACGTCTAGATCAGCCTCATACGAGCGCGTACATCAACGCGCATGGTCGAGCGGCTAAACGAGAACGTTCACGGTGATTTCACTCTGCTGTCAGCAAATCGAAGTACGCACGCTCGCGGCGGACGATGAGGTCCTTGATGCCGTTAATGAAGGTCTTGAAATGCGTGGTCTCGCAGTGCGCGAGCCAATGGTCACGGCTCTCATAAATCTCGTAAAGCAACGCGTGGTTCGGATCGTCCTGGGACACCGACACGTCGAAGCGCTGGACTCCAGGCTCCTTTAGCGACTCCCGCGCATTCGCGAAAGCCAGTTCGAGCCATTCCTGGACATGTCCCTCTCTCACAAAGTGCTCAGCGCGAATAACGAATCTGGCCATGCCCGTCGACTCCTCTCGTGCGACTGCGTCGCGTCATCCGACGGCGGTCGGGGTGTGCGCCATTATAAATATCCGTGGTTGCTAAGGCAGCTACATCTTTCCAAATGGGTGAGGGGCTGCTAGTCTTGATGTCGACCGACCGTGAATGGAGGTGCAACCGCGAAGGATATGGACGATGAAGGCTCTGTACTTGCGCGCACCGAGGGAGTTCACCGTCATCGACCGACCGGATCCTGTACCCGAGGTTGACGAGGCACTCATCCGGATTCGCTGGTCGGGTATTTGCGCGACCGATATCGCCACAATCGAAGGGTCCAGTCCCGTCGCTGTATATCCGATCACGCCGGGGCATGAATTCATCGGCACGATTCATTCAGCCCCGCCGGGGTGCGGTTTCGGCAACGGCGATTGGGTCACGATCTACCCGACCCAGGGGTGCGGGACCTGTCCCGCGTGCTTGGCCGGGCGACCCAACATGTGCCGTAACTTCAGCGTCCAAGGGGTGCACCGCGACGGCGGCAGCTTCGCAGAGTTGATGGCGGTACCGAGCTCGCAGCTTATCGCCGTCCCGCCCGCCCTAAGAAACGAATACGGAGCGCTGATTGAACCGGTGGCGGTCGCCGTCCACGCGAACCGACGGGCGGGCGTGGCCGTCGGCGACAGCAGGCGCATGGCGGTGATCGGCGCCGGCGTCGTAGGCTCGCTCATTGCGCAGGTCGCTCGCGCATTTGGCGCGGACGAAATCATCCTTGCTGATCGCGCGACATCGCGGCAGCACCTGTGTTCCGACCTTGGCTTCGCCCGATTCGTGCATGCCGTGGATGGCCGCCTGGCGGAAGGCCTCGTGGCTCACGGCGGCCCGCTCGATCTGGTATTCGACAACGTCTGCAACCGGGAGACTATCGGTGCGGCGATGGATGCCCTGAATCCGGGCGGTATGCTGGTTCTGCTCGGCTTTCCGCACGGCAACGACGACCTTCCCATGAGCTATTCGCTTGCGTACCGCCGGGAAGTTTCAGTCCTGCTGTCACGCAACTATGACCGCGCAGACTTCACCGACGCTCTGACGCTCCTTTTCGAGGGAAAGATCGATGCGCAGCGCATGGTCACCGGCACGTGGCCGCTCGCGGATTTTCGCGAGGCGTATGAGGCGCTCAGGCGGGAGTCGGGCCGGCACGTCAAGGTGATGATCTCGAGCTGAGACGGCGATCCGGGTCGCAGTGGTGGCGACTACCGCACCGGCACGAGCGCCAAGCTCAACTGCGGAACGAAAGCGACCAGGAGCAAGGTCAGCACGAGCCCGATGATCATCGGGATCGACGACGCACCGATCTTGTGGACGGGAACACCGGTGACCGCGCTGGCCACGAACAGATTCAGTCCGACCGGAGGTGTGACGAACCCAATCGCCAGCGCCATCACCACGACGACGCCGAAGTGCACTGGATGAATGCCGATGGACGCCGCCACCGGCACGAGCAGGGGTGTCAGCAGCAACACGATGGGCGTGGTCTCCATGATCATCCCTGCGATCAGCAGGATGACCAGGATCAGCAGCGTCAGCACCGTCGGGTCCTTCGAGATCCCCAGGAAGGCGCCGACCGCCGCGCTCGGAACGCCCAACACCCCAAGCACCTGCGACAGCGCGATGGCCATCGCGATGATTGGCGCCACGAGGCCGGCGATATCGCTGCTGCGGTTAGCGATCATCGGGATGTCGCGCAGCTTGATCTCTTTCGTGACGAACAGGCCGGCCAACAGGCAGTAGGCTACGGCGATCGCCGCGGCCTCCGTCGGCGTGAAGATCCCACCATAGATCCCGCCGAGGATCACCGCAGTCGCACCGAACGCAAGATTGGCACGCCAGCCCTCGCGCATCATCGCCCGCCAGCTGAACGGGAAGCGCCTGCCGAGATTGCGGCGGTAGCAAGTGACCGTGCACACGAGCACCATCACAGCCACCATCAGCATCCCCGGGAAGATGCCCGCAAGGAAGAGGTCACCGACCGAGACGCCCGCGGCCACGCCATAGATCACGAAGACGATGCTGGGCGGAATGATGATGCCGACGGTTCCCCCACAGGCGGCCACCGCCCCGGTGAACTCGTCTGGATATCCGTCCTTGCGCATCGAGCCGACCATCATCCGTCCCATCGCGGCGACCGTGGCCGAGTTCGATCCGCTGATCGCAGCGAAGAAGCCGCTTGCCAGGATCAATGTCAGGGCCAATCCGCCGTGCAGCCAGCCGATCAACGTGCGCGAAAAGTTGACCAGCCGCTGGGCGATGCCCGAATGAGCGATCAGGTCACCGGTGAGGATGTAGAGCGGCATTGCCAGGAGCGGAAACGAGTCGATGGAGCCGAAGGCGGTGATGCCGATGTTAGCGATCTGGTACTGCTGCTGGACGAAAGTCAGCAGCACTGCCCCAAGACCCAGGCATACGAGAATCTCGACGCCGAGCGCCAGCATCACGGCGATCGCGCCCAACCCTAGATAGACGAGAGGATCCACTATTCGCTCGCGATTTTCAGAGCTCCCGGGACGAGAGGTCCACCGTCCCGGTAGGCGCGGATGAGCGCCACGCTGCGTTGCACGACACGCACGCAAACCAGCCCCCAGCCGACCGGCACCGCCGAGGTCGCAAGCCACAGCGGCAGGTCACTTCCGGTGAAGCGCTGATCAAAGCGAATCCCGCCAATGACGAATTGCGCGCTGGTGTAGAAGACGACGGCGGCCAACGTCAAGAAGCAGAAATCGCTGAACAGATACAGCACGAACCTGCCGGTGCGGCCGAAGCGCTCGCGCAGCATATCGATGGAAAGGTGGCCCCGGTTACGGACGCCCCGGGCGGTAGCGATGTAAGCCAGCCAGATGAACGCATAGCGCGCATACTCCTCGCCATAGCTAGTCGAAGCGTTTAGCGCATAGCGCCGGAACACTTCGATCACGACGATCAGCGTCAAGAAGGCATAGAAGAAGAAGTTGAGCCAGTACTCGGTGTTCTGGTCCAGCCACCCCAGGAGCCGCAGGAGCGGGCCACGCCTCTCGGCGTCAGGATGGGGTGGCCCCGCTTCAGAGGTGCGTTCGGCACTCATCGTCTCTCCCGGGCGGAACCAAGGGGCTGAGCTCGCTCAAGTACGGTACGCACCCGCCCGCGTCGGCCCGGGTGATCAAGCCTTCCACCAGCGGCGCTTCTCCACCGTGCCCGGCGCGTTCGCGACCTGTCTGACCGAGTCGTACTCGACCTTGCCGAAGCGCTGGATCAGCGGATCGAAGATTGCCTTGTTGCGCTCGTAGGAGAGGAACTCTCGCCAGACATCGCGCTCCTTCGGCGTGAGGTATACGGTGTCGATGGTCAGTTTCTTGTAGATCGAGTCGGGCGGCGAATTGGGACGAATTCCCCACTGGTCCCGAAGGTAGGGCTCGTAGACGTCGTACTGCATCGACTGAGCCCGGAACGCACCCTCGAGCACAGCCTCCTGCAACGCGGGCGGCAACTTGCGCAGCCACCCGGTCCCCACGTAAATGGCATCGGAGTTGTACATGAACTCCACGTCAGTCTGGGTGCCCACCACCTCGGTGATGTTGTAGTCCGCCACCGGGCCGGGACCGATGTGGATGCCATCGACGGTCCCGTCCTTCATCGCGTTGTAGACCTCGCCCCAGGCCACGGGCGTGGGATTGGTCGGCAGGATCTTGAATGCTTCCTGCTCGAGACGCGAACCGGTGACACGGATCTTCAGGCCCTTCAGCTGGTCGGGAGTGCGAACGTTGAATCCCAGGCCCTTGCGCAGCTGGATCCAGCGGACCTGGGGGAAGACGCACAGAGCGATCATGCCCTGCTCCTCCGACTTCTTGCGCAGGGTGTCATTGGCCTGTTTCGAGAACATCAGTTTCCAGAAATTCTCGACCGGGCCGACGTGGTACGGAAAATCGATCACGTTCCATACCGGCGCGACCGCGGCGGCATTCTGCGTGGACGCGTGGCACGCGGCGAGCACTCCCTGTTGCAGCTTGCGCGGCATCTCGATCTGGTTGCCCAACGTGCCGCCGTACTGGATATCGACGTAGACCTTGCCCTTACTCTCCTCCTGGATGAACTGCTTCAGCTGCACGATGCCCGTCATGTTCGATTGCTCGTGCGACAGTTTGCCGTTCGGCCATCGGTTCGGCGATTCAGTCGTGCCGAGCAGCATCACGTGCTCGGCCTTGCCTTTCATTTCCGCCTCCGTGGCTGCGAAGGCTTCGGCCATTTCGAAGAACAGGCCTCCTGCGGGAATCACCCCGCGCAGAGATGCGAGGAACGCATAGCCCGAAGTGCTGGACAGGAATTTCCGGCGGCGCGCGTCCACTCGCACCGAATTCGTCTCGCCTTGATGCTTCACGTTGGTGTCTCCTCTTTCATTGATGCGCGGGTTCGGTCGGTCCCACGATTGCTACGCGATCGAACGCTGACCAGCATACGTCGCTGTACCGATAGTGTGGTAGCTAGGGCAACTACGAATCTCGGTCCCCGTGGATTGGCACCGTGATTGGACGAAGCTCGCATGGCCGTGCAGCGCGGCCAACGCATGGGCAGCTTCGGACAGCTGTCCGAAGACGGGGATCCCCGCCTGCATCGCCAGGCACACGCATTCGCTACGCCGCTCCTCGAATTCGGGCTGGCCGGTCGAACGCAGGACGAGTAGCAGCCGGGAGCGCGATGCCATCTGCGACCGGACGTGTATCACCGCCTGCATCAGGTCGCCAAGCATGTCGACATGGCGATAGCCTAGGATGACGGGTAGATTCAGGTGCACCACGATGGCCTCGGGAGTCTCGTGCGCACCCACCGTCGACAGGATCCTGCGCGCCAGCCCGCCACGCTCGCGCTGCAGTATGTTTGCGGGCACGTCGATCGGGTTGTCCAGGCTCGCTCCGGGCGGTACCCCCAGCTGCTCAAGCGCCGCAACCGTCTCGGGCCGCAGCGGCGAGACCTCGAGTCCCAGCTGCGCCATGCAGTCAGCAGCAAGCACGCTGGCGCCGCCCCCGTTGCCGAACAGCACCACCCGGGCCGACGGACGAACCTGAAGTGGCTCACTAGTCTCGAAAGCCGCCAGGACGTCGATGAACTGCTCGAGGGTGTCGACCATCACCGTCCCCGTCTGCCGCGCCATCGCGCGCCAGATCTGGTCGTCGCTGGCCAGCGAGCCCGTGTGCGAGGCTGCCGCCCGCTGCCCCTGGGCCGAGCGCCCGCCCTTCAGGATCACCACCGGCTTGGCCGCCTGCGCGGCGCGCAGCTGCTCGAAGAATCGCCGTCCATCCGGCACATGCTCGAGATAGGCACCGATGACCCTCGTGTTCGGATCGGCGAGAAAGTACTCGAGCAGATCGTTCGGTCCCAAGTCGAGGCAATTGCCCAGCGAGACCACACCGCTGAACCTCATTCCGCGATACCGACCGTGCCGGAGGACGTCAATGGACAGGCCACCACTTTGAGACATCACGCCGACCGAGCCAGGGGCATCGACGCCACCTGCGATGAAGTTCATGCGGCCGCGGGGGGAGCATGTACCCATGCAGTTGGGTCCGAGCAGACGCATTCCGGCGGACTGCACGGCGGCGGTCAATTCGCGCGACAGGTCGCGGCCGCCCACATTCGCGCCGAACCCGCTGGACATGACTTGCGCAATGCGCACGCGACCCGCGCCGGACCTCAGCAGAGCGGGAACGGCTTCTGCGCCGATCGCGACGAAGACGTAGTCGACCGGCGTCGGCGTGTCGGCCAGCGACGGGAAGGCGGGCAGACCCTCCAACTCGGATTCGGACGGATGGATCGGATAGATGGCGCCCTGGTAGCCGGCCTCCCGCAAGTTGCGGATGAAAGTGTTCCCCTGGCTGATAGTCTTCGCGGACACGCCGGCGACAGCGATGGCCCGAGGGTTGAACAGCGGTTCGAAGCGCTCGAGCACGGCGTTCCGGGCTGGCCTGTCAGTCGCCATGCCCCGCTCGCTCCGTCAACAGGAATCGTGCATCGGCGGCGACCGCACCGGTCGCGGACACGATGATCGGGTTCAGATCGACCTCGGCGAGCTCGTCCGCAAGGTCCTCGAGCAGGCCCCTCGGGCCGCCGATCAGCATCAGCAGATCAACGAGCCGCGCCTCAGCCACCGCGACGCCTCCCCGTGCCCCGAGGAGGACGGGTGCACTGCGCACCTCGGCAATCATCTCGCACGCATCCACCCTCTGGATCGGGCAAATGCGGAACGACACGTCCTTCAGAAGCTCGACGAAAATGCCGCCGAGGCCGAACATCAGCGTCTGCCCGAAACTTGCGTCCCGAAAGGCACCGATGACAATGTCGTGTCCCGCAGGCGCCATCTCCTCGACCAGGAAGCCGTCCAGCCGGACGTCCGCTCGTGCCGCTGCGTTCGTCATGTCGGCGCGCGCCGCGGACACCGCGAGCGCATCGGCAAGCGCCAGCCGCACGCCCCCCATGTCCGACTTGTGCAGCACGTCGCGGGACATGATCTTGAGCACGTACGGCGCCGCCAGATCAGCGAGGGCGCCGGGCATCGGCCCTTCGAGGGGGATGCGTACCGAACGCGGCACGTCGATCCCGTAGGCGGCCAGCACCTGCTTGGCTGCGGCTTCGTCGAGCGACCGGCGCCCGTCGCGCCGGGCAACGTCGATCAGCCGGCGGGCCAGGTCATTGGGGCTTTCCTGCATGGCCGGTCCGCGGGTGCGCCTCAGGCTTCGAGCACGAACGCGACTTCACCTTCAGCGATGGATTCGCCCTCTGCGAAGTCGATCTCCTTGATCACCGCGTCCTCCGGACTGGTGAGCGGAATCTCCATCTTCATGGACTCGATGATCAGCAGTGAATCATCCTCTGACACCTTGTCGCCCGGCTTGACGAGCACCTTCCAAACGGTCCCGGTCATTTCGCTCCGCACTTCGATGCGCGCCATCACGTATTTCCTTTCCTTGAATTGCCGTTTCCTCGGCGCGGTTCAGTAGTCGTGGGCCAGCCACCTTCTTTCGGCCCGACGGCGAGCGAGACGCTGCTCACCGCCCATCGCGAGGGCGTTCTCACGCGGTCGCTGCAGGTCGTTCAACGCTTCCTCGAAAGCCATCGAATCATGTCTCCCGTGATGCTCGGCTCAGTAGTTGAAGATGACCAACCGCTCTTCGGTCATGTCGAGCACGGCCCGCGAGGGACCTTCACGTCCATTGCCGCTCTGTCCGACGCCCCCGTAGGGCGTCTGGTCCGGGCGGAACGTGGACGTGCCGTTGACGATGATCGCGCCGCAACGGATGTTCCGGACGGCACGCATGGTTGTGCTCGTCGAGTCCGTGAAGAGCCCGCAGTTGAGCCCGAGCCCACTGGCATTAATCCAATCGATCGGCTCGCCGATGTCGGTGTAGGGTCGGACCACAATCACCGGGCCGAAGATCTCCTGGCAGACAACCTTCATGTCAGGCTTCACGTCGATCAGCGCAGTCGGCTCGACGAGGGTTCCGATACGACGCCCCCCGCAGATGACGCGCGCTCCGCCGGCCTTGGCTTCTTCGATCCACGTCTCCACTCGCTCGGCCGCCGCAAGATTGATCATTGGCCCCACGGCTGTGTCCTCGGCGCTCGGATCCCCGACCTTCAGCGCTCGCATCGCGTCGACGAAGCGAGCGAGAAAGACGTCGAGCAGCTGTCGGTGCACGAAGAGGTTCTGGACCGACACGCAGCTCTGGCCAGCCAAGCGGGTTCCGTTCACCGCGCACTGGACCGCCACCTTGGCGACGTCGGCGTCACGTTCCACGATGTTCGGACCGAGTCCGCCGAGCTCCAGCGTCGCACGGCGCAGGCCGACCGCGGCTTTGACGGCAGCTCCGGCTCGTGTCGATCCTGTGAAAGACACGAAGCCGACCCGCGGATCCCGCACGATGCGATCACCCACCGACGCATCGCCGTGCAGAACGTTCAGCACGCCCGAGGGCAAGCCGGCCTCGATGAACGCCTCGGCGAGCAACTGCATGCACGTAGGAGCTTCGGGAGCGGTCTTGAAGACCACCGCGTTGCCGGCCGCTATCGCCGGCCCGATCTTGTGGCACGCCATGTTCAACGGTGCGTTGAACGGCGCGATCGCACCAACGACGCCGACCGGGAATCGAAGCATGACGGCCAGCTTCCCCGCCCCCAGCTCGCTTCCATCAAGCGGCACGTGCTTGCCCTCGATGCGGATCGCCTCGTCGGCGCAGAGACCGAGCGTCTCGGCTGAGCGGCTCACCTCGATTCGGGCGTCGCGAATCGGCTTGCCGGTTTCCCGGGAGATAGCCCGCGCGAACCGCTCGTGCCGCTCACGGACCAGTGCCTGGGTGCTGCGCAGCCAATTGGCGCGAACGTACCCGGGCGGGGCCGCAAGCTCGCGCGCCGACGTTGCAGATGCGATTGCCTCGTCGACCTCGGCGCAGGACGCCAGCACCGCCCGGGCGACCACGAGTCCGCCGAACGGCTCGACGACATCGAAGCTGCTGGCCCCGTCGCGCCATCGGCCGCCGATCAGGTTCTTCACCCGCGGTGGCTGGCTTGTCCCGTCTTCACCGGGCTCGTTCGGCGCCACGCTCACTCCTCAGGCAAGTAGCGTTTGCCGAAGGCCGGCTCGCGATACGGTGTCGGATGCAGTTGCCAGGCACCTGTCGACGGCAGGTGGATGTCGCCGTTGACATGTGCATCGATCAAGACGGGCTTTCCGAGACCTACTGCATGGGCCAGCGTGTCCTTGAAATCGCGCCCGTTCCTGACGGTCAGGCCTTCGACGCCGTACGAGCGGGCCATCATGGCGAAGTCGGGGTTGTACGGCTCCTTGTCCTTGTGGAACATCGTCCCGATTTGGCGACCTCCGAACATGCCGGTCTGGATGTCGCGGATCGAAGTCCAGCCGAAGTTGTTCCAGACTACCCAGACCGCCGGGATGTCGTACTCGACGGCCGTCGAGAGGACGTGAGGCGCCATGCTGAAACCACCATCGCCGCAGACCGCAATGCAGGGGCGGTCTGGCGCTGCCAGCTTCGCGCCCAGCACGCCGCAGACGCCGAATCCCATTCCGCCGTAGCCATACGCATTGAGCAAGGTCTGGGGGCGGCGCGCTTCCCAGAACTGCATGAACCAGTTGTGATGCGAGCCGACGTCGGGCAACAAGATAGCATCGTCGGGCAGGACATCACGCAGGTCGGCCACCACCTGCAGCGGATGCATCGGCGAGGCGTGCCCGACCTCGCTGCGGCGCACGTATGCGTCCCACTCCTGGCGCCAGATGGTGGTGTCCGCGCGCCAGGCGGCGCTTCGGGCGCGATCGGGCGGCGCGCGGCGGCCGACCTCATGCAGGAGTTGACGCAGGAAGGTCCGGACGTCGGCCTGGATGCCGAGCGCCACCGGGTATGTGCGGCCGATCTCCGCCAGATCGATATCGACCTGGATCAGGCGCGTCGGCGGGATGTTCCACGAATAGCCTGGTATCCACGAAGAGGCAGAGCGGTCATCAAAGCGCGCCCCAAGGCTTAGCAGCACGTCGCAGCGACGGGCCGCCTCATTGGCCTGGTAGGCACCGTTTCGTCCGACGAACCCGAGCGCCAGCGGGTTGCGCATGTCCAGCGTGCCTAGGCCATTGGGGAGGAACACCACCGGGATCTGCAGTGCCTCGGCGAGTTCCTGCAGCTCTGGGCCCGCCTGCGAGAGCGTCACCCCGTTGCCAACATAGATCAGCGGCCGACTCGCCCCGAGCAAAAGGTCCGCGGCCGCCGCGACCGCGTCCGGGCCGGCACCCGGTCCGGCGCCGAGCAATGCGCGTTGCGACGGCTCGTACTCGAGCTCGCCGGTTTCCTGAAACAAGTTGAAGGGAAGATCGACGTTAACCGGCCCAGGTCGACCGGAGGTCGTCAGCGCCAGGGCCTGCCGCATGGCCAGCGGCAGAGTCTCTACCGTGGGTGGCTGAAACGTGCGCTTGACGACCGGGCGCAGCACCGACGGGAACTCGGTCACGTTCTGGCGCGAAAGGTCCTGGAATGCGCTGCGGTAGGTTTGCTGCGTCGGCACGTTGGCCGTGATCGCGAGCACGGCCGACGAATCAGCATACGCATTGGCCAGCGGCATCACCATGTTGGCCGTACCCGGGCCGATCGAGGATAACGTGGCCACCGGTTCATGTCGCACGCGGTAGTACGCGTCGGCCATGTGGCCGGCACATTGCTCGTGCCTCGGAGAGATGAGCGTCAGCTCGCTCTTGCGGTCGTACATCGCGTCGAGCAGACCAACGTTTCCGTGCCCGCAGATCCCGAACACGTAGGGCACCTTCTCGCGAATCAGGAAGTCGACGATGTACTCACCGCCCTTGATCGTTGCCATGATCAGTTCTTTCTGCGTGTCTGGTTGTCTACGACCGGCAGGGTGGAACTACCGTGCAAACGAGTGTAGTGGCTATAGCTACTACGTCAATGGGAGAGACCCGGGCCGGGCTGAGGAGGCTTGTAGTCGCCGTAGCTAGATTCGTCGACCTCATAGGGAAGAGCCCCCCCGTCGAGAAGTCCGGCAGCCGCATCTGCGATCGCCAATGACGCGGTGATTCCGGGGCTCTCGAATCCGAAGAGATTCAACAGGCCGGGAATGCCATGCTGTGCCGGCCCCTGCATCAGCCAGTCGGCCGGCGCGCCGCCCGGCCCGTTGAGCCGCGGCCGGATGCCCGAGTAATCAAGTGTCAGCGAATCGTCCGGCAGTTCGGGGAAGTAGCGCCGAACGGCCTCGTAGACATGCGCCACCGGCCATCCATCGAGTCCATAGTCCACGCTATCGATCCACTCTTCATCCGGGCCGAATCGGCCCTGCCCGCCAAGGTCGAGCGTGAAGATCCCGCCGCGTCGCCAGGTTGCGGGCTCCGGAACGATCAGTCGGCTGAAGGGAGTGCGGCCGCGCAGCACAAGGAACGCGCCCTTAGCGAGATGAATTGTCGGGATCCGATCGGCGGGCATGCCTTCCACACCGCACGCGACCTCGGCCGCCCAAATCCCGGCCGCATTGACAAGAATTCCGGTCCGGATCGCGTGGCGCTCACCATCGAGTGATTGCGCCTCGACCTCGAATCCGCTGGGCAATCGCCTAGCGCTCACGAACGACGTATTGCAGGCCACCGACCCGCCAAGCGTTTCGACGTCGCCCTGGTAGGCCAGCGCGAGGCCCTGCGTGTCGACGATTCCGGTCCGCCCCGAGAACAACGCAGCCTTGCAGCGCAGGTTCGGCTCGAGGCGTGTGGCCTTTTGCGATCCCAGCATCTCCAACTGCGGGACGCCGTTCTGAACGGCCCGAGCGTGCATCGCTTCGAGCCACTCGACCGACGCATCGTCGGTGGCCACCACCAACTTGCCGATCTGTCGGTGTTCGACGCCATGGGTCTCGCAGTATGCGTACATCGCCTCCCGACCCAGGCCGCAAAGCACAGCCTGCGGCCCGCCGGGGCGGTGATACAGCCCCGCGTGAATCACCTGATTGCTGCGAGAACTGGTCTCGGTGCCCACACGTACTGCGCTCTCCAGCACGAGCACCTCCCGGCCATCCATCGCCAGCCGACGCGCAATCGCCAGGCCGATTGCGCCGCCTCCGACGATGATGCATTCCGTCTCGAACATGCGATCGCCTCGCTCGAATCAGTCGTGCGGAATCGTTGCACCCATCGATGGCCGCTGCACGAATGTCTCGTACCAGCCAGCCAGCCTGTCATGCCCGGTCCGCCAGTCTTCACTCTCCGCTGCGCGACGGAAGTCCAGGTGGCCGAGCAGGACGGCGGCAGCGACATGGCCGATGGTCGGCGGGTCTTCCGATCGGAAGCCTTCCGCTTCAAGCCCGTCAAGGCATCGGGCGAGGACACCCAGCTTGCGCGCTATCCATCCGGGCGACCACTCCCCGGCCGGTCGGTTGCGCTCCAGCCGCCCTGCGACGAACGCGTCGATGGCCTGATCCGCGAGTTCCTGACGCCTCAGGGCGAGCCAGCGCGCCGGGCCCGGTTCCGGGAACAGCCGGGGCGTCCGAGCCGCATGACTGTCGAGAAACTCGCAGATCACCGCCGAACCGTAAAGGACGAGGCCGTCGTCGCCGACAAACACCGGCACCTTGCCAACGGGACTCAGGGCGGGAACGCCAGTATCCGGTTTCCAGGGGTTGTCGTGGACGATCTCGATCCGATCGAGGATTCCCAGCTCGGATGCGGCAACCGCCACCTTACGACCGAAAGGTGAGGACGGGACTGTGACGAGTTTCAAGCTGTCTCCTGCAATGCAGCGCAATCGCGCGGGTCCGTTGCTGTCGAGCTGGAAGCGTTCATACAGCGGCAGCGCGCTCCCGCCAGCGCGTCACGTAGGCGGCTAGGCCGCGGCGAATGTCGTACTGTGGCTCGTAGCCGAATTCGGCACGTGCCCGGGAGCAGTCGAGCGCGCCCTTCAACGGCATGCGATGGCCCGAGGCGAACAGTCGGCGACCGGGCCCGACGTTGAGTCGCGCCTCAGGCAAGAGGCGTCGGATCTCGTCGATCATTTCCCGGTCGGTCACGCCCTGCCCGCTGGCCAGGTTGTAGACGTCATACCGATGCAACGAGTGATCGAGCGCGAGCGCAATCCCGCCAACGACGTCATCGACATAGGCATAGTCGATGACGGTATCGGCTCCCGCCGGCAAGTCGATCGTCCGGCCCGACAGCGCGGCCTCGAGGTAGTTCATGGGCGGGCGCGGTCGGTCGAGCCCGATGCCGTAAACCCAGGACGTGCGCAGATTGATGCACTCCAGGCCGTGGAACTCGCGGTAGCTGCGCCCGAAATGCTCGACGGCCAGCTTCGTGATGCCGTAGGGATTCGTGGGCCGCTGCGGATGTTCCTCGTCAGCGCAGGCGCGCTCGAAATCGCCATAGACCTCTTCCGTGCTCATGTGGATGACCCGCTTCACGCCGAAAAGCCGCATCGCCTCGAACAGGTTCAGGCTACCCTGGACGTTGACTCGAAGAATGTTCGACGGGCTACCGATCGAAGCGGGCACGCCGACCACCGAGGCCAGGTGCACCACGGCATCGGGGCGTTGTGAATCGAACACCTGCACCAGGTTGGCGAGGTCGGTCATGTCGCCCGCCTCCAGGTGCACCCGGCTGTAGCGCACGGCGAGCTCGCGCGATGAGGTCCCGAAGGCGGTGTCGAATCCGATCACCGTATCGCCCCTGTCAGCGAGGTACTGCATCGTCTCGTATCCGATGAAGCCGCCGCCACCCGTAACCAGAATCCGCATGAGATCCTCTCCGTCGTTCATGCCGGCCAGCGTCCGCCAGCAACACCGGGGAGCCAGGCTGCTTGCCAATTCGCAGGCCGCGTAGTAGTTTAGGCAGCTACGCTACTCGCGCAACTCCGGAAAGTCCCGCATGAGCTCGAATTTTGTCGTCAACACGTTCTCCTTCATCTGGACGCAATCGGTCACCGACTGCATCGCCCGGATGGCAGATCTCGGATTCGACGCGTTCGAAGTCCTGCTGACCGCTCCGCACCTCTGGCCCGCGGACTATGACGGCGCCGCGCGGCGCCGACTCGTTCAGGCGCTCGATGACCGCGGTGCAAGGATCCTGTCGCTCAACGCGGGTGGATTCGACAACAACCTCGCCAGCCCCGCACGGAACGTCCGGGAATTCGCGCACGAATACCTGCGCGACACGATCGATCTGGCGGCAGACCTCGGCGTGCGCGATGTCGTGATGGCGCCGGGCACGGGCCGAGGTTTGCTGCCGCCGCCCCGCGAGTCGATGATCGGCTGGTTCAAGGAGGGCCTCGAGAGGCTCGCGCGTTACGCCGAGTCGCGGGACGTCCGCCTTCTGCTGGAGAATGTTCCTTTCTCGTTCCTGCCGAAGGTGGACCAGATGATGGCCGCAATCGAGGGTTTGCCAGTAGAACGCGTCGGCATCGTCTACGACGTGGCCAATGCGGCCTTCGTGCGCGAGGATCCAGTCGAGGGCCTCGTGGCTGCGCTTTCTCGCGTGGGTTTGATTCACCTGTCCGACACTCCGCTCGAGACCTGGCGCCACGACTCCGTCGGCCGCGGAGTCGTGCCATTCGAGCGCTTCGGCGCGACCCTTCGCGAACTCCGCTGCAAGGCTCCACTCGTGCTGGAGATCGTTTCGGACGCGCCGGAGCAGGACATTCCGGCAAGTGCATCCGCATTGAGGAGGATGGGCTACTAGGGAAAGGTTGCAGTCGTTGCTTCGCATTAGACTTCACGTCCTTCCGATCGGAGTAGACGATGGCCACAAAGGGACGCAAACCGGCGATCGTTGGAAGCGCTTCACTCAAGCGCCCTGTAGGTGCACGTTCCCGCACGAAGCCGAAGGCAGGAGCGGTCTCGCTCGGCCCTCCCACCCAACCGGACGCGCTGACTGGTGAATTGCAGAGCCTCGGCTTTTCCGAGTACGAGGCCCGTGCCTATATTGCCTTGCTGCATGCGAGTCCGGCGACCGCTTACGAAGTCAGCAAGGCGGCAGGCTTGCCCCGCGCGAATACGTATAGTGCGCTCGAGGTTTGCACCCAGAAGGGTGCCGTGCAGCCGTTCAGTCAGCACCCGACCCGTTACGTCCCGGTCGATCCGCAAGAACTGCTGGACCGCATCGCGCGCGATACAGCGACGCGCTGTAAGCAGCTCGCCTCGCATCTGAGCAATGTCAAGTCGCGCGAGGAGCGGGACTTCGTTTGGAATCTCCAGGGAGCTGCCAAGGTCAGTGCAAAAATCGCCGAGATGATCGAGCTGGCGACCGTGCACGTCTGGATCAAGGCGAGTGAGAGCGTTATTGAGCCCCATCGAATGGCGCTTCAAGACGCCGCGAAGCGTGGCGTGAAGATCCTGATCATCCTTTTCGGCAGCGACCGGGAGCGTTTCCGATTCAACAAGAACGTTCGCGTCTATCTTCACGAAGGCAATGGGGTGCGCGTGGGAAATGCCGACAATCTCTTCACCATCACGACAGATTTCACAACTGCCCTCACAGCGAAGATGCTGGGCGACGTGTACGCTGCGTACACGCGAAGCGAGCCGATTGTCACGATGGCCGAATCGCTCATCAGGCACGATCTCTACCTCGCCGAAATCTTCCAACGGTTCGGCCCCCAAATCGACGAAGCGTTCGGTCCGTTCATGCTGTCGTTGCGACGCGCCTACTTTTCGCCCGAGCAACTCACGTGTCTGGAAGGCACCCTGAACAGCATGGGAGTGCTCACGCCCGGATAACCCATACGGATCAATGGATCCATTTCATGTCTCGGCGCCAGCCGAGCTAACTCGTCCAACAGCACGTCGCCCCCTGGCCTCTCAGTCGTGGCGAACACGCCGATACCTGATGAGGCCAAGACGTCTACCTCATGAGTCACACACGACGATCGACGCCGCGTCTCCATCATCGACAACACGGTCCCGGCCACGCATCGTGGCTGCCCCGATCAGCGCGTTGACGTTGAGTTAGCTCGCGCTCGGCTACGCAGCGCCAATGCACACCGAGCAATCGGCCATCTCGACCGCCAAGGCTCGCGGTTCGAGCTGGAATAGAGCTGCAACAGCCCTGGACTGAGTCGATGTCGAGCTTCCGGCAGGCGCGGACGATGCGATCCGCGATCTCGCCGCGGTTGGCGACGAAGAGACTGCGGACGGAGCCCTTGTTCACCGTGCCAACCGTCAGGACGCGCTCGACCCGCCGGTGACGTCAACGAATTCGTACTTCTCGGTGTACAGCAGTGATCGACGCAACTCGACCGGCCGCTTGAGGAAGGTCTCAGCGACGCGGACGATCTCCAGCAGCGGCGTCCCGAGGGTCAATCCGAGCTTCTTCGCGGTCTCAAGGTCGGCCGATGCCGCGCTCAACTGATCCACCGTCTTGACGATGCTGATGCCGAAGCTGTCGTGGTAGAGGTCGTAAATCGTGCCGTTGCGCCCGACGAACTGCGCTTTCGTGAGGCCCGGGAAGAGCGACTGCGGAATGTACAAGCCGTCGAGCAACATTGGGCTGCCACCCATCAGCATCAGGTTGACGATCCAGTAGATCGGATCGCCCGCGCGGATGCCGAGCCGCTCGGCGGCGTGCGGGCTCGCGGTCGTCTCCTCGAAACGCAAGGTCTGCACGATCGGGACCTCGCGCACACCGTCCTTGCGCACGATGTGCCAAAACGAGTTCAGCATCCGCTTCGAATCGAACGGGGCCAGGAATGTGCCGCGGCCCTGCTGACGCACCAGCACCTTGTCGGCCACCAGATCCGAGAGTGCACGGCGCACGGTGCCGATGCTGACCCCGTACCGCTTCGAGAGCTCCTTCTCGGTCGGCAAGGCCATGCCAGTCTTGACCTCTCCGCCGCTCAGCGCCCGGGTAACTTCGAGCTTGATGCTCTTGTAGAGAGGGAGCGAGCCGTTGCCCATATCCACGAGCACGTCGCGGCGGCTCGCCGGCTTGGTTCCCGGACGTTCTCGAACCAGCGTCTTGCCCGATTCTGGAGTCAGCGACCGGGAGGCCGAGGGCTTGGACTTTGAGACCCCCATCGCTCAGGCCCCAGGCGCCGGAATGACACGCTCGGTCATCAGCCGGCGCGTCTGCTCGCGGAACATCGTTTCGGCGTCCATTACTTCGTGCCAGCCCGCGCGGCGAGCCTTCGCAAGGCTAGAGATCTGGTCGAACGAATTCGAATAGGACCAATCGGCAAACTCCCAGTTCACCATCTGAGAGAGCTTGTAGTCTCGGAGCTTGTACTTCTCGATCATCATGGCCCAGAGGGAAACCTTGTCCGCCATCATCCGCGTCAGGTTGATCGTCTGGACCCGCGCGGGCTGCATGCCGAAGCACTCCGCCAGCACTGGCCAGATGTTCTCCCAGCGCGTCGGCTCTCCGTTCGTCAAATTGAACGCTTGATTCTCGCAGGCGCTCGTCGTCGCGGCCCAGACCATTGCGCGCGCCAGCAGGCGCGCATCGGTGAACTGGTACAGCGCAGCGAAGGCACCGGCCGACCCGGGAAAGCGCAGTGGCAGGCCGAGTTCCCGGGATATGCTCGCGTATAGCGACAACGCCATCAGGTGGTTCATCGGGCTGCCGACCGAGAGGCCACAGATGCAGTGCGGCCGCAGCGCTGACCAGGTCCAGCGCTTACCCCGCTGGCGCGCCTCGAGCCAGTCTTGCTGGTCGTAGTAGAAGTTCGGCGGCATGTGGCGCGGATCGTCCTCCCGGGCGGGGGTTCGAAAGGGGCCGAGGTGGTTGCCGTACCACTTGCTTCCCTGCACCAGTTGGACGTGGGCCAGGCGCGGCGCCACCGTTTCCAGCGTGGTGACGAGGTTGGCCACCATCGCAAGATTCGGACCCACCTCCTCCGCTGCCGTCGGTCGAGGCGCGTAGGCCGAATAGAAGACGTGAGTCGCGTGTCCGAACTCCTTCAGCTTCGCGCCGCAGTCCTCGGCGTCGACCAGATCAATCCCAACGAAGCGTGCGCGCGTCTCGAAGTCGGGCGCCCGTCGCGACAGCGCAACGACCTCCCATTCGTCGCTCGCATCGAGATGCTCAACCAGCGCCCGGCCGACGATGCCGAGCGCCCCGGCGACGATGCAGACCTTCTTTTCCATGTCGTTGACTCCCGCGACTCGCGCCACGATCGAAGGATCATGGCAGTGGATTGCTTGTCAGCTAGCTTGAGTAGCTTCGCAGCGTTGCTCCAGAGGATGTCCTTCACCGGATTCGCTGTACCGCACAGCATCCGGTCTTCGAAGTTCGCGCCCTTGACGTAGCCGTTGGCGCAGATCATCCCGGCGGTCGATGCGTAAGGATCCGGTGACACGGAGATGTTCGGACAGGCTAGCGCGCCCACCACCATCTTCCACCCAAGCCGACTGGGCGCCCTTGAACGTCCCGAAATGGCGCGCGGAGTGCATCGCGATCGCGGTGCGGCACACCGATCCCTGGCCCAGGCGGGAAACCGCGGGCCGCAGTCGCATGTCGATGACCGGGGGCAGCATCAATTTGATCTCCAATTCAGGTCAACGCAAATTCAGTCCGTCGGTCAAGGAAGGAGGCCGATCTTGCGCAAGTAAATGCCATTTACACCTCCTCGACCGGCCCGACGTAGCGCCCGATCTGGAACTGTCGGAACTTTGCGCTGTCCTCGTACGCGACCTGGCGGGCAGCCGACAGCAGCGCGAAGTCGAGGCTCGGGCGATCGTCGAAGTACATGGTGCTGACAAAGCAGACTGCTGGTCCGACCGCGACGCCGCCTTCCGCCTCGACCCTCGAAAAGGTCATGCGACGCAGGCCGGGAAACTTGTGGACCAGCGGTATGTGGACGTCCCGGTAGTGGCGCTCGAACGCCTCCGGATCGTCCGGCCGTCGATAGAAGGCTACGAACTGCCACATGGTTCCGGCGCTCCCGTTCATGTAAAACGACACCCCGTCATCCGCTGAGGGTCCAGCCACCATGGATGGCCAGGCTCGCGCCAGTGATGAAGCGGGCTTCATCAGACGCCAGGAATGCGACCGCCGGAGCCACGTCCTGCGGCGCACCCAGTCGGCCGAGCGGCGTCGCCGCCATCACGCGCCGCGACGTCTCATCGTCCGCCAGCCGGTCGCGGTTCAGATCGGTCGCGATCGTGCCCGGCGCTACGGCGTTGACCCTGATTGCGTACCGCCCAAGGCTGACCGCGAGCGCCCGTGTCATCGTCTGAATCGCGCCCTTCGACGCGCAATAAAGCGCTGTTTCCGGCTGTGCGTGCGTGGCGTTGACCGACGACACATTGATGATCGAGCCCCCCGCGGCGCGCGCGACCATCGCCCTCGCCGCCGCCTGGGCGGCGAAAAAGGCCCCGCGCACGTTGGTCCCGAAGATCTCCTCAAAGTCGGCTTCGTCGAAATCGACGAAGGCGCGCCGCCGCTGCACCGCGGCGTTGTTGACCAAGATGTCAAGCCGTCCGGTCCGGGCGACCAGACCGTGGACGTATTTGCCGATCGCGGCGGGGTCCCTCATGTCGCAAGCAGCGATATCGCCTTCTCGCGCACGGTCGGTCACATGGACTAAGGCGCCGGCGCGGCGCAGCTCCGCGGCAACCGCAGCGCCGATGCCACGCGCACCGCCGGTAACCCAGGCCACCTTGCCGGTGAGGTCGCTCATACCGAGGCCGCCCGGCCGCCGTCGACGAGCAGCGTCGCGCCGGTGATGAAGCTCGCGCTAGATGAGCCGAGGAAGAGGACGGCCGATGCGACGTCAGTCGAGACACCGAGTTCGCGCAGCGGCGTACGCGAGCGCATCGCCTCACGCTCCGCCGCCTGCTTCCAGCGGGCCGGCTCGAGGCGGGTATCGGCGATTGCGCCCGGCGCGACGTTGTTGACCCGAATACCGTGCGGTGCCAGCGACAGCGCCATCGCGCGTGACATGGCCTGGAGGGCGCCCTTCGAAGTGCAGTAGGCAACCGTGTCGGCGAAGACCTTCTCGGCATTGATCGAGCCGACATTGACGATGGATCCGCGGCGTCTTGCGGCGATCATCGAGCGCGCCGCAGCCTGTGCGCACAGGAACGCACCCTTGACGTTGACGTCGAAGAGGCGGTTCCACGCTTGCGGCGTGATCTCCAGCACGTCGTCGCGACGCAGGATACCGGCGCAATTGACCAACGTATCGATGCCGCCGAGTCGCTCGCACTCGGCAATCACGCATGCGATCTCTGTTGCCGACGTCACGTCGCACGCAGTCGTGCGGATCCCAGAAGCCGCTTCCGACGACCGCAGGTCGGTCGCGACGACCTTTGCACCGGCGCGAGCATAGGCGCCGGAAATGGCCGCGCCAATGCCGCCCGCCGCGCCCGTGACCCAGACGACGTGATGCGTGAACGGTCGGATCCCCTCATCGTTGTCGCTCATGCCGTACTCTTTCGCCAATGGCGAGGCAGGACCTCGATCTCCCGCACGATCGTCGCGGTTTCCAGACTGAATCCATTCGCTGTCGCGTCGCTCCACTCGACCTCGGCCCGCCGGTGGGCCGCCTGGGCATCCTCGAGCGATCCGTAGTAGGTCTGCGCGACGAAGTCGACCGCCCGGGGCATCGTGCCGCCGACCGAGTCGACGAGGTATCCGATCGAGCACGCGGCGTGGCTGTCGCGCAGTCGCGCATCATTGAGCCAGCCTTCGCGCTCACGGGAAGACACCGCGATGCGCCGGCTCGACAGGAAAAGCGCGAGCTTGAAGGCATTCGATACGGGCGTGCCCGCCAACGAGTAGCGGCGTGTCATCAAGAAAGTGCGCCGAGAGGCATCCAGCAGACCCCTTTCGTCGGCCAGAATTGCGCCCCGGTAGTACGGGCTGCCGGCCGCCGTGTCGAGTTCCGCCGCACTCGCGAATTCGACCTCGGCGAAGACGTCGAAGCCCGGGTCGCCGAGGACCGGCTCTTCGGCGCCGTTGAGCACCGCGTGATTCTGCACGTACGAGAGCAGGCCGGGCAACGTCGCGAACAGGCGCGCATGCTCGCCACGCCAATGGCGCTGGGCCGCGGGCCTGGACAGCCCCGGCGCACGCGGCGCGAGTCCAATCCTTACTAGGCTCACGACGGTGGACGGCTGACAAGGTGGAGGGTCTGCCAGCGGATCAGGCGGCGCTTGGCGACCTGAAAGATCGCGGCCAGCACCGCGCTGATCAGCACGAGCACGAAGAGCGTCGCGAAGTACCCTTTGGTGTTAAAGATGCCGGCGTCGCGCTGCAGGCGGACGCCGAGGCCGTGCTCGCCGACGATCATCTCGCCCGACACGGTGCCCAGCATGCCGAAGATAAAGCCGAGCTCGAGCCCGATGAAGATTGAAGGCAGCGCCGACGGGACGATGAATAGCCTGAACGTCTGCCAGCGTGTCGCGCCCTGCAACCGGGCCAGCAGCAGGTGGTCCTGGTCGACGCTCTCGATGCCCGCCATCGTGTTGGCGAAGACGACGAAGAACGTCAGGCTCGCCGCCATCATCACGTGGGAGAAGAGACCGATGCCGAACCACATCACGAAGAGTGGCGCCAGGGCAACGCGAGGCAGGCTGTTCAACGCTGTGAAGAACGGATTGAGCAGCTTGCGGAGATAGGCCATCTGCGACAGCATGAAGGCGACGCCGACCCCAGCGATCGCCGCGCCGGTGAAGCCGAAGAAGACCGCGATTAGCGTGTCGCGCGCATCGAGCGTCAGCAGGTCGCCCCGGATACCTTCGATCAACGCTCCCCAGATCGCGGATGGGTAGCTGAAGAAGAGCGGATTGAGCCGCCCGGTGACTCCCCCCCATTCCCAAGCGCCGATCAGCACGCCGGCGAGCAGGAACCAACCCGCAATGACCGCCGCGGGGCGATCAGCGAGCGGGACGCGCCGCCGCGGCAGGTCCGGCGCTTCCGGCGCAGCGGTCAACTCGGCGACCCGAGGCGGAACAACACCAAATTTGCTGCTCATACGTGCACCTCGTCGCGCAAGACGTTCCAGACGCGCCGGAATAGCTCGTGAAAATGATCCGTTCCCTGCAATTCGACAAGCGATCGGGGCCGCTCGAGATCAATCTCAAACTCGGCGCAGATTGCGCCAGGACGCTTCGAGAAGACCAGCACTCGATCGGCCAGCAGGATCGCCTCGGTCAGGTCGTGGGTGACGAAGATGACCGTCGACCGGACCCGCTCCCACAACTCCAGGAACTGCTGCTGCAAGCTGAGGCGCGTCTGCGCATCGAGCGCAGAGAACGGTTCGTCCATCAGCAGCGTGTGCGGCTCGACCACCAGGGTTCGCGCGACCGCCACCCGCTGGCGCATTCCGTGCGAGAGCTGCGACGGATACGCGTCGAGGTACTCGCCGAGGCCAACCTCGGCGAGGATCTTCCGGCTCAGCGCTTCACCTTCGATCCGGGCTACACCGCGCACCTCGAGTGGCAGCATCACGTTCTTCAGCGCGGTCCGCCACGGCAGCAGCGCGTCGCGCGCCAGCAGATAGCCCACCTCGCTGTCGCCCACGCGAGGAGCCTGCCCGTCCAGCGTCACGGACCCCCGAGTCGGCCGAATCAGGCCAGCGACCATGTTCAGCACCGTCGTCTTGCCGCAACCGCTCGGGCCGACCAATGCGACGAACTGCTCGCCATCCATCCGCAGACTGGTCGGGCGCAACACTTGCTTGCGCGCCTCGCCCGGCCGGTGCGAATCGAAATAGTGCTCGACCTGGTCGAGCAAGATGGTCTTACCGCTCATTCCTGGCGTCTCCTTCGCCGCCACAAACCGTAGCGTGCGCTACCGCGGACTCTTGCATCACGCAGTAGTGCCTGCAGTCATGTCGTCGCGGCGGCAGACCCTGGTCTCAGGGAGCGAGCATCTCGCGCGCGGTTTCCCAAAGGAGGCCGTCGACGTCCGCGGGCTTGGGGATCCGCTTCATCGTCACGTCCCAATCGCTCCAGGCCTTCAGGGCGCGCATGCTGCCACGCGAGTTCTCCTGTGGGATGTAGCGCTTAACGCGCTCGCGCAGGAGCCCTTCTGGATCCGACACGCCCGGGGGAGACGGCGCCCTTTCGCGCACAATCTTGACAACGGCCTCGAAGTTCTTCGGGTCCTTGATCCATTCAATCGCTTCATTGTTCGCGTTGGCAAAACGTCGGATCAGGTCGGGGTTCGCCTTCACAAAGGCCGACTGCGAGGCCCAGAGCAGCGACGACCCGCGAAGGGCTGCAATCTGCGGGGATGCCTTCGTCGCCGGGTCGCGCAGGTCGCCGACCATGGTCCCGCCGGTTACGGCCGCGGCGATGTCCATGCCGTCGCCGAAGAACATCGCAGCGTCGAGCGAGCCGTTCTGCAAGGCGGCGATACCGGCGACAGGCGGACCGTAGGCGATCCAATTTGCCTGTTTGTAGTCCAGCCCGGCGGCATCAAAGTTCGCCTTGGCGAGGATGTCGGTGGTCGATCCGAGCGCATTGACGCCGATCTTCTTGCCGACCAAGTCCTTCATCACGGCCGGGTAGCCCTCGGCCTTGTGCGGCAACGGCACGTCCTTGCCGACGACGAGCACATAGTGGATCGTGTCGTTCATGAAGGCGACGATCTTCAGGTCGAATCCCTGACTGACCGGCACGTAGACGGTGTCCGGCGCCAACGAGATGAAGTCGAGGCCGCCCTGCAGCGAGGCTGCGAGAGCGGCGGGTCCTGACGCGAATTGGGTCATCTTCGCCTCAAGGCAGTACTTCTTGAAGAGCCCCTGTTCGATCGCGGCCCAGGGAACCAAGTTCTGGATGATGCCGGCGTACTCCTGGACCTTGATCACGTCGACCTTGGCGCAGCTAGCAGGCGCCTGCGCCTTTGCCGCGGGCACTAGCGTCAAGACGGCGAAGCCGACGACGACGCACGAGCGCACGAGCGCACTCGGCGAGTGTTGGAACAGATTCATCAGAGTCTCCCTTGTGTTCAATGCGCATGGCAGCGCGCATCAGTTGGCTTATCGAACCCTTATGAAGCGTGGCGCCCGGCTTCGCCCAGGGCGCTGCTGTAGAGCGCCCGCACACCATCGCATAACGGTTGCTAACGCCTCGGGCATTCGCCTCGGCCTGCGAGCGCGGACGGCGGTGACACCTGGCGTGGCGCTCACCTCGTCGTAGTGCGGCCCGCGCAGCCAAAGGTCCGCCTCCGCCGGAGCGTCATGCATGACGACGACCGCGCCCTTCGTTCTCATCGCAGCTCTCCTTGGCTTGCCGGGACGACCTGTGCAGGCGCATGGCTGGTGACTGAACCACGGGTGTTCCTTTGCTCAAGTGCTGGACGCCGTCCCCCGGCCGATGGCTCGATCAGACGCCACACAGGTCCGTCGGCGGGAGTAGATACCTTCAATGGACTTAGCCTCCGCCACCTCTAATTGATTCATATCATATTCATATTTGATTTGAGGTCAATCGCCAAACCGAGGGGTTTACCCGGCAACGCGTGCACCAACTTGTCGTGATCGCCACCACCCTTTGCCCCCCGCGGGGCTACTGGCCTAGAAGCATGACTCGCTCCGCCGACGCTGATCGCGCGGCTGGGACCGCCATCGGTCCTCGCGCCTCTTTGCGCTTGAGAGCGTCAGCCCTAAGCTCTGAGGCTGCTCCGTTAGCGTTCGGTCGCTCTCGTGTCTGGTTAACGATAATTTGGGATGTAAATGATTCGACTGGCATCTACTCAACAGACCACAGGCGGCGCCGTCAGTACGGCGCGGAGCCTGCCTCCCTCGGTCGGATGAGCATCTCGCTTGGTCTCACCCAGGCGGGGACACTCGCAATCTCCGGCATCGTGGTCACTGTCTTCGCCGCGGGACTGTTGCGCGGCTTCTCGGGCTTTGGTTCATCGTTGCTGCTGGTACCGGTGCTTGCGCCGGTTATCGGTACCACGCGCGCGGTCGTCATCAGCACGCTGCTCGAAGGCCTCGCCACGATCATGCTTATCCCGTCAAACTTCGAACATGCGAGCCGGAGCCGGCTGTTGGCGATGGGATCGGCAGCATGCCTGGCCATCCCCGCCGGGCATTTTGCGCTGCTCACGCTCGACCCAACGTTCAGCAATCTCGCGATCAGCGCGGCGGTCGTCCTGATGGTGGCTGTCGTCTGGCGCGGAGCCACTTTGCGCCTCCCCAGAGGAACTTCGGGCGAGGTTGCTACCGGCTTGTTATCTGGATTCCTGACCGGCTTCGGCTCAATCGGCGGTCCGCCCCTTGTGCTCTACATCCTTGCGGGTCCTGGCGTCGCCCAGCAAAAGCGGGCGGACGTAATCGTCGTCGCCGGGGTCGCCCAAGGCGTGGCGGTGGTTTCGATGATTGTCTTTGGACTGCTGACTCTGGCAGGCGCAGGAGACGCCGCGCTTCTCGCGCCGGTGTTCTTCGGCGGTGGTGTCTTCGGCGCGCGGCTGTTCAAGCGTGCGAGCGAACGAACCTACCAGCGAGTCGCGCTCGGCGCTCTCTTCGGCGCCGCGGTGGGTTTGCTGTGCATGAATGTGGTGAAGTTGCTTCGCTAGAACGCGATGCGGCGATGCTGATTTGAGGCGCCATTACTCGAACGACAACGATCGACCCCTTCATTCGGGAAAAGCGTCCCCTGTTTCATGACTCGATGCCAGCGAGGTCTTGGTCGCGAACCTCATTTGCCATTGCTCAGGCGCGTCCCGATTTTCGGGCATGTAATCATGCCGACAACAGTGACGCGCCTGCATGCCGCCTAGGGCGTCGCGGCTACGGCTGGCTGTGCATCCAGCATCGACGGAGCCCATTTCGGCACACCTCACGCATCAGGATCTCGATCGCCTCGCGTTTTTTCCAACGCGCTCGGCGATGCGCTCGTAAGTCGTGGTACTGGCGGATCCAACAGCCAGCCTCGGCCACCTTGCGACTGCCGGCTCCAGCTACGTCGAACTCGGCATCGGCCATTCGGGAATTCATCGAGCCCCCCGATGGGCGTCTAGACCGCACGGGTCGGCGTGCGAGAGGTTGAAGCAAAAGACGGCAGCCAGAGGCGCGCAACACGGAGCCAGGGACGATAAGAATTGCCCGTGAGTTCGGGCGGTCCTCGATTGGGTTCAACATTTGCCCGCCAAAACTCTATCGAGTCCATCCTCAGCTACCCCGCTCCACGTTTTCGACCACGGGCGCCTTATCCACCACATGCGCTAGCGGTCGCTCCTTCACCCACCGCACCACCGCCCCCGCCAGGTCCCTGTCCGACCGGCTGGTGGACGCCCGCAACGCCATCGCGATGTGTGTCCAGGCTGCTCCGGCTTCTTTACGTGTCGCGCCCACGACCGTGCCACTCTTGCGTTCGGCGCGAGGCCTATTCCCTCCCCGCTTTCGCGGCTTTCTTGCGCCAAAGGCTGGGGTAGTTGCGGTCGACGCCACGGCTTGCCTGTCTGCTCGCCTCGGCGTCGATGCCCCAGCCGCGGAGCTTCTCCGCAAAGGTCTCACGCCAGCGCTGCAGATCGGCCTTGCGGGGGTTCAGGCGCCCGCCATGCCTGGATTCGGCTCGGACGCTGATGTGGACGTGCGGATTGGCCTGATGATCGTGCAACACGATGAGGTACTTGTGATTGAACCGCGGCGAAACTTTCTTGCCGAAGCAAATGAGGCGCCAGTGGACGCGTTTCTCGGCATAGCCTTCGCTGAGATTGGAGAACAGGGCTCACGGGACCCCAATCCGAGCACGGAGACACTTCAATTGCCCGGCGTTTCGCTTCGGCGCGCTCTGTTGTCAAGACCTTCGTGATCTACCAACTCAGCAATCCGCTGGCCCCAAATAGTTCGGGTGTGGGCTGCGGGCACTATGACGAGGATGGGGTTGAGGACGGCGCTGGCATCGCGAAGTTGATGAACGACTACGTGTTTGGCACTTGCTTCAACCTGGATGTCGACGAGAACAATGCGCTTCTATTCCTTGACCACTGCCTATCGCATCTGAGCAGCGCCTTCTTCTCGGGCAGGGATGAGCAGGGCTACTTTGCTACCAAGGCTGAACTTCCTGGGGGTTTGGATTCAAAAGAGATGGGTCGCTACTGGTGGCAAAATCGTGAGCGCATTCTTCAGCGCGAGTTGCACACCGCCGAACGATGCGTGATTACACCGAACTACGCGGCCTCGTAGCCGATGACCTCAATGGCGTGTTCGCTGTGCTCGATAAATTGGCCGACGAAGCAAACCCGGCTCAAGCGGTTTGGAGTTGGAGTTGCCCCGTTCTCGCGGACGGTTGATGACTTGATTCTCAAGTCACGATGAGCATCGGTGCAGGGTTGTCCACGGCCGGCGTGGCGCCAGCCACGCACAGGCCGGCGGTGGGCAACCCGTGTTGGACGCTC
>JBBQCD010000042.1:0-39897 GCA_038318385.1 Burkholderiales bacterium | reverse complement strand
GAAAAGCTCGCCGAGACGCGCACCTACATCCAGTCGCTGCCGTACATGGATCGTCTCGACTACGTGTCGATGATGTGCAACGAGCACGCCTACTGCCTGGCGATCGAGAAGCTGATGGGCATCGAGGTGCCGATCCGGGCGCAGTACATCCGGGTGATGTTCAGCGAGATCACGCGCCTGATGAACCACCTGATGTGGCTCGGCGCGCACGGCCTGGACTGCGGCGCGATGAACATCTTCATCTACTGCTTCCGCGAGCGCGAGGACCTCTTCGACATGTACGAGGCGGCTTCCGGGGCGCGCATGCACGCGGCCTATTTCCGTCCCGGCGGCGTCTACCGCGACCTGCCCGACACGATGCCGCAGTACAGCGCATCGAAGATCCGCAACGCCAAGGCGATCAGCGAGCTCAACGAGAACCGTCAAGGCTCGCTGCTCGACTTCATCGAGGATTTCGCCAACCGGTTCCCGAAGAACGTCGACGACTACGAGACGCTGCTCACCGACAACCGCATCTGGAAGCAGCGCACCGTCGGAATCGGCGTGGTCACGCCCGAACGTGCGCTCAATCTCGGCTTCACCGGCCCGATGTTGCGCGGTTCCGGCATCCTCTGGGACCTGCGCAAGCACCAGCCGTACGAGGTCTACGAGCACATGGACTTCGACATCCCGCTCGGCGTCAACGGCGACACCTACGACCGCTATCTGGTCCGGGTCGAGGAGATGCGCCAGGCCAACCGCATCATCCTTCAATGCGTGGAGTGGCTGCGCGCCAACCCCGGCCCGGTCATCACCGGCAACCACAAGGTGGCGCCGCCGTCGCGTCTCGACATGAAATCGGGGATGGAAGACCTGATCCACCACTTCAAGCTGTTCTCCGAAGGCTTTCGCGTCCCCGAGGGCGAGGCCTATGCGGCGGTCGAACACCCGAAGGGCGAGTTCGGCATCTACATCGTCAGCGACGGCGCCAACAAGCCGTATCGGCTGAAGATCCGGCCGCCGGGGTTCCCGCACCTGGCCGCGCTCGACGAGATGTCGCGCGGCCACATGATCGCCGACGCGGTCGCCGTGATCGGCACGATGGACATCGTCTTTGGAGAGATCGACCGGTGAAACCCAGCGCCACGATTTCCGAGGCCGCGCAGCGGCGCTTCGACCGCGAGGTCGCCAAGTACCCGCCGGACCAGAAGCAGTCGGCCGTGCTCGCCTGCCTGGCTATCGTCCAGGAGGAGCAGGGATACGTGTCCGAGGCGAGCGAGGAATTCGTCGCCGCCTACCTCGGCATGCCGCCGATCGCGGTGCACGAGGTCACGACGTTCTACAACATGTACAACCAGCGCCCGGTCGGTCGCTTCAAGCTCAACGTCTGCACCAACCTGCCATGTGCACTGCGCGACGGCCAGCACGCGCTCGAGCACCTGTGCCACCGGCTCGAGGTCGAGGAGGGCGGGACCACCGCCGACGGCCTCTTCACGGTGCAGAAGGCCGAGTGCCTGGGCGCCTGCGCCGACGCCCCGGTGATGCTCGTGAACGACCGGCAGATGGTGAGCTTCATGAGCGACGAGCGCCTTGACGAACTGGTCGCGACGCTGGCCTCGCATGCCGTGATCGAGAGGGCTGCCTGATGCTCGACCTGTCGAACTTCCAGGCCACCGGCCAGGAGACCTGCTTCCATGGGCGCCACCTCGGCGCCCAGATCTACGACGGACTCGACGGCCGCAACTGGCGGCTGAAGGACTACGAGGCGCGCGGCGGCTACCAGGCCCTGCGCCGCATCCTCGACACCGCCGGCGGCGCGACGCTGACCCCGGAACAGGTCATCGCCGAGGTCAAGGCCTCGGGCCTGCGCGGCCGCGGCGGCGCGGGGTTCCCCACCGGGCTGAAGTGGAGCTTCATGCCGCGCCAGTACCCGGGCCCGAAGTACCTCGTCTGCAACTCCGACGAGGGCGAGCCCGGCACCTGCAAGGATCGCGACATCCTGATGTTCAACCCGCACATCGTCATCGAGGGCATGGCGATCGCGGCCTACGCGATGGGCATCAAGGTCGGCTACAACTACGTCCACGGCGAGATCTTCGAGGTTTACGAGCGCTTCGAGGAAGCGCTCGAGGAGGCGCGCGCCGCCGGCTACCTCGGCGACAACCTGTTCGGCTCGGGCTACGGCTTCCAGTTGCACGCCTGCCACGGCTTCGGCGCCTATATCTGCGGCGAGGAGACGGCGCTGCTCGAGTCGCTCGAAGGCAAGAAGGGCCAGCCGCGCTTCAAGCCGCCGTTCCCGGCGAGCTACGGTCTCTACGGCAAGCCGACGACGATCAACAACACCGAGACCTTCGCGGCGGTGCCGTGGATCTTCCGCCACAGCGGCCAGGCCTACCTCGACATCGGCAAGCCGAACAACGGCGGCACGAAGATCTTCTCGGTCGTCGGCGACGTCGAGCAGCCCGGCAATTTCGAGGTGCCGCTCGGCACCCCGTTCCCGAAGCTCCTCGAACTGGCCGGCGGGGTGCGCAAGGGGCGCACGCTCAAGGCCGTGATTCCGGGCGGCTCGTCGGCGCCGGTGCTGACCGCTGCCGTGATGATGGACACGACGATGGACTACGACGCCATCGCCAAGGCCGGGTCGATGCTCGGCTCTGGCGCGGTGATCGTGATGGACGATACCCGCTGCATGGTCAAAAGCCTCCTGCGCCTGTCCTACTTCTACATGCACGAGAGCTGCGGGCAGTGCACGCCGTGCCGCGAAGGCACTGGATGGCTCTTCCGCATGGTCGAGCGCATCGAAAACGGCCAGGGTCGCATGAGCGACATCGACCTGCTCAATTCGGTGTCCGACAACATCCAGGGGCGCACGATCTGCGCGCTCGGCGATGCCGCGGCGATGCCGGTGCTGGCCATGATCAAGAACTTCCGCGAGGAGTTCGTCCACCACATCGAGCACAAGACGTGCATGGTCGGCGCTCACGCCGGCTCGCTGTCCTGAGGTCTCCCGACCGACCCCCATGATCGAAATCGAACTCGACGGCAAGAAGGTGGGCGTGCCCGAAGGCAGCATGGTGATGCATGCGGCCGACAAGGCAGGCACCTACATCCCCCACTTCTGCTATCACAAGAAGCTCACCATCGCGGCGAACTGCCGCATGTGCCTGGTCGACATCGAAAAGGCTCCCAAGCCGATGCCGGCCTGCGCCACGCCGGTCACGCAAGGCATGATCGTGCGCACCCGCAGCGACAAGGCGCTGAATGCGCAGCAGGGGGTGATGGAGTTCCTGCTGATCAACCACCCGCTCGACTGCCCGATCTGCGACCAGGGCGGCGAATGCCAGTTGCAGGACCTGGCGGTGGGCTACGGCGCCTCGAGCGCCCGCTACGCGGAGGAAAAGCGCGTCATCTTCCCGAAGGACATCGGCCCGCTGATTTCGGCGCGCGAGATGAACCGCTGCATCCATTGCACCCGTTGCGTGCGCTTCGGCCAGGAAGTCGGCGGCGTGATGGAACTCGGCATGATCCACCGCGGCGAGCATTCCGAGATCACCACGATCGACGGCGGCACCGTCGACTCCGAACTCTCCGGCAACATGATCGACCTGTGTCCGGTCGGCGCGCTGACCAGCAAGCCGTTTCGCTTCAGCGCCCGACCCTGGGAGCTGTCGCGCCGACGCAGCGTGAGTCCGCACGATTCGACCGGCACGAACCTCATCGTCCAGGTGAAGGGCGCTTTCGTCATGCGCGTCCTGCCGCTCGAGAACGAGGACGTCAACGAATGCTGGATCGCCGACCGCGATCGCTTCTCCTACGAGGCCCTGGCCGACGCCGACCGCCTGACCGCGCCGATGATCAAGCAGGGCGGCGTCTGGCGCACCGTGGACTGGACCGCGGCGCTCGAATACGTTTCGCGCGGGCTCACGCAGATCGCGATCGACCACGGCCCGCAGTCGATCGGCGCGGTGGCCTCGGCGACGAGCACCGTCGAAGAACTGCACCTTCTGGGCAAGCTGGTGCGCGGCCTCGGCAGCGAGAACATCGACTTCCGCGTCCGCCAGGCTGACTTCGCCAACACCGCGAGCGACGGCGGTGCGCGCTGGCTCGGCACCTCCATCGCCTCGCTGTCGACGCTGCAGAGCGCGCTCGTCATCGGCTCCTTCCTCCGCAAGGACCACCCGTTGTTCGCGCAACGCATCCGACAGGCGGCGAAGAAGGGGTGCAAGGTCCATGCCCTCCATGCGCTCGACGACGACTGGCTGCTGCCGAAGGCCACGCGCCTGGTGGCCGCGCCGAGCCGCTGGGTCGAGTCCCTCGCCGGCATCGCTTCCGCGGTGGCCGCATCCCAGGGCGTCGAAGCGCCGGCGCCCGGCGACGCCGGCGACGCCGACGACGCCGCCAAGGCGATCGCCGCCTCGCTGCTCGCCGGCGAACGCAAGGCGATCCTGCTCGGCAATGCCGCGGCTCAGCATCCGCAGGCCGGCGAACTGCTGCGCCTGGCGCACTGGATCGGCGAACGCTGTGGAGCGACCGTCGGCTACTTCGGTGAGGCTGCGAACACGGTCGGCGCCCAACTGGTCGGCGCGCTGCCCGGCCCTGGCGGGCTCGATGCCGGACAGATGCTCGGCGCCGGCGGCGAGGCGACCCTGAAGGCGTGCCTGCTCCTCAATGTCGAGCCCGCGCTCGACGCGGCCAACGGCCCCGCGGCGGTGGCGGCGATGCAAAGCGCTGAGATGGTGGTCGCGCTGACCTCCTTCCAGAGCGCCGGTCGTGACGTCGCCGACGTGATGCTGCCGATCGCGCCCTTCACGGAAACATCCGGTACCTACGTCAGCGCCGAAGGGCGGGTGCAGAGCGTGCACGGCGTCGTCAAGCCGCTCGGCGAGACCCGCCCGGCGTGGAAGGTGCTGCGCGTCCTCGGCAATCTGCTTGGACTCGGTGAATTCGAGTTCGAATCCTCCGAGCAGGTCCGCGATGCGGCGCTCGGAAATCCCGACAGCGTGCCCGATCGCCTCGACAATCGGCCGTCCCTCAGCCGCAAGGCTCCCGGGCAGCCGACACGCGCGGTCGACGGCGCGCTCGAGCGCATCGCCGATGTCCCGATCTATGCCGTCGATCCGATGGTGCGTCGTGCAGCCTCGCTTCAACTGACGGCCGATGCCCGGGTGCCGACGGTTGGACTGCCACCGGCGCTCGCCGAGCGCCTTGGGGTCGTCGCCGGCGACAGCGTGCGCGTGGCGCAGGGTGAGGCGGGCGTCGTGCTGCAGGTAGCGATCGACCCGTCGCTGGCCGCGCAGACCGTGCGCGTCGCGGCCGGCCACCCCGATACCGCCGCGCTGGGGCCGATGTTCGGCCTGCTCAGCGTCGAGAAGGTCGACGCTGCCGCGCTGGCCGGCGCCAGGATCGCCTGAGGCTCGAGCATGCTGGACACCTTCAACGCTCACGGCAGCGCCTGGCTCGGTTCGGCCTGGCCGACCGTGTGGAGCCTCGTCAAGATCGTCGCCCTGGTCGCACCGCTGATGCTCCTGGTGGCGTACCTGACGCTCTGGGAGCGCAAGGCAATCGGCTGGAGCCAGATTCGGCCCGGTCCGAACCGCGTCGGCCCGCTGGGCCTCCTGCAGCCCATCGCCGACGCCGTCAAGCTGATCTTCAAGGAGATCATCGTGCCGACAGCGGCCAACCGCGGCCTCTTCTTCCTCGGCCCGGTGATGACGATCATGCCGGCGCTGGCGGCCTGGGCGGTGGTGCCGTTCGGTCCGGATGCGGCCGTCTCGAACATCAACGCCGGCCTGCTGTTCGTGATGGCGATCACCTCGATGGAGGTCTACGGCGTCATCATCGCCGGCTGGGCCTCGAACTCGAAGTACGCTTTTCTCGGCGCGCTGCGCGCGTCGGCGCAGATGGTGAGCTACGAGATCGCGATGGGCTTCGCGCTCGTGGTGGTGCTGATGGTCTCGGCCAGCCTCAACCTCACCGACATCGTGCAGGGGCAGGGTCGTGGCATCTTCGCCTCGCACGGCCTGACGTTCCTGAGCTGGAACTGGCTGCCGCTGCTGCCGATCTTCGTCGTCTACGTGATCTCCGGCATCGCCGAGACCAATCGCGCGCCGTTCGACGTCGTCGAAGGTGAATCGGAGATCGTCGCGGGCCACATGGTCGAGTACTCGGGCATGTCGTTCGCGATGTTCTTCCTCGCCGAGTACGCCAACATCATCCTCGTCTCGACGCTCGGCTCGGTGATGTTCCTCGGCGGCTGGATGGCGCCGATCTCCCTGTCGGGACTCGGCATCCACGGCCCGCAGTGGATCGCCGACACGATGTGGTTCTGGAACTGGTTCTGGCTGTTCGCCAAGACCTTCGTCATCGCGACCCTGTTCCTGTGGGTGCGGGCGACGTTCCCGCGCTTTCGCTACGACCAGATCATGCGTCTGGGCTGGAAAATCTTCATCCCGGTCACGCTGGTGTGGCTGGTGGTCGTGGGGCTGGTGATCCAGTCCCCGTGGAACATCTGGAAATAGGCCGTCGCATGGCTACCGCAACCCCCATCAAGGATTTCCTCTCGAGCTTCATGCTCACCGAGCTCTTCAAGGGCATGAGGCTGACCGGGCGCCACTTCCTGTCGCGCAAGATCACGATCCAGTATCCCGAGGAGAAGACGCCGCTGAGCCCGCGCTTTCGGGGCCTGCACGCGTTGCGGCGCTACGAGAACGGCGAGGAGCGCTGCATCGCCTGCAAGCTCTGCGAGGCGGTGTGCCCGGCGCTCGCCATCACGATCGAAAGTGACCTGCGTGCCGACGGCACCCGGCGCACCACGCGCTACGACATCGACCTGACCAAGTGCATCTTCTGCGGCTTCTGCGAGGAGAGCTGCCCGGTGGACTCGATCGTCGAGACGCACGTGCTCGAGTACCACGGCGAGAAGCGCGGCGACCTGTACTTCACCAAGGACATGCTGCTCGCGGTCGGTGACCGTTACGAGCCCGAGATCGCCGCCGCGCGGCGGGCCGACGGAAAGTACCGCTGAGCATGGACGGCCCCACCGCGCTCTTCTATGTCTTCTCGGCGGTCCTGCTGTTCGCGGCGTTCCGCGTGATCACGGCCCAGAGTCCGGTCTACGCCGCGCTCTACCTGGTGCTGGCATTCTTCAGCGCGGCCTGCGTCTGGATCCTGCTGCGCGCCGAGTTCCTGGCGATCGCGCTGGTGCTGGTCTACGTCGGCGCGGTGATGGTGCTGTTCCTGTTCGTCGTGATGATGCTCGACATCGACGTCGGCGCACTGCGCACCGGGTTCTGGAAACACTTCCCGGTCGCAGCCCTGGTTGGCGTGGTGATCGCGCTCGAGATGGCCGCCGTGCTGCTCCCCGGCTTCCGTCTGACCGACGCGCCGGTGGCCGACGCGGCCGCGCTCAAGCTCGGCAACACCAAGCTGCTCGGCATCGAGGTCTACACCCGCTATCTCTACCCGCTGCAGATCGCGGCGGTGCTGCTGCTCGTGGCCATCATCGCGGCGATCGCGTTGACGCTGCGCAGCCGCAAGGATTCGCGCCACATCGATCCGTCGGTGCAGGTCCGGGCGAAGAAGGCCGACCGGGTCCGCATCGTCCAGATGCGCCCCGAGGTCGACGTGCCGGACGCCGGCGACACCACCGCCGCGCCCGTGGGGGATCGTCGATGAGCCTCGGATCCGTCACGCTCGGCCACTACCTGACGCTCGGCGCCATCCTGTTCGCGATGTCGGTGATCGGCATCTTCCTCAATCGCAAGAACCTCATCGTGCTGCTGATGGCGATCGAGCTGATGCTGCTGGCGGTCAACCTCAACTTCGTCGCCTTCTCCTACTACCTCGGCGACATGGCGGGTCAGGTGTTCGTGTTCTTCATCCTCACCGTCGCCGCCGCCGAATCGGCGATCGGCCTGGCCATCCTCGTCGTCCTGTTTCGAACGCGTTCGACGATCGCGGTCGACGAACTCGATTCCCTGCAGGGCTGAGCGCCGGTACAGAACAAGAACATGGCCGCACAACTTTCCGCAAACCTCCTCCTCGCAGTGCCGCTCGCACCGCTGGCCGGCGCGCTGATCGCCGGCCTCGCCGGCCGCGCTGTCGGTCGTCGCGGCGCGCATGTCGTCACCATCCTCGGCGTGGCGCTCGCCTTCGTGCTCTCGGCCTGGGTGCTCTACGACGTGGCGGTGCACGGTGCGCGGTTCAACGCCACGATCTACGAATGGATGCGCCTGGGCGGCCTGACGATGGAGATCGGCTTCCTCGTCGACGGCCTGACCGCGATGATGATGTGCGTGGTCACCTTCGTGTCCCTGATGGTGCACATCTACACCATCGGCTACATGGCCGACGATCCCGGCTACCAGCGGTTCTTCTCGTACATCTCGTTGTTCACGTTCTCGATGCTGATGCTCGTGATGAGCAACAACTTCCTGCAGCTGTTCTTCGGCTGGGAAGCGGTAGGCCTGATGTCGTACCTGCTGATCGGCTTCTGGTACACGCGGCCGACAGCGGTGTTCGCGAACTTGAAGGCGTTCATCGTCAACCGCGTCGGCGATTTCGGCTTCATCCTCGGCATCGGCCTCATCGTCGCCTTCGCCGGCACGCTCAACTACGGCGAGGCCTTCGCGCGCGGCCCGGCGCTCGCCCGGCTCACCTTCCCTGGCACCGAGTGGATGCTGATCACCGTGATCTGCATCTGCCTGTTTATCGGCGCGATGGGCAAGAGCGCGCAGTTTCCGCTGCACGTCTGGCTGCCCGACTCGATGGAAGGCCCGACCCCGATCTCCGCGCTGATCCACGCGGCGACGATGGTGACCGCCGGCATCTTCATGGTGGCGCGGATGTCGCCGCTGTTCGAACTCTCGAACACCGCGCTGTCGTTCGTGATGGTGATCGGCGCGATCACCGCGCTCTTCATGGGCCTGCTCGGTGTGATCCAGAACGACATCAAGCGTGTCGTCGCCTACTCGACCCTGTCGCAGCTCGGCTACATGACGGTCGCGCTCGGCGCTTCCGCGTACTCGGTGGCGGTGTTCCACCTGATGACGCACGCCTTCTTCAAGGCGCTGCTGTTCCTCGCCGCCGGCTCGGTGATCATCGGCATGCACCACGACCAGGACATCCGCAACATGGGCGGCCTGCGCAAGTACATGCCGATCACCTGGATCACCTCGCTCGTCGGCTCGCTGGCCCTGATCGGCACGCCGCTGTTCGCCGGCTTCTACTCCAAGGACTCGATCATCGAGGCGGTCCACGAGAGCCAACTCGCCGGAGCCGGCTTCGCCTATTTCGCGGTGGCCGCCGGCGTGTTCATCACCGCGTTCTATTCGTTCCGGATGTACTTCCTGGTCTTCCACGGCCCGGAACGATTCCGCCACAAGCCGTTTCCGCCGCCGGTGGAGGAACACCCGCAGGCCGAAGACGCTCACGGATCCGCTGCAGCGCATGCGGTGCACGACGAACCCGGGGCGCACGCGCAGGACGACCACCACGCCGATCACACGCCGCACGAATCGCCATGGGTCGTGACCTTGCCGCTCGTCCTGCTGGCGATCCCGTCGGTGGTGATCGGCTTTCTGACGATCGGACCGATGCTCTACGGCGACTTCTTCCGCGATGCGATCACCGTCTATTCAGGACCGCACCCGGCGATGGCCGAACTGGCCAAGGAGTACCACGGACCGATGGCCATGGCCGTGCATGCGCTCACCGGCCCGATCTTCTGGCTCGCGCTCGCGGGGGTCGTCGTCGCCTGGTTCTTCTACCTGCGCCGCCCGGAGATCCCCGAAGCCATCGCGCGGCGCCTTTCCTGGATCTACCGCCTCCTCGACAACAAGTACTACTTCGATTGGTTCAACGAGCACGTGCTGGCCCGAGGCGCTCGCCTGATCGGCACCGGGCTCTGGCGCGGCGGCGATGTCGGCCTGATCGATGGTGTCTTCATCGACGGCTCGGCGAACGCCGTCGGCGGCATTGCCGCGTTGACGCGGCGGCTCCAGAGCGGCTACCTGTACTGGTATGCGCTGGTGATGATCGTCGGCGTGATCGGCCTGATGACCTGGCAGCTGTGGCCGTTCCTCGCCACGCAGCTGACCCGCTAGGGATGGAGACAAGAAGAACATGGGTCTGTTGAGCCTGGCCATCTGGCTGCCGATCCTCACGGGGATACTCCTGCTGGCATTCGCCCGCGAGGACCAGGCGGTCGCCGTGCGCTGGAGCGCCCTCGTCGTCTCGGCGTTGAGCTTCCTCGGGACGCTGCCGCTGGTCGCCGCCTTCGACACCGGCACGGCGGCGATGCAGTTCCAGGAGAAGCTGCCATGGATCGGGCGCTTCAACGTCAATTACCACCTTGGGGTCGACGGCCTGTCGGTCTGGTTCGTCCTGCTGACGGCCTTCATCACGGTCATCGTGGTGATCTCGGCCTGGAAGGTCATCACCGAGCGCGTGCACCAGTACATGGGCGCGTTCCTGATCCTCTCCGGTCTCCTCGTCGGCGTGTTCAGTGCCCTCGACGGGCTGCTGTTCTACGTCTTCTTCGAGGCCACGCTGATTCCGATGTATCTCATCATCGGCGTCTGGGGAGGGCCGCGGCGGGTCTACGCGGCGTTCAAGTTCTTCCTGTACACGCTCGCCGGCTCGCTGCTGATGCTGGTCGCTTTGATCTACCTGTACTACAAGTCGGGTGGCAGCTTCGACATCCTCACCTGGCATCGCCTGCCGCTCGCCGGCCCGGTGCAGACCCTGCTGTTCATCGCCATCTTCCTCGCCTTCGCCGTCAAGGTGCCGATGTGGCCGGTGCACACCTGGCTGCCCGACGCCCACGTCGAGGCCCCGACCGGTGGTTCCGTGGTCCTGGCGGCGATCATGCTCAAGCTCGGCGCCTACGGCTTCCTGCGTTTCTCGCTGCCGATCACCCCCGACGCCAGCCACCAGTGGGCGTGGCTGATGATTGCCCTGTCGCTCGTCGCGGTGGTCTACATCGGCCTGGTGGCGCTGGTGCAGACCGACATGAAGAAGCTGGTCGCCTATTCGTCGATCGCCCACATGGGCTTCGTGACCCTCGGCTTCTTCATCTTCAGCGAGCTCGGCATGTCGGGTGGCATCGTCCAGATGGTCTCGCACGGCTTCGTCTCGGGCGCGATGTTCCTGTGCATCGGCGTGCTCTATGACCGTGTCCACTCGCGCGACATATCGGCCTACGGCGGCGTCACCAACACCATGCCGAAATTCGCGGCCCTGGCGGTGCTGTTCGCGATGGCCAACGTCGGGCTCCCGGGCACGGCCGGATTCGTCGGCGAGTGGATGGTGATCCTCGGCGCCGTCAAGTTCAACTTCTGGATCGCCGCGCTGGCCGCGACGACGATGATCTGGGGCGCCGGCTACACGCTGTGGATGGTCAAGCGGGTCTACTTCGGGCCGATCGCCAACGACAACGTGCGCAAGCTGGCCGACCTCGATCCGCGCGAATTCGCAATGCTCGGGGTGCTGGCGGTCGCGGTGCTGGCGATGGGCCTGTATCCGAAGCCGTTCACCGACGTGATGCACGCCTCGGTCATCGAGCTGCTGCGCCATGCGGCACTCTCCAAGCTCGGCCCCTGACGCGACCCACACCATGACTCAGATGAACTGGCTCGCCGTCTACCCGGAAATCGCGCTGCTCGCGATGGCGTGCGTCGTCGCGATCGTCGACCTGTTCGTCGGCGACGCCCGGCGTCTGCCGACCTACGTGCTGACGCAACTCTCGCTTGCCGGCGTCGCCGCGCTGCAACTGGCGTACCTCAACAACGGCTTCACCCTCTACGCAATGCAACGCATGGTCGTCGCCGACCCCATGGGCCACCTGCTCGGCCTGTGTGCGACGATCGCGGTCATGGTCTCGCTCGTCTACGCGCGGCCCTATGCCGAGAAGCGGGAGATGCTCAAGGGCGAGCTCTTCACGCTGAGCATGTTCTCGCTGCTCGGCATCCTCGTGATGCTGGCGGCGAACAATTTCCTCGTCGTCTATCTCGGCCTCGAGCTGATGTCGCTGAGCCTCTATGCCCTGGTCGCGATGCGTCGCGACGACACTGGTGCCACCGAGGCGGCGATGAAGTACTTCGTGCTGGGGGCCCTCGCCAGCGGCTTCCTGCTGTACGGCCTGTCGATGATGTACGGCGCCACCGGCACGCTCGAGATCGGCGAGGTCTTCAAGGCGATCGGCACCGGCCAGATCAACCGCGCCGTCCTGAGTCTGGGCATCGTCTTCGTCGTCGCGGGCCTGGCCTTCAAGCTCGGCGCGGTGCCGTTCCACATGTGGGTGCCCGACGTCTACCAGGGCGCGCCGACCGCGGTCACGCTGCTCGTCGGCGGAGCGCCGAAGCTGGCGGCCTTCGCCATCACGATCCGCCTGCTGGTCGAGGGCATGCTCGGCCTGGCGGTCGACTGGCAGCAGATGCTGATCCTGCTGTCCGTGGGTTCCATGCTGCTCGGCAACCTCGCCGCCATTGCCCAGACCAACATCAAGCGGATGCTGGCGTACTCGACCATCGCCCAGGTCGGCTTCATGCTCCTGGGCCTGACGCCGGGCGTGGTCAGCGGCAACACGCTGTCGGCCGGCAACGGCTACAGCTCTTCGCTGTTCTACGTCATCACCGACGTGCTGACGACGCTCGGCACCTTCGGCATCATCATGCTGCTGTCGCGCCAGGGCCACGAGGCCGAGCACCTCGACGACTTTCGCGGCCTCGCCCGGCGCAGCCCCTGGTTCGCCGGGGTGATGGCGATCTTCATGGTCTCGCTCGCCGGCATCCCGCCGACCGTCGGCTTCTACGCCAAGCTCGCGGTGCTGCAGTCGCTGGTGTCTACCAATGTCGGCGGCTACATCTGGCTCGCGGTGGCGGCGGTCGTGCTGTCGCTGCTCGGCGCCTTCTACTACCTGCGGGTCGTCAAGTTGATGTTCTTCGACGAGCCGGTCGACACGCATCCGATCGAGGCGAGCCTCGACGTGCGTGCGCTGCTTTCGGCCAACGGCGCCGCGGTGCTGTTGCTCGGCATCCTGCCGGGTGGCCTGATGGCGGTCTGCGCGCAGGCCATCGTCCGCGCGCTCGCGACCTGACGCGCTCGTTGCCCTGCCTGTCGACGCACCGATGACTGCCATCGTCCCGCCGCCCGCCGATCCGGGCGGGCCCGACGGGCACCTGCGCGAAGTGACGCTGGAATCGACCCAGGTCTACCGCGGCGGCTTCCTCGATGTCCGCCGCGATCGCGTCCGCGTACCGGACGGCGGCGAGTCGATGCGCGAGTACATCGTTCATCCCGGCGCGGTGATGGTCGTGCCGCTGCTTGCCGACGGGCGCCTCCTGGTCGAGCGCCAGTGGCGCCATCCCATGGGACGGGCGATGCTCGAGTTTCCGGCCGGCAAGATCGAGCCGGGCGAACCGGTGCTCGCCTGCGCGGTGCGCGAGCTGATCGAGGAAACCGGCTACCGCGCCGGCGCCTGGGCACGGGCCGGGCTGTTCCACAACGCCATCGCCTATTCGACGGAAGGGATCGAGATCTGGTTCGCCCGGGACCTCGTCGCGGGCGTGCGGCAACTCGATGCCGGCGAGTTCCTCGACGTCTGCAGCATCGGCATCGACGAGCTCGAGATCCTGGCGCAGCGCGGCGAGGTGACGGACGGCAAGACCCTGATCGGCCTGCAGTGGCTGCAGAGTTGGCGTTCGGGACGTTGGCCGGTCGAGTGGCGCGCGCCGCCCTGACGGGCATTGCCGATAATGCGCCGATGAAGGTCCTGAACCTGCGCTGCGCCAACGACCATCGCTTCGAAGGCTGGTTCGCCTCGGAAGAGGACTTCCAGGCGCAGGAAAGCGCCGCACTCGTGCAGTGCCCCATGTGCGAAGACACGGGCATCGTGCGCCTGCCGAGCGCCCCGCGGCTGAACGTGTCGAAACTGCGCGAATCGCCGCCGGATCCCGCCGCTGCGACGCACGCGCGGTTGCAGTCGAACTGGTTGCGCGCGCTGCGCCACATGGTCGCGAACACCGAGGATGTCGGCGAGCGTTTCCCCGAGGAGGCCCGGCGCATTCACTACGGCGAGGTCGAGGATCGCGGCATCCGCGGCCAGGCCTCGGCCGAGGAGTCCGACGCCCTGCGCGAGGAGGGCATCGAGGTTGTGTCGATGCCGCTGCCGGCCGCGTTGAAGGGCCCGGTCCAGTAGCGGCGCCGGGCCGGGGATGCGTCACTACGACCTGCCGCCGCTCGGCCAGCTCGAAGCCTTCGAGGCGGCCGCACGGCACCTGAGCTTCACCCGCGCTGCCGGCGAGCTCTCCCTGACCCAGTCGGCCGTGAGCCGGCAGATCAAGGCGCTCGAGGACCATTTCGAGCTGCCGCTCTTTCGCCGACTGCACCGCGCGCTGCGCCTGACCGAAGAAGGACATGCGCTGTACCAGGCCATCGGCGAGCTGTTCGGCCGACTGCACGAGGTCAGCGCACGCCTGCGCAGGCGCACCGAGCGGCGCACGGTCGTGGTCACGACGACGCCCGGTTTCGCCGGAGTCTGGCTGATACCCCGCTTGACCGCGTTCACTGCCCTCCATCCGGGCGTCGACGTCCGGATCTCGGCAGCCAATGGCATCGTCAACCTGAATCGCGACGGCGTCGATCTCGCCATCCGCTATCAGACTCGAGAAGGCGCGGGCGAGGGTGCCGACCGGCTCTTCGGCGAGGTCATCGTGCCGGTCTGCAGCCCGAAGCTGGCGCGCGACCCGTCGCGGCCGCTGAAGAAGCCCGATGACCTGCGCCTCCACACCCTCCTGCACATGGAGCAGGATGCGGCGGGCGTGCTGCTGAACTGGTCGACCTGGCTGCGGGCTCTCAAGCTCGAGGGGCTGGTCCCCGCGGGGGTGCTCCACTTCTCGATGTACGACCAGCTGATCCAGGCGGCGATCGCGGGGCAGGGCGTGGCGCTCGGCCGCAGCCCGCTGGTCGACGGCCTGCTCCGCAGCCGCAAGCTCGTGGCGCCGTTCAGGCAGACGCTGGCTTCACCTCGCAGCTACTACCTGCTGCAGTCGAGCGGCGCCGCCCGCAAGCCCGAGGTTCAGGATTTCGTCGCCTGGATGCACCGCGAGGCCGAGGCCGATTCCGCAAGCTCGGGGACGCTGGCCTCCGGTCCCAGGCGCCGCTGAAAGGGCGGGCGGCAGCGGCGTCAGAGCACGCGTCCCGGGTTCAGCTGGCTCTGCGGATCGAGGGCCTGCTTGATCGCCCGCATCATCGCCAGCGCGACCGGCGACTTGCGCTCGGCGAGGGCGTCGCGCTTGAGGGTGCCGATGCCATGCTCGGCCGAGAACGAGCCGCCGCGTGCGGCGACGGCATCGAACACCAGACGGTTGATCGCATGCTCGAACCGTCCGAGGAAGTCCGCCGGTGGAGTGCCCTCAGGAGCCTGGATGTTGTAGTGCAGGTTGCCGTCGCCGAGATGGCCGAAATCGACGACGCGGATGCCGGGAAAGGCGCGGGTCAGCACGGCGTCGGTCTCGGCGACGAAGCCGGCGATCGCCGAAACCGGCAGCGAGATGTCGTGCTTGATGTTGAGACCTTCGGCGACCTGCGCCAGGGTGATCGACTCGCGCAGATGCCACATCGAACGCGACTGCTCGAGGCTCGAGGCGATCGCCGCGTCGGTGACGAGGCCGCTCTCCGCAGCGCTTTCGAGCAGCGCCTCGAACAGAGTCGCCGCGTGCTCGGTGCTTTCCGCGTCCGACTGCTCGATCAGCACCGTCCAGGGTGCCGGTGGCAGCGGTTGGCGCAAGGCGGTGAAGTGTTTGCGGACCAGTCCGAGGGCGAATTCGTTCATCACCTCGAAGCCGGTCAGTGCCGGGCCGAGGCGCGCCTGCGCGAGCTGCAGCAGATCGACCGCGGCCTCGAGCGTCGGCGTTGCCGCCAGGGCGGTCGTGACGGCGGCCGGGCGCGGAAAGAGTTTCAGCGTCGCTGCGGTGATGATGCCGAGCGTGCCCTCGCTGCCGATCATCAGGTCGCGCAGGTCGTAGCCGGTGTTGTCCTTGCGCAGCCCTGTCAACCCGTCCCAGACCTCGCCGCTGGCGGTGACCACCTCGAGTCCGAGGCACAGCTCGCGGGCGTTGCCGTAACGCAGCACCTGCGTGCCGCCGGCGTTCGTCGCCAGGTTGCCGCCGATCGAGCAGCTGCCTTCGGAGCCGAGGCTCAGCGGAAACAGCAAGTCCCTCGCCGCGGCCGCCATCTGCACGGCCTGCAGCACGCAGCCCGCGTCGACCGTGATCGTGAGGTTCGCCGCATCGATGCCGCGGACCCGGTTCATTCGGCCGAGGCTGAGCAGAATCTGGTTGCCGCTCGCGTCCGGGACCGAACCGCCGACCAGACCGGTGTTGCCGCCCTGGGCGACGACCGGCGTGCGCACGGCGGCGCAGGCGGCGACCACGGCAGCGACCTCGGCGGTGGTCGCCGGTCTCACCACTGCGAGGGCGCGTCCCTGGAAGCGCTTGCGCCAGTCGAGCTCGTAGGCCGAGAGGTCGCCTTCGCTCAGCACGTTGCCGGCGCCGACGATGGCCCGCAGTTCGTCCAGCAGCTTCATGGCGCGGCCGTGCGGGCCGCCCGCAGCGTGGTCCGGACATGCGTCCCGCAGGCCGCGAACAGAACCAGGCTCAGTCCCACCTCGACGGCGCCGAGCATGGCACTGGTGCCGTGATCGCCGGCCGCGCGGACCACGCCTTCGATGAAGTACAGCCAGACCGTCAGGCTCAGCCATCGATAGGTGTAGAGGCGGTTGCGCAGCAGGCCCGGCAAAGGCAGCAGCAGTGGCAGCACCTTCACCGCCAACGTGCGCTGCCCGGTCGGTGCCAGCCAGAGCTCCCAGGCCAGGCCGAGGGCGATGAGAGCCAGCAGGCTGGCGACGGCGACGCCGCGCGAGGCGGCGCCGGAATCGGGGAGAGGGTGGGGCTGCATCGCTGACTATGATGCCAGCAATGTCCGCCCCGACGCACGCTACGCCCGAGACACCGCCCACGCGCTGGGGCGAGCAGATGGCGCGCCTCGTCGACACGCTGCAGCGCTGGCCTTATCTCGACACGCTCGTCACCCTTCGCCAGCGCTTTCGAGACGACCGCCTCGGCCAGACCGCCGGCAGCCTGACTTTCACGACGCTGATCTCGCTGGTTCCACTGGTCACGGTGATGCTGGCCGCGTTCGCTGCGTTCCCGATGTTCGCGTCTTTTCAGGAGGCGCTGCAGAGGTACTTCCTGCAGAGCCTTGTCCCGGATGCGATCGCGCGTCCGGTGCTGAGCGCGCTGACGCAGTTCTCGAGCAAGGCGAGCCGACTCGGCAGCGTCGGCCTGATTGCCCTGCTCGGCACCACGCTGGCGCTGATGCTGACGATCGACCGCACCCTCAACGCGATCTGGCGTGTCCGCTCCCCCCGGCCCATCGCCCAGCGGGTGCTCGTCTACTGGGCGGCCGTGTCGCTCGGTCCGCTGCTGCTCGGTGTCAGCCTGAGCCTGACGTCGCTCGCGGTCTCGGCCTCGCGTGGCTTCGTCGCGGCGCTGCCGGGCGGCGTCGGCCTCTTTCTGGGCAGCATCGAGTTCGTGCTGATGACGCTCGGCATGGCCGGGCTGTATCACTATGTGCCCAACACCCACGTGCGCTGGCGTCACGCCATCGCGGGTGGGTTCTGCGTGGCCCTCGGCTTCGAGGTCGTCAAGCGCGTGCTGACCTGGTACCTGGTGCAGGTCCCGACGTACGCGATGGTGTACGGCGCGTTCGCGACCTTGCCGATCTTCCTGGTGTGGATCTACCTCAGCTGGGTCATCGTCCTCCTAGGCGCCGTGGTCGCAGCCTATGCGCCCAGCCTGCAGATGCGGGTCGTGCGCTGGCCGGACGCGCCGGGATCGCGATTCCAGCTCGCCGTCGCGGTCCTGCGCGAACTCGCTCAGGCCCAGGCGCACGAGCGCAAGGGCCTCGGCAACGCCGAGCTGGCCGAGGCCTTGCGCACCGATCCGTTGCAGACCGATCCGATCCTTGAATCGCTGGTCGCGCTCGACTGGGTCGGCCGGCTCGACGAGGATGGGGACGCTCGCTTCGTCCTGCTGTGCGACCCAGCACAAACGTCGATCGAGCCGCTGGTGGCGCTGCTGCTGCTGCAGCCGATGTCGGCGTTGCGCGCGTTCTGGCAACGTGCGCGTTTCGACGAGACCACGTTGCAGGAAGTCATCGGCCGCTAGTCGCGTCCGGACCGGTCCCCGGCGCGCGATTGCGGGCCGGGCCGCCGGCGATCGAGCGAGGCCTCAGCCGAGTGAGCCGCGCAGCGCTGCCAGCACCGCGTCTGGTGCCTCGGTCATCATCGAGTGGCCGGCCTGTACCGTCGTGACGCGGGCATTCAGGGCCGCCGCCACCTCCGCCGCCTGACGTGGCGCCGCCATCTGGTCGCGCGCGCCGAGCACCAGGCTGGCCGGGCAGCGCACCTTGCGCGCTGCGTCGAGCCCACCTGCATAGGCGTTGCAGACCTCGAAATCGACCAGGAACAGGTTGGGCTCGGGACTCGCGGCCTGGACCCGGCGCATCAAGGCGCGGTTGCCGCCGTGGCTCCAGCTGCCGGGGCCGGGATTGCCGGGCTTGGCCGCGAAGGTCGAATGCGAGAAGACGTTGACCCTGTCGATCGCCTGCAACGGCGCCGTCCTTGCGGTTTCCAGCAGCGCCGGCGCCACGGGCATCGGCACAGCCGTCCCAAGCAGGGCGAGGTGTTTGACGCGGGCCGGGGCCATCGCTGCGGCTTGCAGGGCGATCAGCGAGCCCATGCTGTGGCCGACGAGCACCGCTTCGGCGACTGCCGCCGCATCGAGCGCGGCCAGCACCCAGCGCGCCAGGTCCTCGACGCTGCGCAGCGCCGGACCCGCACTGCGCCCGTGGGCGGGGAGATCGAGGGCCAGCACCGCATGGCCGTGGTTGGCGAACCAGCGCGCCAGCAGCGTCCAGACGCTGTGGTCGTGAAGCGCCCCGTGGATGAAGACGATTGCCGGCAGGCCGGGGTCGAAGGGTTTTCCGCCGGTGTAGGCATAGCCGACCCGGCGGCCTTCGGGCGTGTCGACGAGGAGCTCCATCAGCCGGCCTTCTGCGCCACGCCGAGGGCGCGCTTGAGATCCTCGACGAGATCGTCGGCGTCTTCCAGGCCGATCGACAGGCGGATCGTGCCCGGCGTGATGCCGGCCTGGGCGAGTGCCGCATCGTCCATCCGGAAATGCGTCGTCGACGCCGGATGGATGACGAGCGAGCGGCAGTCGCCGACGTTGGCGAGGTGCGAGAAGATCTTCAGCGCCTCGATGAACGCCCGGCCCTGCGCCCGCGAGCCGCGCAGGTTGAAGCTGAAGACCGAGCCAGCGCCGCGTGGCAGCAGGCGCCGGGCCAGCGCGTGGTCAGGGTGCGATTCGAGTTCGGGATGGCCGACGCTCTCGACCATCGGCTGTGCGGCCAGGAACGCAACCACCTTGCGGGTGTTCTCCATGTGGCGGGCCATCCGCAGCGGCAGCGTCTCGATGCCCTGGAGGATCAGCCAGGCGGTGTGCGGGCTCATGCAGGCACCGAAGTCGCGCAGGCCTTCGCGGCGCGCCCGCAGCAGGAAGGCGCCGACGCTCGACTCCTCGGTGAAGACCATGCCGTGGAAACCGTCGTAGGGTCGCGCGAGTTCGGCGAAGCGTCCCGAGGCATCGCACGCGGCCTGCCAATCGAAGCCGCCGCTGTCGACCAGCACGCCGCCGATCACGGTGCCGTGTCCGGACAGGAACTTGGTCGCCGAATGAAAGACGAGATCGGCGCCGTGGTCGAATGGCTTCATCAACCACGGCGTCGTGAAGGTCGAGTCGACCAGCAGCGGCAGGCCGTGGTCGTGGGCGATCGAGGCGACGGCCGGGATGTCGAGGACGTCGAGACCGGGGTTGCCGAGGGTCTCGCCGAAGAGCAGCCGTGTTTCCGGGCGGATCGCCGCGCGCCAGGCGTCGTGGTCGCCGGGGCGGACGAACGTGGTGGCGATGCCGAATCGCGCCAGCGTGTAGTGCAACAGGTTGTGGGAGCCGCCGTAGAGCGCGCTCGAGCTGACGATGTGGGTGCCGGCGCCGGCGATGGTGCTGATCGCCAGGTGCAACGCGGCCTGGCCGCTGGCCGTTGCGATCGCGCCGACGCCGCCTTCGAGCGCGGCCACGCGCTCCTCGAAGACCGCGTTCGTGGGGTTCGAGATGCGGCTGTAGACGGGTCCCGAGCGCTCCATGTTGAACAGCGACGCCGCATGCTCGCTGTTCTCGAAGACGAAGGAGGTCGTCAGGTGGATCGGTACGGCGCGCGCGCCGGTGGCCGGGTCGGGCGCGGCGCCGGCGTGCAGCGCGAGGGTGTCGAAACCGGGATCGGATGGGCCGGGCATGAGGTCTCCGGACAGCTGCGCAGGCAGCGGATGGGTCGGTCGGCGCAAGGGCCTAAGGAGGTGTTGCGTCGCTGGATTGTGGGCTATATTGGGTCGGCATCCATCACTGGGAGACGCCCATGAAAGTCAGCGACATCCTCCGCGTCAAGGGCGGCACGCTGTTCACGGTGGCGCCTGAACAGCGGCTCGCGGACGCCGTCAACACGATGTCCGCGCAGGACATCGGTTCACTCGTCGTCATGGATCATGGCGAGCTGGTCGGCATGCTGACTTTCCGCGAGGTCATCCAGGCGGTCGTGAAGAACGGCGGCGCGCTCGGCGAGTCGCTGGTGAGGAGCGTCATGGACGACCATCCGCTCACCTGCACGCCCGACACCGAGATCGACGAGGTGCGGCGGATGATGCTCGGGCGCCACGCGCGCTACATGCCGGTCGTCACCCAGCGCACGCTGATGGGGGTGATCTCCTTCTACGACGTCGCCAAGGCGGTGGTGGACAGCCAGGACTTCGAGAACCGCATGCTCAAGGCCTACATCCGCGACTGGCCGGTCGAGGATCGCGACGAGCAGCCCTCGCCGGATCGCGCCGCCTAGCGGTCTAGAATCGAATCTCCTCGTGGAGCCACCGCCTTCGGGCGGTGGTTTCATTTGAACGACGCGCGTCCAACCTTCCCCCGATGTCCGGCAGCACCCTCGGCCTCCTCTTCCGGGTCACCAACTTCGGCGAAAGCCACGGTCCGGCGATCGGCTGCGTGATCGACGGTTGTCCGCCCGGCATGGCGCTGTCGGAGGCCGACATCCAGCCCGAACTCGACCGGCGCCGCCCCGGGACCTCGCGCCACGTGACCCAGCGCAACGAGCCCGACAGCGTCGAGATCCTCTCGGGTGTCTACGAAGGCGTCACCACTGGCACGCCGATCTGCCTGCTGATCCGCAACGTCGACCAGCGCAGCAAGGACTACGGCAACATCCTCGACACCTTCCGGCCGGGGCATGCCGACTACACCTACCTGCACAAGTACGGCCTGCGCGATCCACGCGGCGGCGGCCGGGCCTCGGCGCGGCTGACGGCGCCGATGGTGGGCGCCGGCGCGGTCGCGCGCAAGTGGTTGCTGCAGCAGCACGGCACGACCTTCGAAGGCCACATGACGCAGATCGGCGACATCGTGATTCCCTTCGAGTCGATGGCGCATGTGCCGAACAATCCGTTCTTCGCGGCCAACGCCACCGACATCCCGCGGCTGGAGGCGTACATGGACGAACTGCGCAAGGCCGGCGACAGTTGCGGCGCCCGCATCGATGTCGTCGCCCGCAACGTCCCCGCGGGACTCGGTGAGCCGCTCTTCGACAAGCTCGATGCCGCGATCGCCCACGCCATGATGGGCATCAATGCCGTCAAGGGCGTGGAGATCGGCGCCGGCTTCGCCTCGGTGGCGCAGCGTGGAACGACGCATGGCGACGAGCTCACGCCCGAAGGGTTTCTCGGCAACAACGCCGGCGGCGTGCTCGGCGGCATCTCTTCCGGGCAGGACATCACGGTCTCCATCGCCGTCAAGCCGACGAGCTCGATCCGCAGCCCGCGACGCTCGATCGACCGCGCCGGTGCGCCGACGGTGGTCGAGACCTTCGGCCGCCACGACCCCTGCGTCGGTATCCGCGCGACGCCGATCGCCGAGGCGATGCTGGCCCTGGTGCTGATGGACCATGCGCTGCGGCATCGCGCGCAATGCGGCGACGTGCGTGTGGCGACACCGCCGATCCCCGCCCGCGCGCCTTGACCGGCGCCGCGCCCGCGGACGCGCCCCCGCGGCGCACCCTGTTTGCCTTCGGCGCGGTCTCGTGCGCTTATTTCGCCTACGCCGGCCTGTTCGGCACCTATGCGCCGCTGTGGTTCCAGAGCCTGGGTTATTCGACCCTCGCGATCGGCGTACTCGCTTCGGTGCAGAGCGCGACCCGGGTCCTGAGTCCCTACGCCTGGGGCTGGATCGCCGACCACACCGGACAACGCGGCCTGCTGCTGCGGATTGCCGTGGCGCTCTCGCTGCTGAGCGCGTGCGGTTTCCTCGTCTCGCCGGCCTACGCCTGGATCACCGGCGTCACCGCCGCGCTCTTCCTCTGCACCGCCGGCGTCATCCCGATCAGCGAGGCCGCGCTGGCGCACTTCGTCAGCCGCGGCAAAGCGCTGGACGCGCGTCGCTATGGCCGGGTGCGGGTCTGGGGATCGATGGGATTCATCCTGGCCGTGAGTGGCAGCGGCTTCGTGCTCCAGGGATTTGGCGTGCGTGTCTTTCCGCTGCTCGTCATCGCGCTCCTCGGCGCGCTGCTGTGGGCTGCATTGCGCCTGCAGGTGCTGCCGGAGACGGCCCAGACCGGCAGCGACGCGACCGGTGCGCTGTCGGTGCTCCGCCAGCCGGTGGTCGCCTGGTTCTTCGCCGGCGTCTTCTTCACAGTGCTGGCGCACACCGCGCTGTACGCGTTCTTCTCGCTCTACCTCAACGCGCTCGGCTACAGCCGCATCTCGGTCGGCTTCATCTGGGCCGCCGGCGTGGCCGTCGAGGTGGTCTGGTTCTGGTTCCAGGGTGCCTGGATCGGCCGCCTGCCGATGCAGGGCTGGCTGGTCGTCGCAGCCCTCGCCTCGATCCTGCGCTTCGGCCTGGTCGCGGCCTTCGCCGGACAACCGTGGGTGCTGATGGTTTCGCAAGCGCTGCACGCGCTGACGTTCGCCGCCCAGCACACCGCCTGCATCGCGGTCATCAACCGCCACTTCCCGGGACGACTGCGTGGTCGTGGCCAGGCGCTCTACACGGTCCTGGGATACGGCTTGTCGGGTGTCATCGGCGGCGTCGGCGGGGGTGCGCTCAGTCAGGTCTACGGCTTTGCGGCGGTGTTCTGGGCGGCCAGCGGCGCGGCGCTGGTCGCGGCGCTGTGCTGCAGCCGGGCCTACGTGCTGGACAGGCGCCTCGCAGAACCGGCCTGAGTCGAAACCCGGTCCTTGCCCGGACGCCCTTCGATCCCGGCGGCGCGATCGGCGCCCAGACGCCGGCGGCGCGGGCGGGGTCGCGGTGCGGTGTCATTCCGACACGTGAATGATGTCGCGCACGACCGGATAGATCTGGGTCTGCCAGCGCTTGCCGCTGAAGACCCCGTAGTGACCGACGTTCGGTTGCACGTGATGGCTGCGCATCCACGGCCGCAGGTTCGTGCACAGGTCGTGCGCGGCCAGCGTCTGTCCGACCGAACAGATGTCGTCGCGCTCCCCCTCGATCGTCAGCAGTGCGGTGCGTCGGATGGCCCCCGGATCGATGCGCCGACCCAGCAGGCGCAGCTCGCCGCGCGGCAGCGCGTACTCCTGGAACACCAGGCGCACGGTCTCGAGGTAGAAATCGGCCGCGAGGTCGGTCACCGCCAGGTATTCCTCGTAGAAGGTCCGTGTCGCTTCGGCCTTGTCGAACTCGTCGGCGACGAGGTGCGCAAAGTACTCCTTGAAGGCATTGACGTGTCGCTCCCGGTTCATGCTCATGAAGGCCGAGAGCTGGATGAACCCGGGATAGACGCGCCGGCCGGCACCGGCGTGGCGCAGCGGCACGTGACTGATCAGATTCTTCTCGAACCAGTCGATCGGCTTGTCGTTCGCCAGACGGTTGACTTCCGTCGGCGCGATGCGGCAGTCGATCGGCCCGGCCATCAGCGTGAGGCTTCGCGGCGTGGCGGGGTGCTGGTCTTCGGACATCAGCGCGACCGCCGCCAGCGCCGAGACGCACGGCTGGCAGATCGCCACCAGGTGCGCCCCGGGTCCGATGGCCGCGACGAAGTCGATCAGGTGCGCCGTGTACTCGTCGAGACCGAAGCGGCCTGCGGCGAGCGGCGCGTCGCGCACGTTGTGCCAATCGGTGACGTAGACGTCGTGATCCTTCAGCATCGTCCGGACGGTGTCGCGCAGCAACGTCGCGAAGTGGCCGGACATCGGTGCGACGATGAGGACGCGGGGCTGCGCCGTAACGCCGTGCTTGCGGAAGCGGCGCAGGGTCGCGAACGGGGTGATCCGCACCACCTCCTCGGTGACGGCGACCTCGCGATCGCCGTCGATCACGCTGGCGATCCGCCACGGCGGCCGGCGGTGCGTAACCTCGGTCAGCTCCAGGACGCGGCAGGCGGCCGCAGCCTGCCGTCGCGCCTGCTGCGCCGTCGCGCCGTACAGCGGCTCGATCAGCATCGGCAGCGACAGTTTTGCGAGGGTGCGCAGCGGCCACATCAGATCGGTATGCGCCTGGTACGCCTGGTACATCGGGAAGCCTTCGGCGTTGTCTGCCCCGTTCGATTGCAACTTGCGGGCCAAGGCCGCGAACTGGCACATCCCTTGCAATGCTCAGCCGATGCCGCCCGCCGCCACGCTCCAGAGACCGAAATCCGCCGCGACCGGCAGCAAGGCGCGTGCAACCGCGAAGTTACCGCGGCGCGCCGTCGGCGCCCTGACGCTCAGCTGCAAGAACTATTCGTCGTGGTCGCTGCGCGGCTGGCTGATGGCCCGGTTCGCCGGTCTGGCGTTCGACGAGATCATGGTCGCCCCCGACGATGCCGACGCCCGCCAGGAGATCCTGCTGCTGGCGCCGAGCATCCGCGTGCCCTGCCTGACCCATGAAGGCGTCAAGGTCTGGGACACCCTGGCCATCGGCGAATACCTGGCGGAAGTCATGCCGGCGAGCGGACTGCTGCCGGCCGATCGGGCGGCGCGCGCGCACTGCCGGGCGATCTGCGGCGAGATGCACTCCGGCTTCGCGAGCCTGCGCTCGGCGCTGCCGATGAACCTGAAGGGCGACTTTCCCGGGCACAAGGTCTGGACCCGGGCCGAGGGCGACATCGAGCGGATCGTCGCGATCTGGGCCGAATGCATGGCGAGCTACGGCGGCCCCTTCCTGTTCGGCGCGCAGCGCGGGATGGCCGACGCGATGTACGCGCCGGTGGTGACGCGCTTCCAGACCTACCACGTCAAGATGGACCGCCCCAGCCTCGTCTATTGCCGCGCGATCATGGCCATGCCGGAGATGATCGAGTGGACCGCCGCCGCCCGCCTCGAGCCGGACGACATCGACGAGCTCGAGATGGATTTCTGAAGCGCTGCTACCAGCCCTTGGGCGCCGGCACGTCGCAGGGCGCGGGCGCGTCGATCGAAGTGAAGTCCGCCGGTCCGACGACCTCGAGATACTCCATGTCGGCCGAGTAGTCGAACAGGTAGTGGACGATTCCCGGGCGCTGGTGCACGCAGTCACCGGCTTCGACCAGGGTCTCCTGGTCGCCGTACATGAAGCGGGCCCAGCCCTTGATCATGAACACGATGTGGAACTCCGCCTCATGGCGGTGCCAGCCAGTGCCCTTCGCTGGTGCCATCTCGGCCTTGACGAGCTGGGCGATCACGCGGCCCGCGGTGGCCTCTTCGATGCCGAGGTCGCGGTAGCGGAAGAAGTCGCGCAGCCCCGCGCCGCGCCAAGGGGTGTCCCCGTCCTTCACATGCGAGAACTTCGTCGTCGTCGTGTCGAGCATGCTCGATCTCCGGAGCCAAGGGTGTCCGGCGGGCATGCATAACGCGTTCCAGCGCGGCCGTCGCGCGGCGCGGTGGATCAGGACGTCTCGTAGGCGCTGAGCGGGGGGCAGGAGCAGGACAGGTTGCGATCGCCCCAGACGTTGTCGACGCGCCCGACCGGCGCCCAGTACTTCGACCGGCGCAGCGCGGCGAGCGGGTAGGCGGCTTCGGCGCGGGTGTACGGGTGCGGCCAGTCGTCCTTCAGCAGCGCCTCGGCGGTGTGTGGAGCGGCCTTCAGCGGGTTGTCGCCTGGCGGCCATTCGCCCGATTCGATGCGCGCGACCTCGGCGCGGATCGCGATCATCGCGTCGCAGAAACGGTCCAGCTCCTCGAGCGATTCGCTCTCCGTGGGTTCGACCATCAACGTGCCGGCGACCGGAAAGCTGAGCGTCGGGGCGTGGAAGCCGTAGTCGATCAGCCGCTTGGCGACGTCCTCGGCGCTGACGCCGCGGGCGCCACCGGTGGCTTCCTTCAGCGGGCGCAGGTCGAGGATGCATTCGTGGGCCACGCCGCCGCCGGCGACGCCGGGGACGTTGCCGCTGAAATGGACCTCGTAGTGTCCGGCCAGTCGCGCGGCGATGTAGTTCGCCGAGAGGATGGCAGTTTCGGTGGCACGGCGGAGACCCTCGGGCCCCATCATCCGCATGTACATCCAGCTGATCGGCAGGACGCCGGCGTTGCCGAGCGGCGCGGCGCTGATCGCGCCAACGGCCGAAGCGCCGCCGAGTCCGCCGGTCGCATGGCCCGGCAGGAACGGAACCAGGTCGGCGACGACGCAGACCGGGCCGACGCCCGGGCCGCCGCCGCCGTGCGGGATGCAGAAGGTCTTGTGGAGGTTGAGGTGGCTGACATCGCCGCCGAATTCGCCGGGCGCGGCGACGCCCACGAGCGCGTTCATGTTCGCGCCGTCGACGTAGACGCGGCCGCCGTGCGCATGGACGACGTCGCAAAGCTCCTTCACGCGGGCTTCGAAGACACCGTAGGTCGACGGATACGTGATCATCACCGCCGCCAGGCGCGCCGCATGCTGCTCGCACTTGGCGCGCAGGTCGGCGAGATCGACGTTGCCGTCAGCGTCGCAACGCGTGACGACGACCTGGAGACCCGCCATCTGCGCGCTCGCCGGGTTGGTGCCGTGCGCCGACTCCGGGATCAGGCAGATGTCACGGCCGGTGTCGCCGCGCGATTCGTGCCAGGCCTTGATGACCAGGAGACCCGCGTATTCGCCCTGCGAGCCGGCGTTGGGCTGCAGGCTGTCGCCGGCATAGCCGGTGGCTTCGCAGAGCCACGCCTCGAGCTGGCGCCGCAGGATGTCGTAGCCGGCACGCTGGTCGGCGGGGGCGTAGGGGTGGACGTGGGCGAACTCCGGCCAGGTGATCGGAATCATCTCGCTGGTCGCGTTCAGCTTCATCGTGCACGAGCCGAGCGGGATCATCGTGCGGTCGAGCGCGAGATCCTTGTCGGCGAGAGCGCGCAGGTAGCGCAGCATCTGCGTTTCCGAGCGGTGGCGGGCGAACACCGGATGCGTCAGGAAGGTGCTGCGACGGCGCAGGGCGGCGGGCAGCAGCGGGGCGACACAGCGATCGTGGCGGCTCCAGTCCAGCGCGGCGGGGGCCCGGCCGGATGCGAAGACTGCGTAGAGCATCTCGACATCGGCGCGGGTCGTCGTCTCGTCGAGGGTGATGCCGACGCTGGTCGGGCTCGCCCTCCGCAGGTTGCCGCCGGCGGCGAGCGCGGCGCTGATGATCTCGGCGGTGCGCTCCCCGGTCGGGATCTCGAGCGTGTCGAAGGCGCTGGCATGACGCGGCGGGCAGCCGAGGTCGCGCAGCGCCGCCGCGAGGACCGCGGTGTAGCTCGCCACCCGCGAGGCGATGCGCGTCAGCCCGGCCGGGCCATGAAAGAGGGCGTACATGCCGGCGACGACGGCCGGCAGCACCTGCGCCGTGCAGATGTTGCTGGTGGCCTTCTCGCGCCGGATGTGCTGCTCGCGGGTCTGCAGTGCCAGCCGGTAGGCCGGGGCACCGTGCGCATCGACGCTGACGCCGACGAGCCGGCCCGGCATCGATCGCTTGAACTCGTCGCGCGTGGCGAGGAAGGCCGCGTGCGGCCCGCCATTGCCCATCGGCATGCCGAAGCGCTGGCTGTTGCCGACGCAGATGTCGGCGCCCATCTCGCCCGGAGGCGCCAGCAGGGTGAGGGCCAGCAGGTCGGTGGCGACGATGGCAAGTCCACCGCGGGCATGGACGGCCTTGATGAGGGGCTGCAGATCGCGGATCACGCCGGTGACGCCGGGGTATTGCAGCAGCACCGCATAGGCATCGACTTCGGCGGCGGCTTCCGCCGGTCCGGTCACGACTTCGATGCCGAGCGGGCGCGCCCGCGTGCGGACGACATCGAGGGTCTGCGGCAGGACGTCGTCGGCCACGTAGAAGCGGTTCGACTGCGCCTGGGTGCCGAGGCTGCGCAGCGCGAGTGTCATCGCCTCCGCCGCGGCGGTGGCTTCGTCGAGCATCGAGGCGCCGGCGATCGCCATGCCGGTCAGGTCGCAGACCATCGTCTGGAAGTTCAGCAGCGCCTCGAGACGGCCCTGCGAGATCTCCGCCTGGTACGGGGTGTAGGCGGTGTACCAGGCCGGGTTCTCGATGACGTTGCGCAGGATGACGCCCGGCTTGTGGGTGTCGTGGTAGCCCTGACCGATGAAGCTCTTGACAAGGCGGTTCTGGGCCGCGATCGCCCGCAGTTCGGCGAGTGCTTCGGCTTCCCAGGCCGCCGGCGGCAGCGCCATCGGCCGCGCGCGCCGGATCGACTGCGGCACGACCGCATCGATCAAGGCGGTGCGCGTCATCGCGCCGATCGCCTCCAGCATCCGGCCTTCGTCCTCGGTGCGGATGCCGATATGACGGGACGCGAAGGCCGCGTGGTCGTCGAGCGCGTCCAGCGCGCCGAGGCGGTGCGGCTCGGACGTCGGCGTCGGTGCGGTGGAATGGTCCATGGATCAGGCGTTCTTGACGAGCTCGTCGTAGGCGGCCTGGTCCATCAGCTCGCCGAGATCGGCGTCGTCGGCGAGGCTGATCTTGAAGAACCAGCCGGACTTCTGGGGGTCGGTGTTGGCCAGCGAGGGATCGGCGCGCAGCGCTTCGTTCACCGCGACGACCTCGCCGCCGACGGGCATGTAGAGGTCGGCCGCGGCCTTCACTGACTCGACGACGCCGGCGACATCGCCGCGCTTGAAGCGCGCGCCCAGGCTCGGCAGGTCGACGAAGACGATGTCGCCGAGGGCATCCTGGGCATGCTGGGTGATGCCGACGATGGCGTTCTTCGGATCGGTGAGATCGACCCACTCGTGATCGCTGGTGTACTGGAAGGTCATCGGGAATGCTCCTCGGGGTTGGGTCTGCGGATTCGATGTGGCGGCGCCGCGCGGCGCGCCGTTCATGCGGGCGCGCGAACGTAGCGGTGGGCGACGAACGGCAGCGGTGCGACGCGCATCGGCTGCAACTTGCCCCGCACGTCGGCGTGCACCTCGTTGCCGACGGTGGCATGGTTGGTGGCAAGGTAGGCCATGGCGATCGGCTTGTCGAAGGTCGGTCCGAGCGTTCCGCTCGTCACGCGTCCGAGCCGGTGGCCGAGGGCATCGAAGATCGCCGCGCCCTCGCGCACCGGCACGCGCTCGAGGCCGACGAGGCCGACGCGCTTGTCGGGCGCGCCGATCGCCAGCTGCGCGTCGATGACCGGCGCCCCTGGATAGCCGCCCTCGCGCGCGCCACCGGCGCGGCGGATCTTCTGGATGGCCCATGAAAGGCCGGCCTCGATCGGCGTCGTCGTCGCATCGATGTCGTGGCCGTAGAGGCACAGGCCCGCTTCCAGCCGGAGCGTGTCGCGTGCGCCCAGACCCGCGGGCTCGACCTGCGGATGCATCAGCAGCAGACGCGCGAGGCCCTCGGCGGCCTCGGCCGGAACGGAGATCTCGAAGCCGTCCTCGCCGGTGTACCCGGATCGCGTGACGTAGCAATCGGCTCCCGCGAGAACGAAGGCGCCTCCGGACATGAACGTGAGGGTCTCGACTCCGGGGGCGAGAGCGGCCAGTGCGGTCGCCGCGCGCGGCCCCTGCAGGGCGAGCAGTGCCTGGTCGGGCATCGTTTTCACGGTGCAGCGATCGCCGATGTGGGTCACGAGGTGCCGGACATCGGCGTCCTTGCAGGCCGCATTGACGACGACGAAGAGGTCGTCCTCACGGCGCGTGACCATCAGGTCGTCGAGGATGCCGCCGCTCGAATTCGTGAACAGTGCATAGCGCTGCCGCCCCGGTGCCAGGCCGGCGATGTCCATCGGAACCAGGTGCTCGAGGGCGCGCGCGGCACCCTCGCCGAGAAGCCGCAACTGGCCCATGTGGGAAACGTCGAAGAGCGCCGCCGAAGCCCGGCAATGACGGTGCTCGGCCATGATGCCGGCAGGGTAGGAGACTGGCATCTCATGGCCGGCGAACTCCACCATCCTGGCGCCGAGTTCGACGTGCAGCGCGTGCAGGGGGGTCTTCAGCAGGGCAGTGGCGGACATGGACGTCTCCGAGGGCATAGTTTCCATGCGGCGCTTCGGTCGCGCCGCACCATGCCCCCTGTCCGCTTTACCTGAGAGATTGGCGCAACCCGCTCGCGGGTCCCGCTTGCCCCTTCGGTGGACCCGCTCGAGGCGGGCCTCTCTCCAGTGAGGAACGCTTCGGATGAAGCGCTTGCCAGTCCTTTTGCCTGAGCGTTCGACCCTTCGCATCAACAGGGCCTGCGCCTTCGGCGGCTTCACGCGGAAGCTCTCTCCTGGCGCTCAAAGTGTACCGCTGGCGTCAGCTCGTGTGCATCGGGGCGTGAGTGCCGCCGTTCGCCGCGCATGAATAATCGGCCGCATGGCATTACCCCAGGAATGGTTGAAGATCGAATCCCTCGACCTCGAGGCCCAGGGCGTCGCCCACGACGCCGAAGGCAAGGTCGTCTTCGTCGAGGACGCGCTGACCGGCGAGGAGGTGCAGGTCCAGGTTCTGCGCCGCAAGAACAACTGGGAGCAGGCGCGCATGACCGCGCGGCGCCGCGACAGCGCACAGCGCGTGGTGCCGAAATGCCCGCACTTCGGCACCTGCGGCGGTTGCAAGATGCAGCACTTCCACGTCGATGCCCAGATCGCGACCAAGCAGCGCGCCCTCGAGGACGCGCTCTGGCATCTCGGCAAGGTCAGGCCCGACCAGATGCTGCGTCCGATCGCGGGACCGGCTTGGCGCTACCGCCATCGCGCCCGTCTGTCGGTGCGTCATGTCGCCAAGAAGGGCACGGTGCTGGTGGGTTTCCACGAGCGCAAGTCCAGCTATGTCGCCGACATGGACAGCTGCGAAGTGCTGCCGGCTCACGTGAGCGCGATGTTGCTGCCGCTGCGCGCGCTGGTCGGTTCGATGGATCAGCGCGACCGGCTGCCGCAGATCGAAGTCGCCATCGGCGGCGAGGTCACCGCCTTCGTCCTGCGCCACCTCGAGCCGTTGACCCAGGCCGATCTGGAGCGGCTGCGCGAATTCGGTCGGGCGAACACGGTCCAGTGGTGGCTGCAGCCGAAGGGGCCGGACACCGTCCATCGGCTCGACGAAGGCGGTGCCGCGCTCGCGTACGAACTGCCCGAGTTCGACGTGCGGATTCCGTTCCTGCCGACCGATTTCACCCAGGTCAACCACGCGATCAACGAGGTCCTGGTCGGTCGCGCGCTGCGGCTGCTGGACGTGCAGCGTTCCGAGCGCGTGATCGACTGGTTCTGCGGGCTCGGCAACTTCACCTTGCCGTTGGCCACTCGGGCGCGTGAGGTGCTCGGTGTCGAAGGCAGCCCCACTCTGATCGCCCGGGCGCGCGCCGCCGCGGTCCTGAACGGTCTGGAGGGGCGCGCGGTCTTCGAGGCCCGCAACTTGTTCGAGTTGGGCGTCGACGAGGTCGTCGGTTTCGGGCCGGCCGAAAAGTGGCTGATCGATCCGCCACGAGAGGGCGCCTTCGCCATCGCCAAGGCGCTGGCTGAACTCCATCAGGATCCGGCACGGGCGTCAGGCTTCTCGGCCCCAAGGCGGATCGTCTATGTCAGCTGCAACCCGGCGACGCTGGCACGTGATGCCGGCCTGCTGGTGCACCAGGCCGGCTACCGCTGCGCTGCGGCCGGGGCGATCAACATGTTTCCGCACACGGCGCATGTCGAAAGCATCGCCTTGTTCGAGCGGTCCTGAGGCAGGGCTCGGCGGGGCGATGAAACGTGAATCCGCCCAGAAATGTTCGATGTCTGAACACAACCTGAAAATCAGCGCGTCAGGATGTCGTGCCGGAAAACGCCCTGCCGAAATGGAAACGGGGCCCGAAGGCCCCGTACAAAGGACGCGGGTGCGTCCGTTCAGTCGCGGCCGCCGGCGATGCCGAGGATCGCCAGCAGTGACGAGAAGACGTTGTACAGGCTGATGTACACGCCGAGCGTCGCGGTGATGTAGTTGGTCTCCTCGCCGTCCTTGACCCGCTTGAGGTCGTGCAGGATGAAGGCCGAGAAGATGCCGATGGCGATCACGGAGATCGTGATCATCAAGGCGCTGGACTGCAGGAAGATGTTGGCGATCGCGGCGACGATCACCATGATCATGCCGATGAACAGGAACTTGCCCATCGCCGTCAGGTCGCGCTTGATCACCGAGGACAGCGTGGCCATGCCGAAGAAGATCAGCCCGGTCCCGGCAAACGCCATCATGATCAGTCCGGCGCCATTGGCCACCCCGAGCACGGCGCCGATGAGGCGCGACAGCATCAGCCCCATGAAGAAAGTAAAGGCCAGCAGCAACGGAACGCCGGCGGCAGAGTTCTTGTTCTTCTCGATCGCGAACATCAGACCGAACGCCCCGACGAAGAACAGGATGGTGCTCATGCCGGCGCCCATCTGCGCCAACACCCCGGTGGTTACGCCGATCCAGGCGCCCAGCACGGTCGGCACCATCGACAGCGCCAGCAACCAATAAGTGTTGCGCAGGACGCGATTGCGCTGCTCGACCGAAGTACCGGTCTGCGCGTACAGCGGCGTGGTTTGCATGCCTTGATCCATGAGACCTCCAGTGTCGTCGTTGCGGTTGAGACCCGCGGGGGACATTCTAGTTCCGCAGCCGGAGTGGAGCCGGGGCAGTCGCGGCCGTCAAGACCGTGTGTCATTCCTGCTTCCGACCGTCCTGCGTCGGACCTTGCGTAAAGTGCGGGCCACGGACGCATATTCAAGCCTGGACCGCCATGAATCACAAACCCTTCCTTTCTCTCGCCGACGCCCGGCGAATTGCCTCGGCCGCCGAAGCCGAGGCTCTCGCCCACGGTTGGGCGGTGTCCATCGCAGTCGTCGATGACGGCGGGCACCTGCTCTGCCTGCAGCGCCTCGACGGCGCGGCGCCGGTCTCGGCGCAGATCGGGCCGGCGAAGGCGCGCACCGCCGCGATAGGCCGGCGCGAATCGCGGGTCTACGAAGAGACCATCAACCAGGGTCGCACCGCTTTCCTCAGTGCACCCGGCCTCGAGGGCATGCTCGAGGGCGGCGTCCCGGTGCTCGTCGACGGCCATTGCGTCGGCGCGATCGGGGTCAGCGGGGTCAAATCGTCCGAGGACGCCCAGATCGCGCGCGCCGGCATTGCCGCACTCGGCGCCTAGGCGAGCGGCCCGGTAGAATTGGAGGGTTTACCTCAACGACCCCCCGGCGAATTGCGTCTTCGCTGAGGCCCGGCCGACACGGGCCGGATTCCGACTGCAACTGTGGCTGGGCGGGCATCAACACGGAGTTCCGGTGCCGCTGCAATTGCTAGTCCCCCAAGCCCAGGCCGTCCTGGCCCTTGCAGATGGCACGGTCTTTCAAGGCATCTCGATCGGCGCTCCCGGTCGCACGGTCGGTGAAGTCGTCTTCAACACGGCCCTGACCGGCTACCAGGAGATCCTGACAGACCCGAGCTACTGCCAGCAGATCGTCACCCTGACGTATCCGCACATCGGCAACTACGGCGTGAGTCACGAGGACGTCGAGGCCTCGAAAGTGCACGCCGCCGGCCTCATCATCCGCGACCTGCCGGTCCTTGCGTCGAATTTCCGCATGACCGAGACGCTGCAGGAGTACCTGCAACGCCAAGGCACGGTGGCGATCGCCAATGTCGACACGCGCCGCCTGACCCGATTGCTGCGCACGGGCGGGGCGCAGAACGGCTGCATCCTGTCTCTTCCCCTCGGCCGGGTGGTCGGCGAGGCCGAGCGCGCCGAAGCCGTCGCCGAGGCGCGGCGGGCACCGAGCATGTCCGGTCTGGACCTGGCGAGAGTCGTCAGCGAGAAGGCGCCCTACGAGTGGCGCGAGACCGAGTGGCAACTCGGCACGGGCTACGGCACGCTCGCCGAGCCGAAGTTCGAGGTGGTTGCCTACGATTACGGCGTCAAGCGGAACATCCTGCGAATGCTGGCGAGCCGCGGCGCCCGGGTGACGGTCGTTCCGGCCGAGACACCGGTGGCCGAAGTGCTGAAGTACCGCCCCGACGGCATCTTCCTCAGCAACGGCCCCGGCGATCCCGAGCCCTGCGACTACGCCATCGCCGCCACCCGCGAGCTCGTCGAGCGCGGCATTCCGACATTTGGCATCTGCCTGGGCCACCAGATCATGGCGCTCGCGGCAGGGGCGAAGACGTTCAAGATGAAGTTCGGCCACCACGGCGCGAACCATCCGGTCAAGGACCTCGATACCGGCCGCGTCAGCATCACCAGCCAGAACCACGGCTTCGCGGTGGACGAGACCACGCTGCCTTCGAACCTGCGACCGACGCACGTCTCGCTGTTCGACGGCACCCTGCAGGGGCTGGCCCGTACGGACCGGCCGGCCTTCTGTTTCCAGGGGCATCCCGAGGCATCACCGGGACCGCACGACATCGACTACCTCTTCGACCGATTCATGGATCTCATGCGCGACCATCAGGCGACGACTTCGGGAGGCCGCAATGCCTAAGCGCACCGACCTCGAGGCGGTCCTGATCATCGGCGCCGGTCCGATCGTCATCGGCCAGGCCTGCGAATTCGACTACTCGGGCGCCCAGGCCTGCAAGGCGCTGCGCGAAGAGGGCTACCGCGTCATCCTCGTCAACAGCAACCCGGCGACGATCATGACCGACCCGGAGATGGCCGATGTCACCTACATCGAGCCGATCACGTGGCAGGTGGTCGAGAAGATCATTGCCAAGGAGCGTGCCCGTTGCCGGGGTGGCTTCGCGGTGCTGCCGACGATGGGCGGTCAGACGGCATTGAACTGTGCCCTCGACCTGCATCGCCACGGCGTTCTGTCGAAGTACGACGTCGAAATGATCGGCGCCAACGAGCACGCGATCGAGAAGGCCGAGGACCGGTTGAAGTTCAAGGATGCCATGACCGGCATCGGCCTTCACTCCGCGCGTTCCGGCATCGCCCACACGATGGAAGACGCGCTCGCCGTGCAGCAGCGCATCACTCTCGAGACCAAGGGCACCGGGTTTCCGATGGTGGTGCGGCCGAGCTTCACGCTCGGCGGCACCGGTGGCGGCATCGCCTACAACCCCGAGGAATTCGAGGAGATCTGCAAGCGCGGGCTCGATCTCTCGCCGACGAAGGAACTGCTGATCGAGGAAAGCCTGATCGGGTGGAAGGAGTTCGAGATGGAGGTTGTCCGCGACAAGGCGGACAACTGCATCATCGTCTGCTCGATCGAGAACCTCGACCCGATGGGCATCCACACCGGCGACTCGATCACCGTCGCACCCGCTCAGACGCTGACCGACAAGGAATACCAGCTGATGCGCAACGCCTCGATCGCGATCCTGCGCGAGATCGGGGTCGAGACCGGCGGCTCGAACGTGCAGTTCGCCATCAACCCGGCCGACGGCCGCATGGTCGTGATCGAGATGAATCCGCGCGTCTCGCGCTCGTCGGCGCTGGCGTCCAAGGCAACCGGCTTCCCGATCGCCAAGGTGGCCGCCAAGCTGGCCATCGGCTATACCCTCGACGAGCTGAAGAACGACATCACCGGCGGGGCGACGCCGGCGAGCTTCGAACCGTCGATCGACTACGTCGTGACGAAGATCCCGCGCTTCGCCTTCGAGAAGTTCCCGGCCGCCGACTCGCGCCTGACGACGCAGATGAAGTCGGTCGGCGAGGTGATGGCGATGGGCCGCACCTTCCAGGAAAGCCTGCAGAAGGCCCTGCGCGGCCTCGAGACCGGCATCGACGGCTTCTCCGAACGCAGCACCGACCGCGAGGAGATCGTCCAGGAACTGGGCGAAGCCGGGCCGGAGCGCATCCTCTTCGTCGCCGACGCGTTTCGCCTCGGCATCAGCCAGCAGGAGGTCTTCGAAGAGACTGCTATCGATCCGTGGTTCCTGGCGCAGATCCACCAGATCGTGCAGAGCGAGCAGGCCCTTTCCGGCCGGAACCTCGCCAGTCTCTCGACCGAGGAGATGCGCTTTCTCAAGCAGAAGGGCTTCTCCGACCGGCGCCTGGCCACGCTGCTGGGCTCGAACCAGCACGAGGTCCGCAAGGTCCGCCATGCAATGGGGGTGCGCCCGGTCTACAAGCGCGTCGACACCTGCGCCGCCGAGTTCTCGACCCAGACCGCCTACATGTACTCGACCTACGACGAGGAGTGCGAGGCCGCGCCGACCGATCGCAGGAAGATCATGGTGCTGGGCGGCGGCCCGAACCGCATCGGCCAGGGCATCGAGTTCGACTACTGCTGCGTGCACGCCGCCCTGGCGATGCGCGAGGACGGCTACGAGACCATCATGGTCAACTGCAACCCGGAAACCGTCTCCACCGACTACGACACCTCCGACCGCCTGTATTTCGAGCCGGTGACGCTCGAGGATGTGCTCGAGATCGTCGACAAGGAACGGCCGGTCGGCGTCATCGTCCAGTACGGCGGGCAGACGCCGCTGAAGCTGGCGCTGGACCTCGAACGCGCCGGCGTGCCGATCGTCGGCACGTCGCCGGATTCGATCGACGTCGCCGAGGACCGCGAGCGCTTCCAGAAGCTCCTGACCGAGCTCGGCTTGCGCCAGCCGCCGAACCGGACAGCGCGCACTGAGGAGCAGGCGCTGGATCTGGCGCGCGAGATCGGCTACCCGCTCGTCGTGCGGCCGAGCTACGTGCTCGGCGGCCGGGCGATGGAGATCGTCCATGGCGACAAGGACCTGGAGCGCTACATGCGCGAGGCGGTCCGGGTCAGCGAGAAATCACCGGTGCTGCTCGATCGCTTTCTCGACGACGCCATCGAGGTCGACGTCGACTGCATCAGCGACGGCGTCGAGGTGATGATCGGCGGGATCATGGAACACGTCGAGCAGGCCGGCATCCATTCCGGCGATTCGGCCTGTTCGCTGCCTCCGTACTCGCTGTCGAAGGCGCTGCAGGACGAGATGCGGCGCCAGACGACGTTGATGGCGCGAGCCCTGCAGGTCGTCGGCCTGATGAACGTGCAGTTCGCGATCCAGGGCGAGGGTGACGCCGCGGTGGTCTACGTTCTCGAGGTGAATCCGCGCGCATCGCGCACGGTGCCGTTCGTCTCCAAGGCGACCGCGCAGCCGCTGGCGAAGATCGCGGCGCGCTGCATGGTCGGGCAGAAGCTCGCCGATCAGAAGGGCGTGCGCGGTGAGGTCATTCCGCCGTATTTTTCGGTCAAGGAGGCGGTGTTCCCGTTCAACAAGTTCCCTGGCGTCGATCCGATCCTGGGTCCCGAGATGCGCTCCACCGGCGAGGTCATGGGCGTCGGCCGAACCTTCGGCGAGGCCATGCTGAAGAGCCAGCTCGGCGCCGGATCGCGGCTCCCGGACCGGGGCACGGTCTGCGTGACGGTGAAGAACGGCGACAAGGCACGCGCCGTGGCCGTCGCCAGGGACCTGCACGAGCTGGGTTTCCAGCTCGTCGCGACCAAGGGAACGGCGGCGGCGATCGCCGAGGCCGGTCTGCCGGTCAAGCCGGTCAACAAGGTCAAGGACGGCCGGCCGCACATCGTCGACATGCTCAAGGCCGGCGAGATCCAGCTCGTCTTCACCACGGTCGACGAGACCCGCACCGCGATCGCCGACTCGCGCCATATCCGCCAGGCGGCGCTCGCCAACCGCATCACGTACTACACCAGCATGGCCGGTTGCGAGGCGGCGGTGGAGGGCATGAAGTACAAGGACGACCTGGTGGTGATGTCCCTGCAGGAACTGCACGCCGAACTGCACTAAGATCGACCCGCAACCAGGACAGCCGCCGCCGCTCGGGCGGCGGCTTCATTTCCACTTTCCAGATCCCACTGCCATGGCGACGATTCCTCTCACCCAGCGCGGGGTCGACAAGCTCCGCGAAGAGCTCGCGAACCTGAAGAACGTCGAGCGTCACGCGGTCATCCGCGCCATCTCCGAAGCCCGGGCCCAAGGCGATCTTTCGGAGAACGCCGAGTATGAAGCCGCCAAGGACAAGCAGGGCTTCATCGAGGGCCGGATCCAGGAGATCGAGAGCAAGCTCGCGGCCGCGCAGGTCATCGACCCGTCGGCCATCGATGCCGAGGGTCGCGTCGTCTTCGGTTCCACCGTGGACCTCGAGGACGAGGACAGCGGCGCCGCGGTGACCTACCAGATCGTGGGTGACGACGAGGCCGACCTGAAGCAGGGGCTGATCTCGATCAGCTCGCCGATCGCCCGCGCCCTGATCGGCAAGAGCGCCGGCGAGATCGCCGAGGTCCAGGCCCCCGGCGGGGTGCGGAGTTACGAGATCGTGGACGTCCGTTACGTCTGATGGTCCGAGTCCCGCGGGTCTCCGCTGCCCTCGTCGCGGCCTGGGCCGGCGCGCTGGCGACCATCGCCGCACTCGCGGCACCCGCTGCCTTCTCGACGCTCGCACCGGCCGACGCCGGGCGCTATGTCGGCCTTCTTTTTGCCGACGAGGCCTACCTGAGCCTGGGCGTGGCGTTGCTGCTGGTGTTCATCGAGCGCCGGCGTGGCCGGGAAGCGGCCGATCGGGGCACCGGATCAGTCTTCACCACCGAACTGATGCTGCTTCTCGGTACGATGTTCTGCACGGTGGCCGGCTATTTCGCCGTCCAGCCGCTGATGCAGGCCGCTCGAGCCGGTGAGGGCAGCTGGTCGTTCGCCGCGTTGCACGCCATTTCCGGCGCATTTTTCGCCCTGAAGGGTCTGCTGGTGCTGGCGCTGACCTGGCGCTACAGCCGCGAGTGAGTCGCCGCGACTGAGTCCTCAGGGTTGCTGCGAGGCCTTCTTGACGCTGGTCTTGCGCTTGCGTGCGCGCTTGAGCTCGCCTCCGGCGGCCAGTCGCATGTTGCCGAGCACGGTGATCTTTTTCACCTGGGCACGGTGGTTGCCGCTCTTGGAGAACTTCAGCAATTTGACGACCTTCGGCCCCGGCATGCGGTCGTCCCGTTCGACCTTTTCCTTCGGCGCGATCGGCCGCCACAGCACGACCAGCTTGCCGATGTGCTGGATCGGCGCGGCGTCGAGCTCCTCGGCCAGCGCGGTCAGCACCGCCTCACGGGCGAGGCGGTCGTCGAGGGCGACGCGGACCTTGATCAGGCCGTGGGCCTGCAGGGCGGCGTCGACCTCCTGGCGCACCGCCGGCGTCAGGCCGGCCGAGCCGATCATCACTGCAGGATCGAGGTGATGGGCATCGGCGCGCTTTTCCTTGCGCTGGGAGGAGGTCAGTTGAATCGCGGGCATGGCCCTATTATCGGCGCGCGATGAAAACCCGGACCAAGAGCAAGAAGGTCAACAAGGCTTGGCTGCACGATCACCTCACCGATCCCTACGTGAAGCAGGCGCAGCGGGAGGGTTACCGCGCGCGCGCGGCCTACAAGTTGAAGGAGATCGACGAGGAACTGCACCTGCTGCGTCCGGGGCAGGT
>JBBQCD010000041.1:0-40107 GCA_038318385.1 Burkholderiales bacterium | reverse complement strand
CGGGCTTCTTCATGATCTTCTACCTCGCGGCGCTGCAATCGCTGCCGCCGGAGATCGAGGAGGCCGCGAAGATCGAGGGCGCCTCGCGCTGGTACTTCTTCCGCCGCGTTACGTTCCCGCTGCTGATGCCGACGACGCTGTTCGTGCTCGTGAACGCGATCATCAATTCGTTCCGGCTGGTCGATCACATCGTGGTGATGACCAAGGGCGGGCCCGACAACGCGAGCGCACTCTTGCTTTACTACGTATACGAGGTCGGGTTCAGGTTCTGGGACTCGGCGTACGCTGCGGCGCTGACCATGGTGCTGCTGGTGATGCTGGGCCTGCTCGCGGTGGGCCAGTTCCTGTTCGCCGATCGCAAGGTGCACTACCGGTGAGCATGGTCCGCAAGCCGTCGGCAGCGGGGCTGGCGCTGGAAACGGCCGGCGCGTGGATACTCGCGATCCTGTGGATACTGCCGCTCCTCTACGCATTCTGGACGGCGTTCCATCCGGCCGAATTCGCGACACGCTTCCAGCTCGACGCGCCGCTGACCCTGCAGAATTTCCGCAACGCGTGGGAGGCGGCGCCGTTCAGCCGCTACTTCTTCAACACCATCGTGCTGGTGACGATGATCCTCGGCGTGCAGCTCGTGCTCTGCACGCTGGCCGCGTATGCGTTCGCGCATTACGAATTCCGCGGCCGCGACGTGATGTTCGTGCTGGTGCTGGTCCAGCTGCTGATCATGCCCGAGGTACTGCTGGTGGAGAACTACCACACGATGAGCGTGCTCGGCATCCTCGACAGCTTGCCCGCGATCGGACTGCCCTACATGGCCTCCGCGTTCGGCATCTTCCTGCTGCGGCAGACGTTCAAGACCATCCCGAAGGAGCTGGAGGAGGCGGCGCGTGTCGAGGGCGCGAATGCACTGCAGATCCTGCTCAAGGTCTACGTGCCGCTGGCCCGTCCGGTGTACCTGGCGTTCGCGCTGGTTTCGGTCAGCTATCACTGGAACAACTTCCTGTGGCCGCTGGTGGTCACGAACTCGGTGCACTCGCGGCCGCTGACGGTCGGCCTGCAGGTGTTCTCGTCCGTCGACCAGGGCATCGACTGGTCGATCATCACCGCCGCGACCATCATGACGACCGCACCGCTCTTGATCGCTTTCCTGCTGTTCCAGCGCCAGTTCGTGCAGTCGTTCATGCGCGCCGGCATCCGCTGATGGCGGCAGCACGCTCCCGGCCAGGAGCCTGGCCGGGCATCGAGTGGCGTCAGCCTTTCAGGCCGAGCCCGATGCGCGAGATTCTGCCGTGGTCGACCTCTCGCACCACCAGCGTCATCGTCCCGAGCTGCACGGCATCGCCGGCGACGGGCGCGCGATGCAGTTCCGCGCGCATCCAGTCGCCGAGTGTCGAGGACGCGTCCGCGGGCCGCGGCAGGCCGTAGAACTCGCACACCGACCCGACGTCGGTGGCCGGGTCCAGGGAGAAGTCGCGGAAAACGGCTCGGACCTGCTGCTCATCGGACGGATCGGGCATCGCCACACGCAACCAGCGCGCCACCCACGCGATCGTGCTGCCTTGGGCCAGCAGCGAGGTCAGCACCACCACGAACGCAATGTTGAACATCAGTGCCGCGTGCGGCGTGCCGGCCAGCAGCGGGAACAGCGCCAGCACAATCGGGACCGCGCCGCGCAGCCCGACCCAGGCGATGAACCATGTCTCGCGAGCGCTGAAGCGAAACGGCAGCAGGCAGATCCAGACGGCCACGGGTCTGGCGACGAAGATCAACACAAGCACCACCCCCAACGCCGGACCCGCCGAATCGAGCATGTCGCGCGGCGTCACCAGGAGCCCCAGCAGCAGGAACATGCCGGCCTGCGCCAGCCAGGCATAGCCGTCCATGGCCGCGAGCGTCGGTGCGACGACCTTTGCAGCGCGGTTGGCGACGATCAGGCCGAACAGGTAGACCGCCAGGAAGCCCGAGCCGCCGACCACGCCGGTGGCGGCAAAGGTCGACAGGCCGGCTGCCACGATCAGCAAGGCGGCGACGCCACTTTCGGCATTGCGCGACGCGACGCGGCCCAGCAGCAGGGCAAAGGCCAGGCCGCCGATCACACCCGCCAGCGACCCCCATCCGAACTGCCGGACGAACGACAGTGCCATCGTCGACCAGGCCGAGTCGGCGTTGGCGCCGCTGGCGAGCAGTGCGATGAATGCCAGCGTCAGATAGACAGCCATCGGATCGTTCATGCCCGATTCGATTTCCAGCGTTGCTGCGACGCGTTCGTTCAGCGTCACGCCCGATCGGGTCAGCAGGGCGAACACGGCCGCCGCATCGGTGGAGCCGACAATGGAACCGAGCAGCAAGGCGGTTCCCCAGTCCAGACCGACGAACCAGACCCCGGCCAGTGCGGTGATGCCCGCGCAGATGAGCACGCCGAAGGTCGCCAGCACCGCGGCCGGGCGCAGGCCGGTGCGAAATCGTGCGTACTGGGTGCGCAACCCGCCGTCCAGCAGGATCACCGCGAGCGCGAGATTGCCGACCCAGAAACTCAGTCGGAAATCGTCGAAGCGATAGCCACCCGGGCCGTCCTCGCCGGCGAGCATTCCGGCGCCGAGAAACACCAGCAGGAAGGAAAACCCGAAGCGCGCCGAGAACAGGCCCGCCAGCACGCTGGCGAAGACCAGTGCGGACGCGGCGAGCATCGGCAAGTTGACGAAATCCATGGGTCGATTGTCGACGCGAGAGCACAAGCGGCCCGCCACGGCGCTCGGCCGCGAGGCCCTTGTACGATGGCGCCGATTCGTCGCGACGAGGGCTGGCCGCTCGACAGCGTGAACCCCCCGAGCGCGACGGCACACGCATCGCATCCTTCACGCAGCGCAGGCATCGACACATTTTGAAGCTGATCACCTGGAACATCCAGTGGTGCCGCGGCATCGACGGCGTCGTCAGCGCGCAGCGCATCGTCGAGCACGCGCGCGCCTTCGCCGACTTCGACGTGCTGTGCCTGCAGGAAGTCGCGGCCAACTACCCCGGGCTCGATGGCAGCCGCGGCGAGGACCAGTTCGCCGAGATCGGCGCAGCGCTGCCTGGCTACACCGCCGTGCCTGGTGGCGTCGTCGACACGGCGGCGCCGAACGGCAGGCGCCGCCGGTTCGGCAACATGATCCTCAGCCGCTACCCGGTGGTGCAGGCGATGCGCTTGCAGCTGCCGTGGCCGGCGGACCCGGCCGCGATCAGCATGCCGCGGGTCCTCGTGGAGGCTTTGCTGGAGACGCCGTTCGGACCGCTGCGCGTGATGACGACCCACCTCGAGTACTACTCGCTGACGCAGCGCTCCGCCCAGGTCGACGCGGTCCGCGCGCGCCACGCCGAGGCCTGCGGCCATGCGCTCGCGAACGGCCAGCGCGACGAGCGCGAAGGGCCGTTCCGGACCCAGCCGCAGACCGTTTCGGCGATCCTCACCGGTGACTTCAACCTGCGCCCGACCGATCCCCTGCATGCGCGCCTGACGGCGCCGTTCGAGGACCGCGCAGTCCCGACGCTGGAGGACGCCTGGAAGTCCCTGCATCCGGACCGCGCGCAGCCGCCGACGGTGGGCGTGCACGACCGCGAGCAGTGGCCCGAAGCCTTTGCCTGCGACTTCATCTGCGCCAGCGCCGACCTGCGGCCGCGGCTGCGTGCGGTTGCCGTCGATCTGACGACGCAAGCCTCGGATCACCAGCCGATGATGATCGAGCTCGGCTGAGCGCGAACCCGCGGCAACGCGGCGGCGTTCAGGGTGGGCGGCGGTGCGGCGGCGCAGGCCGCTTCAGTGGTGGCTCCTGGCCTTGCGCTTGCCCTTCCCGCCGGCCGGCGTCGCGGAGGCCTCCTCGGTCATCCGCAGTTCGAGGCCCGTCGGCACCACCCGCATGACCCCGTTGCCGACGAGGTCGACGCGCTCACCGGATTCGAGCCGGTACTCGGTCAGCCCCGTAGGCTCCCAGTGCTCGGCACCATCCTGGAGCACGTCGGTGCGCAGCATGTGCTCGTAGGCCATCACCTTGTAGGCGGCGCCATCGGCGCCGTGCACGCGAAACGAATCGAGCAGGTGCAGCTTCTTGTCCATGTGTTCCTCCGGGGGAAGTGTGCAAGGGTGTGGGAACCTCCACAGCCGGAGGAGTTCCCTCTCACCACACTCAGGAAGTCCCGAACGGCGGAGCCACCTCCTCGAGCGGCTTGCGCTCGGCATCGGCGGCGTGGCGCAGCGCCAGCAGGCCGGCGCCGATGACGAGCACCGCGCCGAAGGCATAGCCCGCGGCGACGGCGTCGCGGCTGCCGGTGCCGATCAGCCAGCCGAACAGCGCCGGCGCCGCGAACCCACCGGCGCCGGTGCCGATGGCGAAGAAGAGGGATATCGCCAGCCCGCGCATCTGCAGCGGGAAAACCTCGCTGACGGTGAGGTAGGCCGAACTCGCCGCCGCCGAGCCGAAGAAGAAGACCGCCGACCAGCAGAGCGCCTGGCTGCGCGCATCGAGCCAGCCGGCGCGAAATGCAATGGCCGTCAGCACCAGGCCGACACCCGACAGGACATAGGTCGCGCCGATCATCCGGCGTCGGCCGAAGCGGTCGAAGAGCGGACCGAGGAGGAGCGGGCCGAGGACGTTGCCGAGTGCGAACGGGAAGATGTAGAGCGCGACGAGGCTTTCGTCGACACCGTGGAAATGCGTCAGCACCAGCGCGTAGGTGAAGAAGATCGCGTTGTAGAAGAACGCCTGCGAGATCATCAGCGCCAGCGCGACCATGCTGCGGGTGCGGTAGCGCCCCAGCAGCACGTGCAGCACCTCGCGCAGGGTCGGCGTCGCGCCCGGCCGGTAACGCAGGCCGCCCTGCACGACAGCCAGCGGGCCGTGCTCGGCGCTGACCTCGGCCTCGATCGCGGCGACGATGCTTTCAGCCTCGGCGGCGCGACCGTGGGCGATCAGCCAGCGCGGACTTTCCGGCACGTGGCGGCGTACCAGCACGATCGCCGCGGCCAGCAACGCACCGAGTGCAAAGCCGCCGCGCCATCCCCAGACGGGGCCGAGCACGCGCGGGTCGAGCAGCACCAGGCTGACGCCGGCGCCGAGCGCCGCGCCGATCCAGAAGCTGCCGTTGATGGCGAGGTTGACGCGGCCGCGCACGCGCGCGGGAATGAGTTCGTCGATGGCCGAATTGATCGCCGCGTATTCGCCGCCGATGCCCAGGCCGGTGACGAAGCGGCAGATGCCGAAGAACACGAACCCGGGCGAGAACGCGGTCGCCAGGGTCGCCGCCATGTAGACGGCCAGCGTGATGAGAAACAGCCGCTTGCGACCGAGCCGATCGGTCAGCCGCCCGAAGAGCAGCGCGCCCACGATGGCCCCGCCGACATACAGCGATCCGGCCAGGCCGATCTCGGCCGCACTCAGGCCGAGGGTGTCGGGCCGTTCGAGGACCGCGCCGATCGAGCCGACCAGCGTGACTTCCAGGCCGTCGAGCACCCAGGCCACGCCGAGCGCGATGACGACGCGCCAGTGCCAGCGCGACCACGGCAGGCGATCCAGGCGCTGCGGAATGTCGGAGGGAGGATTCATGGATGGAGACTGATTCTCGGGGACGGTGGCACGCCGCTCCCCACGGCGTGCCTGCCCCGCGGGGGCGCCCCCCTACTTGCGCATCTTCCGGGCCGCCTCGACGATCGGCAGGCCGGCCTTCATCGCACCGGCGAGATCCGGGACCTTGTCGTAGGCGCCACCGGCGACGAACACCTGGGCAGTCTCGGTGAGCGCCTTCTCCGAGGCGCCGGAGCGCATGTCGGCCAGGGCTTCGTCGAGCGTCTGGTAGTCGCGATAGGCGAGCGTGTAGCGCGCCTTGGCCTCGCTGCCGTCGATGCCGACGTCCTTGTAGTACTCCAGCAGGTGCGCGACCGCCTTCTCGCGGTCCTTCATGATGAGCTCGTTGGCGCGGAACGCCGCTTCGATGAAGCGCGCCGCGGCCGCCGGGTTCTCGGTGGCGAACTTGCGCGTCACGACATAGGGGTCGATCACCGACGACTTGGCGACGGCGCCGTCGCAGACGACCTCGAAGTTCGCCTTGTCGTTGACGAGGTCGATGTCGGGCGACGAATCGGTGGTGCCGGAGGCAATCTCGCCGGAGCGCAGCGACTGGCGCGTCACCGGTGGATCGAGCGGCACGACCTTCATCTTGCCGGGATCGACGCCGAAGTGCTTCGCGCAGGCGAACAGCACCTGGCTCCAGGTGCTGTTGGGCACCGAGCCGATGGGCTTGCTCAGCAGCACGTCCTTCGGGCTGCTGCCCTTGAGCGCGTCCTTGCGCATGATCAGCTTGATGTTGCGGTCTTCCTTCATCATCGTGCCGACCGGGGTCAGGCCGAACTTGGCCCAGCCGGTGATCGCCGGCGGCGAGCCGATCCAGCCGCCCTGCCAGTCGCCCGCGGCGCCCGACGCCAGCGCCGCGCCGCCGTTCGGGAAGTACTTGATGGTGGCGTCGATGCCGTTGTCGCTGAAGTAGTTCAGCTTCTTGGCGAGCCAGATCGGGAAGCCGCCTTCGTTGGCCTGGCTGATCAGCACCATCTTCACCGGCGCGTTGGACTGGGCCAGTGCCGTCGCCGGCAAGGCGACCGCACCGATCCCGGCCAGCGTGGCGATGACGGCGAGCCTTCTCGTGATCTTCTGCATGACTGTCTCCTTCTGTGGTGAGTCCGGTCCGTAGCCCGGTCGTTGGATAACCCTGCTCCTAGGTGCGCACGATCTCGGCGCGAATCAGTTCCCAGATCTCGCGCTTGGCACGGATGAAGTCGGCGTGGTTGCCGGCCTCCTCGATCTCCAGGCCTCGCCACTCGGCGTCGCGCGGAATGGCGATGTCACGCTTGATGCGTCCAGGCCCCCTGGACATCACGACGACGCGGTCTCCGAGGTAGACCGCCTCCTCGACGCTGTGGGTGATGAACATCACGGTGTACTTCATGTCGCGCGACAGCCGAGCCACTTCTTCCTGCAGCACGGTGCGGGTCTGCGCATCGAGCGCGCCGAAGGGCTCGTCCATCAGCAGGATGTCGGGCCGCACGACGAGCGCGCGCGCGATCGCGACGCGCTGCTGCATGCCGCCGGAGAGCTCGTGCGGGAAGGCGCCGGCGAAGCGCGAGAGGCCCATGAACTCGATCTGCTCGGCGACGCGTCGTTCGCGCTCGGCGCGCTCGACGCCGGCCACGCGCAGGCCGAAGGCGATGTTCTGCGCGACCGTTTCCGACGGAAACAGCGCGAAGCGCTGGAAGACGACGGTGCGACGCGGCCCCGCAGGTCCGGCCGGGCGGCCGTCGACCAGGATCTCGCCGGCACTCGGCGCCTCGAGACCGGCGGCGATCATCATCAACGTCGACTTGCCGCAGCCCGAGGGTCCGACGACGGTGACGAACTCGCCCTGGGCGATCGAGAGGTCCGAGGGCTGCAGCGCCACGACCTCGCCGCCACGCGCATGGAAGGTCTTGGAGACGCCACGCAGCTCCATCTTCGGGGTCGAGGTGGCGGTCGGCATGGCGGGTCGTACCTGCGGGTTTTCGGCGATGGCGTTCATTCGAGCGGACGGACGCTGGCCGTCTTCCAGGGCAGGAGCAGGCGCTGCGTGCGCTGCAGGACGAGGTCGATCACCACGCCGAGCGCGCCGATCGTCACCATGCCGACGAGGATCGTCGACGCCGAGTCATTGATCTGGCCCTGCGAGATCAGGAAGCCCAGGCCTTGCTTGCCGACCACGAGTTCGGCGCCGACGAGCGCCATCCAGCCGTTGCTGAAGGCGATGCGAAGGCCGGTGAAGACCGCCGGCGCCGCGACCGGCAGGACGACGCGGCCGAGCGTCGTCGCCGAACCGGCGCCGAGCGTGCGCGCAGCGCGCACCAGGATCGAATCGACCTGGCTGACGCCGAGCTGGGTGTTGATCACGCAGGCCGGGAACGCGGCGATGAAGACGATGGCCGCCTGCGTCGTCGTCGAGGCGCCGAACCACAGCACCGCGATCGGCACCCAGGCGAACGGCGGGATGTAGCGCAGCAGCTCGAAGGCCGGCGTGACCACGGCGCGCAGCGGCGGCAGCCAGGCGAGCGCGATGCCGACCGGCAGGCCGAGCGCGACGGCCGCCGCGACGCCGAGGCCCCAGCGCTGCAGCGACACCAGCGCATGGCCGAGCAACGTGCTGCCGCTGAAGGGCTCGGCGACGAGGGCGCCGAAGCGCACCACCACGTCGAGTGGCGACGGCAGCACCCGCGTCGGCACGAGCCCGGGGATGGCCGTTGCCAGCCACCAGACGGCCAGCAGTGTGCCGAGCGCCAGCGCGCCGTAGACGGCGGCCGGCGACAGCGCCGGTCCGCGATGACCTGGGGGTGCGGCGACCGTGCTCACGAGCCCACCCCGTCGCGGGCCCACGGCGCGACCCAGCGCGTCAGCAACTGCATGCCGACCGAGAACAGCGCGCCGAGCAGGCCGATGATCAGCATCGCCACCAAGAGGATGCCCATCTCGAGCGTGCGCGACGCGTGCAGCGCGATGTAGCCGAGTCCGGCGGTGGCGGCGAGGAGTTCGGCCGCGACCAGCGTGGTCCAGGCATTGCCGAGAGCGATGCGGGCGCCTGCCACCAGCGTCGGCAGCGCGGTGCGGCAGACCACGCGCGTCAGGATCTGCCGGTCGGAGGCGCCGAGCGTCAGCGCGGCACGCACCAGGATGCCGTCGATCGAATACACCGCCTGCATCGAGTTCATCACCCACGGCACGATCGCGGCGATGAAGACGACGAAGATGCGCGCCGAGTCGCCGATGCCGAGCCAGAGGATGGCCAGCGGAATCCAGGCCAGCGGCGGCACCGGCCGGAGGATCTGGAAGATCGGAAAGGCGATCCAGCGCACCTTCTTCCACCAGCCCATCGCGATGCCCAGCGGCAGGCCGACGAGGCCGGCGAGCAGCCAGCCGCCGATGACGATCTGCAGGCTCGCGCCGATGTGCCGGCCGAGCGTGCTGCCGAGATAAGGCCGCGACCAGAGCCGCACGAACGCCTCCCAGACTTCGAGCGGCGGCGGCAGGAAGAGCGGCGAGATCGGGCCGTCGGGCCGCGTCGCCGCCCACCAGACGGCGAACATCGCCGCGGCCGAGGCGATGGCGATCAGCAGCCACTGCACGCGCCCCGGCGCTCGGCGCCAGAACGACAGCGTCGCATCGGCGCCCGGCGCGGATCCCGGGAGGCGCCATGGCAGCGTGGAGCTGGCTCGCATCGTCGTGTCGCCTGCGCGGGGCTCAGTCCATGGGCTGGTGATCCACCGGCCGGTCCTGATGCTCGAGCTCGAGATCGACGCGCTCGAGCGCATCGGGCGTGAAGGCGAAATCGCAGGCGTAGGCGTCGGACACGCGCGACAGCGAGTCGCGGCCGACGTCGAGCGCCGACCACGAGATGAACCACTTCGCGGTGCGCTCGATCGGGCCGCGGCCGACGGTCTGGCCGTCGACGAGCAGCTCGACCTCGCCGGAGAGGTTCGCGCCACGGGTGTAGCGCATCTCCACGAGGCGCGTGTCCTTGCCGACCACCGGCGTCGCCGTCCCGACCCGGTAGGGCGTGCCTTCGCAGTTGTATTCGAAGACGAGGCGCCCGCCCTGCACGAAGAAGCTGTAGCCGCCGCTCAGGTCGCCGAGCGAGACCAGCACGCCTTCGGGCGCGACGGCGCCGGGGTGCAGGTGCGCGGCGATCCGGAACGAGCGGTCGACCATCAGCGGCGCGGCGCCGCTCGGGATGCGAGCCATGCCGGGGTAGAGCGTGAGTCGGGTGCGCAGGCGCGGCGAACCTTGGCTCTGGTATTTCACCGCGCGTTCGGGAAAGCCCCGGTCGTCGAGCGGGAGCACGCCGTACTTGCCGGCCTCGGCCCACCAGAGTTCGACCAGCTTCTTCAGGACCTCCGGGTGCCGGTCGGCGAGATCGTGGCACTCCGAGAAGTCCTCGGCGACGTTGTAGAGCTCCCAGGGGTCCTGGTCGTAGGTATTGCCACGCCGGTGGAAAGTGATCGCCTTCCAGCCGTCGTGCCAGATCGCGCGGTGCGAGAACATCTCGAAGTACTGCGTCTGGTGGCGCGAGCGCGCCGCGCCGTCCTCGAACGAGTAGCGCAGGCTGGTGCCGTGGATCGGCAGTTGCGCGACGCCCTTGTGCACCTGCGGCACCCCGACCTTGGCCAGGTCGAGGATGGTCGGCGCGATGTCGATGACGTGGTGGAACTGAGGCCGTACCTCGCCACGCGCCGCGAGCCCCGCCGGCCACGCGACGATCAGCGGCGCGCGCACGCCGCCGGCGTGGGTGTTCTGCTTGTAGCGGCGCAGCGGCGTGTTGCCGACCTGGGCCCAGCCGTGCGGGTAGTTGGTCTGGCTGCGCGGCCCGCCGATGGTGTCGAGTCGCGCGAGGTTGAACGCCAGGTCCGGCTGGTGGCCGTTCTCGTAGGCGACGATGTTGGTGCTGCCGCCGGCGCCGCCTTCCTGGCTGGCGCCGTTGTCGGCCATCACCAGGAAGATCGTGTTCTCGTACCTGCCGATCGATTTCAGGTAGTCGACGAAGCGGCCGAGCGCGTGGTCGGTGTGGTCGACCATCGCCGCGAATGCTTCCTGCAGCCGCGCGGCGACGCGCTGCTCGTCGCCCGACAGGCTGTCCCATGGCTCGACGCCGGCGTTGCGCGGTGCGAGCTCGGTGCCGGCGGGGATCACGCCGAGTTCGAGCTGGCGCCGGTAGCGGCGCTCGCGGATCACGTCCCAGCCTTCGTCGTAGGCCCCGCGGTACTTGTCGAGGAAGGCCTGCGGCGCCTGGTGCGGGCAGTGCGCGGAGCCGAAGGCGATGTAGGTGAAGAACGGCTTGTCGCCCGCCGCCGAAACCTGGTCGCGGACGAAGCCGATGGCGTGGTCGATCAGGTCGTCGGTGAGGTGATAGCCCTCTTCCGGCGATTTCGACGGGTCGACGCGATGGTTGTCGTAGACCAGGTCGGGGTAGAAATGGTCGGTGAGGGCATCGAGAAAGCCGAAGTAGCGCTCGAAGCCGCGGCCGAGAGGCCATTGGTCGTAGGGGCCGGCGGCGCTGGTCTGGTCGATCGGCGCCAGGTGCCACTTGCCGACGCACATCGTGTTGTAGCCGGCGGCCTTCAGGATCTCGGCGACGGTCGCGGCCTGGTGGGTGACGTGGCCGCGGGAACCCGGATAGCCGCTGTCGGCGTTGGCGAGGAACGCCATGCCGACGCTGTGGTGGTTGCGCCCCGTCAGCAAGGAGGCCCGCGTCGGCGAGCACAACGGCGTGACGTGGAAGTTGTTGTAGCGCACCCCCTCGGCGGCAAGCGCGTCCATCGCCGGCGTCGCGATCTCGGCGCCGTAGCAACCGAAACTGCCGAAGCCGACGTCGTCGAAGAGGACGACGACGACGTTCGGTGCATCCTTCGCCGGCCGGACGGCCGCCGGCCACCACGGCTCGGAATCCTGCCAGGTGGTGCCGATCCGGCCTTCGAACTCGAAGCTGGGCAGCGGCGGGGGCTTGTGGGAATCGCTCATGGAAACGTGGCGTCAAGGAAGGGGCAGTGAAGAAGGATCCGTGGTCCGGGGATGTGTGCGTGTTCGCGAGCGCGTGCAGCTCGTCGGGTGCGGGTGCGGGTCATGTGCGTGTTCGGTCGCGGGCGCGGGTGCGATGCTCAGGCGCGCAACGCGTGCATGACGGGCTTGAGCGCCGGATAGAGCGCGACGTACTGGGCGTAGAGCGCGTCGTAGCGCTCCCGCGCCGCTGCCGCCGGACGGGCGCGATCGACGAGGCGAACCCAGCCTCGATCGACCGCAGCCCGGTCGACGAGGCCGACGCCGTGGGCCGCCAGCAGCGCCGCGCCGAGGCTCGCCTCGGCGTCGCCGTCGATGGTCGCCACCGGGCGCCCGGTGACGTCGGCAATGATCTGCATCCACAGGTCGGAGTGCGCCGCGCCACCGACCACGGTGAGGCGGTCGTCGAGGTTGTCGCCCGCCAGGCTGCCGGCTTCGATGTTGTGGCGCAGCGCGTAGGCGATGCCTTCGAGCACCGCCCGGTAGAGGTGAGCGCGGCCGTGGTGCAGGCCGAGGCCGACGAAGGCGCCGCTCGCCTTGGGGTCCCAGATGGGGCTGCGCTCGCCCATCAGGTACGGCAGGAAGACGAGACCCTGCGCGCCGGGAGCAAGCGCCGCGGCCGGCTCTTCCAGCAGCACGTGCGGATCGATGCCGCGCGCCCGACCCTCGGCGATCTCGGCCTGGCAGAAGGTCTCGCGGAACCACGTCACCGAGGCGCCGGCGGTGATGGCGCCGCCGAACACATAGAGATCCTTCAGCCCGCCGATCACATGCGGCATGCTGATGAGGCCATGGCGCGCGTCGACCCGAGGACGGATGGTGCCCCAGCACATGCTGGTGCCGATCATCGCGACATGGTTGCCGGGGCGGCTGGCACCGGCAGCGAGCGTGGCGACGGCGGCATCGACGCCTCCGGCGACCACCGGCAGGCCCTCGCCGAGGCCGAGTTCGCGCGCCCAGCGCGGCGTCAACGGGCCGACGACGTCGCTCGACTCGACCAGCCGCTCGGGCATCATCGTCCGCGGGATGCCGAGCCGGTCGAGCATCTCGCCGGACCAGCAGCGCCGCGCGGTGTCGTAGACGCCGCCGATGTTGCCGGCCGAGCTGTGGTCGACCGCGACCTCGCCGGTGAGTTCGGCGATCACCCAGGCATTGGGCGGCAGGAAGGCACGTGTGCGCGCCCAGACCTCGGGTCGCTTTTCGCGCAGCCAGAGCATCTTGGTGTAGCCGTAATAGCTGTCGACGCCGTTGCCGGTGATGTCGTGGAGACGATCCAGGTCGACATGCTCGCGGACCCATGCCACCTCGTCCTGTGCCCGCCGGTCCATCCAGATCAGGCAGGGGTAGGTCGGCTTGCCGTCGACATCGATCGGCACGCCGGCGCCGCCATAGAGCGAGCTCACGCAGAGCGCGGCGATCGCGTCCGGCCCGGCATCGGCCGCGACCTCCCGCACGCAAGCCGCGACCGCGTCGAGCCAGACCGACGGCCACTGTTCGGCCCAGAGCGGCTCGGGCGAGTCGACCTGGTAGGCGCGCGAGGCCTGGGCCAGGATGCGGCCGGTCGCGTCGACCCGCACCGCCTTCGTGCTCTGGGTGCCGATGTCGACACCGATCACCTGACGTGCCGCGGCCCCCATCTCAGTCGGCACCGGGCTTGAGCAGGACCTTGATCGAGTCGAGCGAATTCGCCAGCTTGAAGGCCTGCTCCCAGTCGGCGAGGGGGAAACCGTGGGTGACGATGCCGCGCGAGGTGATGAGGCCGCGCGCGAACAGGTCGATCGCCACCGGATAGCAATAGGGACCGAGGTGCGCACCGCGGACGTCGAGCTCCTTGCGGTCGCCGATGATCGACCAGTCGACGCTCGCTTCCTTGCCGAAGACGCTGAATTCGACGAAGCGGCCGAGCTTCCGGATCAGGTCCAGCCCCTGGGTCACGCCGACCGGCGCCCCGGTGGTCTCGATGTAGACATCGCAGCCGTAGCCGTCGGTGAGGCCGTGGACGATCTTCTTCGCGTCCTCCTGCGTCGGGTCGATGACGACGTCGGCGCCGAAGGCCTGCGCCAGCGCGAGGCGCTCGGGCACGAGGTCGATGACGACAAGCTTCTTCGGCGTCTTCAGGTGTGCGACCTGAACCATCGAAAGCCCGAGCGGCCCGGCCCCGGCGATGACGACGACGTCGTCGAGCTGGATGTCTCCGCGGTTGACGGCGTGGATCGCGCACGACATCGGCTCGATCAGCGCCGCGTCCTCGAGCGACAGGCTCTCGGGGATCTGGTGCACGCGGGCGGTCGGCGGGATGCGCATGTATTCGGCCATGCCACCGTCGGCGACCTCGCGCTGGAAACCGAAGATGTTGTGGACCTCGCACATCCAGTACTTGCCGCTGGTGCAGTAGCGGCACTTGTCGCACGGCACGATCTGCTCGGCGATGACGCGTGCCCCGATGCCGACGCCGAAATGCTGCTCGGCACCGGGACCGGCCTCGACGACGCGGCCGAAGAACTCGTGGCCCGGGATGACCGGCGCCTTGACCCACGCCGGCTGGCCGTTGCCGCCCCAGAACATCGCCGCGCCAGAGTGGCACTTGCAGTCGCTGGCGCAGATGCCGCAGGCATCGATGCGCAGGACGAGTTCGTTCGCCCCGGCGCGCGGCCGCGCGGCGCGCTCGAGGCGGTAGTCGAGCGGGGCGTGGCAGACCACGGCCTGCATGTCGGTACGGATGTCGCTCATGGTGAGGGGTCGTCTTCGCGGCGTCGGCGGGTTTTTACCGACGCCGGTCAGGCTGTTTCCGGATGATTTGCGCAATCGATTGTGCTATTGTAGGCAGCCGCATTCGAAGCGCGATTCAGGTTTTCCCGCATCGCCGCGCGGCAGTCCTTCAACGACGCTGGCTCGACACCCGCAGGCGCTCCCGATGGTTCACCGAAAGTCGACGATCTACGACCTGGCCAAGCTGGCCGGCGTCTCGCCCTCCACCGTCAGCGCGGTCCTCAACGGCAGCTGGCGCGCGCGCCGCATCGCCGAGTCGACCGCGCTGCAGGTGGAACAGCTGGCCGCAGCGCACAGCTTCACCGTGAACCGCCAGGCGAGCGGGCTGCGCACCAGCCGCTCCGGCCTCATCGGCATGATCATTCCGCTGCATGACAACCGCTTCTTCAGCAGCATGGCGCAGGTCTTCGAGCGCTTCGCGCGCGAGCGCCACTGGTATCCGATCGTCGTCAGCACCCTGCGCGACCCGGCGCTCGAGCTCGAAACCGTGGCCACGCTGATCTCCTACCGCGTCGAGCACCTGCTCGTCGTCGGCGCGACCGACCCGGACTCGGTCAGCACGCTGTGCATGAACCACGGCGTGGCCCACGTCAACGTTGACCTTCCCGGCACGAAGGCAACGTCGGTCATCAGCGACAACTACTGGGGTGCGCAGCAGCTGACGCAGCGGTTGATCGAGCGCTCGCGCCCGCAACGCGCCGCGGTGCGCAACAAACCCTACTTCGTCGGCGGGCTGGCGTCGGACTACGCCACGCGCCGCCGCATGGAGGGCTTTGCCGATGTCGTCGTCGAGCGCATCGGCGCGATCGAGCCGGCGCAGATCGATGCCTGCGGCTACGAACCCGACCTGGCCGAGGCCGCGGTGCGAGCGCTGCACCGACGCTTGAAAGGCCTGCCGCGGGCGCTCTTCGTCAATTCGACGATCGCGCTCGAGGGCGTGGTCCGCTTCCTGATGACCCTGCCGCGCGAGGAGCTCGAGCGCTGCACCTTCGGCTGCTACGACTGGGACCCGTTCGCGCGGGTGCTGAGCTTTCCGGTGCTGATGGTGCGCCAGAACGTCGAGGGCATGCTCGAGGAAGCATTCCGGATCATCGACCGCGGCACCTCTGCCGAGGCCAGGGTGATCGAGATCAAGCCGGAACTGATGTTCGCCTGATCCGCGCCCAAGGTGCGCGCCGCGTCGGGCATGATCGCGGTTGCTCCTCCGCCGACCCTCTCGACCATGACCGAAGCCACCGAACGCCCGCCGTTGCCGGACCGCCTCTCGACCGATCCGCGCAGCCCGCATCACCTGGCGACTGCCTTCGAGCAGCCCATCGGCATCCGCCTCAACGGCAACGAGCGCCACGACGTCGAGGAGTACTGCATCAGCGAAGGCTGGATCAAGGTGCCCGCCGGCAAGACGCTCGACCGCCGCGGCCACCCGCTGCTGCTGACCTTGAAAGGCAGCGTCGAGGCCTACTACAAGTAGCGCGAACCGGCCCGGCGAGCAGCCGCGCGGACCGGGCGCACGGACCGCCGCGAAACGATCTCTCAGTCGGCCTTCTGCCGCACCGCTCCGAACTGCCACAGCAGGAAGCTGTAGATGTCGGCGAGCTTGCGGCGCCGCTGCTCCGCAGTGCTGCCGATGCCGTGACCGGCCTGGCCGTCGAGCCGCAACAGCACCGGTTTGCCGCTCGAGGTCGCCCTCTGCAGCCGCGCCGCTGCCTTGGCGCTGTGCCAGACGTCGACCCGCGGATCGTTCAGGCCGTGGATCAGCAGCACCGCCGGATAGGGCGTGCCGTCGACGATGTGGTGGTAGGTACTCATCTCGAGCAGCGCCTTGAACTCGCCCGGATCCTTCACCGTGCCGAATTCGGACACGTTGGTGATGCCGTTGGCCGACTCCTCGCTACGGATCGCATCCATGATGCCGACGTCGAAGATGGCCGCGGCAAAGAGCTGGGGGGCGCTCGTCACGGCGCGGCCGACGAAGATGCCGCCGGCGCTCGTGCCCCAGATGCCCAGCGTCTTCGGCGACGCATAGCCCGTGTCGATCAGATAGCGCGCCGCGGCGATGCCGTCCTTCCAGGTGTTCGGCTTGGTGGCCTTGAAGCCGGCGCGGTACCACGGATCGCCGAAAGCGCCGCTGCCGCGCACGTTCGCCAGCGCGACCACCCCGCCGCGCTCGAGCCAGGCCACGGACAGCGGGTCGTACCAGGCCGACAGCGTGTGACCGTAGGCGCCGTAGCCGACGAGCAGGGTCGGATTGCGGCCGTCGAGCGCCAGGCCCTTGCGGCGAACGATGGCGAGCGGCACCTCCACGCCGTCGTGGCTCGGCACCATGACTTCCGAGACCTCGAGCTCGGGCGCGCCCGGTGGCTTGCGCCGCTCGATCAGGCCGGTGTCGCGATGGCTGCCGTCGGCTCCGACCGCGAGCACCTGCGGCGGCTCGGTCCAGCTGCTGGTCAGCACCCAGGGCTCGCCCTGGGCTTGCGCCGGATCGTCGACGAGGTAGGTCGAGCCCGGCAGTCCGGGAGCGATGTCGTCTCCCTGGGCTGCGGCCTTCTCGCCGTAGCGTCGGGTGCGGGTCGTGAAGCCGGCCTGGACCTCTGCGTAGACGACGTCGGGCCCGAGCGCGAAACCGGTCAGCACGCCCTTCGTCGGCTCCGGCACGACTTCCTTCGCCCGGGCGAGCACCGGGTCGGCGAGCGCGAGCGCCAGCACCCGGCCGCGCGGCGCGCCGGCGTAGGTCCGGACATAGAGGGTGTCGCCGCGCAGCGCGACATCGGTGATCTTGTCGGCGAACGCCGAGATCTGACGCCACCGCACGGCGTCCGCGCCCAGGCTGGACAGCGGCGCCACGAAGAGCTTGCCCTCCGGCGCGGTGGTGTCGGTGGTGCGCGCGATCATGTAGCCGCTGCCGGGCGCGAACAGGATGCCGCCGTTGTCGAGGCGCTCGAGACCCAGGCCCTTGTCGACCAGCGAGCCGAACAGCGGCCGCGCGCTCGTTTCGGGGCGGCCGGCCTCGATCACGTAGACGGTGGTGTCGAGAAAGGTCTCGGTCGCGGGCGATCCTTTCGGCAGCTCGCGTCCCTGGTTGTAGGTCAGGTGGCGGCTGTCGGGCGTCCAGCGCACCAGGTTTTCGCGGACCCGGGGGATGGGCTGGCCGATCGCCTTGCCGCTGGCGATATCCATCAGCTGCAGCGAGGCATCTTCGGAGCCTCCGGCGGAGACGCCATAGGCGAGCGTGCGGCCGTCCCATGACGGCGCGAAGTAGTTGATCGCGTGCGGCGTGCCGGTGGCCGCGCGGAGCTTGTCGGGATCCACCAGCACGCGCTCGGCGCCGCGGGTACCGATCCGCAGCATCAGCTTGTACTGGTTCTCGCCGCTGCGGCGCTTGAGGTAGTAGACGCGGTCGCCGGGCATGCGGGTGATGGCGCGCACGGAGTCGCCGCTCGCCCGCGCGAGTTCGTCGAGGCGCCGCACCATCGCGTCGCGACCATCGATGCGGCCCAGCTGCGCGGCGGCGTCGGCGCCCTGCGCGTCCAGCCAGGCCCGCGTCTGCGGATCGCCGAGGTTCTCGAGGTTGCGGTACGGATCGTCGACCTTCACCCCGTGAATCACGTCCTGGACGGGACGGCTCGGCGCAGCCGGTGGCGTGGCGGCGACGAGCCCGGGCAGGATCGCCGCGACCCAGCAGGCGCGAGCCGCGATGCGGCGCAGGTGGGCGGACGACGTGGGCCTTGAAAACATGAAGAGGTTCGGGGTTTCTCGCATGTCGCCGAGTATCGCGCCGCCGCCATGAGTCGGCCGGACGCACAAGTCGTGAATTGCTTCCAGATGCGCGCCCCTTCGCGAGGCAACGAACGCGCGTCCAGCGACGAGAATGCCAGCTCCAAGAGGAGGCCCTCTCGTGAACACGAGACACGTCTACAAAGGCTACACCTACACCGCCATCTCGACGCCGACCGAAGACGGTCGCTATCGTTCGCGCGCGGCCATCATGGCGCTGGCCGGCACCCGCACCCGCTCGCAGCGATTCCTGGACCTCGAGGTCTTCCGGACCGAGGCCGAGGCGAACGATCGCGCGCTGCGTCAGGCCGTGGCGTGGATCGACGAGGCCGAGGGCAACGACCCGCTGGCGCTGCCGACGAATTTCGCGACCTTCGACTGAGGCCAGGCGCTAAGCTCCGGCGACGACGGAGCGCCGTCGCCCCAGGAGTCGCCGCCGATGCTCACCCTCTACGACTACGCGATGGCGCCGAGCCCCCGGCGCGCCCGCATCCTGCTGGCGGAAAAGGGCGTGACGCACGAGACCGTGACGATCGACCTGCGCGTCAACGAGCAGCTCGGCGACGCCTTTCGCGCCGTCAACCCGCAATGCACGGTGCCGGCGCTGCGCCTGGAGGACGGCCACGTCCTCACCGACAACGCCGCCATCGCTGCCTATGTCGAGGCACGCTACCCGGAGCCGGCGCTGCTCGGCCGCACGCCGCTGGAGAAGGCCGAGATCGCGAGCTGGAACTGGCGCATCGAGTACGAGGGCCTGCTGGCGATCGCCGAGGCCCTGCGCAACAGCGCCCCGGCGATGAAGGACCGGGCGCTGGCCGGACCGGTCGGCTATGCCCAGATCCCCGAACTGGCGCAGCGCGGCCTGGCACGCGTGCAGCAATTCTTCCGCACGCTCGATGCGCACCTCGCGGGCCGCGAGACGATCGCCACCGATCGCCTCAGCATCGCTGACATCACCGCGGTGGTGGCGGTGGACTTCGCCCGGGTCCTGCGCGTCAAGCCGGGCGACGAGCACCCGCAGCTGCTGCGCTGGCGTGCCGCGATGGCCCTGCGTCCGGCGATGGCGCTGTAGCCCGCGCGCCCGGCGCTCTCTGGTACAACCCCGCCACCGCAGACGGCCTCACGGCCTTGCCGACGCGCAACCGACGCGAACCGGCCCCTGCCCCACCACAGGAACGATCATGAGCGCAGACAAGGACCGCGGCATTCGCCGGGAAAAGCAGAAGCGAGTCAAGGAAATGAAGCGCGAGAGCCGCGCCCAGCGGAGCGCCGCCGCGACCGCGCCGCGCAAGACGGCCGCTTCGTCGGCTCGCAAGCCGGCCTGAGCGGGACCCCGACGAGTCCGCCCGCCCAGCGCCCCACCAGCGCTCGCCGGCAGGCGACTCCGTGGGCCGCCGGCGTCACGCCGCGGCCGCGACCCTGAAGCCGATGTTGCTGGTCGAAGTCTCGACCGTGTTGGCACTGCGCGCGGCCACCCGGTAGCGGTTGCAATACGAGTCGTGGCAGAGGAACGAGCCGCCGCGCAGCGGTCGGCGCTCGCCGTCGAGCGCGTCGGCGCACCACTCCCAGACGTTGCCGCAGACAGCGAAGAGGCCGAAGCCGTTGGGCTCGCCGTGGCGCGCATCGACCGGTGCCGGCTGCCACCCTGCGAGCGGGGCGTTCGGGAAGTCGCCGCGGAAGACATTGCAGCGCGGGACGCCGTCGGCATCGAGCAACGCATCGCCCCAGGCGTAGCGGCGCTCTTCCAGGCCGCCGCGGGCCGCGCGCTCCCACTCGGCTTCGCTCGCCAGGCGCGTGCCGGACCAGGTGCAGTACGCGATCGCGTCGTTCCACGAGACGTGCACCACCGGATGCCCGGCGCGATCGCGAACATGCGAGCCCGGCCCCTCGGGGCGCTGCCATGACGCGTACTCCACCGCCAGCCACCACGGCAGCCCCGACACCACGGTCGGGGCCGCAGCGCGCGCCGCTGACGGCACCTGCAGGTAGAAGACGAAGGAACTGCCGAAGCGCTCGGCATCGGTGACATGGCGGGTCGCGCGGACGAAGGCCGCGAACTCGGCATTGGTGACGGTGGCGGCGGCGATGCGGAAGGCGTCGAGCGTGACTGCGCGCACCGGCCCCTCGCCGTCGCCGGGCACGGCGTCATCGCCGTCGTTGCCCATCCGGAAGGTGCCGGCGGGGATGGCGCACCAGGCGCGGGGCGGCGCAGCCTCAGCGACAGTCGCGGCCCCGGGCTCGGCCGCGCAAGGGTCGGCGGATTCCAGCGACGCCTCTGGGCCCGACTCGGGAGGCGGCCGAGGGCCGGAATCCAGCGCCGCTGCGACGCCAGAGGGGGCAAGAATCGCCGGCACGGGCCCGTGTCCGGCCGCGGGCGTGCAGCAGGGTTTGCTCATCGGGCGGAAGCTTCGAGCGCGGCAGGCTCCAGCGGCAGGCCGAACAGCGCCGCTCCGTTCTCCCAACCGATGCGACGCGCCATCGCCGGCGGCAGGTCGCCGAGCCAGCGCCGCGCCTCCTGCATCAGGCGCTCGTAGTCGTCCCAGCGGCCGTTGACCCAGGTGTCGGAGCCGACCAGGAAGCGCTCGGGCATCTCGCCCAGCAGCGCCCGCCACGGTGCGCTCAGACGGCCCTCGCCCTCGGTGAGGCCGGGTCGGTAGGAGAGTTCGCCCATCAGCGTCGGGTGGCGCTCCAGCAGCGCGCGCACACGCTCCACCGGCGCACCGCCGATGCCGGTGTGGGCCCAGATCACGCGCGCCTTCGGCGCATGGGCATAGAGCTTCTCGATCGCCACGTCGTCGACATGCGCCAGCACCACCAGGCCGCGCTGCTCGGCCAGTTGCATCAGGCGCCGCGCGGTGGGGCCGTCGGCATGGGCGCTGTCGTAGAGGTGGAACTCGCCGAGGCCGCGATACGGTCCGGCCTCGGTGCCGGCCGCCAGTTCGCGCAACACCATCTCGACGATGCTCGGGTCGGTGGGCCAGCCGGTGTAGTCGGCGCGGTTGCGATAGAGCCGCACGAACGGTACGACGGTGACGCCGGCCCGGCGCGTGGCCTCGCGTGCGGACGCGAGCGTCTTCGTGCCGTCGTTCGGACGGCTGTTGGCGACGATCGCGCGCACGCCGCTGCGCTGCATCCGCCCGAGGACGTCCGCAACGGGGTAGCGCTCCTGGGCTTCGACGTTGTAGTGGACGTGGGCGTCGAAGAGCGGGCCGGCATAGCGGGGCTCGGCGGCGCCGGGCGCGGTGGCCTGCGCATGCGCCGTGGCGGCTGCGAGCGCAGCCGCCACGAAGGTCGTCGCCACGAGGATCCGTCGCAAGGCAATTTCGGTCATGGGGCGCAGTCCCGTGTATTCATGCATGACAGACTAGCACCCGCATCCATCGCGAAGCGACCCGAGCGGCGCGGCGCGACTCGAGCAGGGCCGTTGGGGTGGCGCCTTCCATCAGTCGGAAGCGCCACCCGCTGCCACAATCCGATGTCGCGCCGGCCCTGCACCCGAGCTGCGCAGCACAAGGAGAATCCCATGGGAGAGCAGAAGCGTCCGCTGAAGCCGGGCGAAGCTTCACCTGCGTTCACGCTGCCTGCGGCCAACCGCGAAGGCACGATCTCGCTGGCCGATCTGCGCGGCCGGCCCTTCCTGATCGGCTTCTTCCGCGGGCTCCACTGTCCGTTCTGCCGGCGTCAGGTGGTACAGCTCGGCGCGGTGCAGCCGGCACTGAGGGCCGCCGGAATCGAGACGCTCGCGGTGATCAACACCCCCGTGGATCGCGCCCGTCTGTACGCCCGCCATCGGCCCACGCCGGTCACGCTGCTGAGCGACCCCGATTGCCTGACGCACCAGGCCTTCGGCGTGCCGCGCGCCGACTTCCTGCCCGAAGGCAGCAGCGAAGCGCCCCAGTGGCCCTACAAGACCACCATGGACCGGTTCATGGCGGCGCGCATCAATCCGACCGGCGAAATGGCCGCACCGCTGCAGCCGATGGAAGCCAACACGGTACTCAACGCCCAGGACCACTTCGAGATGACCGAAGCCGATCATGCGATCGCGGCGAGCCACCCGACCCAGCTCGTCGGGCACTTCCTGGTCGACGCGGACGGCATCGTCCGCTGGGTGCAGATCGAAGCCCCGGACGATCCGGATCAGCTCTCCATCTTTCCGACCCCGGCGGAGCTCGTAGCCGCCGCGAGCTGCCTGCAACGCTGACCCTCGCGGTCAGCACAGGAACGGCAGAACCACCAGCGAATCGCGATCCACGCCGGCCTTCGTGCAGACCTCGTCGGCGCGGATGAAGTAGGACTCGGCACGCGCATCGTCGCCCTGATCCAGGGCCAGGGTCGCCATCCCTTCGAGGCACGGAAACATCAGCTGGGGTTCACCCATTTCCTCGGCCAGTGCCAGGGCCTCCTCGTAGTAGCGCAACGCCTTGTCCGCGTCGCCGTGGCACTGGTGGATCTGCCCGAGGACGACCAGCGGCACCGCCAGATGGTCCAGCAGACCGAGTTGCCGGTCGAGATCGATGGCCGACTGCGCCGCGCTCAGGCCCTCCTGGTCGCAGCGCTGCGTGAGCGCGCAGAAGGCGACCGCGAGGTTCGCGTAGAGGCGCGACTGGAAGCCGAGGTCGCCGATCTTCCGGGCGGTGTCGAGCCCCATCTGGCAGGTCTGCACGGCCCGTCCCGGGTCGAGCGTCGCATACAGCACGCCGAGATTGGCATAGCTGCGGCAAGCCGCCTGCAGCAGCCCGGCCTCCTGCGCGACGGCGACGCTGCGCTCGATCATCCCGACCGCTTCGGCGGCTCGGCCGAGCCGGGCGAGCGCGGCGCCGATCGTGTTGAGCGAGTGCGAGACGGCCAGCGCCGCGGCCCGGTGGGTGACCGGATCGTCATGGCTGCGGGCTGCCGCGTGCTCGGCCTGGAGCAAGGCACGCCGCGCCCAGACATCGGCGTTCAGGTTGTCGCCGGTTCGAAACGAGAGCCGGCCCATCTCGTGGCACACATGGGCCAGTTCGATGTCGGCGTCGATGTCGCTCCCGACCGCCGCCACGCGGCATTCGAGCAGCCACAGTCCATCGCGCAGGCAGGCGAAGCTGCGCTCGCGTTCGCCGGCATCCCAGTGCAGGCCGGCGAGCTTGCGCTGCAGGCGCCCCTCGCGCACGTTGTCGTCGGCCGCGCGAGCCCACGCCAGGACGGCGTCGAAGTGCTCCTGCGCCTCCTCGCGCCGACCGATCGGAGCCAGCAGATCGCCCATGTGCTCGCGCACCTCGGCGACGGCCCGATGATCCGGTACGTCGCCGTTGCCGAGGATGGCCACGGCGCGCGCGTAGTAGCGCAGCGCGTCCTCGTTCGCGTAGATGCCGCGGGCCCAGTCGCCGGCGGCAACCAGGTAGCGCGCGCCGCGGGTCCGATCCTCGCCGCGGCTGAAGTGGTGACACAGGGCATCGAGGTCCTCCAGGCGCGAAGGGCTGGTGCCGAGGAGACCTTCAAGGACCGTCCCGGCGCGCTGGTGCAGTTCGGTACGCCGGCGCAACAGCAGGTTCTGATACACGACCTCGTGCGCCATCGTGCTGGCAAAGCGGTAGCGTGGCGCCGGCTGCGCGGTGCGCGCCGGAACCAGCCATTCGGTCTCGCAAAGCATCTCGAGCACCGCCGGGTCGCCGGCCGCTTCGTCGACCGCCGGCAACTGCACGGCATCGAACTCCACGCCCAAGACGGCGGCGCTCTGCAGCGTGCGGCGGGCCGGCGCCGGCAGGCGGTCGACCCGTGACAGCAACAGACCCTCGATCGACGACGGCACCTCGACGGCGCCGGTCGCCGGAAGGCAGCGCCAGCCATCCGCCGTGCGCGCCAGCACGCCATCGGCAATCAACGCTCGCACCACCTCTTCGAGGTAGAACGGATTGCCACCGGCCTGGCGCACGATCCGCGCATGCAGTTCGCGCTCGATGGGATAGTCGGCAGCCGTACCGAAGAGTGCGGCGAGCTGGGCCTCGATGGCTTCGTCGGAAAGCGGCCCGAGGCGCACGACGGTGTGTGCCGTCCGGCCGAAGTCCAGGCCGGCGGCGTCGAACGGCGGCCGGCCGCTGAGCACCACCATCAACTGGCGCTCGTGCAGCCAGTCTGCCAGCGTGTGCAGGCCCTCGATCGACGCGGCGTCGGCCCATTGCAGGTCCTCGACCGCGAGCACCAGCGGTCCCTGGGCGAGGCGCCGCTCCAGCACCGTCCGCAACGTCATGAAGATCTGGCGCCGGAACCGCTCGGGCTCGACCTCGTCGGATTGCTCGAGCGCCTGCAGACCGAGGATGTAGCCGATCACCGGCACCACCAGCGCCAGCTCCACGTCCTCGGCGCCGATCCCTCGCATGACTTCGGCGACCTTGCGCCGAGCGTCCTCGAGCGAGTCCGCCGGTGCGATGTCGTAGGCCTCGCGGAACAGGCCGGCGACGACGCCGTAGGGCCGCTGACCCACGGGCGAGCAGACGACGCGGCGCACCGACGCCTGGGCGTACCCGTCCAGCGATGCGACCCGGTCGAGCAAGGCGTCGACCAGGCGCGTCTTGCCCACGCCGGGATGCCCGACCACGCTGAGCACCTGTGCCCGCCCCTCGGGAACGCGTGCGGCGGCCTCCAGCAGCTGCCCGATCTCGGCATCCCGACCGATCAGCGGAGCCGCCAGGCCGTGCGCCGCCAGGCCGCGCAGGGTGTCGGGCCGCTCGACGGCTCCCAGCAGCCGGTAGACCGGCAATGACTCGGCCTTGCCCTTCAGGGCCAGGCTGCCACGGGACTCGAACGCGAACTCGCGCTGGGTCAGCTCGAACGTGGCCCGACTCACCAGCGTCTGACCCGCCTCGGCCGCAGCCTGCAGCCGCGCCGCCGTGTTCACGGCGTCGCCGGTCACGGCATAGGCGGCGTCCGCCGACGAGCCCAGGTGCCCGGCCACCACGCGGCCGGAATTGACGCCGATGTGCAGGGCGAGCGCATGACCGAGCCGGTCGCGCCAGCGCTCGCTGAGCTGCGCCACGCAGGCGTGCATCTCGAGCGCCGCCCGCAAGGCGCGCTGCGGGTCGTCCTCGTGGGCCACCGGCGCGCCGAAGACCGCCATCACCGCGTCGCCGACGAACTTCTCGACGAAGGCGTCGAAGCGTTCCACCACCGCGCGCAGGGCGCCGAACAGGTCGGTCTGCAGGGCCCGCACGTCCTCGGGATCGAGCCGCTCCGAGATCGCGGTGAAGCCGGACAGGTCCGCGAACAGCACGGTGGCCGAACGGCGATCGGCGTCAGCGGCCCCTGCAGGAGCCTGGGCCGTCGCCGAGGTCAACGGGTTGCCGCAGCGCGGACAGAACGCAAAATCGACGGCGACGTCGAATTGGCACCGCAGGCACTTCATCGACGAATACTATGCCTGGGGTACAAAGTGCCGGGCGAGGCCGGCACCCCGGGCAAGCGGCGTTCGGCGAACGCTCGGTGCGGCACCGCCGGTGCCAGTCGCCATGGCAACTTCAGGAGGAGTCTTTCAGATGGCCAGGAACACGATCTGTCTCTGGTACGACCACGATGCGGAAGATGCCGCTCGTTTCTACGCCGAGACTTTTCCGCAGAGCAGCGTCGGCGCGGTTCACCGTGCGCCGTCCGACTATCCCGACGGCAAGACGGGTGATGCCCTGGTCGTCGAATTCACCGTCGTCGGCATCCCGTGCATCGGCCTCAACGGCGGGCCGCATGTCAAGCACAACGAGGCGTTCTCTTTCCAGATCGCCACCGGAGACCAGGCGGAGACCGACCGTTACTGGAACGCGATCGTCGGCAACGGTGGACGGGAAAGCCAGTGCGGCTGGTGCAAGGACAAATGGGGCGTCAGCTGGCAGATCACGCCGCGCGTGTTGACCGCTGCCCTGGCCAAGGGAGGCGGCGAAGCGAAGCGGGCCTTCGAGGCGATGATGCCGATGAGGAAGATCGACGTCGCCGCCATCGAGGCGGCGGTGCGCGGCTGACCCCCATCCAAAACCTGTCCTGCGAGCACCCGGCACCACCGTGAACAGACCGACCACCACTGCCCTGCATCCCGGAGCCCTGGCCCCCGCGTCAGTTCCCGAGGCATCTGCGCCTCTGGTCCGGCCATTGGCGCTCGGCACCCTCGGAGCGCTCAGCGCATCGCACCTCATCAACGACATGATGCAGTCGTTGATCCTCGCGCTGTACCCGGTGCTCAAGGGCACGTTCGAGCTGTCGTTCGCGCAGATCGGTTTCATCACGCTGACCTATCAGCTCACCGCGTCGCTGTTCCAGCCGCTGATCGGCCTCTACACCGACCGACGGCCCACGCCCTATTCGCTGCCGCTCGGCATGACATCGACGCTGTGCGGCCTGCTGCTGCTCGCCTACGCGCCGAACTACGCCACGATCCTGCTGGCCGCCGCGTTCGTCGGCCTGGGCTCTGCCGTCTTCCACCCGGAATCGTCCCGGGTCGCGCGGCTGGCATCGGGGGGGCGCCACGGCTTCGCGCAGTCGATGTTCCAGGTCGGCGGCAATACCGGCAGCGCCGTCGGGCCGCTGATCGCCGCCCTCGTGATCGTGCCCTACGGCCAGCATGCCGTCGCCTGGTTCGCGCTGATCGCGCTGCTGGGCATCCTGCTGCTGTGGCGTGTGAGCCGCTGGTACACGCGCAACGGGTCGCTGAAGGGCCGCGCGAAGGCGCCGCCGGAAGCATTGCCCTACGACCGTCGCACGACCTTCGGCGCGATCGGGGTGCTGCTCGTCCTCATCTTCTCGAAGTACTTCTACATCGCCGGGCTCAGCACGTTCTACACGTTCTACCTGATCGAGAAGTTCGGACTGTCGGTGCGGAACGCGCAGCTGCACCTGTTCCTGTTCCTGTTTGCCGCCGCTCTCGGCACGCTGGCCGGGGGGCCGGTGGGCGACCGGATCGGCCGCAAGCCCGTCATCTGGTTCTCGATTCTCGGCATCGCCCCGTTCGCGCTGCTGCTGCCGCACGCGAACCTGTTCTGGACCACGGTGCTCACGGTGGTGATCGGCCTGATCCTCTCGTCGGCGTTCTCGGCGATCCTGGTCTACGCGCAGGAGCTGATGCCCGGCAAGGTCGGCATGGTCTCGGGGCTGTTCTTCGGCTTCGCCTTCGGCATGGGCGGCCTTGGCGCCGCGGTACTGGGCGTCATGGCCGATCGGACCAGCATCGCCTTCGTCTACGAGTCGATCGCCTACCTGCCGCTGCTGGGTCTGATCGCGGTGCTGCTGCCGAAGAAGCGCGCGCCGCAGCCGGCACCGGCCGCCGCCTAGAGGCCGCGCGGCGGCATCTTGCCGCCAGAGCGGGCCGACCCGCGCCGAAGCGTCGGCAGAGGCCTCAAGAAGCGGGCGCTGCTGCCGATAGGTTGGGATGGACCGTTTCAATCCCGGCGCGATGGGCACCCGCGAGCCCGCTGTCGGCGTCGGCGTCGGGACCCTGCGCCTGGCGGAGCTGATCGGCGCCCTCAGCCACGCGCTGGACATGACCGAAGGCCAACCGAAGGGCCACTGCGTGCGCGCATGCTGGATCGGCATGCACATCGGGCGGCACGTCGGCCTGGACGACCGCCAGCTCTGGGAGCTCTACTACACGCTGCTGCTGAAGGACCTGGGCTGCAGCAGCAACGCCGCACGCATCTGCGAGCTGTACATGTCGGACGACCGGCAGTTCAAGCACGACTTCAAGACCGTCGGCGACAGCCTGCCGCAGATGCTGAGCTTCGTCTTCACCCACACCGGCATGACGGTCGGCTTCTCCGACCGGCTGCGCGGCATCGTCGGCATCATGCGCAACGGCACGCAGATCGCCCACGAGCTGATCCAGACGCGCTGCCAGCGTGGCGCCGACATCGCCCGCCAACTGCGCTTCCCGGAGGCCGTCGCCGACGGCATCCACAGCCTGGACGAGCACTGGAACGGGCGCGGCAAGCCGCAGGCGCTGCGCGCCGAGGCGATTCCCGTCTACGCCCGCATCGCGCTGCTGGCCCAGGTGATCGACGTCTTTCACACCGCCGACGGCCCCGCTGCCGCGCTGCGCGAAGCCCGCGGCCGCGCCGGCCAGTGGTTCGACCCGGCGCTGGTGACCGCCTTCGAGCAGGTAGCGTCGCAGCCGGCCTTCTGGGCCACGCTCGGATCGGCCGACATCGACCGCGCGGTGCAGGCGCTCGAGCCCGGCGCCTTCGAAGTGAAGCTCGACGACGACTACCTCGACGACATCGCCGCCGCCTTCGGCCAAGTCGTCGATTCGAAGAGCCCGTTCACGAGCGGTCACAGCGAGCGCGTGGCGCTCTACGTCGACAGCATTGCCGCGACGCTCGGCGTGCCCGCGCCGCGCCGGCGGTGGCTCAAACGCGGCGCGCTGCTGCACGACGTCGGCAAGCTCGGCGTCAGCAACACCGTGCTCGACAAGCCCGGCAAGCTCGACGCCGCCGAATGGGTGGCGGTGCGCCAGCACGCAGCGCACACCGAGGCGATCCTGTCGCGCATCGGCGCGTTCGGCGACCTCGCCCGCATGGCCGGCGCCCACCACGAGCGGCTCGACGGCGGTGGCTACCCGCTGGGGCTGAAGGCCGACCAGATCTCGCTCGAGACCCGCATCATCACCACCGCCGACATCTTCGATGCCATCTCGGCAGACCGCCCCTACCGTGGCGCCATCCCCGTGCCGCAGACGCTGACGATGATGGCCGAGATGGTCGGCACGGCGATCGACCCGCTGTGCTTCGAGGCCCTGAAGCAAAACCTGGCGAACCCTGCGTTGACATGCAGAGGAGACCCGCGTTAGCCTGCCTGCCGCGATTCAACCGTTACCGGGGCACAGGCACGCATGAGCAAGCGCTGGTGGTGTCTTGGCGCGCTCACCCTCGCCCGCGCCGCCATGGGGTTCCAGTTCCAGGCGGTCGCCGCTGTGGGGCCGCTGGTGGCAGGGAGCCTGGGTCTCGACAAGGGCCAGCTCGGCTGGCTGATCGGCATCTACCTGCTGCCCGGTGCCGTCATCGCGCTGCCGGGCGGGCTGCTGGGCCGAAGGTTCGGCGACAAGCGATTCGTGCTTGTGGGGCTTGCCCTGATGGCCATCGGCGGCGTCTGGCTAGGCTTCTCACGCACGCTCGCGGAAGCGAATGCGGCGCGCATCCTGAGCGGCATCGGTGCCGTCATGCTGAACGTGCTCGTGACCAAGATGGTCGCCGACTGGTTCAACGGCAAGGAGCGCCTGCTTGCCATGTCGATCCTGATCAACTCCTGGCCCATCGGCATCGGCATCGCGTTGCTGGTTGTCGGCCAGCTGGGCCAGCACGCCGGATGGCAGTGGGGCATGTTCTCGACGGCCCTCTTCGCGGCGATCGGATTCGCCGCGGTGGCGGCGATCTACCGTGCCCCGGCGGGCTCACCAGCGGCCGCGACCTCGGGGTTGGGTCTGGCGACGCTGACGCGCAACGAATGGCATCTGCTGCTGCTCGGCTCGTTGCCCTGGCTGCTCTACAACGCCAGCTTCCAGATCATGATGTCGTTCATGCCGTCGTTCTTCGTCGACAACGGCTTCGAGCTCGCGCGCGCGACAACGCTCTCGGCCCTGACCGCCGTCGTCTTCGTCATCGGCGTGCAGGCAGGCGGGTTGCTGTTGAAACGCGCTGCCCGCCCGGACCTGATCTGTCATGCGAGCCTTGCGGGCATGGGTGTGGCACTGCTCGCGCTGTCCACCGGCGCGGCACCGTTGCCGTGGATCCTGCTCGGCGGCCTGCTCGGCGGCGTTCCGGCCGCGGCCTTGGTCTCGCTGCCGGCCGAGGTTCTGCGGCCCGAGAGCCGCAGCGCCGGGATGGGCACCTTCTTCACCGTCTACTACTTCGGCTGCGCCGTCCTGCCTGCGTTCGCCGGCTTGCTGTACGACCGCGCGGGCGGGGCTGCGGCGCTCTGGATGGCGGCGGGGCTCGCGTTCGCCTGCATCCCGATCCTTGCCGGGTTCCGCCAGAGTCGGTCGAATTGACACGAGGCAGGACCGTCGTCCGAACCGCCACAATGCTGCCGATCCGCAACAGTGCACCGTTCTGGCTCGGCCGCACGGTATCGTGCGCCGCCGAAACGACGGATCGTAGGAGTCGACGTCCGATGAAGCCCAGCCACCTTTTCGTTGCCGTCGCCTGCGCGCTGACGGCCCTTCCCGGCGTGCAGGCGCAGGGCACCTGGCCGGACAAGCCGGTGCGCATCGTCGTGCCGCTGCCGCCGGGCGGGCCGAGCGACATCGTGCTGCGCTCGGCCATCGACAAGATGCAGCCCGTGCTGAAGCAGCCGCTGATCATCGACAACAAGCCGGGCGCCGCGGGAAACCTCGGCGCGGCCGAAGTCGCGCGCGCCGCGCCGGACGGCCAGACCTGGCTGTGGACCACCGACACGCTGCTGACGGTGAACCCGCATGTCTATGCGAAGCTCACCTTCAAGCCCGAAGACCTGGTGCCGGTGATGCGCGCCAGCGCCTTCAGCCAGACGCTGGTCTGCAACCCCGGGCTCGGGATCAAGACGGTGGCCGATCTGGTGAGCCGGGCGAAGGCCAAGCCGATGACCTACGCCTCCGGCGGTGCCGGGTCGCCGGGGCATCTGAGCTCCGAGCTGTTCAAGACGGTGGCCGGCATCGACATGACGCATGTGCCGTACAAGGGGCCGGCGCCGGCGATGCAGGACGTGATGGGCGGCCAGGTCGACTGCGGCTTTCTCGCCGGGCCGACGGTGCTGCCGCTGGTGCGCGCCGGCAAGCTGGTGGCACTCGCCGTGTCCGGCGCCAAGCGCTCGCCGCTGCTGCCCGAAGTGCCGACGGTGGCCGAGTCCGGCTACCCCGGCTTCGACGCCACGTTCTCGCTCGTGCTCTTCGCGCCCAAGGGCACGCCCAAGCCCATCGTCGACACGATGGTCGGTGCCCTCGCCACGGCCCTCCGCAATCCGGACGTCGTCGAGCGGCTGCGCCAGAGCGACCAGACCGTGGTGGCCGACTCACCGGCCGACAGCGCGGCGCGCCTGGCGGCCGATTCCCGGATGTGGGGCGCCGTCGCCAAGCGGGTCGGGCTGCAGGCGGACTGACGGCAGGCGACGGCGGACTCCGCGGCGCGACAAGACCGTTCCCATGCCGTCGAACACCAACCCCCCACCGTCCGATCTCCAGGCGAGCGAGGAGCGCTTCCGGCTGCTCGTCGAGGGCGTCAAGGACTACGCCATCTTCATGCTCGACCCCGAGGGTCACGTGCTGACCTGGAACGCCGGGGCGCAGCGCTTCAAGGGCTACGCGGCGAGCGAGATCATCGGCCAGCACTTCTCGCGCTTCTACCCGCCCGAAGCGCTCGCGCGCGGCCTGCCTGCCCACGAGCTCGAGGTCGCTGGCGATGTCGGCAGCTTCGAGGACGAAGGCTGGCGCGTCCGCAAGGACGGGACGCTGTTCTGGGCCAACGTCGTCATCACCGCCATTCGCGACGGTGGCGGCAACCTGGTCGGCTTCTCGAAGATCACGCGCGACCTGACCCAGCGGCGTTCGCACGAGGAAGCGCTGCGCCAGAGCGAGGAACGCTTCCGGCTGCTCGTCGAAGGGGTGAAGGACTACGCGATCTTCATGCTCGACGCCAACGGCCACGTGATGACGTGGAACACCGGCGCCGAGCGCATCAAGGGCTACACCCCCGAGCAGATCATCGGCCGGCACTTCTCGGTGTTCTATCCGGCCGAGGCCAAGGAGAGCGGCTGGCCCGAACACGAGCTGCGGGTGGCCGCCGAGAAAGGCAGCTTCCAGGACGAGGGCTGGCGGCTGCGTCGCGACGGCTCGACGATCTGGGCGAGCGTGACGATCACCGCGCTGCGCGGCGAGGACGGCCGGCTGCTGGGTTTCGCCAAGCTCACCCGGGACCTGAGCGACCGCAAGCGGGCCGAGGCGCTGGAGCGGGCCAGCCAGCAGCGCGAGGAGGTCCTGGAAGCCGAACGCGTGGCACGGATGTCCGCGCAGCGGGCCACACGCATCAAGGACGAGTTCCTGGCCACGCTCTCGCACGAGTTGAGGACGCCGCTGAACGCCATCGTCGGCTGGATCCATGTCGTGAAGAAGGCGGGCGCGTCGCTGAAACCGGACGACCTGGCCCACGCGCTCGGGGTGATCGAACGCAACGCCCGCGCCCAGACGCAACTGATCGACGACCTCCTCGACCTCAGCCGCATCCTGAGCGGGAAGATCCGCCTCGACCTGCAGCGGGTCTCGCTGGGCGACGTGGTGCAGCGCTCGGTCGAGTCGGCTGAGCCCGTGGCCCAGACCAAGGAGATCCGCCTGACGACCGTCGTCGATCCGGCGCCCTTGATCGTCTCGGGCGACGCGGCGCGCCTGCAGCAGGTGCTGTGGAACCTGCTGAGCAATGCGATCAAGTTCACGCCGAAGGGCGGCAGGGTGCAGGTGCTGCTGCAGCGCGTGAACTCGCACATCGAGCTGAGCGTGAGCGACACCGGCATCGGCATTCCGGCGAGCTTCCTGCCGCAGGTGTTCGACCGCTTCTCGCAGCGCGACAGCTCGACGACGCGCAGCTACGGCGGCCTGGGCCTCGGGCTCGCGATCTGCAAGCAGCTCGTCGAGCTGCACGGCGGCACGATCCGCGTCACCAGCGAGGGCGAGAACCGGGGTTCCACGTTCTCGGTGGAGCTGCCGGTATCGATCGTGCAGCTCGACGACGAGCAAGCCGAACGGCACCATCCGACCCAGTCCGAATGGGGCACGGATGCAGTCGCGATGCCCCGGCTCGCCGGCGTTCACGTGCTGGTGATCGACGACGAGCCGGATGCGCGCGAGCTGCTGCAGCGGCTGCTCGAAAACCAGTCGGCGACGGTGACAGCGTTCGCCTCGGCGGAAGAAGCGCTGGAGGCCCTGAAGACGCTGCGGCCCAGCGTCATCGTCAGTGACATCGGCATGCCCCGCACCGACGGCTACCAGTTCATGCGCTCGTTGCGCGCGATGGAGTCGAAAGGAGAGCGCATACCCGCCCTGGCGCTCACCGCCTTCGCCCGCGCCGAAGACCGCAAGCGTTCGCTGCTGGCCGGGTACCAGGCGCATCTGGCCAAGCCGTTCGATGTGGCGGAACTGGTGCTGGTGCTGGCGGATCTGGTGGGGCGGTAGGGTCGACGGCGTCGTTTTCCAGGGTTCACCTGAAGGGCCCGCTCGAGGCGGCGAGCTGCCGCGAAAGGCAGCTTGCGATATCGGGATGGCCGAGCGCTTGCCGCGCATGTTGACGCTGGCGGTGAACACGGCCTTCGACGGCTTGCGCGACGATCCACGGCTGGCGGAGCGGGTTCAAGCCATCGGCGTCGGTTCGTCCGGTGCCCGGACGCGAGGGTGAACCGCCGAAGTTTGGTCAGGAGTCAACGGTCCGTTGGCATAGACCTTTTGCGATGAGGCCGTGCATCAGGCCCGCTGCCAGCAGCGGGCCTGATGCACGGACGAAGCGATTGCGGTGATTCAGGAAAACGGCCAGCAGGATGGCCGGTACAAGGTCTCCAAGCGTCATGTCGTGGCTGCGGAAGCCAGTTGAATGGATGCTGCCAACAGCTTGCGCCGCTTACCGGCTTGGCCCGCTGGTGACGCACGGTCAGCCCTGAAATTCCACCTCTGGCTGAATCTTCGAGGCTGGCAGTTCACCTGCGGGGAAAATCAATCCGACTGACCGCTGACGGCCGCCGAGTTCGCCGGGCCAGCCGGCAGGACCCGACCCATCGGCGACCGTCATAGGGACAGATTCGCCGCGGTGAAGCCGCCGCCGATGCTGCGCCGTCACGACAATGTGGACTTATCCGCCCGACGCGTTCAATCGCTGCGTACCTCGGTCACAGTCGCTCGGAGTTGCCCGGTGTCGAAGCGCGGCGCTGCGAGGATGCGAGAAGACGCCTATGCTGGTCGCATTACCGCGGCAGCGGCTCCGCTGATTGCGGGGCTGCAGCGCTTCGCCGTCAACGGGTGGGCCGCAGCCGAGCCCAATGGAGTTGTTTTGATGATGAATCCCACCGATCCCGTCTGGCTGATCACGGGCTGTTCGACCGGCTTCGGCCGCGAGCTCGCCAAGCTGGTGCTCGAACGCGGTTGGAGGGCCGTCGTTACCGCGCGCAATCCCGCCCAAGTGGCGGACATTGCAAAGGGTCACGGGGACCGCGTGCTCGTACTGCCGCTAGACGTCACTCACCATGACCAGGTGCGCCATGCGGTCGATGAAGCAGTGCGCCAGTTTGGACGCATCGACGTGCTCGTCAACAACGCGGGCTATGGCTACCTTGCCGCCATCGAAGAGGGTGAAGACGACGCTGTGCGCGCGATGTTCGAGACCAACGTATTCGGATTGATCGACGTGACGAAGGCGGTCCTGCCGATCATGCGCGGACAAGGTAATGGCCTCATCGTCAATGTCTCGTCGATCGGCGGTCTATCGAGCTTCGCTGCCACCGGCTACTACCACGGCACGAAGTACGCCGTGGAAGGAATCTCCGAATCGCTGGCCATTGAATTGAAGCCGCTCGGCATCGGTGTATTGATCGTCGAGCCGGGCCCGTTTCGGACGAACTGGGCCGGACCGTCCATCAAGCAATCGACTTTGCAGATCGAGGCCTATTCGTCCACCGCCGGCGAACGCCGCAAGCAGACCGCCGCACGCAGCGGAAACCAGGCCGGCGATCCGGTCCGCGCTGCACGGGCGATTGTCGAAGCGGCGCTCTCCGACACGCCGCCGCTGCGCCTGCTTCTTGGCAAGGCGGCGCTGGATTTGGCTCGCAAGAAACTGGAGTTCATGCGTGGCGACTTCGACGCGTGGGAATCGACGACGATCGGATCTGATTTCCCCGCGGGATAGAGCGATATGGAAATAGCGCCAGCCGCTTAGCCGTCGCCGGCAGGGACCGACGCCGGGCCGCTTGATGACGTGGCCTGTCGTCTCGTTCCGGCCGAATCCAGCCAATGATTGACCCGCGGTTCATAGCCGAATTCGTTCCAGCGCGGCAGGAGAGAACCGCGGATCTGCTATCGCGACGGGTGTGCCTCGTTTGCGCTATCGCCTCTCAAGGCTGCTCGACACGGGCGCCCGCCAATGACCGGCGACTTCTGCTTCTCACAGTGCAGTTCTGCACGGACGAGTCACTGGGAGACGACGCGCCTTGAAAACATCGTGACTTGAACATGTTTGGCCGCGGATGATCGCTGGTCCCGCTGACCAAGAAGGCGCAAGTCGTCACCATCCAGCCAATTGACCCCGGAACTCCGGGCTTCTATCGAGCTTCGCCATCGCCAGGCTGCGCAAAAATGGAGCGGGCCGTCATGTGAAGCAGCCCTCGAAAGCTTGCCATGCGATCAGCCCCCCCGCGAAAGTACGAGACCGAGAGCCTGGAAGCACTGCGGGCACTGGAAGTGCTCGACAGCGCCCCTGAGGTCGAGTTCGACGCGCTGGTCAAGGTTGCCACCCTCGTCTGTGGCGTCCCGATCTCGCTCATCAGTCTGATTGACGTCGACCGCCAATGGTTCAAGGCCAATGAGGGCCTGGACGGTGTTTCAGAAACACCGCGGGAGCTTGCGTTTTGCGCCCATGCGGTGCGGGGCGACGACTTGTTCGAGGTGCCGGACGCCACGCTGGACGAGAGGTTCGCTGACAACCCGCTCGTCACGGGCCAGCCCGACATTCGCTTCTATGCCGGCGCGCCACTGCGACTGAGCAATGGGGTTCGGGTCGGCACGCTGTGCGTGATCGACCGCCAGCCACGCACGCTGAACGAGACTCAACGCGGCGTCCTGCAGCAACTGGCGGTCGCGGCCGTGCGGGCGCTCGAAGGACGCCTGGCAATGCGCAAGGTGCAAGCGGCTTCCCAGGCGCTGCAGGCCAGGGAGAAGAACCTCAGCTTGGTCGTGGACCATGTGCCTTCAATGATGGCGTATTGGAACGCCGACCTGCGCTGCAGGTTCGCCAACTCGGCCTACGAGCAATGGTTCGGCGTCGATGCCGAAGCGCTGGTCGGCACCCACATTCGTGATCTCCTGGGGCCCGAACTGTTTGCTCTTAACAAGCCGTACCTTGAGGCGGCGCTGCAAGGCAAGCAGCAAACCTTCGAGCGCATCGTCCCGGGGCCAGGCGGCGTGAATCGCCACAGTCTGGCCATTTACGTCCCTGACGTCGTGGCGGGCAGCGTCGTCGGCGTTCTCGTGCAGGTCACGGACGTCACGAAGATCAAGGAGACCGAGTCTGCCCTGCGCGTCGAAATGGCCGAGCGCGAAAAGGTGAGTGAGCTGCTTCACGCCAGCGCCGCGTCGCTGCGCGAGGCCCAGCGCCTCGGAAAGATCGGCAGCTGGGAGTGGCAGATTTCGCCCGATGTCACGACTTGGTCGGACGAGCTCTATCGAATCCTGGGACGCGATCCCGGAGCGCCCGCACCCACATACGCCGAGCACTCGGCAATGTACGTTGCGGAGAGCTGGTCCCGGCTCCAGGCAGCTGTACAACGCGCTCTTGATGCGGGCGAACGTTACGCACTCGAGCTCGAGTTCATCCGTCCGGATGGCCGCCGTGGGTGGATCGAAGGACACGGGGAGACTGTCCGAAACGAGACTGGGGAAATAGTTGGCCTTCGTGGAACCGTGCAGGACATCAGCGAGAAGAAGAAGCTGTCGCTCGAGATTGCACATCAGCACGAACTTCTGCGCGTCACGTTGCAATCAATCGGAGACGCCGTCATCACGACCGATGGCATCGGCCAAGTCACCTGGTTGAATCCCGTGGCGGAACGTATGACGGGCTGGCTAACGGATGAAGCCAAGGGCCGCCCCCTCGCGCAGGTGTTCCACATCCTCAACGAAGAGACCCGCGAAGTCACAGAAAGCCCCGTCACCCAGTGTCTGACGCAGGGCCGAATCGTCGGGCTGGCGAATCACACCGTGCTGATCTCGCGCAATGGCGAAGAGTTCGGCATCGAAGACTCCGCGGCGCCGATCCGCAACAAGGCCGGCGTGGTGCTCGGCGTGGTGCTGGTATTCCACGACGTCTCCGAGCAGCGCCGCATGTCCGGCGAAATGAGTTATCGCGCGACTCACGACGCACTGACCGGGCTTGTCAATCGCGCGGAGTTCGAGACGCGTCTCGATCGCCTTCTTCGCAAGTCCCATGAGGAGCAGGGCGAGCACGCGCTGCTGTACATCGACCTCGACCAGTTCAAGCTGGTCAACGACGCCTGCGGGCACGCGATTGGTGACCAACTGCTCCAGCAAGTCAGCAAGCTACTGGCCGGCGCCGTGCGTGCTCGCGACACGTTGGCCCGCTTGGGAGGGGACGAGTTCGGGATCATCCTGGAAGCATGCACCACTGATCAAGCCAATCGAGTCGCTCAGAAGATCTGCGACGGTATGGATGACTTCCGCTTCATTCACGAAGGCCGAAGGTTTCGGATCGGTGCGAGCATCGGTCTCGTCCCTGTGGACAGGCGCTGGACTACCACCGCGGCCATCCAGCAGGCCGCCGACACGTCGTGCTACGCGGCCAAGGAGGCCGGGCGAAATCGCGTGCATGCCTGGTTCGACACCGACGCCGCGATGCGAGCCCGACAGGGCGAGATGCAATGGACTTCGCGGATCGAGCATGCGCTCGACGGTGACGGCTTCGTACTGTTCGCGCAGCGAATCCAGCCGCTGCGTGGTGACTCCCGGGGAGTGCATGCCGAAGTGCTGCTGCGGATGAAGAATGACGACGGATCGCTCGTTCCTCCCGGGGCATTTCTGCCGGCAGCCGAGCGATTTCATCTGGTCTCACGCGTGGATCGTTGGGTGCTCAGGACCGCTTCTTCGTGGATGAAGAACCTGTCGTCACTCGAAGCGATTGAATCGCTGAGCGTCAATCTCTCGGGTCAGTCCGTGGGTGATCGATCCTTTCACGGCTGGGCCTGCGATCTGCTGGCCGAGTTGGGGGAGCCCATCTGCAGCCGACTCTGTCTTGAAATCACCGAGACTGCGGCGGTGACGAACATGGCGGATGCCGCCATGTTCATCGACAAGGTTCGCGAAATGGGCGTGAAGGTGGCCTTGGACGATTTCGGGGCGGGCGCCTCGTCGTTCGGCTACTTGAAGAACCTGGCCGTCGACTACCTGAAGATCGACGGCCAATTCGTTCGCGATGTCGTGAGCGATCCGCTCGACGAAGCCGCAGTTCGTTGCTTCACGAACGTGGCCAAAGTGTTGGGCGTCAGGACAGTGGCCGAGTTTGTCGATCAGGCCGACGTCCTGGAGCGACTGCGTGAGATCGGCGTGGACTTTGCCCAAGGATTCTTGATCCATCGACCGGCGCCGATCGAGGAGCTGTTGATCACGAGCGACGTGGCGCTCTGATTGAGGCTCGACTCGCACTCGCGAAAGTCAGAACCGGTCGCGGGTGTCCCGCAGCGCGAGAACGACCGCTTTTCGGCAATCCGATTGGGATATCGGAGGTCAACACCGGGTCGTGATTTCCAGTTCGCGGGCCAGGACAGCAGTCGTTCGGACCCGCTCGCAAGCAATCGCACACCGGGAAGGTCAGCAGCATCCTGAAAGCCGCCATCTTCACCGGGATGCCGCCGGCGCCTGGATGACGGCTATCCCCCCAGAGACCGTGACTTCGCGCCCCGGCCGTGGACGGCTGCAACCGCTGCAAAGCGGTCACTGAAGCCAGCGCACTTGATGGCAGCAATTTGGCAAGGCAAGCCTCCTTCGGGAAGGCTTTACACCTCATCCCTCTCCCAAAACGCCCTCGTCACCCCCTGGCTGCTCATCAGCTTGACGATCTTCTCGCGGGGAATCACGCCGCAGCGCTCCGCCCACTGGTCATAAAGGCGAGCCATCTCCTGCACCCGAGCCGGCTCCTTCCCTGCCAGGTCGTTCAGCTCGGTGCGGTCGGCGTCCATGTCGTAGAGCTCCCAGGCGCGCGGGTAGCGCTTCACCAGCTTCCACCGGTCGATGCGCACAGCAGCGTTGCCCTCGTGCTCCCAGAACATCGGGCGGCGGTCTTCGCCGCGGTCCTGCTGAAAGACCGGCAGCAGCGACTGCCCTTCGAGCGCATCGACGGTGTGGCCGTCGAAGGTCTGCGGATAGGTCGACCCGGTCGCGTCGACGATGGTCGCCATGATGTCGGGCAGGTAGCCGGGGGAGTGGCGGACGCCGCCGTTGGCTGCTCTGTCGATGCCGTTGGGCCAATGGGCGATCAGCGGGGTGGAGATGCCGCCCTCGTGGATCCAGTGCTTGTACAGGCGGAACGGCGCGTTCGAGAGGTTGGCCCAGGCGGTGCCGTAGCTCTGGTAGGTGTTCTCGGGGCCGGGCATGCGGCCGGTGTCGTTGCCGAAGTGCACGGGCTCGCCGCTGCGGGTGGTGCGGCGCGCGATCATCAGCTTGTCGACGAGCTCGTCGACGGTCACGTCCTCGGGGATGTCTTCGGCGCAGGCGCCGTTGTCGGCGAGGAAGATGACGAGGGTGTCGTCGAGCTGGCCGTTCTTCTGCAGCGCGGCGAGGATGCGGCCGATGCCCTGGTCCATGCGGTCGATCTGCGCGGCGTAGACCTCCATGCAGCGCAGCGTCCAGGCGCGGAACTGCTCGTCGGCCTGGGCCTCGCTCCACGGCGGCTGGCTCGGGTCGCGCTCGGTGAGCTTCCAGTGCTCCTGCAGGATGCCGGAGGCCACGAGCTTTTCGAGCCGGGCCTCGCGCAGCGCGTCCCAGCCGGCGTCGAAGCGGCCCTTGTACTTGGCGATGTCTTCCTCGTGCGCGTGCAGCGGCCAGTGCGGCGCGGTGTAGGCCACGTACTCGAAGAACGGCGTGCCGGCGTGCTCCTTCGCGTGCTGGTCGATGTAGGCCACGGCCTGGTCGCTGATGGCGTCGGTGTAGAAGAAGCCGGGCGCGTGGGCCTCGTTCTCGACGTTGTCGTTGCCGCGCGTCAGCGTGTTCGGGTCGTAGAAGCTGCCGGCGCCG
>JBBQCD010000040.1:0-40760 GCA_038318385.1 Burkholderiales bacterium | reverse complement strand
ACCATCTTGATGAACTGCTTCAACATCTGCTCGGTGACGGTGAAGTCGGCGATGACGCCGTCCTTCATCGGCCGGATGGCCTCGATGTTGCCGGGCACCTTGCCGAGCATGGCCTTGGCCTCGGTGCCGACCGCCTGGATGGTCTTCTTGCCGTTGGGGCCGCCTTCGTGGCGGATGGCGACGACGGAGGGCTCGTCGAGCACGATGCCCTTGCCACGCACATAGATCAGCGTGTTGGCGGTGCCGAGGTCGATGGCCAGGTCCGTCGAGAAATAGCGACGAAAGGATCCGAACATGTTGAGGGCGTGTCCTTCGACGGCGGTAGGCGTAAGCCTTCAGCGCGCCGGTGCGACTTTCTGTTCCAGGGTAAGGGTCGGGTGTTTGGCGTGGCTCGGCCGAGGTGATCGATGCGAGCGCATGACGACGTGGCCCTTCGGGCACGCTTCAGAGCGGGGGCTCGCGAGGGTCACGTTCGAATTAACGCGGGATAATAACCGAACCCCCACGGAATACGACCGTCCGCGGCACCCTTTCCCGAGCCCTTTTCTCATGCCCCTGACCCTGCACGACGTGCAGCGCATCGCCCACCTCGCGCGCCTTGAACTGAGGCCTGCAGAGGAGGCCGAGATGCTCACGCAGCTCAACGACTTCTTCGGCGTCGTCGAACAGATGGGCGCCGTCGACACCGCGGGCGTCGAGCCGCTGTACACCCCGCTGTCCGCGGTGCAGGAGGTGCATCTGCGCCTGCGTGACGACGTCGTCACCGAGGTCGATCGGCGCGACACAAACCTCGTCAATGCACCGGCCCTGGATGCCGGTCTTTTCCTCGTCCCGAAGGTGATCGAATGAACCGCTGGCACGAGGCCGGCGTGGCCGAATTGGGGCGCGAGCTCGGCGCCGGGACGGTTTCGAGCGTCGAGCTGACGAAACATCTGCTTGCACGCTTTGCCACGCATCACGATCTCGGTACGCTCCTCGGCCACGACCCCGCGTTGTCGCTCGCCCAGGCCGAGGCCGCCGACCGGCGGCGGGCCGCTGGCGAGAGCGGGCCGCTGCTCGGCATACCGATCGCCCACAAGGACATCTTCGTCGGCAAGGACCTGCCGAGCACCGCCGGTTCGCGCATGCTCGAGGGCTACCGCAGCCCGTTCGACGCCGCGGTCGTCGAGCGCCTCGGCGCCGCGGGAGCGGTCACGCTCGGCAAGCTCAACTGCGACGAGTTCGCGATGGGTTCGGGCAACGAGAATTCCGCCTGGGGCGCGGTCAAGAACCCCTGGGACCGCGCGCGCGTGCCGGGCGGATCGTCCGGCGGCTCGGCTGCGGCGGTGGCCGCGCGGCTGCTGCCCGCGGCCACCGGAACCGATACCGGCGGCTCGATCCGCCAGCCGGCGAGCTTCACCGGCATCACCGGCATCAAGCCGACCTACGGCGTCTGCTCGCGCTACGGCATGGTCGCGTTCGCCTCGAGCCTCGACCAGGCCGGACCGCTGGCCCGCAGCGCCGAGGACTGCGCCCTCCTCCTCGGCGCGATGAGCGGTTTCGACCCGCGCGACTCGACCAGCGCCGATCGCCCGCCGCAGGACTTCCACGCCCAGATGCTCTCGCCGCGCAGCGGCTCCAGTGGGGCGCGCCCGCTCGAGGGACTGCGCATCGGCGTGCCGAAGGAATGGTTCGGCGGCACCTGGCAGCAGTTCGATTCGGACCGCGCCGCCCAGCCCGGCGTCTCGCCCGACGTCCGCGACGCGATCCGCGAGGGTCTGCGCGCGTTCGGCCGGCTCGGCGCCAGTGTCGTCGACGTCAGCCTGCCGCGCGCCGAACTGGCGATCCCGGTGTACTACATCATCGCCCCGGCCGAGGCTTCGTCGAACCTCAGCCGCTTCGACGGCGTGCGCTACGGCCACCGCGCCGCGGACTACGACGACCTGCTCGACATGTACAAGAAGAGCCGCAGCGAGGGTTTCGGCGCCGAAGTGAAGCGCCGCATCATGATCGGCACCTACGTGCTCTCGCACGGCTACTACGACGCCTACTACCTGCAGGCGCAGAAACTGCGGCGAATGATCGCCGACGACTTCCAGGCCTGCTTCCGGCAATGCGACGTCATCGCCGGGCCGGTCGCGCCCAGCGTGGCGTGGAAGATCGGCGCGCACGGGGACGATCCGCTTGCCAACTACCTCGCCGACATCTTCACCCTGCCGGCGAGCCTGGCCGGCCTGCCCGGCATGAGCGTGCCGACGGGATTCGGCGAGGGCGCGATGCCGGTCGGCCTGCAACTGATCGGCAACTACTTCCAGGAGGGTGCGCTGCTGCACGCGGCCCACTCCTTCCAGCAGGCCACCGACTGGCATGCGCGCAAGCCCGAGGGCTACTGAGCGATGAGCGCGCCGGTACTCGTCCGCGGCTTCGAGGTCGTGATCGGCCTGGAGACTCACGCCCAGCTCTCGACCCGCGCCAAGATCTTCAGCGGGTCGTCGACGGCGTTCGGTGCGGCGCCGAACACCCAGGCCTCGGAGGTCGACCTGGCCTTGCCGGGGACCCTGCCCGTGCTCAATCGGGGTGCGGTCGAACGGGCGATCCGCTTCGGACTCGCAGTGCAGGGCAGCGTGGCGCCGCTGTCCATCTTCGCCCGCAAGAACTACTTCTATCCCGACCTGCCGAAGGGTTACCAGATCAGCCAGTACGAGACGCCGGTCGTCCAGGGCGGGAAGGTCGGATTCATGCTCGATGGCGTGCAGCGCGTCGTCAACCTCACTCGCGCCCACCTCGAAGAGGACGCCGGCAAGTCGCTGCACGAGGACTACCACGGCCAGACCGGCATCGACCTGAACCGTGCCGGCACGCCCCTGCTCGAGATCGTGACCGAACCCGACATGCGCTCCAGCGCCGAGGCCGTCGAATACGCCAAGGCCCTGCATGCCATGGTGGTGTGGCTCGGCATCTGCGACGGCAACATGCAGGAAGGGAGCTTTCGCTGCGACGCCAACGTCTCGGTGCGCAAGCCCGGGGCGCCGTTCGGCACGCGGCGCGAGATCAAGAACCTCAACAGCTTTCGCTTCATGCAGCAGGCGATCGACTACGAGGTGCAGTGGCAGATCGACTTGATCGAGGACGGCGGCAGCGTGCGCCAGGCCACGGTGCTGTTCGACCCCGACAGCGGCGAGACGCGTTCGATGCGCACCAAGGAAGACGCCCACGACTACCGCTACTTCCCCGATCCGGACCTGCCTCCGCTGGTCATCGCATCGCAATGGGTGGAGGCGGTCCGCGCCGGGATGCCGGAACTGCCGCAGGCAATGGCCGAGCGCTTCGGCCGGGAGCACGCGCTGGCGACTCAGGATGCCGCGCTGCTGACGCAAAGCATCGCCACGGCTCGCTATTTCGAGATCGCGGTGACGGCGGCCCTCGACGGCGCGCGTCCGGTTGCCGGCGCAAGCGCTTCCATCGCCAAGCTCGTCGCCAACTGGATGATGGGCGAGCTGTCGCGCCGGCTCAACGCTGCCGGCATCGAGATCGACGCCGCTCCGGTCAAGGCCGAGGCGCTGGCGCACCTGGTGCGGCGCATCGCCGATGGCACCGTCTCCCACAGCGCCGCGCGCCAGGTCTTCGATGCCCTCTGGGACGGCGCCGGCGCGGACGTCGACGCCGTGATCCGCGACAAGGGCCTCGTGCAGATGAACGACAGCGCCGAGCTCGAGCGGGTCGTCGATGCGGTGATCGCCGCGAACGCAAAGTCGGTCGAGGAATTCCGCGCCGGCAAGGACAAGGCGTTCAACGCACTGGTCGGCCAGGCGATGAAGGCCACCCGCGGCAAGGCGAATCCGGAGCAGGTGGCCACCCTGCTGCGTCAGCGCCTGGCCTGAGCGCCGCGCACGGGAACGGCGCGCTCGCCGCCGCTACTTGCCGGACGGGGCCTTCGGCGCGGCGCCTGCCGTCGGCAGCATCGCCGACGGCACTGGCGGGACGATCGAACCGGCCGGCGCGCCCGCCCAGAGCTTGCGCAGGCGCGCAAGTTCGGCGTCGAAAAGCGCATTGATCCGGCTGACCTCGGTCTCCTGGTTCTGGACCAGCGTGCGCTGGGCGTCGAGTGACGCATCGTTGGCGTCGAGCTGGCTCTTCAGCTTCGCCGGAAGCGCCTTGCCGATGTAGAACTCGGCCTCGTCGAGCAGTCGCTTGCGCTCGACGGTGAGCAGCTTCACACGGGCCTCGGAGATGCGCACCGAGTTGCGCACGTCGTCGAGCGCGGCTTCGCGCGCCTTGCCGTGCGCGGATTCGTTCGGGAATCGGGCGACGAGGTTGCGGTCGCGGCGGATGGCATCGTTGCGCGCGGCCTTCTCCGCCAGGGCCGCTCGCTCGCGCGCGTCGGCCTCGGCGCGCTCGTCGGCCGTCAAGGTCGGCGGCACGATGCGCTTGACCGAACCATCGGGGTTGTGTTCCTTCTGCGACTTGTCGATGCACTCGGGGATCGGTCGGTCGGACGTCATCCGCTTGCCGTTGACTTCGCAGCTGTAGATGCCCTTGGCCGGCGGCGCCTGCGCGCCGGCCAGCGCCACCCACAGCCCCAGCAGGAGAACCGTCAGTACGCGCCGGGAAGCGGCAAATTCATTCATCCGTGAGTCAGACCCCATAGCGTTGGCGGTACGCGACGACCGCGCCGCGATGTTGCGCCAGGGCCGGGTCTGCGCCCGAATCCAAGTATTGCAGCAAGTCGGCGAGCGTCGCGATGGCGAGGACCGGCAAGCCGTGCTCGCGCGTGAAGTCCTCAACGGCCGAGTGCGCGGAAAGGTTGTCGTCGCTACCGCCGCTTTCCATCCGGTCGAGCGCGATCAGCACGGCGGCTGGCTCGGCGGATGCGCCACGGATCAATTCCACCGACTCGCGCTTGGAGGCGCCATCGGTGATGACGTCGTCGATGACCACGACACGCCCGGCCAGCGGCGCACCGACGAGGGTGCCGCCTTCGCCGTGGCTCTTGGCCTCCTTGCGGTTGTAGGCGAAGGGCACGTTGCGGCCGAGCCGCGCCAGTTCCATCGCTGTCGCCGCGGCCAGGGTGATTCCCTTGTAGGCCGGCCCGAACAGCATGTCGAAAGTCACGTCCGAGGCGAGCAGGCGGCGTGCATAGAATTCGCCCAGCCGCATCAGCTTCGCGCCGTCGTCGAACAGCGCCGAATTGAAGAAATACGGCGACATCCGCCCGGCCTTGGTCTTGAACTGGCCGAAGCGCAGCACGTCGGCCTCGACGGCGAACTTCACGAAAGCCTGCGCCAGGTCCCTGCGGTCCACGTTTGCGCTGTCCATCGGAATTCTTATGTTGCGTCTCGTCTCGTTGAACCTCAACGGCATCCGCTCGGCGGCCGCCAAGGGCTTCGAGGCCTGGGCCGAGAGTGTGGGCGCCGATTGTATGGGGGTGCAGGAGATCAAAGCCCAGGCCGACACCGTGGTCGGGCGCTTCGACCGCGTCGCCGGCCTCGACGGCCACTTTCACTACGCCGAAAAGAAGGGGTACTCGGGCGTGGGCCTCTACACCCGGCACGCGCCCAGTGCGATCGTCTGCGGCATCGGCAACCCCGAGTTCGACGCCGAAGGTCGCTATGTCGAGGCGCGCTTCGACGACCCGCGGCGTCGCCACGCGCCCCAGCTCAGCATCGTCAGCTGCTATTTCCCGAGCGGCTCCAGCGGCGAGTTGCGCCAGGCCGCCAAGTTCCGCTTCCTCGCCCTGATGGCCCCGCACCTGCGCCGCCTCGCCAGCGAGCGCGAGCTGATCCTCGTCGGCGACATCAACATCGCCCACCAGGAGATCGACCTGAAGAACTGGAGGGGCAACCGCAAGAACAGCGGCTTTCTTCCGGAGGAACGCGGCTGGATGACGGAGCTCCTCGACGACCTCGGCATGGTCGACGTGTTCCGCACGCTCAACCCGCACCCGGAGCAGTACACCTGGTGGAGCAACCGCGGCCAGGCGCGGGCGAAGAACGTCGGCTGGCGCATCGACTATCACCTGGCCACGGCTGGCGTGGCGGCCACCGCGCGCAAGGAACACATCTACCTGGAGCAGCGGTTTTCCGACCATGCACCATTGATCATCGACTACGACTTCAAACTTTGAGGCTGCTGGGTCGAGGGCGGAGATCGAGCTTGCGCGTCGAGGCCTGAATAGCGGGCGGCTCCGTTGTCTGCAAGGTGGTGTTCAACTGATTTTGGGCCTGCGGCACCGTGGGTCAACTCCCGGCCATCAGGAGTCGCTGGCCGCCGGCAGCTTTTTGGCATCTCACCTGGCCATGATTGCGCCGTGTGCGACCAGGAGGCGCATTCGCATGGGGCAGCAAGCGAATCCCCGAGCCCAATTCGCGGGCCTTTGCATTCGCGACCCTGGTCGTGTGCGACCCGGCCCTGATTTTCTCCATGGACTTCTCAGGCGTTAGCCAGCGCCACCCGCACCGCGTTCAGCAAATAGACCGCCAGCAGGCCGATGCTGATCCAGCTCGTCACGCGCAGCACCCGGCCCTGTGGGCGCAGCACCAGGCCAACCATGACCAACCCCGTCATCACGGCCGCCGTCACCGCGGTGCCCGCGTGCACCGGCGCGGCGTCGGCCAGCAGCGCGCCGCGCCGGTAGAACAGGTCGTCAACCGCAAGGATGGTGACGTTGAACAGGTTGCTTCCCAGCAGGTTGCCGATCGCCATGTCCAGTGCGCCCAGCCGCAGTGCGCCAAAAGTGACCGCCATCTCCGGCAAGGTGGTGACAACGGCCATGAGCACGGTACCGACGAAGCTGCGTGACAGGCCGAGTCCGAGCGCGATCCGGTCAGCCACCTCGGGCAGCCAGCTGCCGGCGGCCAGCACCACCAGCGCTGACACCCCGAAACGCCACCAGGCGCGGCGCGCGGCCTCACGCGGCGACGTACCGGAGGCCGCAGCCTGCGTGGCGTCGGCCACGGCTTCGGCCTCTTCGGCAGCGCGCATGACGCGGTCGTGCGAGTGCACGTTGCGCAAGGCCAGCAGGTACAGGGCCAGCAGTGCCGGGCTCGTCAGCCCCAGATTCAGCACCACCGGCGCGCGCGGGCCGGCCAGCAGGCCCAGCGCCGCCAGCCCGAGCAGCACGACACCAAAGGCGGCTGACAGCAGATGGGTCGGGCTGGCGTGTCGGTAGATCGGCTGGTGAGGCTGCAGCGCGTCGACGACGACCAGGAACACGAGGTTGACCACGCAGGCCCCGAGCGCGTTGCCTACCGCGAGGTCGGGCGCGTCGATCAGCGTCACGGCACTGATGCCCGAGGCCAACTCGGGCAGCGACGTGACCGTGGCCAGCAAGGCCAGCCCGACCCAGCCGCGCCCCCAGCCACGGGCGTCGGCCAGCGCATCGGCACTCTCGCTCAAGACGTAGCCGGCGCGCGCAATCAGCGCCGCGCACAGCGCGAACTGCAACAGCAGCCACGGCATCGAGTTCACCGCGCTCGCCGCAGCACCCACTTGCGCAGTTCGCCGAACCACAGCACGGTGCTGCCCATCGCGACGCAGACGCCCCATTGACCGAGGCTCATCGGCACGGTTCCGAACGCGACGTTGAGCCAGCCGACGTGCACCACCGAGACCTGCAGCAGTGCCGACAGCACAATCGCGGCCCACAGCCACGGGTTGACGAACAGGTGGTGGAAGGCACTGATGGTTTCAGAACGCGCGTTGAAGCAATTGAACAACTGCGCGAACACCAGCACCGTGAAGCCGGCGGTGCGGGCGTTGTCGAGATTGTGGGTGCCTGCTATAAGGCCGCCGGGCAGGTAGAGGTCGATGGTCAGCAGCGCGGCCACCGCCATCACCAGCCCGATCTCGATCACACCCCACCACATGCGCGCGTCGATCGCAGGCTCGCTCGGCTTGCGCGGCGGGCGCGCCATCACGTCGTCGGTGGTCGGGTCCACACCCATCGCCAGCGCGGGGCCCGAATCGGTGACGAGGTTGATCCACAGGATCTGGGTCGCGAGCAGCGGCAGCACCAGCGCGCCGCTGTCACCGCCTGCGCCGAGGCCGATGACACCGGCGCCGATCACGCCCAGGAACACCGTCAGCACTTCCCCCATGTTGGACGACAGCAGATAGCGCAGGAACTTGCGGATGTTGTCGAAGATGCCACGGCCTTCGCGCACCGCCTCGACGATGGTGGCGAAGTTGTCGTCGGCCAGGATCATCTTGGCCGCTTCCTTGGTGACCTCGGTGCCGGTGACGCCCATGGCCACGCCGATATCGGCTGACTTCAGCGCCGGCGCGTCATTGACGCCGTCACCCGTCATGGCGACGATGTTGCCGTCGGCCTGCAACGCGTCGACGATGCGCAGCTTGTGTACCGGCGCCACGCGGGCGTAGACCGAGGTCTCGCGCACAGCGGCGGTCAGGCCGGCGGCGTCGAGCCGGTCCAGGTCGGCGCCGGTCAACGCCTTGGCACCCCGCTCCACCAACCCCAGATCGGTAGCGATGCGCACCGCCGTGCGCGGATGGTCGCCGGTGATCATGATCACGCGGATGCCGGCCCGTCGCGCCTCGATGATGGCCGTCGCCGCCTCTTCGCGCGGCGGGTCGATGATGCCCACCGTGCCGACGAAGATCAGGTCGCGCTCCAACTTCTCGGGCTGCGACGTGGCCTGCGGGTCTTCTTCCGCGCCCAGGGGTCGGTAGGCCACCGCGAGCGTGCGCAGGGCGTCGTCGGACAGCGTGTCGACATCGGCCGCGGCACGCGCGCGGCGTTCGGCGTCGAAAGGCAACACGTCCATGCCCACGCGCACCTGCGTGCAGCGCTCGAGCAGCACGTCGGGTGCGCCTTTGGTGACGACGACGAGGGCACCGCCGTGTTCGAGGTCGCGCTCGATGGTGGACATCATCTTGCGGTCCGAGCTGAAAGGAATCTCGGCGACGCGCTCGAAGCGCCGCTCGCGTCGCTCACTGGCGCCCAGCTTGCGTTCGGCTACCAGGAAGGCGGCTTCGGTCGGGTCGCCCTGGATCTCCCAAGAGCCATCTTCGGTCTGGCGCAGATCGGCATTGCCAGCGAGACTGCCGCCACTGAGCACGACAAGATGCTCGGCGTGGAGCGGTCCGCTGGTGAGTTCGATGCCTTCGTTCCGCACCTTCCCCTGCGGCGCGTAGCCGACGCCGCTGACGTGGCTGCCGCCGGAAGCGGTGAGCACTCGTTCGATCGTCATCTCCGAGCGCGTCAGCGTGCCGGTCTTGTCGGTGCAGATGACCGAGGCCGAACCCAGCGTCTCGACCGACGACAGCTTCTTGACGACGGCGTTGCGCTTGGCCATGCGTTGCACGCCGAGCGCCAGCACCACCGACAGGATCGCGGGCAGGCCTTCGGGCACGGCGGCCACCGCGAGCGAGACGCCGAGCAACAGCACGGTGATGACGTCGGAGGCGCTGCGGATGTCCGACAGCAGCAAAATGGTGCCCACCACGATGATCGCGATCGCGACCACCGCGATGCCCAGCATGCGACCGATGCGCGCGACTTCGATCTGCAGCGGCGTCGGCGCTTCAGCCGTCGCGTCCAGCATGCCCGCAATGGCGCCCATCTCGGTGTGCATGCCCACGGCAGTGACCACCGCGCGGCCGGTTCCCTGCACGACGGCGGTGCCCTTGAATACGAGGTTCGACCTGTCGCCCAACGCCGCGGCCGCGGGCAGGGTCGCGGAATCCTTCAGCACGGCCTGGCTTTCGCCGGTGAGCGAAGCTTCCAGGATACGCAAGCTGTTGGCCTGCAACAGCCGCGCGTCGGCGCCTACGGCGTCACCTTCGCCGAGCACGAGCACATCACCGCGCACCAGTTGCGCGCTCGGCACACGCTGCTCGCGGCCATCGCGCAGCACGGTCGAGGTGACCGCGGTCATGCGTGCAAGTGCGGCAACGGCGTTTTCGGCTCGCGCCTCTTCGACGAAGCCGAGCGTGGCGTTGAGCAGCACGACAACCCCGATGACGATCGCGTCCACCGGCAAGCTGCCGCGACCCTCGATCAGCCAGGCGATCAATGCAATCGCCACCGCGACAAGCAACAGATAGACCAGCGGATCCTGGAACTGCCCGAGCAAGCGGCGCCACAAAGGTCGCACCGCCGCTGCGCGCAGCTCGTTCGGACCGTCTCGCGCAAGCCTTCGCGCCGCTTCTCGTGAAGTCAGGCCGTGCTTCAGGTCAGCGTCCAGGGCACTGGCCACCTCATCAGCGTCGCGCAGGGAGGGGTCGCGCGACCCCGCAGGGTCAGAGTCGGAGCTTGACGTCATCGGCGGTTCAAGGGCGCTCACGGAACTTCTCGAAGTCGTCGGCGCTTCTGCGCGCAGGTGACAGCCATCGACAGTACATCGGCTTTTCGGGGGGCAGTGCCATGTTGTCTCCTCCAAGGCTCAGGTTCGTGGGAGTTTGGCTCTCGCCGACTGGCGATGGTTTGTCAGCGTTGTGCCGAGACATCTAGTCGGGAATGTCGAACATCGAAGCACAGCGACTCTGTCCACCAGGGCGCATCCAACCCGCTCAGTGTCGTTGCCGGCGCGATCTGAGGCAAGAAACAGGGCGATTGAATGCGCTCACACCGATGCCCCTGGCAGCTTCGCGGCAGCGATGTCGTCGCTTCGCATGTCGCCGATGGGTGGAGGGCCGCCGACTGATCCGGCGCGATCAGCGACCCGTCCCAGTCAGACTGCCGACTTCCACTGCACAACGCTGGCACGCAGCCACCTTGATGTACGGGAACCGAGGTTTGACCTCGGCGGCACTCGTCCAGCACCCGTAAAATTGCAGCATCCTTGTAGGTTTTTTGTGCGAGTGACTACCACCTGGCGACTCCGGGCATCGCTTCGAAGGCCCGACGGAGCAGATCTACCGGGGCCAGCGCTTTTCCGACCACGCGCCGCTGATCATCGACTACGACTTCACGCTCTGACGAGCGCCGAATATCCGGCACCGCCTCAGCGGCCAGGCCTTGAGGAACAGGCGGAGGCCGGACGCGTGCAGCGTGCCCTTGCCTTCGGTCGGAGCAGACCTCCTTCGGTCAGCTCTCCGCGCCTGGCGCGCCGCGGTTCACTTCCCGCAAACCCGCGTTGCGCACGAACGCCGCCTGCAACCCCGGGTGCTCCACCAGACTGACTGCCCCGGCAGCGACGAACTCGGCGTGTCGGTGCAAAGCTCGCCGAGCAGCCCGAGCAATTCCAACGTGCACTGGGTCGCGCCCAGCAGCAGCTGCGGCTCGGACCGATCCAGAACGGCCGTGATGGCAGCCCGCGCGTGATGCGAGGGGCTTCGCTCTGTCCGGTTTCGTCGGCGCTGGAACCGGGGCGGTGCGCATCCATGCGGTGCCTTCGTTTGCGGATCACACATTGTGGCGTCAACACCGTGCGCGAGCCGCCCCGTCGCGCGGGTTCGCGGTCCTCGCTGAACCTGGATTCGAAGCGCCCCTCTTGCCGTCATTCAACGCTGCGGCAACGGCTCGGCGCGACAGTGGGTGTGCGCGCTTCGAGGCGCCCGTTGGAGAAGCTCATGCACACGACCCCACCGCGCGGCCGGACTGTCGTTCCGGCTGCACTGGCCGCACTGGCCGAAGACCCGCACGATCCCGGGTTCGACGGCGCCCGCCGTACCCGGCTGCTGCTGACGGTCTGGGCCGGATCTGCCGGACTCTGGCGCGCGCAGGTGGAATCGCTTGGCGGCGCGATTCATGTCTTCGAGAGCCCGTTCGAGCTGGCGCGCTTTCTTGCTCAGTTGGCGGATGTTCGCCTGCCGCCGGCCGAGCCGATCGCCGGCGGCGGCCTGCGCTGAGCCGGATGGAAGAACGCAAGCCCCACGAACTGAGTGATCCGGATGCATCGTCGGGGGCGAAACCTCTCGGCAGGACGGCGGACAGGCGGCCGGCAGGCCCAGCGGCAGGACGCGGCCGTCGATGTCTTGGGAGCGTCGCTTGAATCGGTGATCCCGGGCTAGAGTCGGCGCGATGCGTCGTTCATCTGTGCCTCCAGGCGTGCCCGTGCTCATGATCGCCCTGGTGAGCGCGATCGCGCTCGGCCTTGCCGCCACCCTCCCCACGGCGAGCGCGGCGCCCGGCGACGCGGCCGTGTCCGCCGCCTCCGCTGCCTCCGCCACCTCCGCCGTCTCGTCGGGTCTGGGCCCCGCACATCGCGATGGCGAGGGCCGCTTCGTCAATCTCGCGGGCGAGCTCTCCCACGGCAGCCTCGGGGTTCGCGTTCCCTTCTTCCTGCGACGGCTGGCCGGCAGCTTCCACAGCCGTCCCGGTGCGCCGACGCGGCTCGCCAACGACGGCGCCTTCCTGCGCCGCAACGCGGTCGACGGCGTCCCGACCGTCACCTGGATCGGACACGCCACACTGCTGGTGCAGATGGCGCACGTCACGTTCCTCACCGATCCGATCTGGTCCGACACGCCGAGCCCGGTCTCGTTCCTGGGCCCCCGTCGCTTCGTCGCGCCGGGCGTCGCTCTGCGCGACCTGCCGCGGATCGACTTCGTGGTCGTGTCGCACAACCACTACGACCATCTGGATCTGCCGACGCTCAAGGCGCTCGCCGCGCGCAACCCCGAGACGCGGTTCCTGGTGCCGCTGGGCAACGGGGCGCTGCTGCGCGAAGCGGGGATCGAGCGCGTCGAGGAACTCGACTGGGGCGACACCACCCGACACGGCGGCGTCACCATTCACTGCCTGCCGGCGCGGCACTGGAGCAAGCGCGGCATCGGCGACGATCGCAAGGCCCTCTGGTCGTCGTGGGCGGTCAGCGGTCCGGATCGCCGCGTCTACTTCGCCGGTGATTCAGGCTACTCCGAAAGCTACGCCCGGATCGGGGCGGCGCTGGGGCCATTCGATCTGGCGGCCGTGCCGATCGGGGCCTACGAACCTACGGCAATGATGCAGGCGTCGCACATGAATCCCGAGGAAGCGACGCGTGCGGCTGTCGAACTCGGCGCGCGCACCGCGCTGGCGATGCATTTCGGCACCTTCGACCTCTCGGACGAACCGGTGGACGAGCCGCCGCGCCGCTTCATCGACGCCGCCGCCTCCGGCCCCCTCGGCCGCGCAGCGGCGTGGGTCCTGCGGATCGGCGAGACGCGTCCTTTCTAGGACCGCGCACGCAAGGCCGCAGCGGCCGGGCGCTTCCCGGTCCGGCGCCTCGACGGAGGGCCGGTCGAGCCACGCACGATCAGTTCGACCGCGAGCTCCTGCTGCAGCGGGGCGTCGAGCCGCCCATCGAGCCGGTCGAGCAGGTACTGCGCGGCGAGCTGCCACATCGGCTCGGTGGGCACGTGCATCGTCGTCAGGGCGGGGTTGCCGTGGCGGCACATCTCCAGGTCGTCGAAGCCGACGATCGACAGCTCGGCCGGAACGGCAATGCCCCGGGACTGGCATTCGAGCAGCGCGCCCCACGCCAGCACGTCGTTGCCGCAGACCAGCGCCGTCGGTGGCGTGGTCGCAGCGAGCAAGGCACGGGTCCCGTCGCGCGCCGCCTGCAGGGTGTAGGGCGCCTCGACCAGCGCGTCCGGCGGCAACGGCAGTCCGGCATCGGCCAGGGATTGCCGCACGCCTTCGATGCGCGCGGCGGCCCGGTCGTTGTGAGCGCTGAGACCGGCGAGCATGGCGATGCGCCGATGGCCGAGGTCGATCAGATAGCGCACCGCGCGCGCCATGGAAGCCGCGTTGCGGATGCCGACGCAGGCCGCCCCGGCAGGTGCCGGAAAGCTGAGCAGGTGAACCCACGGCAGGCCGCGCTGGGCGAGCCGCGCCAGCAGTTCGGGGCGCTGGCTGATCCCGGTCACCGCCAGGGCATCGACGCCGCGCGCCAGCAGCGCCAGCGCCTGGGTCTGCTCCTGCGTCGCGTCGTAGTCGCTGAAGGCCAGCAGCACCACCTGACCGGCGAGCGCCATGCGCTGCTGGAACACCTGCAGACCGCGCGCGAAGATCGCATTGTCAACAGTGGGCACGACGACGCCGACGGTGCCGCTGCGCTTGAGCGACATTGCCCGGGCGCCGGCATTGGCAACGTAGCCGAGCTGCTTGACCGCGGCCAGCACGTGATCGCGCAGCGCCGGGCGCACCGAGTCGGGCCGGTTCAGCGCGCGCGAGACCGTGGCGGTCGACACCCCTGCAGCGCGCGCCACGTCCTCGACGGTCGGAGTCCGGGAATTGGGCATCATTCTGAAAGCGCTTGCAAATCATTCTAGGCGTCACTGCACTGCGCGCGGACCCTAGGGAAAGTACCCAAGCATCGGGCGCCGCGACGGGTTGACTGCCGGCCGCCGAAGGGTCATTATTTGTAAGCGTTTACAGCCCAAGGACGCCCCTCCGAAATGAGCCCTATCACTCTGCGCAGACACGCTTATCGACTGGCCGGCGCCCTCGCAGCCGCCTATGTCGGCTACGTGCTGTTCGTGAAGTTCTCGGACAGGATGCTGATCGGCCCGCTCGGCCAGTTCGGCGAGTTCTGTCTGGTTCTCGCCAGCGTGACCGTCTTTTCGGTCGGCCTGTTCGCCGACGAGGTCGTCCGCCGAGACGATCCCCACTGAAAACCGAAGGAGACCAGCATGAAGCGCCACGAGATCCTGTCCGACCGTCGCGACCAGCGACGCCAATTCATGCTGGCGGCACGCCGGTATGGTTTCACCGCAGCCGTGCTCGGCCTGGGCGGCGGCTTCCTCACCGACCGCACGGCGATGGCGCAAACCATGGCCGACGAGGAAAAGAAGCAGAAGGCCGCGAAGCACACGATGCAGTTCGCGACCGAGTACAAGATCGAGGACTACGTCAAGTACCCGATCATGCAGGGCCAGTACAAGGCCAACATCGAGACCCTCTCGAAGGGCCAGATCTATTGCAAGCTGTACCCCGCCGGGCAGCTCGGCGCCGGATCGGCACTGGCTCAGAAGATCCAGGCCGGTACCGTGCAGGGTGGTTCGGTGTCGCTGTCGAACTTCTCGCCGTTCGCACCCGTCGTCGACTTGATCAACATTCCCTACTGGTGCGGTGACAACCAGTCGTTCGCGAACCTCGTCACCAGCAAGACGTGGAACGACGAGATCACGCCGAAAGTGACGGCCAAGGGCTACAAGCCGCTGTTCTATTTCACGGTCGATCCGCGCACGATCGCCAGCCGCAAGGGCTTCAAGGCCATCAAGACGCCATCGGACATGCAGGGCATGAAGATGCGAGTGCCGGGCAGCAAGCTGCTGCAGACGTTCTACCGGCTGGCCGGAGCCAATCCGACGGTCGTGCCGTGGGGGGAAACCGCCACCGCGATCAAGCAGGGCGTGGCCGACGGCCTCGATCCGGCGATCTCGGCGCTGGCCACGTTCGGCTTCCAGGACCTGCTGAGCAACATCTCCTACATCCGCTCGGTGCCCGATGCCCAGATGTTCGCGGCGAATGCGGCCTGGTACCAGGAACTGTCGCCGGAGTTGCGTCACGCCATGGACACGGCCAACGACAAGACCCAGGCCGAGAGCTTCGCGCAGATCGAGCCGGCGCGTGCCGAATCGATGAAGCTGCTGCGTGCCGGCGGCTGCGAGTTCTACAACCCGAGCGCTGCGGAGATGGGGCAGTGGGTGTCGACCTGCGGCGAGCAGCGCAAGGAGTACGACGAGTTCAAGATGCAGTTTGCGGGCTCGATGGCGGCATTCGACGCCTTCAAGAAGGCCGCCGCCACGAAGGGGCCGATCAGCGTGCCCGAATTCAAGCTCTGAACCCTTGATCCGCGGACGCAGCCGGCCTGCGTCCGCTCGTCACCATGAAAAACCTCCTGCGGGCCCTCGACCGCGACGGCGAGCGCTGGGCCATGCTCGTCTTCTACACCTTCTGCTGCGTCGTGATCGTGCAGGAGGTGCTGCGCCGCTTCGTGCTCAACTACTCGTCGGCGTGGGGCGAGGAGGCGGCGCGCTATGCGTTCATCTATCTCGGCTGGATCGGCGCGGCCTACGCCGTGCGCGAGCGCGCGCACATCCGCTTCGACATCGTGCTGCAGCGCATGGGGCCCCGCGGCAAGGCCGTGGTCTACCTGCTGGCCGAGGTCGCGACGATCGTCTTCGCCTGCATCGCCCTGTACTGGAGCCTGCACACCATCCGCCAGCTGCTGCAGTTCGGCGGACTGGCGCCCGTGCTGCAGGTCAACAAGGCCTGGTTCGAGGCGGCGGTGCCGATCGGTTTCTCGCTGGTGATCTTCCGCAGCGTGCAGAGCATGTGGCGCGACTGGGGCGACCTGCGCGCGGGGCGTGAACCGTACGCCGGCAAGGCCATGTTCGAGGAATGACCATGACGCGCCTGTCTTCTTCTCGAAACGTGGCGAGGTGCTCGCGCACCGTCGGCCTGCATCGACGGCCGCCTGTCTTCCATCGAAAGCGCTGCGGCGCGCAGCGCACATGACCCCCGTCGTCTGGTCCGTCGTCGGCTTGGTCGCGCTCCTGCTGCTCGGGGTGCCGTTCTGGGTCTCGATGGGGCTCGGAACGGTGGCGATGCTGGTCGGCACGCAGGCCCTGCCGCTGACCCTGGTCGGGGAGGCCCTGTTCGACGGCGTCGACTCGTTCACGCTGATCGCCATTCCGCTCTTCGTGCTGACCGGCGACGCGATGGTGCGCACCGGCCTGGGCGAGAAGCTCCTCAACTTCGCCGAAGCGAGTTTCGGTTCTTGGCGCTCTGGCTTCGGCACCTCGACGGTGATGGGCTGCGGTCTGTTCGCATGCATCTCCGGCTCGGACGCGGCCGACGCCGCCGCCGTCGGGCGCCTGACGATGGACCGGCTGGTCGAGCGCGGCTATCCCAAGCCCTACGCATGTGCGCTGGTGGCGTCCGGAGCCTGCACCGGTATCCTGATCCCACCGTCGATCGCCTACATCATCCTCGGGCTGGTGCTCGGGGTGTCGAGCTCGACGTTGTTCCTCGCGGCCTTCGTGCCGGGCCTGATCGTGTTGCTGGCGGTGATGGCGACCAACGCCGTGCTCAACCGCCTGCATGGCTACGAGCACGCGCAAGGAGGCTTCGACTTCAAGCGCTGGCTGCACGCGCTCTGGGATGCGCGGTTTGCGCTCGCGATTCCGGTGATCATCCTGGGCGGCATCTATTCAGGAGTGTTCACGCCCACTGAATCGGCCGCCGTGGCGGTCTCGGTCGCGGTCGGGACCGGCCTGATGCAAAAGCGCCTGCACCTCTCCGACTGGCCGGCGATGCTCGGCACCTCGGCGCGGGTGTGCGGGGTGGTGCTGCCGATCATCGCCGTGGCGCTGCTGTTCTCGCAGGCCCTGACGGTGCTGAACGTGCCGCAGGCCTTCGTTGCCTGGGTGATGAGCTTCGGGACCGGACGGGTCTCGGTGGTCCTGATGCTGCTGGTGGTCTTCGTGGTCGCCGGGATGTTCATGGAGACCAGCCCCAACATCCTCGTCTTCGGCCCGCTGCTCTGGCCGCTGGCCAAGGAAGTCGGCATGAACCAGATCCACTTCTGCGTCTTCATGATCACCACGCTCGGCATGGGCTTCATCACCCCGCCGTTCGGTCTCAACCTGTTCGTGATGTCGGGCCTGACGCGCGTGCCGGTGGCCTCCATCGCCGCGCGTGCCGCGCCGTTCGCGCTGGTGATGCTGGCCGTCTCGGCACTGATCGGCTTCGTGCCCGCCATCTCCCTTTTCGCCGTCGGCCGCTGAAGGCCGCACCACCAGGAATTCGCCATGACCATCACCTATCTGAAGAAGGCCGCAAGAACCCCCGAAACCGAAACCGCGACCGCCCAGAAGGTGGTCAACGAGATGCTGGCGGCGATCGAGACCGGCGGCGAGCAGGCGGTGCGCGCCTACGCGAAGAAGCTCGACCAGTGGAGCGGCGAGATCGTCCTGACCGCCGAGCAGATCGCGGCCGCCATCGCCGACGTGCCGGTGCAGGTCCGGGCCGACATCGACTTCGCGGTCAAGCAGGTGCGCGACTTCGCGCTTGCTCAGAAGAACTCCATCCGGGATGTGTCGGTGGGACTGCACGACGGCGTCACCGCCGGCCAGAAGGTGCTGCCGGTCAACGTGGTCGGCTGCTACGCGCCGGCCGGCCGCTACGCCCACATCGCCTCGGCCTACATGACGGTGGCCACGGCCAAGGCCGCCGGGGTGAAGACCGTGATCGCCTGTTCGTCGCCGTTTCGCGGCGGCGGCATGCACCCCTACGTGCTCTATGCCTTCAAGGCGGCCGGTGCCGACGTGATCATGACGCTCGGCGGGGTCCAGGCGATCGCCACGCTGGCCTATGGTCTCTTCACCGGCAAGCCCGCCGACGTGGTGGTGGGCCCCGGCAACAAGTTCGTCGCCGAGGCCAAGCGGACCTTGTTCGGCAAGGTCGGCATCGACGTCTTCGCGGGGCCGTCGGAAGTCGCCGTGATCGCCGATGCCGGCGCCGACCCGGCGATCGTCGCCAGCGACCTGGTCGGGCAGGCCGAGCACGGCCACGAATCGCCGGCCTGGCTGTTCACCGATTCGAAGGCACTCGCCGAAGACGTGATGAAACGCGTGCCGCAGCTGATCGACGCCTTGCCGCCGACCGCGCGCGATGCCGCCGGCGCCGCCTGGCGCGACTACGGCGAGGTCATCCTCTGCGGGAGTCGCGAGGAGATGGCCGAGATCTCGGATCGCTATGCCAGCGAGCACCTCGAGGTGCAGGCCGCCGACCTCGACTGGTGGCTCGGCCGCCTGACCAACTACGGTTCGCTCTTCCTCGGCGAGGAAGCCACGGTCGCCCATGGTGACAAGGCGAGCGGCACCAACCACGTCCTGCCGACCAAGGGGGCGGCGCGCTATTCCGGCGGCCTGTCGGTGCACAAGTTCATGAAGACCCTGACCTGGCAGCGCATGACGCGCGAAGGCGCGCGCGACATCAGCGAAGTCACGGCGCGCATCTCACGCCTCGAAGGCATGGAGGGCCACGCCCGCACGGCCGACGACCGCCTGGCGAAGTATTTCCCGAAGCAGCAGTTCGACCTGGGGCAGCCCGTCACGGTCTGAGGCCCCGCCGATGGCTGCATTTCGTGACTGGTTCTCCCTGGCCGGCCGGCGGGCCGTCGTGACCGGAGGGAATGCCGGCATCGGCGAGACGATGGCGCGTGCCCTCGGTCTGGCCGGAGCATCGCTGCTGCTGGTCGCGCGCCGCGCCGAGGCGCTGGATGCGGCGGCAGTGCGATTGCGCGGCGACGGCATCGCCTGCGACACCCTGGCGCTCGACCTCGCTCGGGTTGACGATCTCCCCGCCGCCGGCCGGCGCATCCTCGATGCCGCCGGCGCGGCCGACATCCTCGTCAACGCCGCCGGGATCAACCTGCGCCAGCCGTTCGACCAGGTGACGCCGGAAGCCTGGAACAGCCAGATCGCGCTGCACCTGGCTGCGCCGTTCTTTCTCAGCCAGGCGCTCGCCCCGCGGATGGCCGAGCGCGGCTACGGGCGGATCATCAACATCGCCTCGCTGCAGTCGACGCGGGCTTTCGCGAACAGCGCACCGTACGGCGCGGGCAAGGGCGGCGTCGTGCAGCTGACGCGGGCGATCGCCCAGGCCTGGTCGGCCCAGGGCGTCACCTGCAACGCCATCGGCCCCGGCTTTTTTCCGACGGACCTGACCGCCCCGGTCTTCGCCGATCCGGCGTTGTCCGCCCGACACGCGGCGCGCACCGCCATCGGCCGCAACGGCCGCCTCGAGGACCTGCACGGCATCACCGTCTTCCTGGCGAGCGCCGCGAGCGGCTACATCACCGGGCAGACCGTGATGGTCGACGGTGGCTACACCGCGCTCTGAGGGACATTTCATGAAAGCACTGGTCTACACCCAGCCGAACGAGGTCCGCCTGCTCGACCGCGACGTGCCCGCCGCCGGGCCGGGCGAAGTCGTCGTGCGCATCGACGCGGTCGGCATCTGCGGCTCGGACCTGCACGCCTACCACGGCCATGATCCGCGCCGCAACCCGGGGCTCGTGCTCGGCCACGAATTCGCCGGCACCGTGATCGACAGCGCCAGCCCGGCCTGGTTGGTGGGCCGGCGGGTGACCGGCAACCCGCTGATCACCTGCGGCCATTGCGACTACTGCGTGCAGGGTCGCGACAACCTCTGCAGCAACCGGACCATGGTCGGCATGACCCGGCCCGGCGCGTTCGCCGAACGCATGAGCATCCCGGGGCAGTGCCTGGTGGCGATACCGGACTCCCTCGACCCGGTCGCCGCCGCGTTGACAGAACCGGCCGCCACCGCCTTGCACGCCATCGACCTGGCGACCCGCGCGATGGCCCGCCCGCTCGCCGAAGGACGGGTTCTGATACTCGGTGGCGGCGCCATCGGCATGCTCGCGGCGCTGCTGCTGCGTCAGCGCGGAGTCGATCAGCTCGAGGTCGCGGAGACGAATGCCCTGCGCCGCGAATCGCTGGCGCGCCACGCGCGCTGCGGCACGTACGACCCGCGCGAGCGAGGCCCCGAGGACAACGCCTTCGAACTCGTCGTCGACGCGGTCGGCAGCGCCATCACCCGCAAGGCGGCCCTGGCCGCCGTGCGACCGGGCGGCGTGGTGATGCACATCGGCCTGCAGGACTGGGCGAGCGAGATCGACATGCGCAAGCTGACCCTGGCCGAGATCACCCTGCTGGGCACCTACACCTACAGCATGGCTGACCTGCGGGCGACCGTCGGCGCCCTCGAACGCGGCGTCTTCGGCGACCTCTCCTGGGTCGAGCGGCGCCCGCTTTCCGACGGCGCGCGGGCCTTCGACGACCTGCACCACGGCCGACTGGCTTCGGCCAAGGTGGTGCTCGAGCCGGGTGGTTGAACCCTGCGTCGACGGTCTCCTGGCGGAACGCACGCTATCGCCAAGTCACCGCCCGCTAGTGCCACAAACCCTTCCCTCACGTGAAGGTCGGAAGTTGCCACGCGCAACCCTAGCATTGCGGTCCCTCAGACCGGCGAAGGCCCGACATGACCCCGAGATCGATCGCATTGGCGTTCTGCGCCGCCGCACTCTGTGCTCCCGCACTCGCCGTGACGACGGTGTATTCCTTCGGCGGGGTCGTCGACACGAACAACACCGCCAGCCCGTTCACGAGCTTCACCGGGCAGTTCTCCTTCGACGCCGCCACCCCGGATACGTCGCCAGCCGATGCGAACAACGGCAGCTACCCGATGTTCGGAGGCGTCTATGGCATGCAGGCGACATTCAACGACGGCACGGTCTTCGTCGTCGATGCTGTCACGCGCTACTCCCTGAGCGTCCACGTGCCGCTCGCCACGCCGATCGGTCAGCCGCCGGACGTCGGACGCTTCATCGCCGGCGGGCGCCTGGTCAACCAGAACGACCGATTCATCGAGCTCCGCTTCCTCGCCGATTTTCAGACCGACGCGCTGCCAGCGCCGGCCGGGGGCTTCACGCTGGCGTCGTTCGATCAGGCCCTGTTCAGCTACCACGGCCTCCCCAACATCGCGCCCCCTCCGGGGCAGCCTGCGCCACCGGAGTTCGGCGCGTTCGGCCATCTGACGTCGCTGGCCTGCATCGAAGGTTGCGACCGGATCGGAGATCCCATTCCAGCCGTGCCCGAACCCGAGACCTATGCACTGATGCTGTCCGGCCTGGCGGCTACGGGCTGGCTGGCGCGCCGGCGACGTCCTGCCGAGATCACGCCGGCGATGCGTTGAGTAGACTGGCCGCGACGCCGCCGGCACGGGTCCCGGCGCGCGCGAGTCCCTCACGCGGAGCCCTCGATGGCGCTTGAAACGATCGAAGTCGAGACCGGCACGAATCCCACGGCGAGCGTCATCGTCCTGCACGGTCTCGGCGCCGACGGCAACGATTTCGTCCCCGTGGCCGAGCAACTCGACCTCGGCGGCGTCGGCCCCGTGCGCTTCGTCTTCCCGCACGCCCCGACGATGCCGGTGACGATCAACGGCGGCTACGTGATGCGTGCCTGGTACGACATCCTCGGCACCGACCTGGTCCGGCGCGAGGACGAAGGCGGCCTGCGCCAGTCGCAGGCGCTGGTCGAGGCGCTGATCGCCAAGGAGCGCGCCCGCGGTGTCGCATCGACGCGGATCGTGCTGGCAGGCTTCTCGCAGGGCTGCGCGATGACGCTGATGACCGGCCTGCGCTGTGCGGAGCGACTGGCCGGGCTGGTCGGACTTTCGGGCTACCTGCCGCTGGCCGCCAAGCTCGCCGCCGAACGGACAGCCATGAATGCCGACCTGCCGATCTTCCTGGCCCACGGCACCTTCGACCCAGTGATTCCGATTGCGCGCGCGACCGACTCGCGCGACGCGCTCGTCGCCGCCGGCCACCCGGTCGAGTGGCACGAGTACCCCATGCCGCATTCGGTCTGTGCCGAGGAGATCGAGGATTTGGGCCGCTGGCTGCGGGGGGCGCTGGGCAGCCAGGTGAGCTGAGGGGTCGGTCGAAAGCCGGGCCGCAGCCGAAGTCGCCGCGGACCCTCGAACTCGCAGCGCCAACTCACTCAGCGCGGAACCACCTGCGTCGCGACGCGTCTATCGAGACTTGGTCGACACGGCGGGCGGCCCGTAACGGTGCTCCGGCTTGGCGGCGCGGGCATAGAGGGGCTCGACCTTGGGAATGTTCGCCTCCAGGTCACGGATGCGCGACGGGCCCGAGGGATGGGTGCTGAGGAATTCGAGCTGCCCGCCCTTGTTCGCCTGCGCCATCTTCTGCCAGAGGGAGACGCTGGCGCGCGGGTCGTAGCCGGCGCGAGTGGCGAGTTCGAGCCCGATCAGGTCGGCTTCGCTTTCGTCCTCGCGACCGAAACGCAGGGTCAGCAGCTGTCCGCCGAGGCCGGCGGCTGTTCTGCCGATGTCGCCCAGGCCGAAGATCGCCGCGCCGATCTCGATGGCACCGCGCGTCGCCATGGTCTTGCCCATCTGCTCGCGCGCATGCTCGCGCAGGGCGTGCGTCATCTCGTGTCCCATCACCATCGCGACCTCGTCGTCGCTGAGCTTGAGCTGGTCGAGGATGCCGTAGAAGAATGCGATCTTGCCTCCGGGCATGCAGAAGGCATTGATCTGCTTGCTGCCGATGAGGTTGACCTCCCATTTCCAGTCGCGCGCCCGCGAATTCCATTCGTAGGTGTGCGGAATGATCCGTTGCGCAATGCTGCGCAACCGCACCAGCTGCGGGTGCCCTTCCGGAGCGAGCGCCCCTTGCTGCGAGGCCTGGCTGCGCATCTGCGCGTACTGCTGGACGGCGGCCGATTCGATCTGCTGGGCCGAGATGATCTTCGAGAACGCCGAGGGCGGCTTGACGTCGACCCCTTCCCGGCCGAAGCTCGGCAGCGCCAACCCTGCAGCACCGAGCAGCACAGCACTGGCGAAGAGGCGGCGTCGGTGCAGGCCGCAATTGCAGGCGCACGGACGGAGAAATCTGGATTCCATGTCGGCTCCCCGGGGCCCTTCGGCTCCTTCGCCACCGAGTTTCCCTGAAATGCGCCGCCTCAGTCGTCGGACAGCGGCGCGTCCGGATCCACCTCCAGAAGCCGCACCGGCGTGCGCATCCACCACAGCAGCACCAGCGCCGGCACCGCCGCCACGGTCGAGACGATGAAGAACTCGGGCCAGCCGATCGACTGCGCGAGCACCCCCGCCAGCGGCCCGACCCAGACGCGTCCGACCGAGGCGAAGGCGCTGAGCAGCGCGAACTGGGTCGCGGTGAAGCGCTGGTTGCACAGGCTCATCAGGAACGCGACGAAGGCCGCGGTGCCCATGCCCCCGGTCAGGTTCTCGGCGGCGATCACCAGCAGCAGGCCGCCGTCGACGGGCGTGTCGTGCAGCAGCTTGACGAAGCCCCAGTCGAAGGCCGGGATCGTCAGCCCGGGGAGCACGCCACGGCCGTTGACGGCGAGCCACCAGAAGCCGAGGTTGCTCAGCATCTGCAGCACGCCGAAGAGCATCAGCGAGCGCCACAGGCCCAGGCGCAGCATCAGCGCGCCGCCGACCAGCGCGCCGCCGATCGTCAGCCACAGGCCGATGATCTTGTTGACGACACCCACTTCGGCGGTGCTGTACTGCATCGCCTGCAACAGGAACGGCGTCATCAGCGACCCGGCGAAGGCGTCGCCGAGCTTGTAGAGGACGATGAAGGCGAGGAACGCGCCGGCGCCCTGCTGCGCGAAGTAGCTGCGCAACCCGCCGAGGAGGGTCTCGAACTTCGCCGCCCGGGCCGCCCACGCCGCCAGCGGCAGCGTGAAGGCGATGCCCAGGACGAGCGCGAACAGGTCGGACCAGCGCGCCTGCAGCGCATCGGGCATGCCGAGCGCCTGCAGCGGCGCCGCCAGCAGCGCGCTGGCGATCGGCGGCGCCACGCGGACGCTGACGAGATAGCCGACGGCGACCGCGGCGACGACTGCGGCAAAGCCGAAAAGGTCGTGGCGGGCGACGCTCGTCGGCCGCTGTGCATGCACGAGGCGCGGCAGCAATGTCCCCGAGAGTACGGCAGCACCGACCATCAGCACGGCCATGAAGCGGTAGACCTCGGGCCACGTCCAGCCGCCACCTTGCGTCGGATCGACCCAGATCAGCGCGACGCCGCCGGAGAGGATCATCGACAGCCGGTACCCGAGCACGCTGAGCGAGGAGCCGAGACCGCGTTCGCTGGCCGGCAGCAGGTCGGTGCGGTAGGCATCGATGACGACGTCCTGCGACGCCGAGATGAAGGCGACCAGGCAGGCGAGCAGGGCGAAGCTGCGGATCGCGCCGGTCGGCGGCGTCGCCGCCATCCACGTGAGCGCGGCGGCCAGGCCGAGCTGCGTCAGGACCAGCCAGCCGCGCCGGCGTCCGAGCCACGGCAGCTCGAAGCGGTCCATCAGCGGCGCCCACAGGAACTTGAAGGTGTATGGCAGGCCGACGAGGCTGAGAAAGCCGATCGTCGCGATGTTGACGCCTTCGACGCTGAGCCAGGCCTGCATTGCCTGCCCGGTCAGGGCGAGCGGCAGTCCGGAGGCGAAGCCGAGCACGGTGACCACCGCCAGGCGGTGCCACGCGGCCGCGTCGAAGCGCGAGGCAGGGGCCGCACGGCCGGCCGGAGAGGTCATGCGGCGATTCTAGGGAGCGCGCGCCGCGGCCCGATCCCGGACAATGCTGCGATGACCTCGACGCCCTACGCGCAGGCCCCCGGCTTCTCGGCGCTGGAGTTCCGCGCCTCCCTCGGCATGTTCGCGACCGGCGTGACGATCGTGACTGCGCGCGACGCCGCCGGCGCACCGGTCGGCATCACCGCCAACTCCTTCAATTCAGTCTCGCTGTCGCCGCCGCTGGTGCTGTGGAGCCTGGCGCGGCTGGCCGGCACGATGCCGACCTTCGAGCGCGGCTCGCACTACGCGATCAACATCCTCAGCGCCGAGCAGCATGCGCTCGCCGAGCGCTTCTCGACCAAGGCCGTGGACCGCTTCGCCGGTCTGGCGTTTCGCGAAGGCGCCGGCGGTGCGCCGGTGCTCGAGGGTTCGGCGGCCGTGTTCGAGTGCTTCAACCGCAGCCAGTACGAGGAGGGCGATCACGTCATCTTCGTCGGCGAGGTCGAGCACTGTTCGCGCCGCGAAGGTGCGACGCCACTGATCTTCCACGGCGGGCGTTATTTCACCGAGCTGCCGCTTTAGCGGCGGGCTACACGTTCGATTCCGTCGGCGAATTCACTCGCCGGACGCCGGCGCCGGACGAACCCCGGGGGACCGGAAGCAATCACGCGCGAGCGGAGTTCTGCGCCGCGGCCCGACGCTGCGCGAACGCGCTGAACCAGGCGACGCTGTCGGCGTTGGCCATCGCGTCGAGCTTGAAGACCTGATCGGCGGGCGTGCCCATCAGCAGCTTCTTCACCGGCAGCTCCATCTTCTTGCCGGAGAGGGTGCGCGGGATCGAGGCGACCTGGAAGATCTCGTTGGGCACATGGCGGGCTGAAAGGCCGGCCTTGATCGCGTCCTTCAGGCGTCGGGTCAACACGGCGTCGAGCACCACGCCGTCGCGCAGCACCACGAACAGCGGCATGTAGCTCTCGCGCCCGAGGTACTCGAGGTCGACGACGAGGCTGTCGACCACTTCGGGCAGGGCCTCGACCGCGCTGTAAAGCTCGGCGGTTCCCATGCGGATGCCGTGGCGGTTGATGGTCGCGTCGCTGCGACCGTAGATGATGGCCCCGCCGCGCGGCGTGATGCGCAGCCAGTCGCCGTGGCGCCAGATGCCGGGGTACATGTCGAAGTAGCTGTCGTGGTAGCGGCGGTTGCCGGCATCGCCCCAGAAGTAGAGCGGCATCGACGGCATCGGCTTCGTGCAGACGAGTTCGCCGACCTCGTCGACGAGCTCGCGGCCGCGCCCGGCAGCGTCGGGTTCGCTCCAGGCCTCGACCGCGGCGCCGAGGCAGCGGCACTGCATCTCGCCTTCGACCACCGGCAAGGTCGGCAGCCCGGCGATGAAGGCGCCGGCGAAGTCGGTGCCGCCGGACATCGGCGTCAGCCAGATGTCGCGGCCGTCGACCTTCGGCACGTTCGCCCAGGCCCAGCGATAGCACTCGGCGGCCAGCGGCGATCCGGTCGAGCCGAGGGCACTGAGCGCCGTCAGGTCGACATCGAGTTTCGCGGGCTCGACGCCGGCCTTCAGGCAGCTGGCGTAGAACGCGGCGCCGGCCCCGAAGAAGGTGGTCCGCGACGCCGCCACGAAGCGCCACAGCACCGACCAGTCGGGCGCGGCGCTGCGGCCGGCGGGGCTGCCGTCGTAGAGGCAGATGGTGGTACCGCCGAGCAGACCGGAGACCTGGCAGTTCCACATCACCCAGCCGGTCGAGGTGTACCAGTGGAAGCGATCGCCGGTGTCGACGCTGGCGCCGATGTTGTTGTGCAGCCCGAGCTTGAGCCCCTCGAGCATCACCCCGCCGTGGCCGTGGACGATCGGCTTCGGCAGTCCGGTGGTGCCGCTCGAATAGACGATCCACAGCGGATGGTCGAACGCCAACCAGGCCGGGTCCAGCGCCGCGTTGCCGGCGCACAGGGTCTCGAAGTCGTGCACCTGACGAGCGGTCGCGCGCAGCGCGCCGTCGTCGGCACGCGGATCGAGGTCGCGGAGCAACACGGCATCGCGCACGCTCGGCAGCGCGTCGAGCAACTGCGCGACCACCGCTCGCCGGTCGTGGGCCACCCCGCCGTAGGTGTAGCCGTCGCAGGCGATCAGCACCTTCGGCTCGATCTGGCGGAACCGGTCCAGCACCGCCACCGGCCCCATGTCGGGCGAGCACATCGACCAGATCGCGCCGAGGCTGGCCACCGCGAGAAAGGCCACGATCGTCGCCGGCGTGTTCGGCAAGAAGGCACAGACGCGGTCGCCGGGAACAACGCCGAGCGCCTTCAAGGCTGCAGCGAAGGCGCCGACGCGGCGCTCAAGTTCAGGCCAGGGAATCTCGACCAGCTCGCCGCGTTCGCGCAAGACCTCGTTCTGGAACACGATCGCCGGGTGACCGGCGGCATGGGCCATCGCGGCATGCCCGAAGACGTGCCGCGCGTAGTTCACCTGGGCACCGGGAAACCAGCGCGCCCCCGGCATGACTTCCTCGACGAGCACCGTCGAATGCGCGGTCGGCGAGCGCAGTTCGAAATAGTCCCAGATCGATTGCCAGAAGGCGCGCAGATCGCCGGTCGACCAGCGCCAGAAGGCGTCATAGCCGGCGGGGGTGGCCGGATCGAAGTCGAGGCCCCGCGTGGCTTTCAGCCAGCGCGCGTAGCGCGTGATGCGCGGTTCGGGAAGGCTCATCGCCGCATTCTGGTACCGGGCTGCCGCCGCTGCCATCGGGCCAAGCCCGCGCTGCCCCGGCGCGTCGCTTCAGCGCAGCAGGCGCTGGCGCTGCTCGGCGTCGACCTCGACGTACTGCCACAGGTCGTTGCGAAACAGCGGCTGGCGGTAGCCGCTGATCCAGGGCTGGCTGAGGTCGTTGTAGAGCCGATGGGCGTGAATCCTGTACGGCATGTAGGCGAGAACGAGCTTGCTCGCTTCGAGGAACAGTGCCGCGCGCGCCGGCCCGTCGGGCATCAGCAGCATGCGGCGGTAGAGGTCGTCGAAGGCCGGCATCCGAAAGCGCGCCAGGTTGGCATCGCCGGCCGACGGGCCGTACATCGCCTCCAGCGCCTGCTGAGCGTCGGGCGTCGTCGCGGTCGAGGCCAGGCTCCACATCTGCAGCCGCCCGGCGCGTGCAGACTTCAGGTTCTCCGGCCACTGCGCGGCGTCGAAGCGCACGCGAATGCCCACCGCCTGCAGGCTCTTCTGCCAGTTCTCGTCGAACTGGCGTTCGATCTGCGACGACTGCGTGGCCATCTCCAGCACCAGCGGCGACCCGTCCGGTCGCTCGCGCCAGCCGTCGCCGTCGCGGTCGACATAGCCGTAGGTGTCGAGCAGGGCCTGGGCGCGGGCCGCATCGTGCCGGCTGTTCGCGCTGCGATAGCGGGGGTCGTAGCCGAAGGTTCCGGGCGGCATCGGTGCCTGCGCCGCAACGGCCTGGCCGCGCCTGACGACGGTGATCTCGCGCTCGATGTCGTAGGCGAGGCTGACGGCACGACGCAGCGCCACCTGCTCGGGGCCGTAGCCGCCGACGACCGGATCCTCCATGTTGAACCACGACATCGTGTAGTCGGGATTGAGGTAGCGGCGCAGCGCGATGCCGCGTCGTGCCAGGTTCGGCGCCAGCACGCCGTTCGGCGCGGCAAGTTCGGCGAACTCGATCGGCACGCGGATGAAATCGAGCCGGCCGTCGAGGAACGACAGCCAGCGCGGCTGGCTCTCCTCGAGGATGGCGATCTCGACGCCATCGTTGAGCGGCAGGCGCCGACCCTTGAAGCGCGCCAGCCACGCCTGCCCCTGGGCATCGTCGGCGGCAGGTGCGGCGTCGTAGCGGACGTCGCGATAGTCCGGACTCCTCTCCAGGACGATGCGCGAGCTCCGTCGCCAGGACTTCAGGCGGTAGGGACCGGTGCCGACGGGGTGCGCCATGATCTGGTCGCCGTAGAACTCGACGACCTCGCGCGCCACCGCCCCGAACGACGACGAGCTCGCCAGCGTCGCCAGCAAGCGCGGTCGCGACGCCTCGAGGCGGATCTGCAGCGTGTAGCGGTCGAGCGCCTTCAGTCCCTCGACCTCGGTGTCGTAGTCGAACGGAGCGCCGTCGCGCAAGGCGCGCGAACGCAACGCGTCCAGGCCGATGAAGCCGGTCGCGGCGAGGCTCGAGTAGCCCGGGCTCTTCGTCGCCGGGTCGAAGTAGCGCTTGAACGAATGGACGTAGTCGGCCGCAACGAGTTCACGCCGCCGGCCGCCGAACGCGGCATCGGCGGCGAAGAAGATGCCTGGCTGCAGACGGACCGTCCAGGTACGGAAGTCGTTCGAGACTTCCGGCATCGCTGCCGCCGTCAGCGGCAGGATCTTCAGCGGCACCGCCAGCGGATCGTAGTGGTACAGCGCCTCGAAGATGTGCGCCGTCACCGTGTTGGAATAGAGATCGCTGATCTGCGCCGGATCGAAGCCGGTCTCGGCCGCGACGAACGCCACCTGCAGGACCTGCCCTGCGGGCGGCGGTGCGGCGAGCGCACCGCGGCCGACCGGCGCGGCCAGCCCGAGCAGCGCCGCGATGTTTCTGCGCCGGTCGAGGCGAATCGGGGCGTTCATCCGATCTGCGCCAGGCCCGTCGGCGGCGGGGACGGCCGCCGCGTCGATGTCGGCGACGACGCCGTCAGGAACCCGCCGTCGGATCGATGTCGACGTAGTGCCACCATTCCTGCCAGAAGATCGGGCGCCGGTAGCCGACGAGACGCGGGTAGCTCATGTCGGTGACGATGCGGTTGACGCGGAACTTGTACGGCATGTAGGCAATCGAGATCCGGATCGCCTCGGCGAACAACGCGGCGCGCTCGGGCCCGTCGGGAATGCTCTGCATGCGGTCGTAGATCGCGTCGAGGGCGGGCCACTTGAAGCGCGCCATGTTCTGGCCGCCGATCTGGCGGCTGTCGTAGCGGGCCAGCGCGCCCTGCGCATCGGAGCCGGCGGCCGACGAGCCGACCGACCAGACCATGAAGTTGCCGGAGCGCGCGGCCTTCAGGTTCTCGGGCCACTGCGCGATCTTCAACTGCACGCGGACCCGCACCGCCTCGAAGCTCTTGACGACCATCTCCTCGAGCTGGCGGGTGAGCTGGTCGGACTGCGAGTTGACCTCCAGCACCAGCGGCGAGCCGTCGGGCAGCTCGCGCCAGCCGTCGCCGTTGCGGTCGACATAGCCGTAGAGGTCGAGCAACGCCTTCGCCCGTGCCGGGTCGTAGTCGCTGAACTCGCTCTTGAAGGTGGGGTCGTAGGCCGAGGTGTAGGGAATGATCGGCGACTGCGCCAGCACGGCCTGGCCATTTCTCACCAGCGCGATCTCCCGCGGCGTCGCCAGTGCCAGGCCGAGCGCGCGACGCAGCGCCACCTTGTCGGCGCTGTAGCCGCCGACGACCGGGTTCTCCATGTTGAACAGCATCTGGGTCGAGCCGGGCTCCATCTGCTGGTAACCGCGGATGCCGCGCTTGGCGAGGTTCGGGGCGACCTTTCCCCCCGGCATGGAGGTGGCGATGAACTGCGGGCTCACCTTCTCCATGAAATCCGCCTCGCCGTTGAGGAACGACAGCCAGCGCGGCTGGTCCTGCTCGATCACCGAGATCTCCACTCGGTCGACCATCGGCAGGCGGCGGCCCTTGAAGCGGGCCAGCAGCGCCTGGCCGGCGACATCGTCCGCCGCAGGCTCGGCGTCGTAGGTCATCTTGCGAAAGGACGGGTTGCGCTCGAAGACGATCCGCGAGCTGCGCCGCCATTCGACCAGGCGGAACGGTCCGGTGCCCACGGGGTGGGCGTCGATGGCGTCCTTGTAGTACTCGACGACCTCGCGCGCCACCGCGCCGAAGAGATCGCTCGCCGCCAGGCCTTCGGCGAAACGCGGCCGAGGATCCTCGACCTTGAACTGCACGGTGTAGCGGTCGAGCGCCCGCACGCCTTCGATCTCGCGGTCGTAGTCGAAGGGCTTGCGGCCGTCGATGGCCGCCTTGCGCAGGGCATTGAGTCCGACGTACTTCTCGTTCTCCATGCCGGCCCAGATGGGGCTCTTGTTGGCCGGGTCGGCAAAGCGCTTGAGCGCGAAGACGTAGTCCTGCGCGACGAGTTCGCGCTTCTTGCCGCCGAAGGCGGGATCGTCGGCGAAGTAGATGCCGGGCGTGACCTTGACCGTCCAGACGCGAAAGTCGTCGGAGTGCTGCGGCGGGCCGTCGGCCGTCAGCGGCTTGACCTTGATCGGCCGGGCGAGATGATCGTACTTGTAGAGCGCCTCGAAGATGTGCGGCGTCAGCGTGCGCGAATAGAGGTCGTTGATCTTGACCGGATCGAGGCTGGTCTCGGCGACGAGGAAGGCATATCGGAGCACCTTCTGCGACGCGCCGGCGTCGGTCGCCGGACCCGGTGCCGCGAGCACCTCGCGGGCGAGGCCCGCCGGCAGCAGCGCGGCAGCGGCGAGGGCGGCGGTGGCGGAGCGGCGGCGCATGCCGGTCACCGGCTCAGGGTTGACGGCGCCGCGCCTGCTCGGCGGTGTCGATGTCGACATATTTCCAGAACTCCCGCAGGAAGACGTTGCGGTGATAGCCGACCACCCAGGGCTGGGCGAGGTCGGTCCAGATGCGGTGGACGTGGGCCTTGTACGGCATGTAGGCGACGAGCAGCTTCTTCATCTCGGTCATCGCGGCCATGCGTTCGGGACCGTCCGGCAGGCGCCGCTGCTGGTCGAACAGGCGGTCGTACTCGGCCAGTTCGAAGCGCGCATGGTTCGCCTGCCCCTTGCTCGGGCCGTAGCCGAGCAGCAGGAAACCGGCGCCGTCGGGCCCCGCACTCCAGCCCACGCCCCACATCATCAGCTTGCCGTTGCGCGAGGCCTTCAGGTTCTCCGGCCATTGCGCGGTGCGAAAGACGATCCGCACGCCGATCGCATCCATGTTCTTCTTCCACTCCGTGATCAGCTGGCGGCTCAGGTCGTCGGGCTGGGTCGCGTACTCGATCACCAGAGGCGAGCCGTCGGGCTGGTCGCGCCAGCCATCGCCGTCGCGGTCGATGTAGCCGTACAGGTCGAGCAGCGCCTGCGCACGGGCGCGGCTGAAGTCGCCCATCTCGCTCTTGAACGCCGGGTCGTAGCCCCACACGCCCGGGCCCATCACGGACTCGGCGACGATGGCCTGGCCGCGCCGCACGAGGCGGATCTCCTCGTCGACGTTGACGGCCAGCGAAATCGCACGGCGCAGCGCCACCTTCTGCGGCGTGTAGCCGCCGACGACCGGATTCTCCATGCCGAAGTAGGAGAGCGAGGCGTCGGCGCGGGCGTAGCGCACCGCGTAGATGCCGCGCTTGGCGAGGTTGGGGGCGATCTTGTTGTTCGGAATCGCGACGTAGGTGAAGTCCTCCGGCACCTGCTCGAGGACATCGGTCTCGGCGTTGACGAATGCGAGGTAGCGCGGCTGGCTCTGCTCGATGATGCTGACTTCGACCCGGTCGACGAGGGGAAGTTTCCTGCCCTTGAGCTGCGTGGCGGCGGCGACGGCGAGCGGGTCGTCGGGCGGCGCGTCCTCGGCGTAGAACTCGTCGCGGTAGCCGGGGTTGCGTTCGAAGCTGATGCGCGAGCTTCGCTTCCACGCACCGAGTCGAAACGGCCCCGTGCCGACGGGGTGCTCCATGATGCGGTCGCCGTAGAACTCGACCACTTCGCGCGCCACCGCGCCAGTCACCGCCGGGTCGCTGAGGTCGTCGGCGAAGCGCGGGTTCGGCACGCCGAGCTTGAACTGGATGGTGTAGCGGTCGAGGGCGCGCAGACCCTCGACTTCGCGGTCGTAGTCGAAGGGCTTGCCCTTCAGCGCCGCCGCGCGCACGTCGTCGATCCCGAGCAGCTTGTTGTTCTCGAGCGTGGTGTAGCGCGGGCTCTTCCAGCGCGGGTCGAAGTGGCGCTTGATCGAGTAGACATAGTCGGCCGCGGTCAGTTCGCGGCGCACGCCCTTGAAGGCCGGGTCGTCGGCGAAGTAGATCCCCGGACGCAGGCGCACCGTGAAGGTCTTGAAGTCCGCCGCGGTCTCGGGCATCGCCGCCGCCGTGTTCGGCTTCAACCGCACCGGGCGCGCCAGGAATTCGTAGGCGTAGAGCGCGTCGAAAATGTTGGCGACCATCGTCGCCGAGTAAAGGTCCGAGATCTGCGCCGGGTCGAAGCCGGTCTCGGCGATGCGCATGGAGTAGCGCAGGACCTTCGGCGCGGACGGCGGCGCCGGTGCGGTTTGTGCCACCGCGGAGCCGGCGAGCAGGGCCAGCGCCAGCGCGTGGCTGGCGCTGCGCAGGCGGGCGTGGAATCGGCTCAGGTTCATGGCTTGCGCTCGGCCCATCGAGGACCGCGACTGTCTGTCGCGAAGCGGCGATTGTCCGCCGATGCGTCAACCCTGGCCGGCAGGGCAAATGCGCCCCGGGTCGAGCCGCCACAGGCCCTAGACTCCGTGCGCCCGAACCGCGAGGGGCGGCGCGCCACGAGCGCGGCCGCCGACCGGGGAGGAATCCACTGACCTAGGAGAGAGCCTCGCCATGGCGGCCTACCTCATTCGACGCCTCTGGCAGATGGTCCCAACGATGTTCGGGGTCGTGCTGCTGGTGTTTCTGCTGTTCAAGGGCTTCGGCGGCGATCCTGCGGAAATTCTCGGCGGGCTCAACGCGACGGCGGCGCAGATCGATTCGATCCGCGAGCAGCTCGGCCTCAACAAGCCGCTCACCACGCAGTTCTGGATCTTCCTGCAGCAGATCGTGACCTTCGACTGGGGCAAGAGCTGGGCCACCAACGAGTCGGTCGGCCACCTGTTCGCGACGCGCCTGCCGGCCACGCTGACGGTGATGGTGCCGATCCTGGTCCTCGACAGCCTGCTGGCGGTTCCGCTCGCGCTCGGCGTGGCTTACGTCCGCGGCTCCCTGACCGACCGCGCGATCATGGTCCTGACGACGGTGGCGCTGTCGATCTCGTTCCTGGTCTACGTGATCGTCGGTCAGTACGTGTTCGCCTTCCAGCTCGGCTTCTTTCCGGTGCAGGGCTGGAGCGACAGCGTCTGGACCAACCTGACGACCTACGCGCCGCTGCCGGTCATGCTGGCGGTGCTGGTTTCGCTGGCCCCGCAGACCCGGCTCTACCGCACCTTCTTCCTCGACGAGATGGGCCACGACTACGTGCGCACCGCGCGGGCCAAGGGATTGACCGAGCCGACGGTGATGCTGCGGCACGTGCTGCGCAACGCCCTGATCCCGATCCTCACCAACATCGCGGTCGCGCTGCCGGGGATCTTCGTCGGCTCGTTCCTGCTCGAGGTGTTCTTCTCGATCCCCGGCCTCGGCCGCGAACTGCTACTCGCCGTCAACCGCAGCGACTATCCCGTCATCCAGGCGTTCGCGATCTACACCGCGGCCATCACCATGCTGGTCAACCTCGCCACCGACGTGCTCTACAAGGTCGTCGACCCGCGGGTGGTGCTGAAATGAGCGCGGTCCTCACGCCCACCACCACATCCCCGGTCGCCCGCTCCGGCGGCAGCGGCGGCGTCTGGGTGGCCGCCGCACGGCGCTTCCGCACCGACCGCGTCGGAATGACGTCGCTGGTCATCGTCATCGCCTTCGTCCTGCTGGTCCTGGCGGCGGCGACGGGCCTCGTCGCCCGCGACTGGCAGGTCGAGCGCGGCGTGCCGGACGCACCGCCGACCTTCCTCGGCCCCGCGCCGCCCAAGGCCAAGGCCGTGGCCATCGCCGAACCGACCGGACCCGACGTCGACATCTCGGCGATCGACCCGCTGGCACCGCGCTACGCCGAGTGGGCCGAGGCGGCGAAGAAGTACAAGACCAGCGAGGCCCCGAAGGCGCTGACGCTGCCGTTCGGCGGCGACCGGCTCGGCCGCGACGTCCTGGCCAAGGCGACCAAGGGGGCGCAGGTGTCGATCTTCGTCGGCGTCACCGCGGCGCTGCTGGCGACGCTGATCGGCACCGTGCTCGGCGCCATTGCCGGCTTCTTCGGCGGCAAGGCGGGCGACTTCCTCGAGTGGGTCTACAACGTCTTCACCGCGATCCCAGGCATCCTGCTGATCTTCGCGTTCGCAGCGGTCTTCGGGCGCGGCATCGGCTCGGTCGTGCTGATCCTCGGCCTGGCCGGGTGGACCGGGATCTACCGGCTGGTGCGCGCCGAGTTCATGAAGCACGCCGTGCGCGACTACGTCCGCTCGGCCGAGGCCGTCGGCGCCGGCACGCTGTCGCGGATGTTCCGCCACATCCTGCCGAACGTCAGCCACGTGGTCCTGGTGCAGCTGTCGATCCATGTCGTCGGCTTCATCAAGTCCGAAGTGATCCTGTCGTACCTGGGCCTGGGGGTCGGCGTCGACCAGGTGTCCTGGGGCACGATGCTCGCCGAAGCGCAGAGCGAGCTCATCCTCGGACACTGGTGGCAGCTCGCCGCGGCGACGCTGTTCATGGCGATCTTCGTGACCGCGTTCTCGCTGATGACCGATGCCCTGCGGGACGCGCTCGACCCGAAGCTGAGGGGACTCGAATGAACACCCCGAGCCAGACCCTGCTCGCGATCCGCGACCTGCGCGTGGCCTTTCGCCTCGGCCGCAGCGCCGGCGTGGTCGAGCGCTTCGAAGCGGTCAAGGGGGTGAGTTTCGACATCCCCGCCAACACCACCGTGGCCCTCGTCGGCGAGTCGGGATCCGGCAAGAGCGTCACCGCGATGTCGATCCTGAACCTGCTGCCCGACAACGCCGAGCGCAGCGGCCGGGTCGAGTTCCAGGGGCGCGACCTGCTGCAGGCCTCGATGGCCGACCTGCAGGCACTGCGCGGCCGCGACATCGCTTGCGTGTTCCAGGATCCGATGACGTCGTTGAACCCGGTGTTCACCGTCGGCCAGCAGATCCGCGAGCCGCTCGCCCGCCACCTCGGCCTGCGCGGCCGCGCGGCGCGGGCGCGGGCCGAGGCGCTGCTCGCTGAGGTCGGCATGCCCGAGCCGCGGCGTCGCCTCGAGGCCTATCCGCACGAGCTCTCGGGCGGCCAGCAGCAGCGCGTGATGATCGCGATGGCGCTGGCCTGCGAGCCCAAGCTGCTGATCGCCGACGAGCCGACGACCGCCCTCGACGTCACCATCCAGCGCCAGATCCTCGAGCTGCTCGCCGGCCTGAAGGCCAGCCACCGCATGAGCATGCTGTTCATCAGCCACGACCTCGGCGTGGTCGGCGAGATCGCCGACCCCGTCGTCGTGATGCGGCAGGGCACGGTGCGGGAGCAGGGTCCGGTCGACCGCATCTTCGCCGCGCCCGCGGACGCGTACACCCGGGCGCTGCTGGCCTGCCGTCCGACGCTCGAACAGCGTGCGCCGCGGCTGATGGTGATCGACGACCACATCGCCGGCGCCGAGCAGGTGTCTGCCGCCAAGGCCAAGGACCCGGACGCGCCGGTGATCCTCGAGGCGAGCGGCGTCGCCAAGAGCTTCTGGATCCGCAGCGGCGTCTTCGGCCGCAAGGCCTTCCCGGCCGTCAAGGGCGCGAGCTTTCGCCTGCGCAAGGGGCACACGCTGGGCATCGTCGGCGAGTCCGGTTCGGGAAAGACGACGCTCGGGCTGGCACTGTTGCGCCTGCACGATCCGAACGGCGGTCCGCTGAAGGGGCGGGCGGTATTCGACGGCATCGACCTGCTGGCGCTGACGGCGCGCGAGATGCTGCCGCTGCGGCGGCGCATCCAGGTCGTGTTCCAGAATCCCTACGCCTCGCTGAACCCGCGCTTCACCGTCGCCCAGACCCTGCTCGAGCCGATGACGATCCACGGCATCGGTGCCGATCAGGCGGAACGCGAGCGCCGCGCCGCGGCCCTGCTCGCCAAGGTCGGCCTGGACGCGGCCGCGCTCGAGAAGTATCCGCACGAGTTTTCCGGCGGCCAGCGCCAGCGCATCGCCATCGCGCGCTGCCTGACCCTCGACCCCGAGGTGCTGGTGCTCGACGAAGCAGTGAGCGCGCTCGACGTCTCGGTCCAGGCCCAGGTGCTGAACCTCCTGAAGGACCTGCAGGACGAACTCGGCCTGGCGTACATCTTCATCAGCCACGACCTCGCCGTGGTCCGTTTCATGGCCGACGAGGTCCTGGTGATGAAGGACGGCGAGATCGTCGAGCAGGCGAGCGTCGAGCGCATCCTCGACCATCCGGAGCAGGAGTACACGCGCCGCCTGATCGGCGCGATCCCGCGTGGCTACCGCGTCCGACCAAACGAGGCAGGGCTGTAACAAGTCGCTTACGAAAGCCACGCCATTCGTCGCCCGGACAGGCGTTTTCGCGCGGATGCCGACGCGGAGCGTGCCAAAGCGCACACCCCGCGAGATGGCATGGAGGTTGCGTCGGTCGCGCACGAAAGGCGCGCCATGGCGCCGACTCCCGGGACCTCCAGATGCCTCTGATCCGCCTCCAGCCTCACGCCGCGCAACGTCGCGCCCGCAGCACCGCACCGAGCTGTCGCGGCGGCGCGTCCTCGCTCCTGCGGGTCGGCCAGCCGACGCTGATGCCGATGGCGCGCGCGGTCGCACAGCGTCTCGGCGTCACCGGACGAACACTGCCGGAGGTCGCATGATCTTTGCGGAGCGCGGCGCCGGCCCGGTCAACCGGCCGCAGACGCAGGTCGCGACTCGTCCGGGACCGACAACGCCGCGCCCGGCGGGCGCCTCGCAGGTGCTGAATTCGAGCCGGATGCCGGCTCAGCTGTCGCTTTTTGCGCGCCCGTACGGCGGGCGCTGAATCGTTTCGGGGCCGAAGACGTCCAAGGGGGGCGGGCACGCGGGGGTGAATCGAGAGCGCATCCCCGCTTCAGCTGTCCCGCTCCCCTTCTTTTTTCCGCCCTCTCCATTGCGCAGGCTTCCTGCGCGACACTTCGCGCACTCTCACCGCGAAGGAACCCTCCATGATCTCGCTGCTCCGCCGACTCCTCGGCGCTGCCCTGCTGCTGCCGGCGCTCGGCTTCGCCCAAGGCGCCTGGCCGACGAAGCCGGTCCGCATCGTTGTCCCGTTCGCGGCCGGCGGCACGACCGACATCCTCGCGCGCGCTCTGGCGCCCGAACTCGGCAAGGCCTTCGGCCAGACCTTCATCATCGACAACAAGCCGGGCGCGGGCGGCAACATCGGCGCCGACGCCGTGGCCAAGTCGCCGCCCGATGGCTACACGCTGCTGATGGGCACCGTCGGCACGCAGTCGATCAACGCCGCGCTCTACCCGAAGATGCCGTTCGATCCGGCGCATGACCTGGTGCCGATCACGCTGATGGCCGGCGTGCCGAACGTTCTCGTGATGAACCCGGCGAAGGCGCAGGCCTACGGCATCGCCAGCGTGCCGGACCTGATCCGCTATGCGAAAGCACATCCGGGCAAGCTGAACATGGCCTCGAGCGGCAACGGCACCTCGATCCACCTCAGCGGCGAGCTCTTCAAGAGCATGACCGGGACGTTCATGCTGCACTTTCCGTACAAGGGCTCGGGTCCGGCGCTGCTCGACCTGATCGGCGGCACGATGGACCTGATGTTCGACAACCTGCCGTCGGCATTGCCGCAGATCAAGGCCGGCAAGCTGACCGCGCTCGCGGTGACGAGCGCGCAGCGCAGCGCGGCCCTGCCCGACGTGCCGACCATCGCCGAGGCCGGCCCGCTGAAGGGCTACGAGGCGAGTTCCTGGTTCGGCCTGCTGGCGCCCGCCGGCACCCCGACCGATATCATCAACCGCGTCCAGCAGGAAACGGCGAAGGCGCTCGCCACGCCGGCCCTGAAGGAACGGCTGATCGCCCAGGGCGCGATCCCGAGCGGCATGTCGCCGGCCGACTTCTCCCGCTTCATCGCCGCCGAAACTAAAAAATGGACGCAGGTCGTCAAGGTCTCGGGGGCGAAGGTCGACTGAACGCCGGCGAGGCCGCCCGCGCCGCCCCGTCGGCGCGCTGGCTGTCGCCCCCGATGGTGCTGTTGCTGCTCGGCCTGTGGCTCGTTGCCACGGCGTGGGTTCGGCCGCTGCTGTTGCCCGACGAAGGCCGCTACGCCTCGGTGGCTCGGGAGATGCTCGGCGGCGACCTGCTGGTGCCGCTGCTGAACGGCCTGCCGTTCTTCCACAAGCCGCCGCTGATGTACTGGCTCGACGTCGCGGCGATGCACGTCTTTGGCATCGGAGCGTTCGCGGCGCGCTTCGCCTCGATCGTCGGCGCCTGGCTGATGGGTGCGGCGCTCTACCTCGCGCTGCTGCGCTGGCACGGCGCGCGCATCGCCCGCATCGCGCTGCTCGTGCTGGCGACCTGCCCGTTCTATTTCCTGGCCGCGCAGTACGCCAACCACGACATGCTGGTCGGCGGCCTGATCACCGTGGCGGTGCTGGCGTTCGTTCGCGCCCTCGACGCCGCACCGCAGCCGCAGCTGCGCTGGATCGTCGCCGCATGGGCCGCCTGCGGCTTCGCGCTGCTCGCCAAGGGCCTGATCGGCGTGGTCCTGCCGGTACTGGTCGTCGGACCCTGGCTGCTCGCGCAGCGGCGCTGGCGCGAGATGCTGCGGCTCGCACACCCGCTCGGGCTGGCCGTGTTCGTGCTGGTCGCCGGGCCGTGGCTCACGGCGATGCAGTTGCGCTATCCGGGCTTCTTCGACTACTTCATCGTCGAGCAGCACTTCCGGCGCTTCGCCCAGTCGAACTTCAACAACGTCCACCCGTTCTGGTTCTTCCTCGCCGTCCTGCCGCTGCTGACGCTGCCGTGGAGCGCGTGGCTGGCGCTCAGCGCACGCCGCCTGGCGCGGATCCGGGAGCGGCGCCTGGGCCTGTACGCCTGGTGGGTGGTCGCCATCGTCGGCTTCTTCTCGCTGCCCAGCTCCAAGCTGGTCGGCTACATCCTGCCGGCTCTGGCGGCATGGTGCGCACTGACCGCGCTGGCGATCGGCGCGGCGCCGCGGGTGGATCCGCGCCGCGTCGGCGCGGTCGCGTTGCTCGCGGCGACGATCTGCGTCGGCACCGTCATCGGCCTGGCCTGGGTGGCGCCGAACTCGCACCGCGCCGCATCCCTCGTTCTCGGCGCGAAGGTCGCGGCCGGCGACCGGGTGGCGATGGTCGACGACTTCCTCTACGACGTGCCGTTCTATGCGCGCCTCTCTCAGCCGGTGCGGGTGGCGAGCGACTGGGCCGATCCGGATTTGCCGAAGCGCGACAACTGGCGCAAGGAGCTCTACGACGCTGCCCGATTCGATCCCCAAGCGGCGGCCACGGTGCTCTGGCCGATCGGCAAGCTCGGCGAGCTCGGCTGTGGCGCGCACCCGGTCTGGTTCGTCCTGCGCGCCGGGCAAGGCGTCCGCGTGCAGGCGGTCGCCGGGGTGCGGCTGATCTACGCCGACGCGCGCACCGAGCTGTGGCGCGCGCCACCACGCAGCGACTGCTGAGATGACGGCGCACGGGCCGACGCGATCCGCCACCGGGCATCACGACGCCTGATGCGACGCTTCGCGCTCTACACCGCGGTCGGCGCCCTGGCGACTGCCGTCCACTACCTCGTCCTCGTCGTCGCTGTCGAGTCCGCCGGCTGGCCCGCCTGGCTGGGCGCCGGCGCCGGCGCGATCAGCGGCGCGCAGGGGGCCGATTTCGGCAACCGCCGCTACACCATCGCGCATCGGGGTCCGCTCGGCCCCTCGTGGCTGAAGTTCCAGGGCGCCGCGGTCGTCGGCGCGGT
>JBBQCD010000039.1:0-42186 GCA_038318385.1 Burkholderiales bacterium | reverse complement strand
GCACGTTCCGATGTATTACTCACCCGTTCGCCACTCGCCACCAGGATTGCTCCCGTGCTGCCGTTCGACTTGCATGTGTAAGGCATGCCGCCAGCGTTCAATCTGAGCCAGGATCAAACTCTTCAGTTCGATCTTGAATTTTGCTCAAAGAATTGAAGTGAACTTCACTTCTATGAGCGTTTAAGGTCCATGAGACCTCGATCTGCGATCACTCGCAGATCAGGCACTCGCCTTCAAACGCCCACACTTATCGGCTGTTAGTTTTTAAAGAGCATCGCCTTGCGGCGGGCTGGATGCGAAATCAAGGATTCCGTATCCAGCGAAGACTACGATTCTTGCATGAATCTGGCGGCCTTGTCAAGCACCACCCTGAAGTCTTTTTTGTTCCGGTGTTTGGTGAGTGCTCTGCTTTCGCATCGCTCCGTTCCGCACCGGAAGACGAATGTAGCACGTTTTCGATGGGCGTGGAACGCGGGGCCATCGGACCCTCCGCAAAAGGCGCGCGGCGCCTGCGTCCAAGTCCCCCACTTTGCAATTCTGTGTGATGGGCAAGTGACGGCGGCGACAAGTGCGCCCCGGCGCTCGTCGCTCGTCGCTCGTCGCTCGTCGCTCGTCGCTCGTCGCTCGGCGTTGTACGAGAGGCCGGCGACGACGCCTACGCGCTCAACGGGACGGCGGCTGCCAGCGGCGGCAGCGCGCAGTCGGACTTGGCAAGCTGACATTCCCGCTCGGGGTCGTCCGATTGCAGCACCCTGTGGAGCCACGGCGCCCAGCGCTGCGTATCGGTACGCAGGACCTGCTGCTTGATCGCCGCGATCTGCGACGGGTGCATCGAAAAACTGCGCAGTCCCATCGCCAGCAGGATTTCGGTGAAGGCGGGATCGCCGGCCATTTCGCCGCAGACGCTGACATGCTTGCCGGCGCTGCGCGCGTCGGCGATGGCCCGCGCCAGGAGCTGGAGCACCGCAGGATGCCAGGGGTTGTAAAGATGCGCGACAGCCTCGTCGGCGCGATCGATGGCAAGCGTGTACTGGATCAGGTCGTTGGTGCCGATCGAAACGAAATCGAAATGACGCAGGAACGCCGGCAGCACCAGCGCCGCGGCGGGAATCTCGATCATCGCCCCGACCTCGACGTCGTCGTACGCGCGACCGACTTCGCGCAGTTGCTGCTTCGCCCGCGCCAGCGCCTCGAAGGTGTGCTGGACCTCGCTCATGTGGGCCACCATCGGGATCAACAACTTCACCTTGCCGTACACACCGGCACGCAAGATCGCGCGCAGCTGCTGCCGGAACATCCCCGGTTCGGAGAGGCTCCAGCGGATCGCACGCAGGCCGAGCGCCGGATTGAGCGCATGCTCGTGACGCAGCTCGCTGGCAGACATTCTCTCCAGCGGTTTGTCGGCGCCGATGTCGACCGTGCGGATCGTCACCGGCAGCCCCTTCATCGACTCCACGGCCGTTCGATAGGCCTCGAACTGCTCGTCCTCGCCGGGCAGCTCGCCGTTGCGATTCATGAACAGGAACTCGCTGCGAAAGAGGCCCACGCCTTGCGCGCCCGCCGCCAACGCGACGGCCGCATCGGCCGGCAGCTCGATGTTGGCCATCAGCTCGACCGGCTCGCCGTCGAGCGTGACGGCTGGCGTATGCCGCAGGCGAGACAGGCGTTCGCGCTTGAGTTCTCGCTGCCGCTGCCGGAAGCGGTACTCCTCGAGCACCATCTGCGACGGATCGACGATGACGATGCCGGCGTCGCCGTCGATGACCAGCCAGTCGTCCTGCCGGATCAGGCGGCTCGCTTCGCGTGCGCCGACAACCGCGGGAATGTCCATGCTGCGCGCGACGATCGCGGTGTGCGAGGTCTTGCCGCCGACATCCGTGACGAAGCCGGTGAACACGCTGCGCTTGAACTGCAGCATGTCCGCAGGAGCGATGTCGTTGGCGACGAGCACCAGCGGATCCTCGCCGGCGAAGTCGCGCGCACTGACACCGGGCGCGGGTGCGAACGACGACGCCGGGCCGCGCTCCATGGCCCGCAGCAGCCGCTCGACGACCTGTTCGAGATCGGCCTTGCGCTCGCGCAGGTACTCGTCCTCCATCTCGTCGAACTGGCGCGCGATCACCTCGAGTTGCGCAGACAGCGCCCACTCGGCGTTGTAGTGGCGATCGACGATCCACTGCTTCGTCGCGCCCGTCAGCGTGTCGTCATGCAACAGCATCAGGTGCACGTCCAGCAGCGCCGCGAGCTCTGCGGGCGCCTCGATCGGAAGGTCGCGCTTGAGCGTCGTCAGCTCGGTGGCCACCGCATCGCGAGCGGTGCGCAACCGAAGGATCTCGCCCTCCACCCGGTCTTCGGAGACGAAGTAGTGGGCGACGTCGACTCGACTCGAGGCGATGAGCACGGCTCGGCCGATCGCGATGCCGCGTGACACCGGCAAACCGAAGACCTGGAAGCTCATGATCGGATGCTAGCAGTGCGGCGCCTGCCGGTCGGGCAGGCCGATGCCCGTCAGGACGGCGCCATCGCCGGGGGTCCGGGGCGGCTGCACGTCCGCCAGCGACGGCCGCGGGGTCGGTCGTCAGAGGTCGATCGGGCGCCTCGCGTGCCCGACAGGACCTCTCACTCGCCTTCGCCGAACTTGTCGTTGATCAGCGCGGCGAGCGCATCGGCCGCGGCGCGCTCGTCGGGTCCGTCGGTCTCGATCTCGACGTCGCTGCCGATGCCGGCCGCCAGCATCATCACGCCCATGATGCTCTTGGCGTTCACGCGGCGGCCATTGCGGCTCATGTAGACCTCGCTCACGAAGCTGCCGGCCAGCTTCGTGAGCTTGGCCGAGGCGCGCGCGTGCAGGCCGAGCCTATTGTTGATTTTGAGCGTCGTTCGGATCATGTCCGCCCGGCTTGGTCGTCTGGGTTTGCGGCCGGGTCGTGGCTACCTGCATCACGCCCTGGGTCGCCCCGGCCATCGCCCGCGCCACGACGGCGTCCAGGGGCTCGCCGGCGTAGCAGAGCGACCGCCACAGCATCGGCACGTTGACCCCGGCGACGACCTTGACCTGCAGGCCATCGGCCAACCGTTGCGCGACGTTGCACGGCGTGGCGCCGAAGACATCGGTGAAGACGAGGGCCTCGGGGCTGCGCACGCGGGCCAGCATCGCCCGCGCCTGGCGCTCGATTTCCTCGAGCGGCGCATCCGGAAACACGTCGAGCGCCTCGAGCCGCATCGCGCAGTCGGGAAAGGTGTGCTCGGCCACCGTCTTCAGCGATGACGCCAGCGGGGCGTGCGCGATGATCATCAGTCCGGGCATGGCGGCGGATTATCGACAGTTCAGGCCGAGGGTTCGAGATTGGCGCTCACCGCAGGGCCGTCCCGCCATAAAAACCACAGGTACGACAACAGGCAGCCGCAAAGCAACAACGCGAACGCCCCCCGGTACGCCGACACGACGTCCCAGCCGGCCCGGCGAAAGGCATCGATGGCCAGGCCGAGGCCCCATTGCACGGTGAACACGCCGACAAAGATCACCAGGTTGTAGGCCGACAGCGCGCGGCCGGCGAGCAGCGCCGGGAATGCCTGGGCGACGGCCGGTTGAGCCAAAGCGGTGACCGAGCTCGATGCGCAGAACAGGGCCCAGTGCCAGGCGGTCGCGCGGGGGCCGAGCCAGACGACGAGGACCAGCGCCCCCAATGCCACGGCTCCGCCACGGGCAATGAGGCGTTGCGCATTCCATCCGCGCGCGTAGAGGCGGGGGACGATCAGACCCCAGGCCAGGAAGGCGGTGAGCATGGCCACGTTGATGACGAACAAGCCGCGGGCGGCGCTCGCCGCCGACTGACCGGAGACCTCCACCAGCCACGGACCGGCCCACAGCGATTGCACCGCGATCAGGCTGCCGAACAAGAGGCAGCCCAGCGGCGCGAAGCGCTGGAACGTACGGTCGCGGAAGATCTCGCGGTATCCACCGACGGCAGCTGCGCCGACGCCGCAGGTGCTCCCCGGGAGCGGCAATTCCGGCACGCTCGGGGCGGGTGCGTCTCGGGGCACGCGCCAGGCGATGGCAGCGGTCGCCAGGGCGAGCGCGCCGGCGATCGCCCAGAACAATCCGCGCCAGCCGATGATCGGCAGCAGCCACTGCACCGGCAGCGTCGAGGCGACCATGCCGAGCGAGCCGGTCATCAGCATCCACGAGGTGGCCCGCAACTGTGCCGCCGCGCCGAAGCGGTGCCGAAACGTCGTCATCGGTGCCATCAGGCAGGCGCTCACCCCGACGCCGATCAACGCCCGAGCCAGCGTCAAGCCGAAGAAGCTGCGCGCCTGGGCAAACGCGGCGCACCCGGCGACGGCGACGATCAGGAAGCCGATCAGGACCCGGCGCGGGCCGAAGCGATCGAGCGCACTGCCCAGCGGCAGCTGGGTCAGCGCAAAGCCGAAGAAGTAGGCGCCGGCCAGCAGCCCCAGGTCACCGGCGCTCAGTCCGAGCTCGGTGCTGAAGGTCGGCGCCAGCGTCGCGGTCACGCCGCGCAACAGGGCCGAGAAGAAGTAGGCGAATGCAAAGCTGAGAAAGAGCCAGATCGCAGCGCTCGCCTGCAGTCTCGCGTGCGGGTCCGCGACGGCCGTCATGTGCCGAGCTTCAGTCCGGCGAAGAAAGTCTCGACAGCCTCGGCGCCGGGTGCCGCACCGATGACGCTGGCCTGATAGGCACGCAGCCCGCGGGCGAAGAAGGCCGCGTCCGCCCGAACCATACCGCCGTCCGGAAGCCGGCCGTCGGCATGGACCCGCACGGTCGCCGGATTCGGAGTCGCTCCCCGCAGCACGAAAGGCGCGTTCGACGGCGACGATGCGCCGACATTGGTCGTGGTCGCGTTGTGCAGGGCTTCGAGGGCCTTGGCGACGCCCGAGGGCTCGGCGACGTCGACGAAGCTGACCGCGAAGGTCGTTGCCCCGGCGACGCAGGACACCATCTCCATGCGCACTTTCGAGTCCGCGAGCGCCACCTCGCGGACACGCCGGTCCGGGCGGCATGGAAACAGCGCGGTCAGGGCCTTGGCATCGACAGCGACCTCGCGCCAATCGAGCGCGGGCGTACAGGCACACAGCGTCAGGGCGACAGCAGCGACGCGCCAGCGAGGGAAAACGAACATCCCGGCATTATCCGAGCCCGCTTTGACGTCAACGCGCATCGGCCGCCGCCATGGCGAGGATGGCAGCAACAACGTACCCCTGTACGCGATGATCCGCGGACCTGCCGCACAATCGCGCCCATGAACAACGAGCCCGCCGACGACCGGGCGCAGGCCCTGTCCGGCGTGCGCGTCCTCGACCTGTCGCGGGTGCTCGCCGGCCCGTGGTGCACGCAGACACTCGCCGACCTCGGCGCCGATGTCGTCAAGGTGGAGCGACCGGCCGCGGGAGGTCACCCCGGCGGCGACGACACCCGGGGATGGGGCCCGCCGTTCCTACGCGACGCCGACGGGGAAGAACGCGGCGACGCCGCCTACTACCTCGGCACGAATCGCAACAAGCGCTCGATCACGGTCGACATCGCCCATCCGCGCGGCCAGGAGCTGATACGGCGCATGGCCGAGACGGCCGACGTCTTCGTGGAGAACTACAAGGTCGGCGACATGGCGCGCTACGGGCTCGACGCACCGCGGCTTCTGGCGCTCAATCCGCGACTGGTCTACTGCTCGGTCACCGGCTTCGGCCAGACCGGCCCGTACCGCGAGCGCGCCGGCTACGACTACGCCATCCAGGCGATGGGCGGGCTGATGAGCGTGACCGGTCCGTCGCGGCGCGAGATCGCCGACGACGCTTCCGGGGGCGGGCCGCAAAAGGTCGGCGTGGCCGTGGCTGACCTGTTCACGGGGCTCTACGCGACCGTGGCGATCCTGGCGGCACTGCGCCATCGCGACCGCACCGGCGAAGGCCAGGCGATCGACATGGCGCTGCTCGACACGCAGGTCGCGATGCTCGCCAACCTCGGCGCCGGCTACCTGGCGACCGGAGTCGCGCCGCAGCGCGCCGGCAATGCCCACCAGAACATCGTCCCGTACCAGGTCTTCGAGGTCGCCGACGGCCACATCATCCTCGCCGTCGGCAACGACAGCCAGTACGCCAAGTTCTGCGCCGTCGCCGGCCGACCCGAGCTCGCCAGCGACTCTCGATTCGCCCGCAACGCCGACCGCGTGCGCAACCGCGACACGCTGGTACCGCTGCTGAGCGCGGTGATGAAATCCCGGCCGCGCGCCGAGTGGCTCGCGGCGCTGGAGATGGCCAAGGTCCCCTGCGGTCCGATCAACGACCTGGCCGAAGTCTTTGCCGATCCGCATGTGAAGGCGCGCGGCATGACGGTGGATCTGCTACATCCGCTGGCGGGTAGCGTGCGTCTGGTCGCCAGTCCGATCAAGCTTTCGGCCACTCCGGTGCGCTACCGCAGCGCACCGCCCCTGCTCGGTGCCGACACCGACACGGTGCTGCGCGAGCTCGGACTCGGCGAGAACGAGGTCGCGGACCTGCGCGCCTCCGGTGCACTCTAGACCTGCGGACTCAGACTCAGGCCATGGCTGACTTTGTCCTCGTTCACGGCGCCTGGCACGGCGCATGGTGCTGGAAGAGGGTTCTGCCGGCGCTCTGGTCGGCCGGCCATCGCGCCTTCGCGGTATCGCTGAGCGGCGTCGGCGAAAGGGCGCACGCCGACCCGCGGGCCGCCACCCTCGAGCGGCACGTCGCCGACGTCGTCGCGGTCATCGAAGCCGAGGAACTGGACGGCGCGATCCTGGTCGGCCACAGCTATGGCGGGATCGTCATCACGGGCGCGGCCCAGCGCCTGGGAGCAAGGCTGCGCCACCTGGTCTACCTGGATGCAATCGTGCTGCATCCCGGCGAAAGCTGGTCCTCGGCCCATGCCGAGCAGACGCGCGCCGAGCGCCGTGCTGCCATCGCCTCCCACGGCGGCCTGCTGCCGGCTCCCGAGCCCAGCGCCTTCGGTCTGGTCGGCGCCGATGCGGAGTGGGTCGCGCGCCGCCAGACCCCGCAGCCCGGCGCGGTCTACGACGCGCCGGTCGTCTTCGACGCCGCGGGCCTCGCCGCGCTGCCACGGACCTACGTCAGCTGCACGACTCCGGCGCTGGCATCGGTCGACTCATCGCGGGCTCGGGCCCGGGCGGAGCCCGGCTGGACCGTCGTCGAGATCGCCACCGGCCACGACGCCATGATCAGCGCACCGCAGGACGTGGTGCGGATCCTTCTGGAACGCGCATGAGCCGCCTGCACGGTCCGCGGCGTCGCCTGGTGCCGGACCTCCTGGTGCCGGACCTCCTAATGCCGGACCGCCTTCTGGCGCGGCGCCGGGTCCTCGCCCTCGCCGCGCTGGCCCTGCCGATGGCGGTCGCGCGAGCCGAAAGCGCCTTGCCGCGTCCGGCGTCATTGCGCGACGCCGCCGCGGCCGCGGTCGAACGGGGGCGCCCGCTGGTCCTGCTGGCGAGTCTGCCGGGCTGTCCCTACTGCGAGCGCATACGCGCATCGCACCTCCTGCCGCTGGCCCGCGAACTGGGCGACGACGTCGTCCAGATCGACGTCGGCAGCACCGCGCCACTGCTCGACTTCAAGGGCCGGCCGTCGACGCACGACGCCATCGCGACCGGGCTCCACGCGCGCTTTACCCCGACCGTGATGTTCGTCGGGCGCAACGGCGAGGAGCTGGCCGAGCGCCTAGTCGGCGCCGGCATTCCCGACTTCTACGGCGCGCTGCTCGACCAGCGCCTCGAGACGGCGCGTCTCGCGTTGCGCCCGCGCTGACGGAACTGTCACCAAACGTGACTTTTTCCTGCCGCGAGGTCGCGCTGCCGTGCGCGGCGCTGGCGCGGGGCCACCGCCGCGACGACACTCGGCGCTGCAGGCAGGAGGCGATCGGCGGGCACCCGCGGCCGTGCGACCTGCAGTCCTGAAAAGGGCCGGTGCGCCGAGGCCTTCGAGCCGACGAACATCCCCGCGCGCCTGCGCACAACAGACAACGACGCCCATGTCCGACGGAAAACCAGCGCCCGGCACCGCTCCGGTCGACCCCCCGCGCAGCGACGACGAGCGCTGGCACCAGCTCGTCTCCGAAGTCGGCGCCGAGATTGCCGCTCCGCTGACGGCGGCGCTGGAGCGCATCCACGCCCTGATCGCAACCGGGCGCATCGATCGCTCCGGCCTGAGATCCCTGCGCGAGGAAGTCGAGCAGGCGCGCCAGGTCGGCATGATCGGCCAGCAGCTGACCCGGTTCGCCTCCGGGCGCGTGCGCCAGTCGCACGAGCGGCTCCAACTGGCGGACGTGCTGAAGAATGTCCTCGCCCATCGCGCCCGCGAGACCCAGGCTCGCGGCATCGCGCTCAAGCCCTCGCTGAAGCCGGCCGACGTCATCGTCGACGCCTCGCTGCTCTTCAGCCTGCTCAACACGACGATCGACTGGGCGCTCGCGAACGCCCATTCGTTCATCGAGTTCACCATCGATTTCAAGACCTGGCCGGTGCACGCGCGCATCATCTGTCGCTTCGCCCACCGCCCCCCGGACGAGCCGGGCGACGACAGCGAGGTGCCTCCCCGGCTGGACTCGCTCGCCTGGCGGCTGCTCGAGCAGACGGCCTGGACGATGGGCCTGGTGCTCGAACGCAAGGACGAGGGCGGCAACACCACCCTGGTCCTGGAGTTTCCGCGCACGGTCAACGACGAGGTCCAGGCGGTCACGGCAACCGAGATCGACGACGAGGCGACCTCGACCAATTCGAAGGCACTGGCGGGCAGCCACGTGCTCGTCGTCGCCTCGCGCCGCGAACTGCGCGTCGAGATCCGCGACGCGCTGCGCAACATGAACCTGCTGGTCGACTTCGTCAGCTCCGTCAAGGAAGCGGTCGCCTTCTGCAAGGAAGGCCTGCCGCACGCGATCATCATCGAGTCGATCCAGCTCGGCGAGCGCTTCACCGCCTTTCGAGAAGAGATCGTCGGCGAGGTCCCCGACTTCGTCTTCATCGAGATCGTCGAGGAAGGCAGCGCGTTCGAGATGTCGGGCCTCAACGGCGCGACCGTGGCCCGCGTCGGCCGCGCGGTGATCGGCAGTTCGCTGCCGGCCGCGCTGATGTTCGAGCTGTCGAAGGGACTCTGACCCGGCGAGTCTCAACGCAAGGAACCGAACCAGGCTTTTGACCCCGAAGCGTCTCAGCGCAAGGAGCCGAACACCTTCTTCAGGATCGCGCTCCCGGTGCCCACCGGATCGGCGCGGATCTTGCGCTCCTCCTCGCCGATGACGAGGTACAGCCCGTCGAGCGCCCTGCCGGTCACGTATTCCTGCAGGTTCGCATCGCGCTTGCTCAGCAGGCCGATGCCCGCCGCCTTGCCCGCGACGGCGTTGTACTTGGCGGCGAGATCGACCTTCTCGGTGGCCCGCGTCACGATCGGCAGGAAGCGCACCGACAGCGGTTCTCGGGTCTTGTCGGCGAAGAAGCGCGTTGCCGCGTCGTCGCCGCCGGTCAAGATGCGGCGTCCGTCGTCCACGCTCATCGAGCGCACGGCCTGGACGAGGAGATTGCGTGCTTCGGGCACTGCCTTTTCAGCAGCCCGATTCATCGCGGTGACCAGGTCGTCGACCCGCCGCTGCTGGCCGGTGAACTTCAGCAGCCCGGCGACATCGTCCAGGAAACCCGGCAACGGAATGCGCACCTTCGGGTTGCCCAGGAAGCCGTCGGTGCGACCGAGCAATTGCACGGCGATCACGGCACCGCGCTCGAGCGCGGCGCGGATCCCGGATGCGGCATCGGTTTCGGTCAGCGACGCCGCCGAGGCGGGCCGGACCCACGCGCTGGCGGCGCCGGTTGCCAGGAGTACTGCGGACGAGAATTGCCGACGCTGCATGATTCGTTCCCGGTGAAGTCCCGCCGCCTCTTCGCATCGATTGTCGCTGTTGCAGGATGCGCCGGCGGCGCCTTCGCCCGGCAGGCCGCCCACGCCCCGAACGGACTCCAGCAACGCTCCCGCCGCTCGGGCGCGGTCGACCGGAACGTCAGCGGGTGCGCAGCCCGACCACGGCCGCGCCGACGATCAGCGCGGCCGAGGCCACGATCCAGCCGGTCAGCGGCCGGTCGCTGGTGGCCACCAGCAGCAAGGTCGACAGCAGCGGCGTGAGGTAGCTGAGGATGCCGATGCGGCTCGGATCGCCGCGCTTGAGCGCGGCGTCCCAGAGGAAGAACGCCGCGCCGAGCGGGCCGAGCCCCGTCACCGCGATGAGCCCGAGGTCGCGCACGTCGAGAGATGCCGAAGGCTCCAGCAGCAGGTGGCAGACAAGCGCCAGCACGCCCGAAACGAGGCCGAACAGTCCGATCGCGGCGCTCGGAAAGTGGGCGACGCGCCGCGTCAGCAGGGAGTAGCTCGCCCAGATGAAGGCCGAGCCCAGCGCCGCCGCATAGCCCCACGCCATCCTGCCGCCGACCTCGCGGCCGCCGACGATTGCCAGGGCCGCGCCCGCGAAACCGACCAACGCGGCAGCGACATGCAACGGACGCCAGCGCATGTTCGGAAGGAACACCGGTGCCAGCAGCACGATCAGCAGCGGCCACAGATAGTTGACGAGGTTGGCCTCCACCGGCGGCGCATGGCGCAGCGCAACGAACAACAGGAAGTGAAAGCCGAACAGGCCGTAGACGCCGAGCGCGAGCGTCGACGCCGGGATCCGCCATTGACGGTAGAGCGGCCAGGCGGGGAGGCTGCCGATCACCAGGGCGAGGCCGGTCAAGAGGAACGGCGGAACGTGGGCCAGGGCCACGCCGAGGGACGCGAGCGTGGCCCACAGGACGATGGCGCCGAGTGCGCAGGCGGTGGCCGTCAAGGTCGCTCAGTTGCTCGCCCCGCGCGCGGGATCACTTCCACCAGACGAGCCGGCGCACCAGCGCCTCGAGCGCGGAGCGCAGCGAGCCCGGCGCGCGGCCGCCGAGCGATGTCCATCCGGACTCGGGCCCGGACTCGCCGCCCTCGCCGGCCTCGCTCTGCATGCCCGCGACCCAGGCTCGCCGCCGCGGCAGGTCGGCATCGAGAGCTTCGAGTCTGCGCTTGACGAGAGCCGGTGGCGGGCGCCGCGCGGCCGCGCGCAAGGCCGGTCCGAGCGCCTGCACACTGGCGTTGGCCTCGGCCAGGCTGGTGACGGCCAGCGTCGCGCCGCAACTGGCGCAGGTCACGCTCTGGCCCGGCGGAAATGCGGCTCCGCAGGCAGCGCACTGCAGGGCACCGTGGCGTTGCGGCGTCGCGTGGACTGGGTGCGGGTCGAGCGCCTCCTCCGGATCGAGGGCGCGCGCCAGCCGGGCGACGTCGAGGAGGCTCGGCACCGATCCACAGTACGTGCAAAGCGCGTCGTCCAGGGCCAGGCCGGCGCCGCAGTTGACGCAATCGATGCGGCCGCGGTCGCGCAGGAGTCGTCCCCGGTCCAGGCGCGACATCGGGCGCAGCAGGCCCTTTTCCTGCAGGAACTGCGCGAACGACTGGTAGGCACCGTGACGGCGCGCGCACATCAGCTGCGAGGAACGCCCCCAGCGCGACTGGTTGTGGGCGAATCGGAGGGCTCCCTTGCAGCGCGGGCAGGCCGCATCGGGACGCAGCGGCGTATGCGCCTGGGTGTGCGAACGCGCCATGTGGCCGATCAGCTCGAGCAGCGCCGTCCCGCTCAACTGCGCAGTCTCGGTGAGGTCGAACCAGACCATGTCGCAGGCTGGGCAAAGATCGAGTTCGACGCGATGGCCGTAGTGACCTGCCAGCGCCAGGCGCTGCATCGTGGCGCCGCAGTTGCCGCAGGGCAGCAGCGGCTCGCCGAGCTGCTCAGCCGGGCGCTGCTCGACGCTCATCGACGAGGCGCTGGCGGCATCGCGCCGGGTCCCGCGGGCGGAACCTCCGCCGGCTCCCCCAAAGCCTCAGCGCGGGACGCCCGCCGCATGGGCCTGCTGATCGGCGTGGTAGCTCGAACGGACGAGCGCGCCGACGGCGGCGTGGGTGAAGCCCATCTTCGCCGCCTCCGCGCCGTACATCTGGAACGTATCGGGATGGACGTAGCGCCGCACCGGCAGGTGGTGCGCGCTCGGGGCGAGGTACTGGCCGATCGTCAGCATGTCGATGCCGTGGTCGCGCATGTCGCGCATCACCTCGAGGATCTCCTCGTCGGTCTCGCCGAGGCCGACCATCAGCCCGCTCTTGGTCGGCACGTCGGGTGCAAACTCCTTGAAGCGCTTCAGCAGGTTCAAGGACCATGCGTAGTCAGAGCCGGGCCGGGCTTCCTTGTAGAGGCGCGGCGCGGTCTCGAGGTTGTGGTTCATCACGTCCGGTGGCGCGGCCTTGAGGATGTCCAGGGCCCGGTCCATGCGACCGCGGAAATCGGGCGTGAGGATCTCGATGCGGGTCTCTGGCGAGAGTTCGCGCGTGCGCCGGATGCAGTCGACGAAATGGCCGGCGCCGCCGTCGCGCAGGTCGTCGCGATCGACGCTGGTGATGACCACGTACTTGAGCTTCAACGCGGCGATGGTTCGCGCCAGGTTCTCCGGCTCGCTCGCATCGAGCGGATCGGGGCGGCCATGGCCGACGTCGCAGAAGGGACAGCGACGGGTGCACTTGTCGCCCATGATCATGAACGTCGCCGTGCCGTTGCCGAAGCATTCGCCGATGTTCGGGCAGCTCGCCTCCTCGCACACGGTGTGCAGGCTGTGCTCGCGCAGGATCTTCTTGATCTCGTAGAAGCGCGTCGTCGGGGAGCCCGCCTTGACGCGGATCCAGTCGGGCTTCTTCAGCGTCTCGGCGGCGACGATCTTGATCGGAATGCGCGCCGTCTTGGCCTCGGCCTTTTGCTTGACGCGCGGATCGTGGACGAGGGGTTCGGCGGGTGCCTGCACGGGATGCTCCATCAGGCGCCGAGAGCGGCGCCCAGCTTGGTGGCCAGGGTGTCGGCAACTTCGCCGACCGGCACCTGGACCCCGATTGTAGAAAGGTCCACGGTCCTGAGCCCCGGGTAGCCGCAGGGGTCGATGCCGTCGAAGGGTCGCAGGTCCATCGCCACGTTCAGGGCCACGCCGTGGTACGTGCAATGGCGCGAGACCTTGACGCCGAGCGCGGCGATCTTGCCCAGCCCCTCGAACGATGGCGGCTGACCCGGCGGGCGTGGCGCGAGCGCCGCATGCCCGAACGGATCGGCGACACGGACATAGATGCCCGGCGCGCCGGCCACGCGGTGGCCGGTGACGCCGTAGACCTCGAGGGTGCGCAGCAGCGCCTGCTCGAGGCGAAAGACGTACTCCTTCACGTAGATCCCGAGCCGCCGGAGGTCGACCAGCGGATAGGCCACGACCTGCCCCGGCCCATGGTAGGTCACCTGGCCGCCGCGGTCCGTCTGCAGCACGGGGATGTCGCCGGCGTCGTGCAGGTGCGCGGACACGCCGGCCAGGCCGAAGGTGTAGACCGGCGGATGCTCGCACAGCCAGAGCTCGTCGGCGGTGGCCGCCTCGCGGGCGACGGTCCAGGCGCGCATCTGCGCAACCACCTCGGCGCAGCCGACGGTGCCGAAGCGGCGCACGACCAGCCCGGACACGAGACCTCCGGCCGCAGCCACCCTAGAGCACGATCTTGACCATCGGATGCGTCGACAGCGTGCGGTAGAGCTCGTCGAGCTGCTCGTGGCTCGTCGCCGTGATCGTCACCGTGACGCCGAGATACTTGGCGCCGCTGCTCGGCCGCAACTCGATGGACGCGGCGTCGAAGGCGGGGTCGAAGCGACGCGCGATCTCGGTCACGGCGTGGACGAAGCCCTCGACGTTCGTCCCCATGACCTTGATGGGGAACTGCGACGGATACTCGATCAGGGATTGCTCGGCGGGAATGTCTTGCATGCGTGTTTCCATGCCTCCGAAGTGGGGCCTCACCAGCGCATTTCAAACCGGCGCTGAAGCGCCCGCCATCCTCAGACGGATTGCGTCGCCTTGGCGCGCTGGTAGGCCTCGTGGAGACGGGCGTAGACGGGACCGGGCTTGCCGCGGAGCGCGCCATGGCCCACCGGCCCGCCGTCGAGCGTCGTCACCGGCAGGATTTCCTTGGTCGCGGAGCTGAGCATCAGTTCGTCGGCAGAGAACACGTCGGCCTCGGGAATCGGCTTGAGGTTGAAGGCGATGCCGCACTCCTCGCAAAGCTCGCGGATGAGCTCGTAGCGGATGCCCTCGAGAACATGCTCGCTCTTCGGAGCGCCGAGGACGGCGCCCTCGTGCACGACCCAGACGTTGCTGCCGGAGGCCTCGGTGAGGAAGCCGCCCCGGAACATCACGGTCTCCAAGGCGCCATGGTCGGCGGAGATCTGCCGCGCCAGCACGTTGCCGAGCAGCGAGATGCTCTTGATGTCACCGCGTTCCCAACGGAAATCTCGGGCCGTGACGCAGGCAACCCCCTGGTGGCGCTGCTCGGCCGAGGGCGGCTTCATCGGACTGGCCATCATGAAAACCGTCGGCTCGATGCCCTCCGGCATGACATGGTCGCGCAGCGCGACGCCACGGGTCACCTGGATGTAGACGAGCTGGTCGGGCGCTCCGTTGCGATCCCGCAGCGACGTCGCCAGCCGCCGCGCGTGCGCGAGCCACTGGTCCGGAGCGAGCGGATTGGCGATGCGCAGCTTGGCCAGGCTGCGCCCGAGACGCGCCATGTGCTCGTCGAAGCGGAAGAGGCGTCCGCCGTAGGCCGGCACGACCTCGTAGATGCCGTCGCCGAAGATGAACCCGCGGTCGAGCACCGACACCTTGGCGTCGCGCAAGGAGCCGAACTCGCCGTTCAGGTAGCACAGGGTGTCGGGAAGTGTCTGCATCGTCGTCGCCGTCGTTTCCAGCTTACTTGATCCACAAACGGATGGCGTCCCAGGCGCGGCCGAAGATGCCGGCCTCGTCGACCGCATCGAGCGCGACCAGCGGCACTTCGACCACGGGTGCCCCGGCGACCGTCGTCACCTTGATCGTGCCCACGCGCTGTCCCTTGGCCAGCGGTGCCACCAGGGGGTCGGTGCGCTCGACCTTGGTCTGGAGCTTGCCGCCCTCGCCCTTGGGCACGCTGACGTAGACGCCACCGGCCGCACCGAGCCTGGCCTCGTTCGACTTGCCCTTCCAGATCGGCGGCGAGACGATCGGCTTGCCGTCGTCGAAGAGACGCATCGTGTCGAACGCGAGATAGCCCCAGTTCAGCAGTTTCTGCGCCTCGCTGGCGCGGGCCTCCATCGACGCCGTGTTCAGGACCACGGCGATCAGGCGGCGCTTGCCCGGCGTTCCGCCCGGCCCGAGGTTCGGGAATTCGCGTTGCGCGGTCGCCATCAGGCAGTAGCCGGCGGCCTCGGTGTAGCCGGTCTTCATGCCGTCGACGGTCGGGTCGCGGCGCAGCAACAGGTTGCGATTGGGTTGCGTGATGTTGTTGTAGCGATACTCCTTGACCGAGTAGTACGGGAAGTACTGCGGGTAGTCGCGGATGATGTGGGTGGCGATCGTCGCCAGGTCGCGTGCCGTGCTCTTGTGGCCGGGCTCGGTCAGGCCGGTGGCGTTCTTGAACTCGGTGTTCTTCAGGCCCCAGGCCTGCGCCTGGCGGTTCATCATCGCGACGAATTCCTCGACGCTGCCCGCCACCCCCTCGGCGAGCGCCACCGAGGCATCGTTGCCGCTCTGCACGATGAGGCCCCGCAACAGCTCGTCGACGGTCGGCGTCATCGTCGTGTCGATGAACATCAGCGAGCCGCCGCCCTTGCGCTCGCTCCAGGCACGCTTGGAGACCGCCATCTGCTGCTCGAGCGCGAGCTTCTTGTCGTGCAGCGCCGTGAAGACGACGTACGCGGTCATCAGCTTGGTCAGCGACGCCGGGTCGACGGGCGCGTCGGCGTCGCGCTGGGCCAGGGTCTGGTTGCTGGTCAGATCGAGCAGCAGATAGCTCTTGGCGGCGATCTCGGGCGGCGCGGTCTGGGCTTGCGCCGGTGCGTTCGAAAGGGCCGCAGCCACGAGGAGCAGGGAAAGGAAACGTTTCATGGGCAAGGCAATGGAGGAGAAGACTGCGGGTCGGCGCGCGACAGTTCCGTGGAACCGGGTCACTGGCGCGCTGCAGGCAAGGGTGGGACGTCGAGGGTAACCCGGTTCGCCGCCGGCGCGAACCTCCTCGGCGCTGCTTCGTGCGCGCCGGGACGGCAACGTTCCCTTGTCATTCCTGTTGGCAGGGGCGGCGTCGCCCGGTCGAGCCCTTCAGCCATCGGACTGGAGCTGGCGCACGATCACCGACTTCAGCAGGCCGAGCCGGCCGTGGAAGAAGTGGCCGACGCCGGGAAACACGATCACCGGGATGGCCTGCGGGCGGGCCCAGTCCAGGGTGGCGGCGAGCGGCACGACATCGTCGGTTTCGCCGTGGATCACGACGGTGTCCGCGGCGACGGCGGGCACCTGCTGCTTTTCGGTCGACGGGCCGACGAGGACCAGGCGCTCGGGCCGATCACTCTCGGGCAGCCGGCTGGCGACGCTCGCCGCGACATAGCCGCCAAAGGAGAAGCCGGCCAGGAGAAAGGGACTTCCGGCAACCGGCCGGAATGCGTTCAGGACCGCGAGCGCGTCGTCGACCTCGCCGCGGCCTTCATCCCATGAGCCCTCGGAATTGCCCGTGCCGCGGAAATTGAAGCGCACGCTGCGCCAGCCGAGCTGGACAAAGGCCCGCGCCAGCGTCTGCACGACCTTGTTGTCCATGGTGCCGCCGAACTGCGGGTGCGGATGGCAGACGATGGCGACGCCGCGCGCCACGCCATCGGGAGCGTCGATGGCGCACTCGATCCTGCCGGCGGGCCCGGCGATCGACTCGGCGACGGTGCGCGGATTCATGCGCTCGCGGCGAACCTCAGCGCCCGACGTCGGGCGGCAGCAACAGCCGTTCGACGACGCGCCCGTTCTTCAGGTGGGAATCGACGATCTCGTCGATGTCGGCGTTGTCGACGTAGGTGTACCAGACCGCATCGGGATAGACGACCGCGACCGGGCCCCCGGCGCAGCGATCGAGGCACCCTGCCTTGTTGACGCGGATCTTGCCGGGCCCGTTGAGGTGCTCCGCCTTGACCCGCGACTTGCAATGCGCGAACGCCCCTTGCGCATCGTGCTCGGCGCAGGAGGCTTCGCCGTTGTCACGCTGGTTCTGGCAGAAGAAGATGTGCCGCTCGTAGTAGCTCATGCCAGGATTCTAGGGACCGGGACGACGGCCCCGCCGCTCGCGTGGGCTCGGCGCTGCGCGGTTTCAGTCGGACTCGCGGAAGGAGATCCGCACCAGCAGATAGCTGATCGCGGCATACGGCCAGGCCCAGCCGACCCATTGCGCCGCGCCATGGAAGCGGATGAAGCGACCTTGCTCCCAGGCATGCAGGCTCTGCGCGTAGTACGGGTCGGCAGGCGCCCGCGCCACCAGCATCACCAGCGCCGTCAGGGCGATCAGGCCGAACCCGGCGGCGACGCGCCGCGGTACGAGACTCATGAGAGCAGCGACGCCGGTGCCGATCGCCAGCCCGTGGATGACCCGCTCGGTGAACCAGGCATGGGCGTGGTCCGGACCGAAATTGAGCGCGATCGACAGCGTCGTCGCCAGGCAACCGAGGGCGGCCGCACCGAGAGCCAGCAGGGCGCGGCGCCAGCCGGGCGTGGCGATGGTGAAGGCGACCAGGCAGGGCGCGAGCAGGCCGACGACGACAAGCGCCAGTTCGCCGGAAGGACCGAGCCCCAATTCGGCGTCGGGCAGCAGACCCGGCCTCCCGGCTTCGCCCCAGCCCTGCACCCAGCCCTCGCCGGCAGTGCCCTGCAGCAACCCGATGAAGGCGTCCCGCAGCTGCGGCAGGACATGACCCAGGCCGAACGGCACCGAGGTCGGAAACAGCAGGCCGACAGGCCACAGCAGCAGCAAGGCGATACCGCCGGCGCTGCGCGGAATGAACCAGCGATCGCGCGCCGCCTGCCAGCGATCGAGGCCGCCGCGGGAGTGAACGATCGCAGCCAGGCCGGCGCCGAGTGCGGTACCGAGCGCGTTCAGGCCAAGATCGAGGTTCGACGGGATCCGCTTCGGCAGGAAGTTCTGCAGCGTCTCCATCGTCAGCGAAAGCAATGCGCCGGCGACGATGGCGAGCAACCCCGCCTTGGTGCCGCGCATGCCGCCGCGCACCAGGGCTCCGAAGACGAGCACGCCGAGCGGCATGTAGCCGAGCAGGTTGGCCACGAGATCGAAGCCCGTCCACCAGCGCCACCACGGCGCGACCACAAAGGCCAGCAGTGCGGCGCCGGGCATGCGCCAGCCGCTGAACGGGTAGAGGCTCGCGTAAACGATCAGCGCGACGTACAGCCACGCCAACGGCACGGCCGAGCTGCGGTGGCGGATCGTCGCCATCGCCGCCCTCAGAACGGCTTGACGACGACGAGCACGACGATGGCGGTGAAGATCAGCACGGCCGATTCGTTGAATACACGGAACCAGCGCTCGCTGCGAACGTTCGCGAACTGCTCGAACTTGGCGAGCAGCGAGCGACATGCGTGGTGGTAGCCGATCGCCGCCAGCACCAGCAGGACCTTGGCGTGCAGCCAGTACTGCCCCGGGCCCTTGCCCACGCCATAGAACCACCACAGCACCAGGCCGAGGGCGATCGCCGGGATCATCAGCAGGCTCGAGAAGCGGTAGAGCCGCCGCGCCATCACCAGCAGACGCTCGCGCTCGGCATGGCTGTCGGCCGGCACCGCCGCCAGGTTCACGAACAACCGGGGCAGATAGAAGAGGCCGGCGAACCAGCTCGTCACGAAGACGATGTGCAGGGCCTTGAACCAGAGGAACGATGAACTCATGGGGGCGATTATCAGCGTCGTCCGCGCCCGACGGCGGTGTGCGGCGCGGCCTCCGGCGAGTCGCGGCGCGCCTTCGGTCGGGGACGTTGCCGCTATCATTCCCGGGCGTCGATCCGGCTGGTGGAGCCGGTTTCAGGCCCACCGCACGTGCACACGCCGCCCCCCTTCCCGTCAAATCGACCGCGCCGCCTGCGTCGCGACGCGTTCACGCGCGCCCTCGTGGCCGAGTCCCGACTGGGCACCAGTGACCTGATCCTGCCGGTGTTCGTGCTCGAGGGTCACGGCATCACCCAGGACATCGCCTCGATGCCAGGTGTGCAGCGCCTGTCGCTCGATCGCCTGCTGCCGGTGGCCGAGGAATGCGTCGAGCGCGGTATTCCCGTGATGGCGTTGTTCCCGGTCCTCGAGCCGGCACTCAAGAGCGCCGACGGCCACGAGGCGATGAACCCGGCCGGACTGATCCCGCGCGTCGCCGCCGAACTCAAGCGCCGCTTCCCGCAGCTCGGGCTGATGACCGACGTGGCCCTCGACCCGTACACCACCCATGGCCAGGACGGCCTGCTCGACGACACCGGCTACATCCTCAACGACGAGACCGTCGCGGTGCTGAGCCAGCAGGCCCTGGTCCAGGCCGAGGCCGGCGTCGACATCGTCGCACCGAGCGACATGATGGACGGACGCATCGGCGCGATCCGCGACGCGCTCGAGGAATCCGGCGCCATCCACACGCGGATCATGGCTTACAGCGCGAAATACGCCAGCGCCTTCTACGGCCCGTTCCGCGATGCCGTGGGCTCGGCCGCCAACCTCGGCAAGAGCGACAAGAAGGTCTACCAGATGGACCCGGCGAACAGCGACGAGGCCCTGCGCGAGGTTGCCCTCGACCTGGCCGAAGGCGCCGACATGGTGATGGTCAAGCCCGGCATGCCGTACCTGGACATCGTTCGCCGCGTCAAGGACGAGTTCCGGGTGCCGACCTTCGCCTACCAGGTCAGCGGCGAGTACGCGATGCTCAAGGCCGCCGCGGCCAACGGCTGGCTGGCCCACGACGCGGTCGTCATGGAAAGCCTGCTCGCCTTCAAGCGCGCCGGCGCCGACGGCGTCCTGACGTACTTCGCGCTCGAGGCGGCGCGCCTGCTCAAGCAGCGCTGACCGGGGCGCTGGCGGATGCGCGTCTTCCACATCCAGGGCGATCAGTTCGCCGAGCTGGCGCAAATTCCCGAGACGATTCCGGAATCCGGCTATATCTGGCTGGCGAGCCCGCAACGCGAGTTCGAGGCCGGCATCGCACCCATCCAGAATGCACTGCAGCGCTGGGGCGCCGGCGCGCTCGTCGACCTGCACGTCTCGGACCTGTTGAACGCGCAGTTGCCTTCCCGTTTCGACTACACCTCCTGGTACGACCTGCTGGTGTTCCGTCGCCTCGCCGCGGGCGCCGGCACCGAGGGCCTCTTCATCGACGAGAGCAAGGGTACGCTGGCCTCGGCGCGCGCGGCACTGGAGGCCATCGACACCAGTCCGGTCGGCTTCGCGGTGTTCGATCGCGTCCTGCTGACCGTGCACCCGGCCGACTGCCTGGTTCGCGATTTCTTCGCCAACCGGCTGCAGAACCAGATCGCCAGTCCTGACGGTCGCGGCGGCGCCCGCATGCCCACCGGCCCCGCAGACCTGATGCTGCGAATGGTCAACCACATCGTCGACAGCTACCTGGAGCTGCGGCGCCTGCTGACGCGACAGCTCGAGTTCCTGCAGCAGGAGCTCTTCAATCCGCGCAGCGGGTTCACCAACTGGCGCGTCCTGCTCGATTCGCGCAATGCGCTGCATCTGCTCGAGGACACCTGCGAGGACCAGCGTGCCGCGATCGTCGAATGGATCGACTCCCTGGCCGAGTGGCCGGCAACAGCCGACGCCGCCGTGCAGCGCGAACGCGAACTGCTGCGGGTGCGCTCGCGCGACGTGCTCGAGCATATCGAGCGCGTGCTGACCCACGTCCGGCGCCTCGAATCCTCGGCCGAGACCGCGGTGCAGATGCACTTTTCCGCGCAGAGCAACCGGACCAACGACATCATGCGCACGTTGACGGTGCTGACGGCGATCTTCCTGCCGCTCAACCTCGTCACGGGCTTCTTCGGCATGAATTTCGAGGGCCTGCCGCTGATCCACAGCGCCACGGGCTTCTGGACCACGTTCGCGTTCATGCTGCTCGTCGGCGGCAGCCTGAGCGCGTATTTCTGGCGCAAGCGCTACATCGGTCCCGACGGCACGCGTTGAATCCCGAGTTTTCCATCACGCCGCGCCAGTTGGTGCTGCTGACACTGCTGACGCTGTGCTGGGGCCTGAACTGGCCCATCATGAAGCTCGGCGTCACCGGCTTTCCGCCGCTCGCCTTTCGCACCCTGTCGATGTGGCTTGGGCTGCCAGTGCTGTGGCTGGCCACGCGCGCCCTGAAGGTCGACCTTCGCATCGAGCGCCGCGACTGGCGCGAGCTGGCCCTGTTGACCGTGACCAACATGCTCGTCTGGCACGTGCTCGCGATCATCTCGCTACAGGCGCTGTCGTCGGGCCGGGCCGCGATCCTCGGCTACACCATGCCGATCTGGTCGGCCCTTTGGGGCCTGGCTCTGTTCGGCCAGCGCCTGTCGATCCGCCAGGTCGGGGGCATCGTCGCCGCGGCGATCGGCGTCGTCCTGCTGCTGTGGCACGAACTCGGCCAGTTCGCCGGCCGGCCCTGGGCCGCATTCGGCATGCTCTTCGCCGCCGCGATCTGGGCGCTCGGCACGCAGCAGCTGCGGCGCACGCGCATCCAGGCGCCAACGCTGGCGATCGTCTTCTGGGCCACGCTGCTGTCCACCCTGGCGATGACGCTGCTGACCGTCGTGTTCGAACGGTCCCGCTGGCATGCCCCGTCACCCGTCACCTGGAGCGCGGTGGCCTACAACGCCGTCCTCATCTTCGGCTTCGCCCAGCCGATCTGGCTGGTCCTCGCCCGCGGCTTGCCGCCGGTCGCCTCGACAATGTCGGTGATGCTGATCCCGGTGCTCGGCACGGTTTCCGGAGCCTGGTGGCTGCACGAGCACCTGCACTGGCAGGACGGCGCCGCGATCGTGCTGGTGCTGATCGCAATCGCCGCGATCATGTGGCCGGCGCGGCGTCAGCTCGCGTAGGGGTCGGCGTAGCCGAGGGCACGGAGCAGGGCGCTCTCGCGCGCCTCCATCGCCGCCGCGCCGGACTCGTCCTCGTGGTCCCAACCTTGCGCATGCAGCGCGCCGTGCACCAGCAGGTGGGCGTAGTGGGCTTCGAGCGGGCGGCCCTGTTCGGCGGCTTCGCGCCGCAGCACCGGGCCGCACAGCACCAGGTCGGCGACGACCGTCGGCTCGCGCTGGTAGTCGAAGGTCAGGACGTTGGTCGGGTAGTTCTTGTCGCGAAAATCGCGGTTCAGCGCCTGCCCCTCCTCGATGCCGACGATCCGCACCGTCAGCTCGGCGGGCCGCTCGAGCGCCGAGCGCAGCCAGCGCACGACCCGATGCCGCGGCAGGAGGGCGCGGTCGTGCGCATCGGCGAACTGCAGCGACAGCGACAACGCCGGGCGCGCCACCCTGCGGACCGCCACGCCCGCTTCAGCGCTCTTCGCGGCGGGCCGCGTCATAGGCCTCGACGATGTGCGCGACCAGTGGATGGCGGACCACGTCGGCGGAGGTGAAACGGGTGGTGGCGATGCCGGGGACCTCGCGCAGCACGCGCTCCGCGTCGACCAGTCCGGAGACCGCCGACTTCGGCAGGTCGATCTGGCTGACGTCGCCGGTCACGACCGCCTTGCTGCCGAAACCGATGCGCGTCAGGAACATCTTCATCTGCTCCGGCGTCGTGTTCTGGGCCTCGTCGAGGATCACGAAGGCATGGTTCAGGGTGCGCCCGCGCATGAAGGCGAGCGGCGCGATCTCGAGCGTTCCCTTCTCGAAGGCCTTGTTGACCTTCTCCAGGCCCATCAGGTCGTAGAGCGCGTCGTAGAGCGGGCGCAGGTACGGGTCGAACTTCTGCGCCAGGTCCCCGGGCAGAAAGCCGAGACGCTCGCCGGCCTCCACCGCCGGGCGAGTCAGGATCACCCGCTGCACCGTGCTGCGCTCGAGCGCATCGACCGCGCAGGCGACGGCCAGATAGGTCTTGCCGGTCCCGGCAGGGCCGATGCCGAAGGTGAGGTCGTGGGCCAGGATGCTGCGCAGGTAGGCGAGCTGATTGGGCGTGCGGCCGACCAGATCGTGGCGTCGCGTGCGCAGGACGACTTCTTCAGGGACGGCGGCCGCGTCGGCCCGTTCTGAAGACTCCGCGGGATCCTGGGCCAGCGTCTCGACCAGCGCGAGTTGCAGCTTCTCCGGGGGAATCGGTCGGCGCGCGCGTCCATACAACGTCTGCAGCAGGCCGACCGCCTGCTGCGCTCGCGCCTTCGGCCCCTCGACCCGGAAGGATTCGTTGCGGCGCGAGATCTTCACGTCGAGACCGCTCTCGATCGCGCGCAGGTTCTCGTCAAGGCTGCCGCACAGATGCGACAGGCGGGTGTTGTCGGGTGGAATGAAGGCGTGGCGCAGGATCACGGATGGGTGGCGGCTGTTTCGACGATTGTCGCTCCGGGTCGTGGAATGAGGCCGCCGCGAGGCTGTTTCGCACGGCGCCGTGGCCGACCCGTCCTGCACAATCGCCGGCGATGCGCGAACGTCACGTCACCGCCGCTGCAGTGCGCGGTTTCTTCCTCGCCTGCGGGACCCTGCTGATCGCCGGCTTCCTCGGCCTGTTCGCCGTCCGGGCTGTGTCCACAGAGGCGGCGGACCCCGACGTCATCACGATCAATCGCGCATTCGTCGTCAACCCGTCCGGCGAGGGCCTTCCCGCCGAACAGTCCGCCACGGTGGCGATGCTGCCCGACGACTGGGCGCAGAGCCGGCCGCGCTTCGAAGGCAGCCTCTGGTACCGGGTCCGCTTCGATACGCCCGCGGCGACGCGCGCCGACGCGTTGCTCGGCCTCTACATCGAGCGCGCCTGCAGCAATCTCGAGGTCTACCTCAACGAACGAAGGATCTTCAGCAGCGGCGGCTCCGCAGACCGACTGAGCGAAAACTGCCGCCATCCGCAACTCGTGCCGCTGCCCGCGTCCCTGCTGCAGGGGTCCGGCAACGTCCTCGACCTGCGCCTGGCGGGACACGCGCTGCAGCACGTCGCCTCGCGCGAATTCGCCGCCGGGCTCTCGGAGCTGCGCATCGGGCCGATCGCGACCCTGACCCAGGCGCGCGACTGGCGGTACTTCTGGAGCGTGACCTGGCTGCAGGCCACCAGCTTGATGCTCATCGTCCTGGCCGGAATCATGCTCACGCTGGCCTGGCAGAACCCGCACGAGGTCTACCTCGGCTATTTCGGCAGCGTATGCCTCGGCTGGGCGCTGCTGTCGGCGTTGTTCTGGACGACCGACCCGCCGTGGCCGCATGCCGCCACGGCCTACCTGATCTGCATCGGCCTGGCGACCCTGGTGGGTCTCGGCGTGCAGTTCCTGCTGAGCTATGCCGGCCTGCGGTCCCGCATGATCGAGAACGGCCTGATGGTGCAATGGCTGCTGATGCCGGCCACGCTCGTCCTCGGCGGCGAACTGCGGGTCTTCGCGATCCTCAACGCCTGGTACGCGGTGTTCGCGGCAGAGCTCGTGCTGGCGGCCGCGCTCTACCTCGTCTACACCCGGCGCGAACGTCCGCACGACTTCTGGCCGATGCTCCTGATCCTGGGCGTCGGTGCGGCCTCGATGCTGCTCGAACTCGATGCGCAGCGCGACATCTTCAGCCTGCCGATCGAACCGCCCTTCGACCCGTTGCCGGTCGTGATGCCGCTGCTGTTTCTCGTCATCGGCGCGCGGCTCTTCATGCTGTTCGCACGCGCGCTGCCGGTGGCCGAGGCGGGTCGGATCGCGCTGGCGCGGCGCGTGCGGGAGCTGACCACGGAATTCGAGGGCAACTTCTCGCAACTCGCCGAGCTTCGCGTCGAGCAGGTGACCGAGCGCGAGAGGAAGCGCATTGCCGCCGATCTGCACGACGACCTCGGCGCCAAGCTGCTGACGATCGTCCACACCAGCGAAAACGAGCGCATCACCGCCCTGGCCCGCGAAGCCCTCGAGGACATGCGGCTGTCCGTCAAGGGCCTGATCGGCAAGCCGATGCGCCTGGCGGACGCGCTCGCCGACTGGCGTGCCGAGACGGTATCGCGGCTGCGCCAGGCCAACATCGAGGTCGATTGGCGCAATCCCACCGAAGAGAGCGAGCACCTGCTGCCGTCGCGAGGCTTCGTCCAGACCACGCGCATCCTGCGCGAAGCCGTCAGCAACGTCGTCAAGCACAGTCAGGCCACCCGCTGCACCGTCCGCTGCGATGTCGTCAACGGCCATTTCGGGCTGACGATCAAGGACAACGGACGTGGCATCCCCCTCGAACTCGACGGCAAGCTCGACCGGGGCCTGGGCATGTCGAGCATGAAGCGCCGCGCCAAGCAGATGCAGGGCCAGTGCCTGGTCCAGTCCGGCCCGGGCTACGGGACCGTGATCGCTTTGACAGTTCCGCTCTGAATCGACGCGGCATCGACCGCCACGCCGGGGCAGCGCTGGTAGGATGTTTCGCGGCGCATGCTGCGCTGTCGAGGCCCCCGGCGTGCAAAACGTACTCCTGCTGGAAGATCTTCCTGAAACCCGCGCCTGGCTGAAGGCGCTGGTGTTGCAGGTGTTCCCGGACTCGCACCTTTTCGAGGCGGCGCGGGTGCATGGCGCCCTCGAACTCGTCGCCTCGATGAAGTTCGACCTGGCCCTGATCGATCTCGGCCTGCCCGACGGTTCGGGTGTCGATGTGGTCGCGGCCATGCGCGAGGCTCATCCGCAAGCGCAGTCGGTGGTCGTGACGATCCACGACGACGACGACCACCTGTTTCCGGCCCTGCAGGCTGGCGCCTTCGGCTACCTGCTGAAGGAACAGGCGAGCGAACTGATCGCCGAGCAGTTGAAGCGCATGAGCCAGGGCGAGCCGCCGCTGTCGCCCTCGATCGCACGCCGCGTCATCTCGCACTTCGCCGCGCAGACGCGTCCGCAGGAGCGACCGCAGAACATGCCGCATGTCGCCCTCACCGACCGCGAGAACGAGGTCCTGCTGCGGGTCGCCAAGGGCTTCACGCTGCCGGAGATCGGCGTGCAGCTGAGCCTGTCGCGCCACACCATCGCCGACTACGTCAAGCAGATCTACCGCAAGCTCAACGTCAGCTCGCGCGCCGAGGCGGCGCTCGAAGCCCAGCGCCTCGGACTCTTCCGGCGCTAACGCAGACCGTGTCGCCGCGCCCCGCTCCGGTCGCCCTCCGGACATGATCGGCCGCCTCGTCGGCACGCTCGCCGAGAAGGCACCGCCTCACCTGCTGGTCGATGTCAACGGCGTCGGCTACGAGGTCGACGTGCCGATGAGCAGCTTCTACAACCTGCCCGCCCTCGGCGAGCGCGTGACGCTGCTGACCCACTTCGTGGTGCGCGAGGACGCGCAGGTGCTCTTCGGTTTCCTCACCCACGAAGAGCGCGCGACCTTCCGCCTGCTGGTGAAGATTTCGGGCGTCGGGCCGCGCACGGCGCTGGCCATCCTCTCGGGCCTCAGCGTCGCCGAACTGGCTCAGGCGGTGACGCTGCAGGAAAGCGGGCGCCTGGTGAAGGTGCCGGGCATCGGCAAGAAGACGGCGGAGCGCCTGCTGCTCGAACTCAAGGGCAAGCTCGGCGACGCCCTCGCGGCGCCCGCCAGCGTTGCCGCCGGTACGCAGGCGGACATCCTCCAGGCACTGCTGGCCCTCGGCTACAGCGACCGCGAGGCGGCGGCCGCGTTGAAGGCGCTGCCCGCCGATGTCGCCGTCAGCGACGGCATCAAGCTCGCGCTGCGCGCCCTCGCGAAGTAACGCGGCAGGCGGCCCGCCGCCTCAGTGCTTGTCGTGCGCGGGGCCCGAGACGGTGGGGTCGACCTTCATCTCGACCTTGACCTCCCCGGCCTTCTCGAAGCGCAGGGTCATCGGAAACGTCTGCCCCGGCACCAGCGGCGCCTTCAGCCCGATTAACATGAGATGCAGGCCGCCGGGTCGGAGCTCGACCGTCTTGCCGGGCGGCAGCTCGATGGCGTCGACTTCGCGCATCCGCATCACGTCGCCCTCCATCCTCATGCTGTGCATCTGCACGCTTACGGCCACTGGAGAAGCCGCGGAAACGAGGCGGTCGGCCGCACCGTTGTTGAGGACTGTCAGATAGCCGCCGCCTGCGGGCTGCGACGGCGCGGTTGGACGGGCATGGGGGTGACCGATCGTCAGCGTGCCGAGCTTGTAGTCGTGGGCGAAGGCAGCGGTCGCGCAGCCGAGAAGGAAGACGAGGATGAAGGGAAATCTCATCCGACGATTGTGCCAAACAGCCCTCACGCGGCGCAGCGCACCGCAGCGCGACGGCCGTTGTCGATAATGGCCCCATGAGCATCCAGACCGACGAGTTCGAGCCGGCGCGCCGCATCGTCGCCGCGGCGCCGGCATCGCCGGGCGAGGAAGCGATCGAGCGCGCGCTACGGCCCAAAGGCCTGTCGGAATATGTCGGTCAGGCGAAGGCGCGCGAACAGCTCGAGATCTTCATCGGCGCCGCCCGCATGCGTTCCGAGGCGATGGACCACGTGCTGCTCTTCGGCCCGCCGGGTCTCGGCAAGACCACCCTCAGCCACATCATCGCCAACGAACTCGGCGTCAATCTGCGTCAAACCTCGGGGCCGGTGCTGGAGAAACCCAAGGACCTGGCGGCGATCCTCACCAACCTCGAGTGCAACGACGTCCTCTTCATCGACGAGATCCATCGCCTGAGCCCGGTCGTCGAGGAGATCCTCTACCCGGCGCTGGAGGACTACCAGATCGACATCATGATCGGCGAGGGCCCGGCGGCACGCTCCATCAAGCTCGAGCTGCAGCCGTTCACGCTGATCGGCGCGACGACCCGCGCCGGTATGCTGACGAATCCGCTGCGCGACCGCTTCGGCATCGTCGCCCGGCTCGAGTTCTACACGCCCGAGGAGCTCGCCCGCATCGTCCAGCGCTCCGCCGGGCTGCTGAAGGTGCCGATCGACGCCGAGGGCGGCTTCGAGATCGCGCGCCGCGCCCGCGGCACGCCACGAATAGCCAACCGTCTGCTGCGCCGCGTGCGCGACTTCGCCGACGTCAAGGGCAGCGGCCAGATCACCAAGCCGCTGGCCGACCTCGCGCTGGCGATGCTCGACGTCGACGCCCACGGACTCGACGTGATGGACCGCAAGCTCCTGGAAGCGATCGTCCACCGCTTCGACGGGGGTCCGGTCGGCCTCGACAATGTCGCCGCTGCGATCGGCGAGGAGCGCGACACCATCGAGGACGTGATCGAGCCGTATCTGATCCAGCAGGGCTACCTGCAGCGCACTCCGCGCGGCCGCATCGCCACGCTCGCCGCGTTCCGTCACCTCGGGGTCGCGCCTCCGCAGGGCGCCGGACTGGACCTGTTCGGCGCCAGCTGAAGGCGCACGCCGCGAGTCGTGTCGCGAGGACGTGCGCGAGCGCACCGATCGGCGCCGGTCAGATCAGGTCTTCGTTGGCGAGGCGGTGGTAACGGACCGCGCACTTGGCGCCGAAGCGCTTCGCCACCTCGACCAGGCGCTCGGCCTGCTCGTCTTCGGGGGCGTGGACGATCAGCCAGCCGCAGCCCGCCTCGGCGAGCGCCAGGTAGCGCCGCATCAGCGTGATCTCGTAGCCGAAACCGGCGGCCTCGCTGGCGGTGCGCACCCGGTCGCGCAATCGCGGCGTGGCCTCGGCGGCGGTGTAGACGAGGATGTCGGCTTCCACGAAGCCGCCGCTGAGCAGCGCTTTCACCGCCTCTGCGGTGATGGCGTCGTCGGGAAAGGCAAGCACCACGTGCCCGACCGGGTTGAGAACCCCGGTCGATTGCCGAATGTCTTCCTTCGTCAGGCGCTTGATCGTCATCGTCCTACCTCGGCTGGCTGCATGCTGCCAGTCTACTCAGGCGCAAGGCGGACTGCAGCCGCCCGCGCGCAAGTCCTCAGCGCGCCTGGCGGCGGCGCTGCCAGGCGAGGAGTTCGCCGACGAAGCCGCGCCGGAACGCGACCACGCAGACGACGAAGATCACGCCGATGATGACGTTGATCCAGGACCCGACCCGATCGGACAGGAAGTCCTGCAGACCGATGATGGTGAACGCACCGATGACCGGACCGGCCAGGGTGCCCATGCCACCGAGCAGCGTCATCAGCACGACCTCCCCGGACAGCGACCAGTGCACGTCCGACAGCGTCGCGAAGCCGAGGACGAGCGTCTTCAGCGAGCCCGCGAGTCCGGCGATCGCCGTCGACAGGACGAAGGCGAGGAGCTTGTAGCGGTTGACGTCGTAGCCGAGCGAGATCGCCCGCGGCTCGTTCTCGCGGATCGCGCGCAGCACCTGGCCATACGGGGAATGAACGATCCGCACGATGAAGAGGAACACCGCGACGAAGATCGCCAGCACGGTGTAGTACAGCACCAGCGGCTGGCGCAGCGGCAGGACGCCGAACAGGAAACCGCGCGGAACCCCCTGCAGGCCGTCTTCGCCGCCGGTGAACGGCGCCTGCAGGCAGACGAAATAGACCATCTGCGCCATGGCGAGGGTGATCATCGCGAAATAGATCCCCTGGCGGCGGATGGCCAGCAGCTCGACCAGGAATCCGAGCGCGCCGCCGACGACGACGCCGGCCACGATGCCGAGCTCCGGCGGCCAGCCGGCGCTGCGGATCAGCCAGCCGGTGGCGTACGCGGCCGCGCCCATGAAGGCCGCGTGACCGAACGACAGCAGGCCGGTGAAGCCGAGCAGCAGGTTGAAGGCACAGGCGAAGATCGCGAAGCAGAGCGCCTTCATCACCAGGATCGGGTACACGCCGAGGAAGGGCGCGGCCAGGAGGAACCCGAAAACCACCAGCCAGGCGATGTGGCCGGCCCGCGTGGTCGCTTTCGCCGCTTCGATGGCGGTGCCGGCGGGTCGAGCGTCGTCGGCCATCAGGCTTCCTTTCCGAAGAGGCCGGCCGGGCGGATCACCAGCACGATCGCCATGATCACGAAGACGACGATGTTCGAGGCTTCGGGGTAGAAGACCTTGGTCAGCCCTTCGATGATGCCCAGCGCGAGTCCCGTGAGGACCGAGCCGAGGATCGACCCCATGCCGCCGATCACCACCACCGCGAAGACCACGATGATGAGGTTGCTGCCCATCAGCGGCGTCACCTGGATCACCGGTGCGGCGAGCACCCCCGCGAAGGCGGCCAGGGCGGCGCCGCCGCCGTAGGTGAGCATCACCATGCGCGGCACGTTGATGCCGAAGGCCTGCACCAGCGCCGGGTTCTCCGTCCCGGCCCGCAACTTCGCGCCGAGGGACGTCTTTTCGATGATGAACCAAGTGCCCAGGCAGACCGTGAGAGACGCGAAGACGACCCATGCCCGGTAGTTCGGCAGGACCATGAAGCCGAGGTTGGTGGCGCCGCCGAGGAGTTCCGGCACCGGGTACTGCTGCCCGGACACGCCGAACTGCTCGCGGAAGAGCCCTTCGGCGATGAGGGCCACGCCGAAGGTCAGCAGCAGGCCGTAGATCGGATCGATGCGGTAGAGGTGCTTGAGGAGCGTGCGCTCGATGACCACGCCGAGCGCGCCGACCACGAGCGGCGACACGATCAGCGCGAACCAGTAGTTGATGCCGAAGCGCTCCAGCGCATACCAGGCCACGTAGGCGCCGATCATGTAGAGCGCGCCGTGCGCGAAGTTGACGATGCCGAGCAGCCCGAAGATGACGGCCAGGCCGAGGCTGAGCATCGCGTAGAAGGAGCCGTTCACGAGCCCCAGCAGGAGCTGGCCGAGAAAGGCCTGGATCGGGATGCCGAAGATGTCCATGGAGCGTCGCCGTGTCGAAGGGGGCGCGTCAGCCGCACCGCGACGGCGGACCAGCCGGCAAAAGCGCCGCCGGGTCGCGGCGGCCGCGCGCCGCCCCGGCGGCTGCGCGGTCGCCCGCGCAGCCGGCCGAGTCGACGCAGCGCGGCGAACACATCGCCGCGACGTGCATCGAAAGCGTCACTTCCAGAGCGAGCACTTGCTGTCTGCCTTCGTACCCCATGCCGCTTCACCCTTGATGACCTGGGCGACCTTGAAGTAGTCCCACGGCTCAGTCGACTCGGCCGGCGTCTTCACCTGCATCAGGTACATGTCGTGGACCATCCGGCCGTCCGGGCGCACGTACCCGCCGGTGGCATAGATGTCGTTGATCTTGGTCGAATGGATGTGCGCCAGCACCTTCTCGGCGTTGTCGGTGCCGGTTGCCTTGACCGCCTTCAGGTAGGTCGTCACCGCGGAGTAGTCACCGGCCTGGACCGACGATGGCATGCGCTTGATCTTCTCGAAGAACTTGCGGCTCCAGGCGCGCGTTTCGGCATCGCGGTTCCAGTACCAGCTGTCGGTCAGGTACATGTTCTGCGTCGCCTGCAGCCCGAGCGAATGGATGTCGTTGATGAACATCAACAGGCCGGCGAGCTTCATCGTCTTGGTGACGCCGAACTCGTTGGCCGCCTTGATCGAATTGATGGTGTCGCCGCCGGCATTCGCCAGACCCAGGATCTGCGCCTTGCTCGACTGCGCCTGCAGCAGGAACGACGAGAAGTCGCTGGCCGACAGCGGGTGCTTGACCGAGCCGACGATCGTGCCGCCAGCGTCCTTGACGACCTTGGAGGTGTCGTTCTGCAGCGCCGCGCCGAAGGCGTAGTCGGCGGTCAGGAAGAACCAGGTCTTGCCGCCGTTCTTGACCACCGCACCGCCGGTGCCCTTGGCCAGCGCGATCGTGTCGTAGGCATAGTGCACCGTGTAGGGCGTGCACTGTTCGTTGGTCAACGCCGAAGACGCCGCGCCGACGGAGATGAACACCTTCTTCTTGTCGGCCGCGACCTTCGCCATCGCCAGGTTGGTGCCGGAATTGGTGCCGCCGATCAGCACGTCCATGCCCTCGGTGTCGAACCATTCGCGCGCCTTGGCGGCAGCGATGTCGGCCTTGTTCTGGTGGTCGGCCACCATGAGCTCGATCTTCTTGCCGGCGACCGCGCCGCCCATGTCGGCGATCGCCATCTTGATGGCCTCGGCGCCGGCCGGGCCGTCGATGTCGCCGTACAGGCCCGACATGTCGGTGATGAAGCCGATGCGGATCACGTCGCCGGAGATCTGCGCCTGGGCGGGCGCTCCGAACATCACGCCGGTCGCCAGGGCGCAGGCTGCAGCAATCTTCTTGAGTTTCATCGATATCTCCAGTTGAAGTGAGCGGAATTGAGGTGAGTGGAAGCCGGACAGGGCTTGGAAGAGAAAAAGCCGGAAAGGGTCCTCGGGGAAAACATCCGTCAGACTCCGAGGTATTCGTGGAGGCGCTCGATCCGCGCCGGCAGCTCGGACTGGGTGAATTCCTGGATCACCTGGCCGTGCTCCATCACCATGAAGCGGTCGGCCAGCGGTGCGGCGAAGCGGAAGTTCTGCTCGACCATGACGATGGTGTAGCCCTGGCGGCGCAGCGTCCCCACCATCTCGCCGAGCTTCTCGACGATGACCGGCGCCAGCCCTTCGGAAATCTCGTCGAGCAGCAGCAGGCGCGCGCCGGTGCGCAGGATCCGCGCCACGGCGAGCATCTGCTGCTCGCCCCCCGACAGGCGCGTGCCCTGGCTGGCGGCCCGCTCCTTCAGGTTCGGGAACATCTCGTAGATCTGGTCGAGGGTCATGCCGCCCTCGCCCAGGCGCGGCGGCAGCATCAGGTTCTCCTCGGCCGAGAGGCTCGAGAAGATGCCGCGCTCTTCGGGGCAGTAGCCCAGGCCGAGGCGGGCGATGCGGTGCGTCGGCATGTCGATGGTTTCCTGGCCATGCACCTTGACCGAGCCCTTGCGGCTGCCGATGAGGCCGAGAATCGCGCGCAGCGTGCTGGTGCGACCGGCGCCGTTGCGACCGAGCAGCGTCACGACTTCGCCCTCGCGGACCTCGAAGTTGACGCCATGCAGGACGTGCGACTCGCCATACCAGCCGTTCAGGTCGCAGATCTCGAGGAAGGGCGCGGCCATCGTCAATGACTCCCGCCGAGCGCGGTCTGGGCGGTGCCCATGTAGGCCTCGATCACCGCCGGGTTCTGCGAGACCTCCGCGTAGGGGCCTTCGGCCAGGGTCGCGCCGCGCTGCAGCACCGTGATCGTGTCGGCGATGCTGGCGACGACGCTCATGTTGTGCTCGACCATCAGCACCGTGCGGCTCGCGCTCACCTTCTTGATGAGGGCGCGGATCCGGTCGACGTCCTCGAGCCCCATGCCCTGGGTCGGCTCGTCGAGCAGCATCAGCTGGGGTTCCATCGCCAGCGTCGTCGCGATCTCGAGCGCGCGCTTGCGGCCGTAGCTCAGCTCGACCGCGGGCAGCGCGGCGTAGGGCTCGAGGTCGACGGCGCGCAGCAGTTCGAGCGCGCGGGCGTCCAGGCCCTGCAACGAGCGCTCGGACTTCCAGAAGTGAAACGACGTGCCGAGCTTCCTCTGCAGCGCAACGCGGACGTTCTCGAGCACGCTCAGGTGGGCGAAGACGGCGGAGATCTGGAACGAGCGGACGATGCCACGACGGGCGATGTGCGCCGGGCGCTCGCCGGTGATGTCGACGCCCTCGTAGACGATCTGCCCGGAGGTCGGCGCGAGGAACTTCGTCAGCAGGTTGAAGCACGTGGTCTTGCCGGCGCCGTTCGGGCCGATCAGCGCATGGATCGTTCCGCGCCGCACTTTCAGATCGATGTGGTCGACCGCGACGAAGCCCTTGAACTCCTTGGTCAACGCGCGCGTCTCGAGGATGACGTCGTTCTTCATGCCGACGCTCCCCGGGCGCGCGCCCGGGCGACAGGCGCCGTCCCCGCGCGCCGCGGCTCGGCACCGAGGCGCTGGGACAGGGTGGCGGCGACGTCCAGCGCGAGGCGCCGGTAGCGCTCGTTGCGCCCGGGACCGAGCACGGCCTTGTTGACGCAGACCGCGACACCGGCGACAGCGAGTCCGGTCGCGTCGAACACGGCAGCGCCGAACGAGCACACGCCCTCGCGCACCGCCTCCTCGTCGACGCTGTAGCCGCGCTTGCGCGTCAGCGCGAGTTCCTTCAGCAACGCCTCGATGTCGCGCGGGCCCTTCTTCGTCAAGCGGGTCTGAAGTCCTTCGACGTAGAGCCGGCGGACCTCGTCGGGCTGCAGCAGCGACAGCATCGCCTTGCCGCTGCCGGAGAGATAGGCCGGCAGGCGCATGCCGACGTTGAAGGCCAGGCCGAGCGGCCGCGCGCTGTTGCGAACGCCGACGTAGAGCGCATCGCCGCCGCTCAGCACCGACAGCACCACCGCCTCTTCCGGCAGGGCGCCGCTGTCGGCCCACAGGGCGTTGAACTCCTGGACCACGTCCGTACCGGAAACGAACGCCTCCGCCAGGCCCATCACGCGCGGGCCGATGAGAAAGCAACCATCCGGCTGACGGCGCAGATAGCCGAACGAAACGAGCGTGTTGCACAGGCCGTGGACGCTGCTCTTGGGCAATTCCAGTTCGGTTGCGAGCCGCGCCAGGCTCATCGGCTCGCGCGCCCGCGCCAGCCGCTCGAGCAGCGTCAGCGCCCGCGACACCGACGGCACCAGCGCCGCGGCGCGAGCCGGCGAGCGCGCTGACGCGAACGGCGCGGAGCGCGCAGGGAGGGTGTAGGCGGGGGCATCCATCTTGTTGTGGCCCTGTCATTCATTCAGCTGAATGCACTTCAGGGGAGTGGACGCGCAGTCTAAGGACCGCGAGGCGTCGCTGGCCGCGAATCCGGCCTTTGCTCCGGGAAACCTCCCAGAGGGTTTGCCCGCCCCGTCTTACTGAAGGCAGCCGCGGGCCTCGATCGGCCAGACCGCTTCCACCCGACCGTTCTCGAGACCACCGCGCACGACGATGAAGTGCTCGTGCAGGTTGACCGTGGGATCGCAATGGCCGGGCACCAGCCAGACCGCGTCGCCGATGCCGGGAAGGTCCCGGTCGGCAGCACCGTCGCGGCACCGCAGGATGCCGTGCTCGTCGCCACCATTGACATAGGTGAGGTCGCGCTGCCAGACGGATGGCAAGCCGGAATCGAGGGCATGGGCCTTGTGGCCGGCGTCGATCACCGCATGCGAGTAGCCGCGACTCATGACCTGCGCGCGCACGAAGAGCGCGTGCTCGAAGCGCGGCGCGCCCGATGCGGGCACGTTGTCGGCATAGTCGCGGTCGAGGAAGAGATAGCTGCCGGCCTGCAATTCGCCGTAGAGGCCGGACGCGGCCTCGTTGATGAAGGTGCCGGATCCGGCGCCGGTGACCAGCGGACACACCAGCCCTGCCGCGGAGATGCTGGCCTGCGCCGCACGCGCCAGGCGGACCGCATGGCGGATCGCCGCCGCGCGCTCCTCGGCGCTGCGCAGGTGCTGGGCGCTGCCGTGATAGGCCTGCAGGCCGCCGAAACGCAGGCCGTGGGAGACGACCTGATGGGCGAGCGCGCCCGCGGCCACCGGAGCGACGCCACAGCGACCGTGGCCGACATCGATCTCGACGAAGACGCTGGCCGTCGTCCCGGTCGTCTGCAAGGCGCTCGCCAGCCGCTCGACGCCGACGGCGGAGTCGACCGCGACCGCGAGCGTGATGCGGCCGGCGAGATCGGCCAGCCGCGCCAGCTTCGCGGGGTCCACGATCTCGTTGGTGATGTAGATGTCGGCCACGCCCGCCGCGGCAAGCGCTTCGGCTTCGGAGACCTTCTGCACGCAGACGCCGACCGCGCCGGCATCGATCTGGAGGCGGGCGATGGTCGCGCACTTGTGGGTCTTGGCGTGCGGTCGCAGGCGCATGCGGTGGCTGCGTGCGTAGCCGGCCATCGCGGCGATGTTGCGCTCCAGCGCGTCGGCGTCGATTACCAGCGCCGGAGTCTCGATCGTCGCGACCGGCTGGCCGAGGCGCGCGTTCGCGCTTCTCATGCGGCGTAACCCATCCGGTCGGACACCGGCGGGGTGGCTTCGCCGGCGTCGTCGAGCGTGGCGTCGTCGAGATGGCCGGTGTCGGCCCAGCCGACGAGCGTGAAGCCCTGTTGCGTGTACAGCAACCGGTTGATGCCGGCGTTGGCGAGCAGCCACGAGCGCGAGGACTGCAGGCCGACGCGCGCGGCGGCGCGGTACAGGCTGTCGAGGACGCCGCCGTGGGTGACGATCACCACCGTCTGTCCCGCATGCGCGGCCGCGATCAGGGCCGCCGCAGCGACGGCGCGGGCGGCGAAGACGCGTAGCGACTCTGCGCCCTCGGGCGCGAAGTCGGGCTCGCGCTGGCGCCAGCGTCGGCTTTCGTCGGGCCAGCGCGCCTTGACTTCGTCGAAGGTGAGACCCTGGAAGACGCCGAAGCAACGCTCGCGCAACCCAGGCTCCAGTCCGATCGGAAGCCCGAGGCGCTGCGCCAGCGGTTCGGCGGTCTGCAGCGCCCGGGCGAGGTCGCTGCTGTGGATGGCGTCGATGTGCTCATCGGCCAGCGCCGCGCCGACCCGCTGCGCCTGACGCAGGCCGACGTCGTTCAGGGGAATGTCGAGCTGGCCCTGCATCCGCATCTCGGCGTTCCACGCAGTCTCGCCGTGGCGGATCGCGATGACGCGGGTGGATTCGGGAAAGTCGGGCGTGAACGGCGTGGATTCAGCCAAGCAACCGCCGGTTCAGGGTGTAGGTGCCGGAGTGAGTGGCCTCGGCGAGGACATGGTCGTGGATCGCCCGACGCGCGGCGTTGCCGTCGAAGGTGCCCGACAGGGCTACCTGGGCAACCCCGAGCGCGTAGAGGGTGAAGACATAGTGATGCACGAGCGAATCGTTGAAGGGCGGGAACGGGCCGTCGTACCCGAAGTAGTCGCCTGCCATGTCGGGATTCGCCGCGAACCAGCCGGTGTAGTCGTTGAGGCCGTGGCGCGCTCCTTCGAAGCCGGGCACCTCGACCGCGGGTCCCTTCTTGCCGCGGGCGCTGAAACCCCGGCTGAACGCACCCTCGGCAATGAGACGCTGGCCTGGCGGCACGTCCACCAGCACCCAGTGGAAGAAGTCCACCCGCGGCAGATCCGCAGGAACTTCGCGCCCGGCCTGGTTGACATCGTCGCCCCGGCTCGGCACGTCGAAGTCATGGCAGATCAGCGCGAAGGAGCGCGTACCGGCCGGCACGTCGTCCCAGGCGAAGTGCGGGCTGATGTTGTCGGAGAAGGTGGCTCCGCCCTGCCCGTCCGGCTTGCCGGCCGCATGGCGCGCCGGAATGGGTTCACCGTTGACCCAGCTTTCGCTCCACAGCTTCATGATCCGCAACTCCGCCGACGGCGCGTCAGACGCCCCAGACGATGTCGGCGTCCTCGGCCTGGGAGCGCCGCATCATTTCCAGAAGTGGCCAGGCGCGCTGGCGCAGGCTGACCTTGTCGCCGCCGCCGGACGCCGCCACGCCATCGCCGGGCTCGTCCTTGCCGGCGGCCTTGCGTGCCGCCTCCTCGGCGGCCACCGCCTGCTCGATCGCGGCGATCGCCGTCGGCAACGCGCGCGCCTCGATGATCCCCTGCGAGGCAGGCTCGCGGCCGATGACGCGCAGGACGGCGTCGCCGGCGGGGCCCATCATGATGAGATCGCCGTCGGCCTTGCTCTTGAATCGATAGATCATCTGGGTCAGCTCTTTGCGTACATGTAGCTGCGGTTGAAGGGGAACTGCGATTGTGCGCCCCGCATCGGCCCGTCGGAGATTCCGCCGCTCGGCCGCGACGCCAACATCTGCGACAGCGACAGCCAGCCGTGCTGGAAGCTCATCGCGCTGCCGGCAAGATACAGCCGGTAGGCCCGGACGACGTTCTCGCGCGTGACCTTGCGGGCCTCGTCGAGCCGCGCCTCGAGGGCATCGCTCCAGGCCCAGAGGGTTCGGCCGTAGTGGGGCCGCAGATTCTCCATGTCGAGGGGCTCGAGGCGCTCCTCGCCCATCGTCCGCAGCACCGCCGAGACGTGCAGCAGTTCGCCCCCCGGAAAGATGTAGCGCTCGATGAAGTCGCCCAGGCCGGCGCCGAGCTGGTGGTTGCGCGTGCCGCCGGAGGTGATGCCATGGTTCAACAGCAGGCCGCCCGGCTTGAGGAGCCTGCGGATCTTGGCGAAGTAGGTCCCGAGGTTCGCCCGGCCGACGTGCTCGAACATGCCGACCGACGCGATCTTGTCGTAGGGTTCGTCCTCGGCGAGTTCGCGGTAATCGCGCAGTTCCATCGTGACGTTGCCGCGCAGGCCGCGCTCGTTGATCAGACGATTCACATGAGCGTGCTGGTTCCGGCTGAGCGTGATGCCATGTGCGCGCACGCCATAGTTCTCGGCGGCCCACATCAGCAGGCCGCCCCAGCCGGCGCCGATGTCGAGCAGGCGCTCGCCGCGGCGCAGCATCAGCTTCCTGCAGACGTGGTCGAGCTTGGCTTCCTGCGCCTGCGCCAGCGTCATGCCGGGGTCGGCGTAGTAGGCACACGAATAGAGGCGCCGCGGGTCCAGCCAGAGCGCGTAGAAGTCGTCGGACACGTCGTAGTGGAACTGGATCTGGCGCGCGTCGGCGCGGGCGCTGTGGCGCACCTTCGACTTGGCCGAATGGGCGATGTGACGCCACCACTCGAGCGGCGCCGGATCGTCGGGCCGGGTCGGGTCCTCGCCGATCATCTGGAAGGCGACCGTCATCAGGTCGCGCATGCTGCCGTCGAAATCGAGGCGGCCGTCCACGTAGTCCTGCCCGACCTTGCCGATCTGTCCGGATGCCAGGTAAGCCAGCGGCGTCAGGTCGCGCAGCCGCAACGTCACCGCGGCGTCGGCTGCGCCGATCCGGCGGCCGCCCGGCAGCACCAGCGCCAGCGGCAGGTTGAGAGACCCCAGTCTTTGCTCGAGCAGCGCGTCGACGGCAGCCATGACCCGATGTACCTCCAGGGCAGCGACTGTACTAAGGAATCCGCCGCGTGACAGCCCCGTGTCCGAGGAGCCACGCGCCGTTCGCGGGCTCGGCACGAGGCTTCCGCAACGAGGCGGTCCAGGCCCGCCGCTTGCTCAGGACTGCAGGTGCAGCGGGCGGACCGCCGGGCTGATCTCGCGGAAGGTGTAGACCCTGCCGATGGGGTTGCCGCGGCTGAACTGAGGCATCGCCACGCGTTCGATGACGCGCCCGGAGCGCAGCGTCACGACATCGCTCGCGCGCAGCATGGTCGCATCGTCGATCACCGCCAGCCGGCGCATGTAGCGGGCCGGATCGACGACGCAGGTCCGCATCCAGTCCAGCACCGCATCGTCGCCTTGTTGCGTCAAGAGCGCTTCGGGAATCTCCCAGAGGTCGGCGAAGCGCCGATTGAAATTGCGGATCCGGCCCCGCAGGTCGACGACGAGGACACCGTCCCCGAGAGACTCGAGCGTGGCCTGCAACTCCGCCACGGCGAGTTCGAGCTCGCGCTCGCGTCGCACCTGCACGCTGCGATCCGCGAGAGCGACGATGAAGAGGTCGCTCCCTGCGACCGACGGCACGCGGCTGATCCGGCGCGTGACGAGGAGCAGCGAACCGTCGTGGCGACGCACCAGCGCCTCCGAATCGAGGCCGCCGCGGGCTCCGTTCGCGACTTCACCCCAGAACGCCGCGTCCTCGGGCGAGGCCGAGAAGTCCAGCACCGGCTGGCCGACGACGCCGTCGACATCGGTGCCGATGAGGTCTGCCGCCGCCGAATTGCTGGCGACGATGCGCAACGCCGCGGCATCGACGAGCCAGACGGGTTGAGGCATGGCCTGGAGCATCACGGCCCACGCGTCGCACGCGGCCGCCGGCACCTCCGAGGCCACGCCGACCTTCACGGACGCCGCTCCACCGCCTCGAAGAAGTAGGCCACGCGCTGGCGCGGCGCGAGGTAGTCGAATGCCTCCCGCGGGAGTTGCGCCGGCTTCACGCTGCGCCGGATGCCGAGTCCGTCGGCGCTTTCCAGATCGAGCACCAGGGCCTCGTCCCGGGGAATGCCCGGCTCGTGCACGACCACCCGCGGCTTGAGCGGACGGCTCGAGTTGACGGCCACGACCATCGCGTGGCGGTCATCGGTCAGCTGCACCGTCGAGCCCGGCGGGTACACGCCCATCATGCGGATGAACGCGCCGAGGATGGAGGTGTCGTACTTGCTCTTCCCCTGGGCGAAGAGCAGCGACAGCGACTCGTGCGGCGTGAGCGCCTTGGCGAGGAAGAGCGGGTTGCAGAGGTTGTCGTAGCGGTTGACGATGGCGACGATGCGAGCCGCGATCGTCATGCGGTCGGCACCGAGCTTGAGCGGAAAGCCGCTGCCGTCGGCATGTTCATGGTGCTGGGCGACGACCAGGGTCGCCCCGGCAGACAGGCCCATGCGGCGCGCGAGCGCCAGTCCGTGGGCCACATGCTCCTCGTAGTCCCGATGCTCGCCCGCGGTGAAGGTGTCGTCCGGATGGCGCAGGCGAAAGGGCATCTCCAGCTTGCCCATGTCGTGAAGCATTGCGCCGACGCCCAGGTCGAGCAGGTCGGACTCGGGAAATCCGAAGCTGCGTCCCATCAGCAGCGACACCATCATCACGTTGAGGGCGTGCATCGAGCCCTTCTCGCCGGCGGCTTCGGTCAGCAGGCGGATGCAGACTTCATGCTCGCCGAGCATCTTGTCCAGCAGCGAGCGCGTCAGCAGCTCGGCCTGGGCACGCGCCTCCTGTGGCTTGATGAGGACCAGGTCGGTGGTCTGCTTGCAGGCGCGCGCCGCCTCGCCGAACTGACGCTCGCACAGCCGCAACGCTTCCCGCTGGCGCTCGAGCTCGCGGGCCCGCGGAAGGCGCGATCCGCCCGGCTCGGCGTCGGCCGCCTCGGACGCATCCGCTTGGCCTGCGGGCGCGGCCACCGCGACGTCGACCTGGGCTGCGGCCCCGTCGGGGTCACCCTCGTTCGCCGTCGCGTCCGCGTCGGCGGCCATCACCGGATGGGTGTCGACCACATCGTCCACCGGGTCCGGGTCGCTTTGCAGCGGATTCCAGCGCACCCGCTTCAGGCCGAGCCCGCGGATCGTCGCGACCTGCTGCATCGAGGTGATCTTGAAGCTGCTGAGCGGAAATGGATGCGACATCCAGCCCACGTCGAGATGAACGAACATCCCGACGCGCAGCGCATTCACGTCGATCTGGTTGGCGGTATCGGCTGCTTTCATGACCGTTGACCGCAAACGAAGAAGGCGTCCGCGGGTCCCGGTTTATCGGCCCTGCGACCCCCGACTTGAGCCGTGGAGTCCGGGACCGGGCTGCTCTCCAGGGGGAACGTGCGCAAGTCGCGGGAGCCGCGTCGACTCAGGTGCGTTCCTCGAGGTCGACGCCGCGAAAGGCGACCAGCAGCAACAAGTCGTAAATGATCTTCAGGCCGCCGCAGGCCAGCAACGGCGCGGCGAGCCAGCCGGACGCCATCCACATGCCGGCCAGGGTCGGCGAGGCCGCGGAAGCGAGGCTGCGGGGAACGGCCGTGAAGCTCGAGGCGGCAGCGCGCTCCGCCGGCGTCACCACCGCCATCACGAAGGCGGTGCGGGTCGGGACGTCCATCTGCGACAGCGCACTGCGGACGAACAGCAGCCCGAGGGCCCACGGCAAGGTCGGAACCAGGGCCGCTGCCACGAGGCAGAGATTCGCCGGTATGTGGGTGAACACCATGGTGTTCAGCAGGCCGATGCGGCGCGCGACCAGCGGCGCCGCCAGTTGTGAACCGGCGGCGAGCAGGCCGGTGACGAAGAAGAAGCCACCGGCCTGGGCCAGGGAGAGCCCGAAGCGCTCGAAAAGCCACAACGCCAGCAGCGCGTTCACGACCAGCCCGCCGGCGAAGGCATCGATGCTGAAGAGCGCGGCCAGGCGGATGACGATGCGGCGTGAGCGCGCGAGCGGCGCCGGAGCCGCTTCGGTCGGGCCCGCGGGCCGCGGCAGTCCCCGGTAGAGCAACCAGACGCCGAAGCCGATCGCGCCGTACAGGCCGAACATTGCCCGCAGGGCCGCCTCGAGCGAGACCGCGGCGTGACCGGACAGCCACTGCGGAACGGCCGCCGCGAGCGCGCCGACCGCCGCGGCCAGCGACCCGGCGAGCGAGTAGCGGGCGAACAGCGCGGTCCGTGCATGGCCGGTGGCCGCAGCGGCCAGTCTGGCATGCTCGAGCGGCAGGAAGACGCTGACATCGCCGGCGCTG
>JBBQCD010000038.1:0-43355 GCA_038318385.1 Burkholderiales bacterium | reverse complement strand
GTGCGCGGGCGTGGGGGTCTTCAGGCGCGCGGTGAAGTCGATGTCGTTGATCGACAGCTTCCAGAAGAGCGGGCCGAACGCCACCATCAGCACCATCGTGACGAGCACGAGGAGGCCGACGACCGCCAGCTTGTGGCGGCGAAACCGCCGCCACGCCTCGGCCCACGGCGAGACGTTGCGCAGGCGCGGCGCCGCGCTAGCGATAGCTGATGCGGGGGTCGAGCCAGCCATAGAGCAGGTCGGCGATCAGGTTGAAGAGGATCACGAGGCACGAGAACACGAAGGTCACGGCCATCACCACCGGCGTGTCGTTGCGCAGGATCGCGTCGATCAGCAGGGAGCCGATGCCGGGGACGCGGAAGATCTGCTCGGTGACGATCGCGCCGCCGAAGACCTGGGGCATCGTCAACGCCACCAGGGTCACCACCGGAATCATGGCGTTGCGCACGACGTGCTTCATGATCACCGCGCGTTCCTTCAGGCCCTTGCTGCGCGCGGTGGTCACGTAGTCCAGGCGGATCACGTCGAGCACCGCGGAGCGCACGTAGCGCGTCCAGCTCGCGCCCTGGAACAGGCCGAGCACCGCGATCGGCATCGCCGCCTGCTTCAGGTTGAGCCACCACCACTCCCAGCCGGTGGCGGCGATGTCGGAACGGAACACGAACGGCAACCAGTCGAGCTTGATGGAAAACAGCAGGATCAGCAGCAGGCCGGTGAAGAACGTCGGCAGCGAGAAGCCGACGAACGCGAGCGTCGAGGCGATGCGGTCGAACCACGAGTAAGGCCGCGCCGCGGAATAGATGCCCACCGGCAAGGCGATCGCCAGCGCCAGGACCTGAGAGGCACCGATCACCGCCAGCGTCACCGGCACGCGTTGCAGGATCAGGGTGTCGACATTGACCCGGCTGATGAAGGAGAAGCCCCAGTCGCCCTTGAACATCGCGAAGAGCCAGCGCAGGTAGCGCTGCCAGATCGGATCGTCGAGGCCGAACTGCAGCCGCAGGTTGGCCTGGACTTCGGGCGGAACGTTCGGGTTCAGCGCCATTTCCGCGAACGGATCCCCCGGCGCCAGCGCGAGCACGGTGAACAGGACGATGCTGATGCCGAGCAGGCTCGGCACGGCGATCAGCAACCGCCGCAGGAGGTAGTGGCCCACGATCTGCCGCTCAGGCCGTGCCTGGCAGTGGAAGGGGAACCGTCATCCGCTCAGGTTTCCCGGTACCAGTTCTGCAGCGCCGAGAAATCGAGGTCCCAGCCCGACAGGGTGGTCACGAGCTTCAGATTGCCGCCGCGCACGCGCGGCCGGCTGATCAGCGGCACGACGATCCACTCGTTGACCACCATGTCGTTCATGCTGATGTAGATCGCGGCGCGCTTGACCGGGTCAAGTTCGGAGGAGCCCGCAGCGGCAAGCTTGTCGTACTCCGGGTTGACGTAGCGGCAGATGTTCCGGCCGGCCCACTTGTTCGCCTTCTGCGAGACCTCTTCGGACTTGTACTGGTCCATGAAACGCTCGGCGTCGGGCGCGGTCATGGTCGTGGTGTACATCTGCATGTCGGACCAGAACTTGCCATAGGTGTCGGGGTTGGCGACGTCCGAGGAGAAGAACACCGACGCCGTGACCGACTTCAGCTCGAGGTCGATGCCGGCTTTCTGCGCGGCCTGCTTGACGATCGCCTGTTCCTTCTGCCGCGTGCCGTTGATGGACGTCTGGTAGACGAACTTCATCTTCTTGCCGCCCTTTTCGCGGATGCCGTCGCCGCCCTTCTTCCAGCCCGCGGCATCGAGCAGCGCGTTGGCCTTGTCGACGTTGAACTCCCACTTCGTGTTCGGCGACTTGAAGCGCGGCGGGTTGTTCATGAAGTTGCCGGTCGCGAAGCCCGTGCGACCGTAGATGAACTCCTGCATGCTCTTCTTGTCGCACAGCAGCGCCATCGCCTCGCGGACCTTCGGGTCGCTGAAGGCGAAGTGCTTGCTCTTGACGCTGCCGCGCTCGCCATCGACCTCGTTCCACGGGTCGGTGATGTTGAGCTGGATGAACTCGATGTCGCCGCCGGGCACCACGTGCACCTTGCCCTTGCCGCCGGCCTCCATCTTCTTCAAGACCTCGTCCTCGACCTGCAGGTTCCAGGCGTAGTCGTATTCGCCGGTCTGCAGCACGGCGCGGGCCGCCGAAGTCGCGTCACCCCCGCCCTTCATCTCGATCGCGTCGAAGAAGGGGCGGTTGGGCATGTGATAGGCGGTGTTGATCTCGCCACGCACCAGGTCGCCGGGCTTGAACTCGACGAACTTGTACGGGCCGGTGCCGACCGGCTTCAGGTTGGTCGGGGCTTCGCGTGACTTGGCTCCCGCATAGGCGCCGAAAAGGTGCTTCGGCAGCACCATCCCCTCGGCAGCGACGAACGCCGTCGCCCAGAAGGGCGTCGGCTTGGCGAAGGTGACCTTGATCGTGTGGCTGTCGACCTTGTCGACCTTGACGTCCTTGTAGACGCCGATCGTGACCGCGGCGGTCGCCGGGTCCTTGGCGTATTCCCAGGTGAAGACGCAGTCGTCGGCGGTGAACGCCTGGCCGTCGTGCCAGGTGACGCCCCGCTTCAACTTCCACGTCACCGAGCGGCCGTCGGCGGAAAGGCCGCCGTTCTCGCGCGTCGGTATCTCGGCCGCCAGGACCGGCACGAGGTTGCCGTCGTTGTCCCACACCGCCAGCGGCTCGTAGAAGATGCGCGAGCCTTCCTGGTCCTTGGTGCCGTTGGCGAAGTGCGGCTGCAGCAGCGTGGCACCCTGCCACCACAGGACCTTCAGAGTGCCGCCGCCGCCGCGCTTGGTCGGCTTGTAGGGCGGTGCCGGTTGACTCTGGGCGATGCCGGCATGCATCAGCAGCATCGAGGCCATCGGGGCGGTCAGGCCGAGACCGACCAGCTTCTGGATGAAACTGCGTCGCGGCATACCGCCGGTGCGGACATCTTCGATCAGGGCTCGGAGATCACGTTCTTGCATGGAGGGCTCCTGGAGCGCCGGCGGCGCGCACGAAGCTGGAATGTAGCCAGACTCGTGCCACCGCCGAACTAGGGTACGCCCGCCCTCCGCGAAGAAACCCTTCACCCCTGGCTGGCGCCGCCCCGCGCAGCCCGCTCGGGCGGGACTGCACCACGACAAGGCGGCACCGCACCTCATCGACGCCGGCGGCGCGCGACCCAACCGATGGCGCCGAGTCCCGCCAGCATCAAGGCGTAGGTCTCCGGCTCGGGAATCGGCGACGGCACGAGCGGTTCGGGCGGCAGACCGACCATCGAGATGTTGTCGACCAGCATGCCGGAATAGCCCGCCGGCGCCATCGCGGTGAAGGTGACGTGGGCACCGAGATCGTCAGCGCCCTGGGTCCAAGTCAAGCCACCGGTCTGCCAGTCGTACCCGTAGTAGAAGCCGGAAACATCGGCGTAGGTGATCGAATGGCTGCCCAGCGAAGCGATCAGAGAGGTGTCGAAAGGACCGTTGCCGGAAAGAGGGCCAGGCGCGCCAGCAGCACGGCGACGCTCCGGGTGCCGAAGCGCACCACCCTGTCGTCGCCGCGCTGCGCACTGACCGCACCGAGCAACCGCACCTGCCAAGGTCGGCCTCCCGGGGGTTCGCGGTGCGTCGTCGGGGCAACAAGAGGCATCGAGTCTCTTCGGGCAGGCGGGGATGGGCGTGCAGTATCGCCGCGCCGGCGCGGCGAGGAGCGGCCACCGCGCGCGGACGCGGCGCGCGCGCCACCGGCGCAGATAAACTCGGGCCACGCCATGGACTATCCCGGCAACCTCTTCGCCGTCGCAGCTCCCAGCGGGGCCGGGAAATCGAGCCTCGTCAAGGCGCTGCTCGAACTCGATTCGCACCTTGTCGTCTCGATCTCGCACACCACCCGGCAACCACGCGGCCAGGAGCAGGAAGGTCGCGAGTACCACTTCATCGACGACTCCGCGTTCAAGGCCATGGTTGCCGACGGCCAGTTCGTCGAGTGGGCCGAGGTCCACGGCAATCTCTACGGCACGTCGCGCGGCGCGATCGAGGAACGGATCACCGGCGGCCAGGACGTCGTCCTGGAGATCGACTGGCAGGGCGCGCTGCAGATCAAGCGACTGTTCCCGAATGCCGTGCTGATCTTCATCCTGCCGCCGAGCTGGGACGAATTGCTGCTGCGGCTGCACCGGCGCGGGGAGGATGGGCCCGACGTGATCGCCCGGCGCATGGCCAACGCCCGCATCGAGGTTTCGCAGGCCCGGCACTTCGACTTCGTTATAATCAACGCTCTCTTCGAGACGGCACTTTTCGACCTGAAGGCGATCGTCCACTCGCAGCGCCTCAAGTACACAGCGCTCAAGCGCAGCCGGCCCGCCGTCTTCGCTGCTCTCGATCTCAACTGATCCTCCACGATCCCGACCGGATACGCCCCATGGCCCGCATCACCGTTGAAGACTGTCTCGTCAAGGTTCCGAATCGTTTCCAGCTCGTGCTGGCGGCAACCTATCGGGCCCGCATGCTGAGCCAGGGTCATGCCCCGAAGATCGAGACCAAGAACAAGCCCGGCGTGACTTCGCTGCGCGAGATCGCCGCCGGCGAGATCGGCCTGGAGATGCTTCGCAAGGTTCCGGTCTGACCGGCGGGCGCAGCGCCCCCCGCCACGCCCCGCATCCCGCTGCCCCTGCGGATACCCGCAGCCCCGAGCGTCCGGAAGAACCGCGCTAAATTCGGGTGATGGGCACCCGATCCCCCATCGTCGTTCGTGACCCGCCATCAGGCGCGCGCAAGCGTGCGCCCGCCAGCGCCGATAGGCCGCCCTCCGACGCCGCCGCCGCCTCGTTCGCGACACTGACCGCCAAGCTCGACTATCTCGAGCCCGCCGACATCCGCCGGGTTCGCGACGCCTACCGCTTCGCCGACGAGGCCCACCTCGGCCAGTTCCGCGCCAGCGGCGAGCCCTACATCACGCATCCGATCGCCGTCGCCGGCCTGTGCGCGGAATGGAAGCTCGACGCCCAGGCGATCATGGCGGCGCTGATGCACGACGCCATGGAGGATTGCGGCATCCCCAAGGCGGAGTTGATCGAGCGCTTCGGCGCTCCGACGGCCGACCTGGTCGATGGCCTGACCAAGCTCGACAAGCTGCGCTTCTCGACCCGCGAGGAGTCGCAGGCCGAGTCGTTCCGCAAGATGCTGCTGGCGATGACACGCGACGTCCGCGTCATCCTGATCAAGCTTGCCGACCGGCTCCACAACCTGCGGACGATGGACGCCGTCGCTGGCGCCAAGCGCGCCCGGGTCGCCAACGAGACCCTCGAGATCTACGCGCCGATCGCCCACCGCCTCGGCCTCGACCAGACCTATCGCGAGCTCCAGGAACTGTCGTTCCAGCACCTGCGCCCGTGGCGCCATGCCGCGCTCTCCAAGGCGGTGCAGAAGGCGCGCGGCTACCGCCGCGACATCGTCGAGCGCATCCAGCAGGATGTCGAGAAGTCGTTTGCGCAGGCCAAGCTCGGGGTGCAGGTCCAGGGCCGCGAGAAGACCCTCTTCTCGATCTACAAGAAGATGCGCGAGAAGCACCTGACGTTCGCCCAGGTGAACGACATCTTCGGCTTTCGGATCATCGTCGAGACCCTGCCGGAGTGCTACCTGGCGATGGGCGTTCTGCATCAGCTCTACAAGCCCCTGCCGGGCCGGTTCAAGGACTACGTCGCCATCCCGAAGGGCAACGGCTACCAGTCGCTGCACACCACGCTCGTCAGCCCGCTCGGAACCGCAGTGGAGTTCCAGATCCGCACCGAGGCGATGCACGCCGTGGCCGAGAAGGGCATCGCCGCGCACTGGCTCTACAAGACCCACGCCTCGGGCTCCGGACAGGCACAGGAGGCGCAGCGTCTCGGCGCCACGTGGCTGCAGTCGCTGATCGACATCCAGGACGAGACCCGCGACGCGAACGAGTTCCTCGAGCATGTCAAGATCGACCTCTTCCCCGACGCCGTCTACGTGTTCACGCCGAAGTCGAAGATCCTGGCGCTGCCGCGCGGCGCCACCGCCGTCGACTTCGCCTATGCCATCCACTCCGACGTCGGCGACCACTGCGTCGCCGCCAAGGTCAACGGCGACCCGGTCGCGCTGCGCACCGAGCTGCGCAGCGGCGACGTCGTCGAGGTGATCAGCGCGCCCGGCGCGCGCCCGAATCCGGCCTGGCTCAACTTCGTGCGCACCGGCAGGGCGCGCTCGAAGATCCGCCACTACCTGAAGAACATGGAGCAGGAGGAGTCACAGGATCTGGGCGCGAAGATGCTGGCCCAGGCGCTGCGGGCCGAAGGCCTGGCGGTGCCCGGTGACGGCCCCGAGCATGCGCCGATCTGGCAGCAGCTGACGCGCTGGAGCGGCAACCGCAATCGCGACGACCTCTATACCGATATCGGCCTGGGGCGCAAGATCGCCACCATCGTCGCCACCCGGCTCGCCCGCCTGATGGCCGAAAGCGGCGCGCGCCCCGACCCCCTCACCCTGTCGATGGGCCGATACGTGCCCGACGACAGCACGCCTTCGCAGGGCATCGTCCTGATCGACGGCAGCGAAGGCGCATCGGTGCAGCTCGCACCGTGCTGCCGTCCCATTCCCGGCGATGCGATCGTCGGCAACCTCGGCCGCGGCGAAGGCCTGACCGTGCACACGGTCGAGTGCAGCGTCGGCAAGCGACTGTTCGAGCGCGACAGCGAGCGCTGGATGGGCGTCGAATGGGCCGAGCAGCCGACACGCCCGTTCGAGACCTCGGTCGCACTGCTGGTGAAGAACGGCAAGGGTGTTCTCGCCCAGGTCGCCTCGGCGGTCAGCCACGCGGAGGCCGACATCACCCACATCGACATGGCCGACGAACGCGCCTCGGAGACGACCGAGCTGAAACTGCTGCTGAGCGTGCGCGACCGGTTGCACCTGGCCGACGTGATGCGCACCCTGAAGCGCTCGCCGCCGGTGCTGCACGTGGCGCGGGTCAAGCCCTGAGGGCCCGCACCGGGGACCGCCCGGCGGCCGCACCCGGGCGCAGACGGCACTTTCGAGCTGTCGAGCCTGTCAGTACACCGCGTCGACCGACTTGCCGGGCGCGCCGCCCCGCGCTTCGCGGATCGATTGCTCCAGATCATCGAGGTAGCGTCCGACGACCGGCTCGTGCGTCAGGTTGAGCATGAGATGGATGCCCGCTGGATTGCGGACATGGCCTGCGAGCCAGCCGCGCTTGACCAGTCCCCGCCCGATCGCACCGATGTCGTGCTCGGGGGAGCCGAAGGCGATGATGGAGAGTTCGGGTCGGCCGAAGGTCTGAAGCCCGAGCGATTCCACCCCGGCCTCGATCGCCCGGCGGGTGGCGAGCACGCGCTCGGTGACCCGCTGGTAGCCTGCCTGCCCCAGGTAGTTCATCACCGCCCAGGCCGAGGCGATGGCGCCGCCCGCCCGGGTACCGACGAGCGTGTTCGTCATGTACTGCCCGCGTGGCCAGTTGTCGAAGGAGTACGCCATGTGACCGTACGAGGCTTCGTCGACGAAGAAGAGCGTCGACGCACCCTTGGCCGAATAGCCGTACTTGTGCAGATCCGCGGAGATCGACGTGACCCCGCGCACGCTGAAGTCGAACGCTGCAACCGGATAGCCCAACTGCTGCGCGAAGGGTGCGATGTACCCGCCGACGCAGGCGTCGACGTGCATCCACAGATCCCGTGCCTGGGCGATCGCGGCGATCTCCGCAATCGGGTCCATGACCCCGTGCGGGTAGGCCGGCGCGGAGCCGACGATCATCACCGTCTCGTCGGTGATGGCTGCCGCCATCGCTGCCGGATCGGCCGTGAAATCGGCCCGCAACGGCACCCGCACGGTCTGCAGACCGAGGAAGTGCGCGGCCTTGTCGAACGCGGGATGGGCGCTGAACGGCAGGACCATTTGCGCCACGCCCGAGGATGCGCCGCGCCGCTTGCGGGCCGCATCACGAGCCGCCTTGACGGCGAGGAAGATGCTTTCGGTTCCGCCGGTGGTCATCGCCCCGCGCGCGTTCGCGCCGCCGTGCAGCAGGCCGAGCGCCATCGCGACGACCTCCGACTCGAACTTGGCCAGACTCAGGAACGCACGCTGGCCGAGGCCGTTCTCCGAGAAGTACATCAGGAAGGCCTTCTTCGAGACCTCGAGCACATCTTCGCCCGCGAAATGGATGAATGCCGGTGCCCGGCCGTCGCGCCACGCGACGTCACCCGCGCCGGCCTCGCGCATGCGCGGCTCCAGTTCCGCCCAGGGAATTCCTGCTTTCGGCAGTTCGATCATGTCAACCTTCCTTTCCACCCCAATGCACCACCCGAGCCTCCACGGCGCGCGCCAGGAGATCGAGCGAGTAACCCAGCAGCGCCATGATCAGCACACCCACCAGGACGACGTTCGTCAACAGGAAATCGGCGGCCGACATCGCCATGTAGGCGATGCCTGCGCTCGTCGCGATCAGTTCCGCGCCGACGAGCATCGTCACGCCGATTCCAATGCTCACGCGGATGCTGGTGAAGATGCCGGGCAGACTGGCCGGAAAGATGACGCGCCGGAAGATCATCGTGCGCGAGGCACCCAGCGCCATCGCCGCCTGCACCTTGCGCCGTCCCACGCCGCCTACCGCCTGCATGGCGCTGATCGACAGGATCGGAAACAACGCCAAAACGATGATGACGATCTTGGAAACCTCGCCGATGCCGAACCAGATGATCAGCAACGGCAGCAACGCGAGCTTGGGCATCGGCCGGGTGATCTCGATCGGCGGATCGAGTACGGCCTTGACCGTGTCGTTCATGCCCATCCACAGGCCCAGTGGAACTGCCACGAGCACGGTGAGGACGAACGCCAGGCCGAAGCGGAACAGGCTGATGCCGACGTGATACGCCAGGGTCTTGCCTTGATAGCCGTTCTTCCAGAGGGTCCCCAGCGTTTCCAGCACGGAACCCGGGGACGGCAGGAACAGCGGCGCCACCAGGGGCTTGGCACCGAACAAGGGAGTCGTGATCAGCATCCAGAACAGCAACAGCGCCACGAACGAGCCGAGGTTGATCCAGAGCGACCGGCGCCGGCGGCGGTGCGGAATGGTCATCGCGCGGCACTCCCCGGGACGTGCAGCGGATCCGCGCCACCACGAATCCGCCGGCAGGCAAGCTGAATCATGCGCCGGCCTCCTGGCTTTGCGCGGCAATCGCTTCCTCGCGCAGCAGGCCGAAGATCTCGGCCTTCAGACGAACGAATTCCGCACTGGCCACGATCGACGGGTCACGGCTGAGCGCGAAGCCGGGCTGGAAGCGCGCCTTGATGCGGCCGGGGCGTGCCGACATGACGATGATTTCCGTCGCCAGAAAGAGCGCCTCCTCGATGCTGTGGGTGATCCACAGCACGGTCTTGCGCGTCTCCTGCCAGATCCGCTTGATCTCCTCCTGCAGCAGTTCGCGCGTCTGGGCGTCTAGGGCTGCGAACGGCTCGTCCATCAGCAGGATCTCCGGGTCGTTGGCGAGCGCGCGGGCGATGCCCACACGCTGCTGCATGCCGCCCGAAAGCTCGTAGGGGAAACGCCGGGCGAATCCCGTCAGCCCGACCATCGCGATGAACCGGTCGGCGATCCGAGCCGCCTCGGCGCGCGACTTGCCGGTGGCGACTGGGCCGAAAGCGACGTTCTCCTGCACGCTCATCCAGGTGAAAAGCGCGCCCTGCTGAAACACCACGCCGCGGCGCGAGTCGGGGCCGAGGACGGGCATGCCGTCCATCGACACCTGCCCGGTGGTCGGCGTCTCGAAGCCTGCCAGGATGTTCAGGAGGGTGCTCTTGCCACAGCCCGAGGGGCCGACCAGGCAGACAAAGGCTCCCTCCTCGATGTCGAAGCTCAGCGGCTCGACCGCCTGCACCGCATCGAGGCCGGTTCCGAAACGCTTGGAGACGTCGTCGAATCTGGCCTTGACCGAGGAAGCCGAACCCTGCCGGGGTTGTGCGAGTCCGCCCGTCATCGATCAGGCCATCTTCGCCAGGAAGCTTCTGTCGATGAGACCGTCCATGTCCTTGGGCATCGCGTTGATCTGACCCGTCTCCTTGAGGAACTCGGCCTGGACCTGCAGCGTCTTCAGCGCCGCAGCATTCTTGTCGCCGGCCTGCCCCAGCCACTTCGGCGTCAATTGCTCGCTCGCCGGGACCGGGTAGAAGGTGTTCAGCGATCGCATCACCGTGGCTTCGTCGACACCCAGGAACTTGGTCATCGTCTCGACGACCTCCTTGGGGTTCTGCTTGAAGACCTTCGCGAGCTGCTCGAAGTCCTTCAGGAAGGCCAGCACGAGTTCGGGGTTCTGGCGCTTGAATCCGTCGCGCACGAGGAACGCATCGAAGATCACCAGGTTGTGCGCATTCAGGTCGCCGGTCTTGAAGAGGATCGTGCCGCCGTCCTCGACGAGCTTGGGCGCGACCGGCACCCAGATGTAGCTGGCGTCGATCTCGCGCCGGTTCCACGCCGAGGCGATGGTGTCCGCCCGCATGTTGATGAGGTTCACGTCGCCGATGCCCAGGCCGGCGGTCTTCAGCGCGGCCAGTGCCGCGAAGTGCACCGACGTGTTGAACGGCAGGCCGAGCCGCTTGCCCTTGAGCTGGCTCAGAGTCTTGATGTTGGCGCCGTTCTGCACCACCAGCACTTCGCTGTCGATGATGTTCTTGTAGATGTAAACCAGCGACGCCGGCACGCCGTTGGCGTAACCCACCACCATCGGACTGGAGCCGATGTTGCACATGTCGAGGCTGTTGCCGGCCATCGCCGACAGCACTTCGGAGCCGGCGCGCACCGTGACGAAGTCCACCTTGGTGTTCGGCCCGAAGGTCTTGGCCATCGCGCCCTTGGCACGGATGTAGTTCTGCACGTCGATGTTCCCGAAGGTGCCGAGGTTGACCACCTTCTGCTGCGCCAGAGCGGTACCCGCCCCGAACAGCGCGGAGCCGGCAACGGAGCCTGCGAACATGTTGGCTGCAGTGAGGGCGAATTCGCGCCGCGAAAGGTGAAGCTTCATCGGAGTTGATCCCTGGGTTGTGTAGAGCAATCGAAGCGCGACGGCCACGCGGATGACTTCGCGGGTTTTCACTGACGCTCAGCGACCCCGTCTCGCGCAGACGACTCTGCACGGAAGCCCTGCTCTCCGATAGTGCCAGTTGCCTGGGGCGGATGGTGCCAGCAGCCGGCCGGCCGCAGCGATGGCGCGCGTGCTGCGCGGGCGCGGGGACACGCGCCCTACATCCGCCCCTTCCACGGCACCAGCACGCGCTCGGCCCAGCGCATCAGCAGGTCGAAGAGGTAGGCGACGACGCCGATGACGAAGATCCCCATGATGACGATGTCGGTGCGCAGGAAGTTCGACGCATTGAGCACCATCTGTCCCAGGCCGGTGTTGGCGGCGACCATCTCGGCGGCGACCAGCGTGGTCCAGCCGAAGCCGATGGCGATGCGCATGCCGACCAGGATGTCGGGCAGCGCCGAGGGCAGGATCACGTGGCGGATCACCTGCAGGTAGCTCGCCCCCATCGAGTAGGCGGCGTTGATCTGCTCCTGCGAGGCGCTGCGCATGCCCGAGCGCGCGGCGAGCGCGAGCGGCGCGAAGCACGAGAGGAAGATCAGCAGCACCTTGGGCAGCTCGTCGATGCCGAACCAGATGATGATCAGCGGCAGGTAGGCCAGCGGCGGCAGCGGGCGATAGAACTCGAGCGGCGGATCGAAGATGCCGCGCGCCACCCGCGACATGCCCATCGCGATGCCGATCGGGATCGCCGTCAGGCAGGCGAGGAAGAACGCCGAGAACACCCGGAACATGCTGGCGGCGAAGTGCTGCGCGAGCGGCTTGTCGTTGGCCTGACCGGTGAGGTACTCGTAGAACTGCTGGAAGACCGCCTGCGGCGACGGCAGGAAGAGAGGCTTGACCCAGCCGAGGTTGGTGACCAGGAACCAGACCAGCAACAGCACGAGCACGGTGACGACGCTGATGCCGGCACTGTTGCCGGCACCCGGCACCTTGAAGGCGCTGGTCTTGAGTTTCGCGGGGGTCGCGCCGTTCGAGGACACGGCCTCGCTCGAGGACACCGCGACGACGACCGGCGCAGGAACGGTGGCGTCAGGCATCGGCAGCCTCCGTTTCGCGGTGGTGGACGATGGCCAGGACTTCCTCGCGCATGCGGATGAATTCGGGTTCCGACTTCACCTTGCGGGCATCGCCGTGGGCGAGGAACTGGCGCGAGAACGGCACCTCGTCGTAGACGTGCGAGATGCGTCCGGGGCTCGGGCTCATCACGATCAGCCGGGTGGCGAGAAAGAGCGCCTCCTCGACCGAGTGGGTGATGAAGAACACCATCTTGTGGGTCGCGTCCCAGGCCTTCAGCAGGATCTCCTGAACGGTCTCTCGGGTGAAGGCATCGAGCGCGCCCATCGGTTCGTCCATCAGCAGCACCGCCGGATCGCTGGCGAGCGCGCGAGCGATGCCCACGCGCTGCTGCATGCCGCCGGAGAGCTCGTAGACGGCGCGATCGGCGTACTTCTCGAGGCCGACCAGGGCAAGCTTCTCCTTGGCAATGCGGTTGCGCGTCGCGCGGTCGCTGCCGTTGAGGCGCAGACCGAGGGCGACGTTGTCGCGCACGTTCAGCCACGGCATCAGTGCGTGCTTCTGGAAGACCACGCCCCGGTCCGCGCCGGGCCCCACGACCGGCCGCCCATCGAGCAGGATCTCGCCGGTGGAGGCCGGCAGGAAGCCGGCGATGCAGTTCAGCAGCGTCGTCTTGCCGCAACCCGAGGCTCCGAGCGCGACGACGAAGTCGCCGTCGTGCATCTTCAGGTTGACGGGGGCGAGCGCCTGCAGCGTGCCGCCCTTGACGGCGTAGTTGACGGTGAGTTCGCGGATGTCCAGCGTGGGCATGGGGGTGGCTCCGGGTGGATCGCAGGCTGCGGGTGCCGCGCGCGGCACCCGCAACGGCTCACTTCGCCATCGCCTTCTTCACGTAGATGTCGGTGACGAAGTCCTTGTAGTTCGGCTTGACCTCCTGGATCCGACCCTGCTCCTTCAGGAACACCGCGGTGTTGGTCATGGCCTTGGCGGCGCCGCCGCCGAGCCAGTCGCCGGAGGCCTGCTCGGCCAGGGTGGGGAAGCGATACAACGCCATCGCCGCGGGGACACCGGCGGCATCGGCCTTGGTCCACTTCGCCACCGCCTTGACCTGCGGCGAATCGGCAGTCCACTTCGCGGCGTTGGCGCGGTAGTCGGCGTCGGCCTTGGCGAGCGCCCTGACGAACGCGACCATGAAGCCCTCGTTGGCCGCCGCCCACTTGGCACTGACGACCATGCCGTCGAAGGTCGCATAGCCCTTCTTGCCGATCGACCCCGAAGTCGCCAGCACCTTGCCGTTGCTCTTGATCTTCGTCAGCACCGGATCCCAGATGAAGGCAGCGTCGATGTCGCCGCGCTCCCACGCGGCCGCGATCTCCGGCGGCCGCAGGTTCATGACGTTGACGCCTTTCGGGTCGACGCCCTCGGACTTCATGTCGGCCATCAGCTGGTAGTGCGAGGTCGAGACGAACGGCGTCGCGACTTTCTTGCCCTTCAGGTCCTTGACGCTGTTGATGCCCGAGCCGTTGCGCGCCACCAGCGCCTCGGCGTCGGCGATGTCGTCGAGGATCCAGAACAGGCGGATGTCCTGCCCCTGGCTCGCCGCCGCGGTGATGCCGGCCGAGCCGACCTCGCCGATCTGCACGTCGCCCGAGGCCATCGCGCGGATGACGTCGCCGCCGCCACCGAACATGCGCCAGTTGATCTTGTAGCCGGTCGCCTTCTCGAGCTCGCCGGACTCCATGACGATCCGGTAGGGATCGAGCATGTCCTGGTGGGCGATCGTGACTTCCTTGGTCTGGGCCGAGGCCACGCCGCAGGCCAGCAGCGTCACCGCCGCGAGCCATTGCGGCAATCGGACTGTCTTCTTCATCGTCTGCTCCTTGTCATCGGGGAAAACCGGAAAAGTCGCCGCGCTCGGGGGCGGCACCGTGTGCAAGACCGACTCTGCGCCGAAGCCGAGGTCGCGGGAAGGTCCAGCGCGCGCGCCGACTGGGAGCCAGTGCCTCAGGAAAACCCTGATCCGGCGGGCGCCTCCATCCGCGACTCCGAACGGGCCTGGGCCAGTTCGCCGACCGCCAGGCCGAGGGCGCGTATCCCCGCCGGGATCTCCGCGGTCGCGATCGACGAGAGCCGCAACCGGAAGAAGTGGCAGGGATCCGGCGGGTCGATGAAGAACACATCGCCGGCCTCGATCAGGACTCCGTGCGCGCGCGCCACCAGCGAGAGTTCGGCGGCATCGAGCCACGACGGGGCACGCACCCAGATCGACCCGCCGCCTTGCGGAAGCTCGAACTCGAAATCCGGCAGATGCTCCCGCAGCGCCACGGCGGCCTGAGTCAGGCGCTGCTGCATCGCGAGGTTGACGCGACGCGCATGCGACTCGTGGTGACCGAGGGACAGGAACAGCGCATACGCATGCTGCAGGAACGCGCTGGGGTGGCGCACCATCGCATGGCGCAGCATCCGCAGTTCCCGGATCAACGCCGCGGGCGCGACGATGTAGCCCAGGCGCAAGGCCGGTGAGAGGCTCTTCGACACCGAGCCGACGTAGATCACGCGGCCGCCGCGATCGAGGCTCTTCAAGGCCGGCATCGGCTCGCCGGCGTAGAGGTTCTCGGCCTCGTAGTCGTCCTCGATGACGATGAAGTCGCGCTGTTGCGCGAGGTGCAGCAGCGCGTGGCGGCGATCCAGGCTGAGGGTCGCCGTGGTCGGACTCTGGTGCGATGGCGTCACATAGAGATAGTCGAGCTCGCCCAGGTCGTCGACGATCACGCCGTCGGCGTCGACCGCCGCCGGGACCCAGACTGGCTTGCGCAGGGAAAAGCTGTTGCGGGCATGCGGATGACCGGGTTCCTCGAGGCCGACCCGCTTCGACTCGTCGAACAGCGCCTCGGCCAGCAGGTAGTACGCATGCTGCGCACCGATCGTCACCAGGATCTCCTCCGGCCGGGCGAACACGCCGCGCTTGGGCAGCAGGCGCAGACGGATCTGTTCGATCAGGTCGGGGACATCGTCGGTCTCGAAATCCGGCGTCCAGTGCGGCACCTGCGAGCGCGCCAGGCTGCGGGCGCAGCATTCGCGGAAATCCTCGGTCGGGAACAGCTCGGCATCGTGCGTGCCGTAGACGAAGGGGTAGGGATAGCGTCGCCACTGGTCCGGCTTGGAGAGGGTCGGCCGCCCGGCCAGCGAACGCAGCACGCGCTCCGTCCACCGCGGCGCCGTGGCGGGATCCGGAAGCTCCCCCGCGCCCGGCGGAGCCGCCGTCGCCATCCGCGCATCCTTGGCGACGAAGACGCCGCTGCGCGGCCGCGATTCGAGAAAGTCCTCGTCGATGAGCTGCAGATAGGCCGAGGTCACCGTGTTGCGGCTGAGACCGAGCAGGCGTGCCAGCTCGCGCGACGACGGCAGCGGCGCGCCGGCCGGCAGCCGCCCGTCGAGAACGGCGTCGACGATCGCCAGACGCAGCCGCCCCTGCAGTGGCAGCGCCGGCTGCGCCGGCAACTGGAAGAGCTGGGCCCACTGGATCGAGCGCGGGTTCTGCATGGTGCGACCAGGATGAGCCGAAAGTCTACGCCGCGAAAGGGTGCTGGCTTGGCCGAATCCGCCCATCTGGCACTACCGGCGCGCACCGGCGCTCGCTACGCTAGCCCGATCGAGCCGCGCGTTGCCGGCCACAGGAGTCGCGACTTGAGTTCCGCAGCCATCACCACCGAGACCCTCGCCGCATTCAGCGACGCCTGGAACCGCCACGACATCGATGCCCTGATGTCGTTCATGAGCGACGACTGCGTGTTCCAGACCGCGGCGGGCAACGAGTCGTGCGGCACCCGCCACGTCGGTCGCGACGCCGTCCGCGCGGCCTTCGCCGCCGCGTGGAGCGCGGTGCCGGATGCGCAGTGGACGCGCGGCAGGCACTTCGTGCATGGCGAATTCGGTGTCTCCGAGTGGACCTTCACGGGAACGGCCGCCGACGGCAGCCGGATCGAGACCGACGGCGTCGACCTCTTCCGCTTCCACGAAGGCAAGATCCAGACCAAGAACGTCTTCCGCAAGGCCCGGCCGAACCTGCCGCCGGCGAAGTGACGCGAGGGCACGGACGATGACAGTCGCAAGCACCGCCCGCTTCACCGCGCAGGATTTGCCAGCGGACCAGCGCTACGACCCCCGCTACGACCCGCTCGTCGCGGCGGACCCGGGCGCAGGGCGCGCCTATGCACCGACCTACTGGGTCGCCACGGCCGGAACCCCACCGCCCGACGATGGCCCGGTGATTCGCGACATCGACGCCGACGTCGTCATCATCGGTTCCGGCTCGACCGGCATGGCGACCGCGCTGGCGCTCGCCGAGGAGCACGGCGTGCAGGCAACGGTGCTCGAAGCGAACCGGGCCTCCTGGGGTTGCTCGAGCCGCAGCGGGGGCCAGGGCCAGAACGCCAGCGGCCGGCTGAAGCGCTCGCAATGGATCGAGCGCTGGGGCCTGGACACCGCGCGCCGCCTCGATGCCGAGATTCGCACCGGTTTCGAACACTTCAAGACACTGACGCAGTCGATCGATTGCGACGCCTTCGACGGCGGCCACCTCTACATCGCCCACCGGCCGGAGAAGCTCGAGCCGTTGCGCCGCGAGGCCGAGGTGATGCGCACGCAGTTCGGCTACGCCACCCGCATGGTGAGCGCCGAGGAACTGCGACGCGAGTGGTGCGACGAGCGCGAGGCCGCCGGCGCGATGTTCGAGGCCGAAGGCGTCGGCATCCATCCGCTCAAGTTGACGTACGGCCTCATCCGCAAGGCGCGCGGCCTCGGTGTGCGTCTGCACCCGGGCAGCCCGGTACAAGGCTGGACCACCAGCAACGGCGTGCACCACTTGCGCACGCCCGGGGGCACCGTTCGGGCGCAACGTGTGGCGGTGTGCACCGGCGGCTACACCGGCCAGCAGCTCAACCCGCTGCTGAAGAACAAGCTGATGCCGATCCTGTCGAACTCGGCGGTGACGCGGGTGCTGACCGAGAACGAGCTGGAGGCCTGCAACTTCCGCTCGCAGACCTTCATGACGGACACGCGCACACTGCGCTTCTACTACCGGCTGCTGAACGACAACCGCCTGCAGATCGGCAGCCGCAGTGCCATCGCGGGTGCGGATGCCGAGGAACCCGAGCACCTGCGCCTGCTGACGGATGCGATCGCGCGCAAGTTCCCGCCGCTCGCCGGCATCGCCATCGATCATTCGTGGTGGGGCTGGGTCGACGTCAGCCACGACATGATGCCGCGCATCACCCGACCGGATCCGAAGCAGGCCATCTGGTATTCGCTCGGCTACGGCGGCAACGGGGTCTCGTTCTCGACCCAGGCGGGGCGCCGGCTGGCCGAGCGCATCGTCGGCAAGGACGGCGGGCGCGAAGTCTTCGAGCTGCCGATCTACGACTCGCCGCTGCCGTATCCGAACGTCCTCGAGCGTTTCGAATCGGAGGCTCTCGCGCCGTTCCGGCGCATCGGCCAGCGCCTGCTCTACAAGTGGTATTGGCTGCGCGACGAAAAGTTCTGATCAGGAAACCACCTGGTAGTAGAGGTTCTGCGGGTGCTTGGCCTGCGCGAAGAAGAACCAGCGATCGGCCAGCAGCCCTGGAGCCTGCACCAGCACCGCGGCGATCCACGGCCAGCCCGTGCCGGTGACCAGCGCCCAGACCGCCAGCAAGGCCGGCAGTGCGTAGCCGAGCGCGAAGAGCGCGAGCCGGACCTGCTTCAGCGCGACCTGCGACGCGTGGTGGAAGAATTCACGGGTGTTGAATGAGCCGCCGGTCATGCCCATCGCCTTCTGCACCAGGTTCGGCGCGTGGATGCCGGTGGCCGAGTGGAGGGTCGAGCGATGGCGGATCGACGCGTTGCGGCGCAGCGCCACCACGCGGCCGATCCAGGCGAGCAGCGTGGCTGCCAGCGCCGCCGGCCCGCTGGCGAGAACCAGGCTGTCGGCACCGGCCAGGGTGCCGAGCGCGCTCGTCAGCAGGAGCCCGGAGGACAGCCCGAGCAGCACGAAGTTGACGAGGGTCAGCGGATGCGACCACTCCTCGATGAAGCGCAGGCAGGCGTAGATCATCGCGGTGCAGTACCAGAGCAGCGCGGCGACGGCGAGCGCGGCCAGCGGCAGCGCCACGCCGGTCACCAGCGGCGGCCAGGACGAGCGCAGCGCCAGCCACCACAGTGCAACGATGCCGATGAAGGCCGGCAGCACGATCACTTCGCGCGACAGCCACGAGGTGCGCCACATCATCGCCGCGCGCCAGGCGCGCTCGGGCCTGCCGAGGTGCAGGAACGAGGCCCCGAGCCCGACGACGAGCATGACCGCGGCGACCAGCAGCGCGCCGCCGAGGAATCCGGCACCGGCATCGATGCCGCAGAGGACCGCCAGCGCCAGCGCCACGACCAGGCCCTGCGCCGCGCCGGCGACGGTGGTGAAGACGATGACCGAGAAGGCGGGATTCATGACCGGTCGCGCTCCGACGGCATCGGCGTGGTGGCGCCGACAGCGTGGGTCGGGCGCCGCGGCAAGTACTGGTTCGCCGGCTGCGTGCCCCACTCCGGCATCAGCGAATAGCCGCCGCGCTCGCGGATCGCGATCGAGACTTCGGACAACGGATCCTTGACGTCGCCGAAGAGGCGCGCACCGGTCGGGCAGGCCTTCACGCAGGCGGGCTTGCGATCGGCCGGCGGCAAGTGCTCGTCGTAGATGCGGTCGACGCACAAGGTGCACTTGGTCATCACCTGGCGCTCCTCGTCGAGCTCGCGCGCGCCGTACGGGCAGGCCCAGGCGCAGTACTTGCAGCCGATGCACTTGTCGTAGTCGACGAGGACGATGCCGTCCTCCTTGCGCTTGTAGCTCGCGCCGGTCGGGCACACCGGCACGCACGGCGGGTCCTCGCAGTGCAGGCAGCTCTTGGGGAAGTGGATGGTCTCGGTGCCGGGAAAGATGCCGGCCTCGTAGGTCTGAACGCGGTTGAAAAAGGTGCCGGTCGGGTTCGCGCCGTAGGCGTTCTCGTCGACCAGCGGACCGGCGCTGCCCGAGGTGTTCCATTCCTTGCACGAGGTCACGCAGGCGTGGCAGCCGACGCAGACGTTGAGGTCGATCACCAGGGCGAGCTGGCGGGCGAGCGTTTCCGACTCCGCGCCGATCGAGACCTTCGCCGGAATCGCCGGCGGGGCAGCGGGCGCGCCGTGGCGCGGCCCCGCAGGGCCCGGTGCGGGTGCCACCGCGTGGGCCGAAAGCAGATCCTTCAGCCAGCCGATCATGATGCCTTGCTTCCCGCGAAGTAGCTGACGATGCGCGCGGCCTTGCCACGCACGCCGGGTACCGGCGGGGTCGCCGCGACCTGCGGCGAGGTCTCCTCGTCGACCTCGGGTTCGGCCGGACGGATCCGCACGCGCACGTCGTACCACCCGGCCTGGCCGGTGATCGGATCGGAGTTGCTGATGACACGGCCGCCCGCGGCACCCGCGGCGTCGCCGGCCAGTGGCAGCTCCTCCGAGATCAGGTGGTTCAGCAGGAAGCCCTTCCTGGCCTCGTCGGCGCCGGGCGCGAGCTGCCAGGCGCCGTCGGCCTTGCCGATCGCGTTCCAGGTCCAGACGGTGCCGGGCTCCACCGCCTCGCTGTAGCGCACCATGCAGCGCACCTGGCCCCATTGGCTCTCGACCCAGCACCAGCCGCCGTCGGCGATGCCGGCGGCCGTAGCCGTCAGCGGATTCACCTGCAGGTAGTTGTGGCTGTGGATCTGGCGCAGCCAGGCGTTCTGCGAATCCCACGAGTGGTACATCGCCATCGGCCGCTGCGTGATCGCGTTCAGCGGATAGGCCTGGAGGTCGGTGGCCGCATCCTCGAGCGGCGCGTACCAGAACGGCAGCGGGTCGAAGTAGGTCGCGATGCGTTCGCGCAGGTGCTCGGGCGGCTGGCGCCCGGCGCTCTTGCCCTGGGCCGCAAGGCGAAAACTCTGCAGCGTGTCGGAGTAGAGCGCGAGCTGGATCGGATCGTTCTTCTGGCGCCAGCCCTTGGCCTTCGCGAAGTCGAGGTACTCCCGGTTCCAGTTGCGCATGAAGTGCATCGTCTCGGGCATGTGGTACTGGAACACGCAATCGTTCTTCGCGTACATCTCCCACTGGTTCGGGTTCGGCGCGCCGCGCAGGTGCTCGGTGCCGTCCTTGCCGCGCCAGCCCATCAGGAAGCCGATGCCCGGCTGCGGCTCGAAGTTGACGACGAAGTCGGGGTAGCCGCTGAACTTGCGGCTGCCGTCGGGCTTGGTGAACGCCGGAAAGCCGAGCCGCGAGGCCAGCTCGATCAGCACCTCCTGGAACGGCTTGCACTCGCCCATCGGCGGCACTACCGGGATGCGGACCGAGTCGACCGGGCCGTCGAACTCGGAAATCGGCCGGTCGAGCATGCTCATCACGTCGTGGCGTTCGAGGTAGGTGGTGTCGGGCAGCACCAGGTCGGCGAAGGCGACGGTCTCGCTCTGGAAGGCGTCGCAGACGACCAGGAACGGGATCATGTATTCCCCGTCGGCGTCCTTGCGGTTGAGCATCTCGCGCACGACCATCGTGTTCATGCTCGAGTTCCAGGCCATGTTGGCCATGAAGATCAGCAACGTGTCGATCCGGTAGGGGTCGCCCTTGACCGCATTGCCGATGACGTTGTGCATCAGGCCGTGCGCCGACAGCGGGTGCTCCCACGAGAACGCGTGGTCGATGCGGATCGGCGAGCCGTCGGCATTGATGGCGAGTTCGTCGGGACTCGCCGGGAAGCCGAGGGGCGCGGCGTTCAGCGGGGTGTTCGGCTGGATCATCTCCGGTGTGTTGAACGCACGGTAGTTCGGCACGATGTGGCGCGGGTACGGCGCCTTGTGGCGAAAGCCCCCGGGGGCGTCGATGGTGCCGAGGACCGACATCAGCACCGCCAGCGCGCGCACCGTCTGGAATCCGTTCGAGTGCGCCGCCAGGCCGCGCATCGCGTGGAAGGCGACCGGGCGCGCCTGCGTGGTCGGGTGCACCTTGCCCCAGGCATCGGTCCACTCGATCGGCAGTTCGAAGGCCTGCTTCAGTGCGGTGTCGCCCAGTTCATGGGCGAGCTTTCGGATGCGCGCGGCCGGAATGCCGGTGATCGCCTCGGCCCATTCCGGCGTGCAGCTTGCGGCGCGCTCGCGCAGCAACTGGAACGATGGCGCGACGCGGGTGCCGTCGGCCAGCGTGTAGTGGCCCTGCAGCGCCGGATCGCAACCGTCGGCAATGCCTTCCGGATAGGCCGCCTTGACGCTGCCCGAGGCGAGGTCCCAGACGAGCTTGTTGTGCGGCTCGCGGCCGTCGCCGGGCGGGCCCTTCGCGGGGTCGGGATCGAACGCGAACAATCCCTGGCGCGGGCCGTCATCGAGCACCACCAGCTGCGGCGCGTTGGTGTAGCGCTTGAGGAAGGCGTGATCGACCAGGTCGGTGCGGATCAGCTCGTGCAGCAGCGCCATGAAGAGCGCGCCGTCGGTGCCGGGCTTGATCGGGATCCACTCGTCCGCGATGGCCGAATAGCCGGTGCGCACCGGGTTGATGGAGATGAATCGGCCCCCGCCTCGCTTGAACTTGGCCAGCGCGATCTTCAGCGGGTTGCTGTGGTGATCCTCGGCGGTGCCGATCATCACGAACAGCTTGGAACGGTCGAGGTCGGGGCCGCCGAACTCCCAGAAGCTGCCGCCGATCGTGTAGATCATGCCCGCGGCCATGTTGACCGAGCAGAAGCCGCCGTGCGCGGCGTAGTTCGGCGTGCCGAACTGGCGCGCGAAGAGTCCGGTCAGCGCCTGCATCTGGTCGCGCCCGGTGAACAGGGCGAACTTCTTCGGATCGGTCGCGCGGATCGTGCGCAGCCGCTCCGTCAGCAGCTCGAAGGCGCGCTCCCAAGAGATCGGCTCGAATTCACCCGCACCGCGCTCGGAACCGGGCTTGCGCAACAACGGCTGCGTCAGCCGTGCCGGCGACACCTGCTTCATGATCCCCGAAGCGCCCTTGGCGCAGATCACGCCCTTGTTCAGCGGGTGGTTCGGGTTGCCGTCGATGTAGCGGATCTCGCCGTCGCGCAAATGCACGCGGATGCCGCAGCGGCAGGCGCACATGTAGCAGGTGGTCGTCTTGACCTCGGTGGAGGCCAGCGGCGCCGGCGACGCCAGCGGATCGTGGATCGGCGCGCGCGAGAACAGGTTCATCCCGGCATCCTAGCCTCGCGCTGATGATCCGGAAAGCGGGTAATCTCGGTCACCATGACCCATGAAACCGATCAGCACTCGGACCCCCGGCTGCGCCTGTCGCTGGCCCGGCTGGAAGTGTTCGTGGCGACCGCACGTGCCGGCTCGACCCGGGCCGCCGCCGGACGAATCGCGCGCTCGCAGTCGGCGGCCAGCGCCTCGCTGGCCGAGCTGGAAGCGGCCTTCGACGTCGAGCTTTTCGATCGCGTCGGCCGACGTCTGGTGCTGAACGAACACGGCCGCGCGTTGCTGCCGAAGGCGGTGCAACTGCTCGACGATGCCGCCCGCCTCGAGACGACGTTCACCGACACGCTGCCGACGCCCCTGCGCATGGCTGCCAGCTTCACCATCGGCGAGTATCTTCTCCCCGACCTCGTCGCCGACTGGCGTCATGCCCACCCGCGTCAGGCCATTCGCCTGGACATCGGCAACAGCAGCGACGTCGCCCGCGCGGTGGCGGCGTTCGACGTCGACATCGGCTTCGTCGAAGGACCGATCGAGAGTCCGGCGCTGCGGGTGCGGCGCTGGCAGCATGACGAGCTCATCATCGTCGCAGCACCTGACGATCCGCTGGCAGCCGGTACGGCCAGCGTCCGCCAGCTGGCCCAGGCGGCATGGGTGCTGCGCGAGCGCGGCTCCGGCACCCGCGAGGCCGCCGATCGCTGGCTCGGGGCACGCCTGGCTCCCATGCGCGTGGAGTTCGAACTCGGCAGCAGCGAGGCCATCAAGCGCATCGTCGGCGCCGGCCTCGGCCTGGGCTGCCTCTCGCGCCTGGCGGTCGCCGAGGCGGTTGCGACCGGACGGCTCGCCGAGGTGAACACGGCGCTGCCGCGTGCCCGCCGCGAACTCGGCATCGTCGTCCACCGTGAACGCCGGCTGGGACCGAATGCCCAGGCATTCGTGGAGCATTGCCTGAGGACCGCTTCACCGACGACGCGCGGAGCGCGCGCTGTTCGGGCCTCACGTTAGGAATAGACCTCCCCCGATCTCGATCGGCCACGCCACCCCCCCATCCTCATGCTGTCGCCCGGAACCAGAGCCGTGTTCCCCGCGTTGGCAGACGCGCGGCATGGGCCTTCCGGGTCGCCGCGGCGCTGATCCTCAAGTCAGCGGTACCGCTGCTCGCCAGCGTTTTCGTACCAGGCAGCACCGGCACCGTGCTGAAGGTCTCCGCAGGACGGGCGGTCCGCTTGCCGACCATCGCCGAGCTGTACGGCGCCACGTCGACGACGAATTCGCTCTGCATCAACAACCCGAACCTGCGGCCTCGACCAAGGGCCTCGAAGTCGCGTACAGCGGCGCCGATGTCGGTATGAAAAGGGTCGACCTGGGCGGCAGCGTCACTTACGCCGACTCGATCATCGAGTTTCCACCCCTACCCCCAGCGCAGCTACGGGCTCGAGCTGAAGTTCGATTCATGAGCCGCACATCGCGCGGATCTGTGGCGGGCGACCGGGATCAAAGGACGGGATAGAGACGACTCTGGGGAATCGGCTCCCGAGGCAAACCGGGCGGCTCCCATTCGATGGTCGCCCGGGCATTGCCGCCGTGCTGGAAGTACTCGACCTTGATCGCGTAGCGGAATCCCGCCTGGAGTTCGACGCCCTCGGCATACTCGGTCGGACCCTGGTCGAAGAACTTGTCGATCACCGCCAGGCCGCCGATCGTGACTCGCATGCCGTCGTCGGTGGTCGCGTAGATCGTGTAGGTGCCGGACACCGGCGCTTCGACATAGCCGGACCACACGACCGCGTAGTTCGCCTGCTGCGGGAAGTGCGTGGTCGTCGTCGGGCCGGCGGCAGTCCACTCGTAGTCGATCAGGGGGTCGACCGTGGTCTCGGCAAGGTCGGTCTGGTCGGGCTGCGCGAAGTACTGGGCGATGAGCCCCGTTCCACTCGCGTCGGTGAGCGAGCCGAGGCGCGCATTCGCGTTCGTTCCTGCCGCCTTCGCCCGTCGCGATGCCACGACCCAAGGATCGGTCGTCGATGCCTGCGTGAGGTCCGTGACGTCGAAGGATGCCCAGACCAGGGAATCGGCGTGGCGCAGCGCCGCGGCAATGGTGTTTTCCCAGACGGGGATGCGATTGGGCAAGCGATCGGCCCTCGCACCGTCGATCTCGCGGACCCCGAACGCCACGCTCGTCGCCGTCGACCAGCTGGCACGCAGGGCGCTCGGCACGAACGGACTGTTGGTGAGGTCCGAAGCGATGCCCGTCTTGCGCCACGCCCGCGAGTCTGCGAACTGGTCGTCGATGCGCAGACCGTAGTCGCTGCCGCCGTCGACCACGAGCGAGCGCGCGCCCTTGCCTTCGACGAAGCCGGCGAAGAAGGAGCCGAGAAGCTGCGCCGAACCCACATCGCGCACCACGAGCTGCGGCGGTGTCTGCGCCTCGGCCGCTGCCGGACCGCGAAGGACAACGACCGCGATGTCCGGGAACTCGGTGACCAGAGCCTGCATGATGCGCCGGCCGACAGCCTGGGTCTGGACCCGGTAGGCGGCGAGACCCTGCGCCGCGTCTGCGACGTCACCCGGGAAGGCCACGCGCAGGCCGGCGGGACTCTCGTTGTCGATGGCGATGCCGACGAACCCCGCATCCCGCGCCGCACGCGCGAGGTTGGTGAAATTGCGCAGCACCACGGACCAGTCGGCGAATGCGTCGAGATCGTGCTGGGCCGTCACCAACGCGAAGTTGTAACGCATGTGTGTCGGCAGCACCGCGGCGAGCGGCGCCAAATCGGCGGCGATCGTGGCCTGATCGATCGGCGCGTTCTTCATGACCGCGTCGGTAGCCACCGGCAGGCGCACGAACGCGCCGTCGAACGCGTCGAGTGTCGCGTCGGCAGCTGCCACGCGAGCCGGTGTGACCGCGAGCGAGCCGCGCTGGTGCAGGATGAGCTTGCCCCCGCTGCGCAGGCCGCTGTACAGCGCGGAGGTCCCCGTCCCGCCGACCGAAAGCGGATCGGCCGAGCCTCCTCCGTCGGTCTTGCTCCCGCCGCCACAGCCACCCAGGAGCAGGACGAACACCACGTACAGCGCGCTGATCTTCAAGGTCCACCCCCAGGCCGAAGAGGGCGCCAGTCTCCGGGTTTGCGCTTGCGGCAGGGTGTACGGACTGTGTAAGAAGGCGTCGGTCGGTGTAACGCTGCTTGAAGAATGGCGAGTCTTGGACTCGTGGATGCTTTTCGTAAGGTCGAGCTCGCTAACAGGACCTCCTACAAGCGGCCTGTATGAGCAGCATGATGGGCAGGGAAGCTGACTCGTACGTGATATGGGCGTCCGCGCGCGACATAAAAAGTATCTAAATGAACGTCGCTGACTCACCTCGCTTGTTGAAATACTGCTTGAACTTGTCGACCACATCATCCTTCACCGGAAGTTCTAGCGAGTTCCCATCGGCATCCTTTGCGCTGGACAGGACTACGGCATTCGTGGTGTGCGCGCCCTGCTTGGAATGGTAGACATCTAATTCGTACCTTGCCCCGATTGGGGACACATATGAATAGTGATCGCGCCCAGTCATCCTGATGCGGCTCCCATCGTCAAATGTCCCCGCGCGGTGAAATATATTGAACATCGCGATCTAGTGCGGTTGAATTAAAACACCGTTGCGCTGCAAGATCGGCAGCTCGACTCTGTGGAACGTCGAAGCAGGGCTATTGAACCTTATGACTGTCTGAGCTGTCCCCGATGCATTACTAGCGAACACCGCAGAAGCTTGATCCCATGCCCATCTGCTGCCATAGCCGTAAGACTGCAACCAGTCCATTCCGCGCCCAATGGGAGTCGCCTCAAGGGTCGTTCCGAACAACCTCGCTTGTTCCTTTGAGCCCCAACCCGACCAGAAGACGCTGTTGGCGCCGCCATTTAGACCGGCCGATATTCCCTTACCTGCGGCCCCCAACCCAATAGATGCTGCATCGAGCACTTCCCAACCAGTCCAACTGCCGTCGCCGCTTGTCTGGTTGTATAGCAGCGTTCCGGCTTTGTAACCCGGCCACCAGTCATACAGGGCTTGCTCGAAGGCGCTCGTACACTTTCCGCTCGAGCAGTAGTTAAACAGATACCCATACGCCCCCGCAAGCGCACCGTTCCCAAATTTGCCCCCTCCCAACGCAGATGCTGTTCCTCCGGCCATGGCGGTGACCAGCGTCCCTACCACCTTGTCTCCGGAGGCTGCAACGTCGCGCGTGAAATCGCTGACGACGACGGCCTTCGAGAAGGCAGCGCTGAGCGCCCCCGGTCCGCACTTGCCTCCTCCTGCTTCAGAAGTGACGCAGCCGACCACTCCGTGAACGGCGACTTGTGCGACACGATCCTCGATGCCGCCCGACCCCGCGAACAGTCCTCGGCCGTTGATGAGATCCCCCGCCCCGTAGAAAAGACCTGCGGACAGGGCGCCTTGCAGCCCGCCTTTCAGCGATCCGGTGGCGATCGCGCCCGCGAGGAAGCCACTCGTAGCGGCGACGGTGTAACTTCCCAGCGTCGTCAGTACCGTGCTGGACGCCGCGGTGCAGGAAACCGTGGCGAAGACCGTGCCGCCAGTGGCCGCGGCTACGGACGCGAACATTGTTCCCAGAAGCTCGGGCGCGACGATCGCCACCACGATCGCGGCTGCGATCCGCAGCACGCTCGAGGAACTCATGCCGCTCGGATCCGTGCAGCTCAGCGGGTTGTTGTAGCAATAGGCGTAGCGGTCGAAGTTCTGGAGATTGCCCGGATCCTGAATCAACGGGTCGCCCTGCATGAACCTGCCGATCAGCGGGTCGAACAATCGGCCGTTCATGTGCACGATGCCGACGTCGTCGAGGTGCTCGTGTCCGGTATATCCGCGGTCGGTGCCGCCGTTGCTGTTCGGGGCCCAGTCGACCACGAGCGTGCCGAAGGCGTCGTAGTTGCCGTTGGTCTGGCGTCGCTTGCCGAAGGGGTCGTAGGCATAGCGGGCGGTGACGGCGCCGGCGTGGTCGGTCGTGGCGACCAGGCTGCCGAGATGGTCCTTGTGCCAGTACTCCACCTTCGCCAGCGTGATGCTGGATATCACCGGAGGAATGGTCTGTGTGGGCGCCAGCACCGGCAACGCGCCGTTCGACGCGAGCACGCCCAGCGAGACGCCGCCCACGCTCAGGTAATGCCTGTTGCTCGGCGTCGGGCTGGCCGTGCTGGATTCGCTCTCGAAGCCGAGCCCGCCCTGGTTGTCGGGATGCACGTTCCACGTGGTGCGCGTGCCTGCAGGGCCAACCTGAATTTCCTTGATGCGCTGATGGTTCTCGTCGTAGGTCCAGGTGTACTTCGGGTTCGCCGCGGGACCCTGGGCACCGACATTGCTGTCAGGCAGGTTGAAGCTGGTGTAGCCGAGCACGCGGTACTTGCCGGCCGTCGCGTTGATCACATTGCCATTGATGTCGTAGCCGTATGCCGCACTTACGGCCCCGTCGACAGCCTGCACGGCATGCGGACGCACCGCGGCTGGCCCTTGCGCTGCGTATGAGTAGTTGCCGACGTCGCTCTTGTAGAGGAGCATGCCGAGGGCGTTGTATTGAAGCGTGACGACGCGCTGGAGCGTGGGGATGGCGGGAGCGGCGACGACGTAGCGATCCACCCGGCCGATGCCGTCGTAGGTAAACGTCTCGCTGACCGCACCGCTCGCACCATCGCCGTTGACGTCGTCGCGCTGGACCAGCTGGCCGAGGTTGTTCCACGCATAGGCGTGATTCAGCACGTTGGTCGACGCGCCCTGGCCGGCCGTGGCGGTGACGTGCCGCCCGGTAGCGGCCTCGAACGCCGAGATCCCGGTGACACCGTTGCCGTAGGTCTGTTTCTCGGCGCGCCCCCATGCGTTGTACGAGTCGGCGCGCCAGAGTTGCGACCCCGGACTCAGGGAGGTTCCGCCTCCGCCCGTGGGCGCGACGGTGGCGGCGGTGGCGAGCGTCAGCGTGCCGAGAAAGCCTCTGGCCGTGTAGTTGTAGTTCACCTCCAGGCCGGTCGGATAGGTCTGGCCGCTGAGCCTTCCGTGGACCGCGTCATACGCAAGGGCGAACGCAAAGCTCGGACCGTTCGCGACGGTGGTCCGGACGTTGACGGGTCGGCCCAGGCTGTCGTAGCCGATCTTTCGATTGATACCGTTGGTGGTGGCGGCTTCGCAGAGCTTTCCGATTCCCTTGACGCAGGCACTGCCGTCGACATAGCGGTCGAAAGCCCACGTCGTCACGTACTCGGGCTCGACGCGGCTGGTCATGCGGCCGAGCTTGTCGTAGGCCAGTGTGGTCCAGCCCCCGACGGGATTGGCGACAGCACCGCTGTTCGGTGCTGCGGGACACGTCCCTGGGGGGCTGGTTCCGCGCATGGCCGAGTTCTGCTGAGCGACCAGTTGACCGAGCGCGTCATGGCAGTAGCCCCAGACGCCGGTGTCCGGATCGGACATCGAGACCTTGCGGCCCCGCTTGTCGTAGGCGACCGTGACCTGGTTCAGCAGAGCGTCCTTGGTCGTCAGGAGATTGCCGAACGCGTCGTGCTGGTAGACGATCTGCGCGCCCAAGGTATCCGTCACCCGGACGACCTTGCCTTCTCCATTCCGTTCTTCCTGTCGCGTCTGGTTCCTGTCGTTGGTCGTAGCGGACAACAGTCCGGCATAGGCCATGCTCGTGCGGGAACTGGTCCGGCTTCCGCGACTGCCGAACGGCGTATTGGTCTGGATGCCTGATGGATCCGCGACGTCCACTCGCGTCGGCCGCCCGAGGACGTCGTACTGGGTTGCGGTCATGCCGTATCCGGCGGCCGGAGCGGTACCCATCGCGGTCGACGACCCACTGTCGAGAAAGTACGGCTGCGTGAGGACCGTCTGCGGACCGTATGGGCTGAAGTCGGTATCCCGGACGATCAGCCGGGCCGCGCCCCCGTATTGCGCGGGTCCGTCGAAGCCCTCCGTGACGATCCGGATCTGTCGGCCCACCCGATCGGAGTAGACCCGGTTGAAAGGGCCGTTCTTGCCCGCCGGGGTTCCGCTGACGTCGCGGGGCTCGCTGTGCACGAAGGCGACAGCATCGGGCGGGATCTCCACGGAAGCAGGAACGGGGCAACCGGGGGTGTTGGCGCTGACGTCGCTGACACGACCGGCGATAAAACAGTGGTAGCTGATCGTGGAGGTTCCGTCGGCTCTGACTTCACGCGTGCGCCGACCGAAATCGTCGACGTCCCACGTGGTGCTGAGAACGTTGGGACCGGTCAACTTGACGGTCGCCCCGAACCGGGGATCGGTAACGGTGGACTCGCTCTGGAGCAGCGCATTCGTCGAAGTCGTCGGAAAGGTGCCGGCGGGCACGGTCACGCTGATGCCGACGACCGTGATCGATTGCAGGGCGTAGGTCGTGCTGCCAGTGCGGCTCGGAAAACTCGCCGCCACGGGAGCTCCGGCGCAGTTCGCCGTGACCGCGCTGCTGCGGTTGCCATACGCGTCGTAGTCGTATGTCGTCGTGACGCAAAGCGCCGGGCTCGAAGGCTCGACCGTCTCGGTCTTCAGCAGGCCGTTCCTCAATCCATCGGACGGCCCGTAGTACGTGAATGCGCTCTCGCGACCCTGGACATACACCGATTGCGCAGACAGCGACGAGGAGACGACCAGAAGGACGATCGCCGCCCAGATCCGCACCCACACGTGGAACGTCCAGATCGCCCTGGGTCGGGCCGGCGCCGCGGGCCGGACTCCCATGAGCACCGGCGCGGGATCGGCGCCCCAAACTTCCGAATGCGTGAACATGGCTGCCTTCACTCGCTGCAGGTCTTGCCGGGTGCCGCGCCCAACCAGATTGCCGCGGTTCCGTTTGCGGTGACCTGGTGGCCTTGGCTGTCGCTGACGACGACCTGCATCGATGCCGTCGCCAGCCTGCAGTAGCCCACGGCGACGAGGTACACCGATGATGAAGTCGCGCTGCCGGAAATGTTGATGGTTCCGACACCGGACAGCTTGGTCCATTGGTAGGTGTAGGGGCCGACGCCTCCCGAGGGCACGGCATAGACATAGTTGCTGTAGATGTCACGGGCAAGGTCCGCACCGGTGACGCTGACCGTGAGCGCCGGCGCCGCCGTGATGGTGCCGCTGGCGACGACCGCCGCATTGCTGCTGGCACCAACGGTCGTTGACGTCTGGCTGAATGCCGTGGCGGCAGAGGTCGACAGTCGGATGCTGATGATGCAACTCGCCCCGACTGCAACGGCGGAACACGTGTTGCCTGTCACAGTCAGTGCCGCGGGAAGATTCGTCCACCCGGTGAGCGACATCGACGAGTTGCCGCCGTTGCGAAACGTCAGCGTCCGCGTCGGCGGCGCTGCGTACTGGGCCAGACTGCCGAACGCGAGATCGCCGGATGCCAGGGTGGCGACCGACGTCGCGGCGATGATGCTGCCGGCGACCGTGGCACCGACCGATCCCATCGTGCCGCCGCTCGCCAGGAGGGTCTGCGCACCCTGCGATCCCGCGGTACCGCCGGTGCCCATCGTCACGGTCACGGAGCAGCTGGCGCCGGCCGCGACGAAGCAGGATGTCGGCGCAACCGTGTACGGTGCGCTCAGCCCGGACAGGGTCAGGTTCGCGGCAGCGTTGCCGCTGTTGGTGAAGGTCACGGTCCCGGACGCGGCTGTCCCGCCCGAGATGGCACTGAGAGCAGCGGCGCCATTGGCGCTGACCGCGATGGCCGATCCGGCACCGTTGCCCGTCAATGGGATCGACAGATCGACGCCGGTGGCGGCGACGACTCCCGTATCCACTCCGCCTTGCATGCGCGGGTAGCCACCTCGGATCTGGACCGCGGCGCCGAAGCCGTTGGCGATCGACGTCGGATTGAAGGCCACAGTCACCTGGCACGATGCACCCGACGCCAACTGGTTTCCACAGTTGTGCGCCAGCGGGAAGTTTGCCGGCTGCAGACCGATCCCCGCGATCGACAGGTTCTTCAGCGTGCCGCCGTTGAGCGCGTTGTTGGTCAAGGTGAAGGTCTGCCCGACACTCACCGTGTTCGCCGTCACGTTTCCAAAGGCCAATCCACCCGAGCTCGCAGTGGTCGTGGCGATCGCGAACGTGTACGTCTGCTGGGTCGTGAAGGTCACGCCCGGGTTGCCGACGACCTGATAGCTGATCTGATCCGTGGCGCTGTACGACCCCGGCGCTGCCAGGGGGCCGGTGCCGAAGAACGTGGTGCAGGCTGCACCTGGCGCAAGGACGGTACTTCCGGCCGCGCAGTAGCCGGTACCTCCTTGCGAGGACCACATCCCTGCAGGTCCGCCCGTCGGCGCGTGGCCGGTGACGAGGATGGCGACGGCGCCGTTGTTCCTGATGAGTGGCCAGTCGCCAGAATCGGACGCGGCGCCGATGCTGCCCCAGTTCGTCGATACCGGCTGGAAGACGACCGACGGCACCACACCGGTGCCCGAGAGAGCAGCGTTGCGAGTCCCGGCACCGGTGAGGATGGACAAGGATCCCGCGAAGGCTCCAGCGGCCGTGGGCGCGAGCTTCACGCTGATCGTGCAACTCGCGTTGCTGCCGAGACTCGATCCGCAAGTTGTCGAGACGAACGTGAAACCGGCTCCCGTCACGGACGCCGCCGACGGTACCGTCAAGGTCAGTGGCGTGCCACCCGTATTCGTCAGCGTTGCCGACAGCACGGCCGAACTTCCCGCCGACACCGCCCCAAAGGCGATATTGCCGAGCGTCGCGAACTGCGTCGGCCCGGAGCCGGCCGTGGCCGTGGCGCCGGGAGCGCCGCCCGCAGATGGCACGACGCTGCCGATCACGTTCGGCACGCTGTTGTCCTGTGTCGCACGAAAGAGTCTGCCGAGAATCCAGCTATCGCCAGAAGTGTCGGCGGTGTAGACATTGGTCGTCTTCCTGGTCGTCGTCTGGCTCGTGCCGAACACGCTGGCTACCGTGGTGACTTCGACACTTGTCGGATTGCCCCAGTTGTCGAACGCATTGAGGGTCGTCACCGTGGGCAGCGGGGTACGCGCCGAATCGATGTCGTTGCCGCTCTCGACGCTCCTGTAGAGGTACGGGATCTGGACCCTTTGGGTGGGTGGAACGCTGCAGGGCACCCGGCTCGTCGCTGACGTTTCCGCGCCCGCAGGCGCCGTCTTGTCGCAGTAGGTGAACACGCTTGAACTGACGGGCATCGTGGGCGGATCACCGAGCCCGCCCTGGAACGTCTCGGTCTTGCTGGCAACGCCGATGTACGGATGCTCCTGCAGATACTGCGTAAGGACGGTCACGCTCTGGCCGTTGGGTCCGGGACTTTGACGGCGGACTTCGCGGAACCCCTTGGACCCCCGGCCGTCGTAGCCGGACTTGAGACCGGCGTAGCCGTACTCGGTGACCACGCGGGCCGCGCCCACGCCGCTGTCTGAAGTGCTGGTGGCGACAACGTAGAGCGGCAGATTCAGGTCCAGCCATGGGTAGCTGGCAGCATTCGGATTCGGCGTTCCCGGCGCCGTGCTGCGGTCGCTGACGTAGCGCGCGATGCCGCCGCTGATCGAATTGCTGAGCGGCACCCACGTCAGCGTCGTGGAGAGCCCAGAGGGCGACGTGACCGACATCAGCTGGTCGGGCGGCGTCTTGTCGATCTTTTCGTACAGCTGGTTGCTGCCCGCCTCCCCGGCCGTGGGCGCGGCGACCATGCGGAGAAACTCGGTGCTGCCGCGGCCCGTGAAGTCGGCGGCGACGAAATCGACCGAATAGCTCGACCTCTTCAACTGACGCGTCGGTGTGTTCAGGTTGAACGTCGTCGATGCCGTGAACGTGCCGTCACCATTGCTGACGTAGACAGTGGTCTGGGTCGGATCGTCGTTCCAGCGCAGGATGTCGTGCCGACCATCGGCATTCAGATCGACCACGCTCACCCCGGCATCGGCGCCGGTCAACTTGTTGCTCGCCGACTTGAGGTTGAAGCCCGCGACCACCTGCGAGCCGCCGAGTGCCCCGATCGAGACGCGAAGCGCATTGTTGTCCGGCACCCCATTGGGATCGGGTTGCAGGCAGTCGGCGCGGCCGTCGCCATTGAAGTCGAGCGGATAGGTGCACGCCATCGCCAGCCCCAGGGCGTCGAAGTTGCCATCCCCGCGCGACCTGAAGGCGCTCGCGTTCGTGTCGTAGCGAGGTGGGATGCCCTGGATGTCGACCAGGCCGTCGCCGTCGATATCGACCAGGTTGCGCGGTGCATCGAGTCCCGCGCCACGGGCGGGATCGTTGTAGAGCGACACGTGCGCCAGATTGGTGGTGATCTCTGCAAAGTTGCCGCGACCGTCCCCCTTGTAAACACGCGTGCATGTCAGCACCAGACAGGGGTCGGGGTCGCCGTACTCACCGAACTTGCCTTGCGCGGGCAGGATTGTCGTGACGAGGTCCGGGATCCCATCGCCATCGACATCGAGCAGGAAGAAGTTGGCCCCCTGAGTCCAGCTGTCACGGACGCAGGCGCCCTTTTGCTGAAGGGCGGCGGTGCAGTACGACTTGGTACTGATGACTCGACTCAACGCGGGCCCGTTGTAGGCAAGGGAGTCGAACGTTCCGTCGCCGCGGTTGCGATGGATCGTCGTCGGCGGCGGGGCGGCGCACGGCGTGCCAGACGTTCCGATCGACGCGCTGTAGCGGAAGAGATCGGGCAGACCGTCGCCGTCCAGGTCGGCGACCAGCGTGCTGAAACAGCCGTCGCTTCTGAAGAGATTGTTCCCAATATTGTTCAGAGCGAACAGCGCTGACTGCGTGAAGCTGCCATCACCATTGCTGAAATAGAGCTTGTTGTCCGCCGGGTTGTCCCCCCAGCGGAGGATGTCGGTCCTGCCATCGCCATTGAAGTCGACCGGCAGCACGCCGTACGAACCACCCGGCGTGATCAGCGGCAGCAGATTCAAGGGACCGGACGCGAAGCCTGCATTGGGCTGATAGACATCGCCACCGCCTGAGTAGCCGAATACAGTCGGTGGCAGGCACTGCGCTTCGGCGGCACCGGCGCACTCGGTGATGCGGATGAGCCGGCTGCGATTCGTCTGAGGCCCGTTGTCGTACGCGAACTTGAGAGTCTTGACCTTGACCGCCGTCCCCTGTGCATTGACATAGGTCCGGATCGAGTTCAGGCGCCGGATGCTGACGTTCTTGGACCCTTGCTGGTAGGCCTCTGCACGATCGCTGATCGAGCTTGGGCCGGGCGTGGAGACGCGGTCGTCATAGGTGAACACGACCTTGTTCGACGGCAGCTGCGCCCCGTTTCCGGTATAGCGGATCTCCTGCACGTTCCATTCATGCCCGGGCAAAGGACTGGTCGCGGAGGAGCCGCTTCCCCAGGAGACGTCTCGCTGCTCATACTGGAAGTCGATGAAGTTGCCGACCGTGTCGGCGATGCGACTGACCGCCCAAGCGACGACAACTGTCTTGCCGAAGGGGACGATCGCCGCGTTCGCCGAGGCATTCGCGTTGTTGCCGTACTCGTAGATCTGGCCGCCCTTGGTCCATACCCGGAAGAACGCGGGGCCGTTGGTTCCAGCACCACCGGCACTGCCGTAGGCACGCACGCGCGCATAGCTGTCCTTCTCGGTCCGGTATTCGCGCACGGCCACGGAACCGGAACCTCCCAGGCTGTCGCCGCTCTGAAAGCGATTGCTTGGGCCCGGATTGACGATGTTTCCATTGACGACGACGCCGTTGTCAGAGGTCTGGATGAGACGTTGACCGTCGAGGCAGAGCTTGTCGTTCGACGAGAACGTGACTCCCAGGGTGTAACCGTCGATGGTCCGCGTCTGGGGACAACGGGTGATCATCGAGATGCCCTGGATCGACCAGCCGAGTCCGACGGGACCGTTGACGTTGCCTCCCGAATAGGCGATCGCCAGGTTCGGCGTCATGCCAGCGATGCCGGGAGGCACGCCAATGGGCAGACTGAACGCCGCGGATCCGCTCTGCGTGACCGCGAGTTGCGCGGGCGCCGACGTGCAGACCAGCATCGCCAGCAACGCCAGCAACACCAAGATGCAACGCGTGACCGCGCTCATCGCTCGATGCACCCGCGAGCGGCTCGCGCGGCTTGACGTTGGGATTCGATGTGCATGATCGGCGCTGGACCTGAGGCACGGTAGCCTCGCGTCCAGGTGCGATCAACACCCTCTTGGGAGGGGACAGGAATGAGCGAGAACGGGGCGCCGCTTCGCGTGCCGTGGGCGTGTCGAGTCCGGCCACGCGCCAGACCTACTGTCCGAACCGTTCAGCCTTCGAGCGCAGCGACCTCCGCGGTGAGCCGCGCGGTGATCTCCGCGCTGCCTTGCAGCAGGTTGTGCAACAACCGCACGACGAGGCCGGGGCGCTCGCGCTCCAGCCGGGCGAACGCAGCGGTGCCGAGCGTCAGGCACTCGACGTCGGTGTCGGCATTGACGTCGGCCGAGCGCCGGCCGCCGCTGATCAGCGCCGACTCGCCGAAGGCCATTCCCGACGACAGCGTCGCCAGGCGCTTGTGACCGCCGTGCGGCAACGTCACGACGACGCTGACCTCGCCGTGCATCAGCAGGAAGAGCGCATCCGCCGGATCGCTGCGGCGGATGATCCTGTCGCCGGCGGCGTAGCGGCAGCGCTCGACGTGCTCGCCCAGGTACGCGATGTCGGCGGCGTCGGCACCGGCACAGAGCCGGTGCTGGGCCAGACCGGCGATGGTCGCGCGGACGCTCGGACGGCCATGGCGCTCGAGCAGGCCGCGCTCACAGGCCTCGAGACCGAGATCGAGCTGGGGCTGAAAGCTGTAGGCGCGGGCGCATCGCGGATCGACTTCGCCGCCGAGCTCCGACAGCAGCGGGCCGCGCTGGACCCGAGTCAGCACGACATGCTGGCCGCGTGCCGCGCAGGCCTCGATCATGCGCGCCAGCAGCCGCGTCGCGGCGCCGTCGGCATGGCCGACGCGCTTGAAGTCGAGCATCACGAAGAGCGGCGCGGCGCCGCCGGCCTCGACTTCTCGCAGCACCGGCTCGATGGTGCCGAAGCGCAGGTCGCCCTGCAGCTCGAAGACCGTGGCGCAAGCCCCATGCGCGTCGAGCAGGGCGTTCTCGATCGCCGGCCGGCGCCTTTTCGAGCGCACGTGGGCGAGCGTGTAGCGGGCGCGCACGCTGGCCGCGGCGGCGCGCGGCGGCTGCAGGAAGTGCAGACCGAGCTCCGCCGAGATGGCTTCGCAGACCTTGACGCCGCGCACGCTGTTGCCACGTTCGTCGAGGGCGGGCGAGTACACCCCGATGCCGAGCTGCCCTGGCAGGACCGCGAGGATGCCGCCGCCGACGCCGCTCTTGGCCGGCAGGCCGACGCGATAGACCCATTCGCCGGTGAAGTCGTAGATGCCGCACGTGGCCATCACGCTCAGCACCGAGCTGATGAACTCGGCGCGCAGCGCCCGTTGTCCGGTGACCGGATTGACACCGCCGTTGGCGAGCGTGGCCGCCATCAGCGCGAGATCGCGGCAGTCGACGAGCACGGAGCATTGACGGAAATAAAGATCCAGCGCCGGCTCGGGGTCTTCGCCGACTATGCCGTAGGTGCGCAGCATGTGGCCGATCGCGCGATTGCGGTGACCGGTGCTGCGCTCCGACTCGTACACCGCCTCGTCGATGGCGAGCGGCCGCCCGGCATAGCACGACAGCGCATCGACGATTCGGGCCAGTCGCGCCTGCGCCGTCGGCCCCTGCACGAGCGACGACACGGCGATGGCGCCGGCGTTGATCATCGGATTCAGCGGCCGACCGGTGCCGGGTTCGAGACTGATGGAGTTGAAGGCCTCGCCCGACGGCTCGACGCCGACGCTGCGCAGCACGCGCTCGCGGCCGCAGTCCTCGAGTACTGCGCCGTACACCAGGGGCTTGGAGACCGACTGGATGGTGAAGGTCTGCCGCGATTGCCCGACTTCATAGACCTGGCCGTCCGCCGTGGCGATGACAATGCCGAAGCTGGCCGGGTCGGCCTTGGCCAGTTCCGGGATGTAGTCGGCCACCCGACCGGCATCGAGCGGGGCGTAGCGGTCGAGGAGTTGTTCGAGGAAGGCCTGGATCGGCGGCGCGGTGGGCGCGGCCACGGAAGGTCGGGTCATGCCCCTTGTCTAGCAACTTCCATGCACGAACCCGGGAGATGGGCGTGCGGCACGCGCACCAGAGTAGCGTCCGGGGCCCGGGGCGCCAAGCCCCACTGGGGCGCGGCGCGCCCCTTCGTCGGTCGACTACTTGCCGGCGGCGCTGGCGGCAGAGGCAGTCGCCGCGGAGCGCTTGGGCGCACGCGCGCCGATCGCGGAGGCGGCTTCCGCCCTCACCTCGGCGCGCGACTTGACCGACGCCGCGGCCGATGACGCAGCCGTCGGCGGCGCACTGACCTCGCCGTGACCCACGGCGCCGGTCTTGACCGCCGCCGGCGTCTCCGCCTTGACCTCCGCGCGTGAGCGCACCGACGCGGCCGGGGCCACCTTGGTGGCGTCGCCGGTGTCGAGTTGATGCGCCTTGGCCGCGGAAGCGGCCTCGCCGCGGACATCCTCGCGTGTCTTCTTCGGCTCGGCGGCAACCCCCAGGGAACACCAACCCAGGATCGAAACGGCCAGCGATGCGGTGAGGACGTGTTTCTTCATCGGATGCTTCAATTTCGTGCCTTCGTCTGCGACCAGCCGCGCAACGCATCGAGCGTGTTCTCGACATGGCGGCTCGGGTTCAGGCTCTGGTAGTTGTAGACGACCGAGCCGTTCGGCGCGATCACGTAAGAGATTCGGTTGGCGTACTCGGGCCGAAGCGTCAGCACCGCGTCGTACGATTTCATGATGCCCTGGGTGTTGTCGGAGGCGACCGGAAACTTGCCCTGGCAGACCTGGACCGAGAACTTGCCGAGGGTCTCGATGTCGTCGCCGGAGACGCCGATGACGGTCGCCCCCAGGGCCTGGAACTTCTCGATCGCCTCGGCGAACTCGTGCGCCTCCGCCGAGCAGCCGACCGAGAACGCGGCGGGGAAGAAGTACAGCACCACCGGGCCCTTGGCGAGCGAATCGGCGAGCGAGAACCGGAAGACCTTGCCGCCGAGCGCCGCGTCGGTGCTGAAGTTCGGCGCCTTGTCGCCGATGTCGAGCGCGGCGTGCGCCGGCAAGGCCAGGCAAACCAGAAGCGCCATCGGCGCCAGCCACTTTTTCATGGGAACCTCCTGCAGCGGTCGCAGCGTAGTTCTCGATCTTGCCAGATCGACGACGGCCGTGCCCGCCATGCAGCCGTCCGGCCGCCCGCTCCGTGCGGACGGCGCTCAGAGCTGCGAGCCGATGAGCGATGCGGCCTTTTCGGCCAGGCGCGCGGTCCAGGGACGGCGCTGCCACTCCTCGAGCGAGATGCGCCGCGAGCGCGCGAGGTCGGCCTCGAAGACCGCGACCTGTTCCTTGGCGAAGTCCGCGTCGTAGATGTTCAGGTTGGCCTCGTCGTTGAGCCGGAACGAGCGGTCGTCGAAGTTGGTCGATCCGGTCGAGACCAGCAGCTCGTCGACGATCATCACCTTGCAGTGGTACATGGTCGGCTGGAACTCGTAGATCTCGGCCCCGGCGGCGAGCAGCCGCCCCCACTTCTCCTTGGAAGCGCTGCGCACCGTCTCCGCGTCGGTGTGCGTCCCCGGGGTGATGATCTGCAGCTTCACGCCGCGCTTCATCGCGTCGACCATCGCCCGCACGGCGAGATCGTTGGGCACGAAGTAGGCACTCGACAGCCGGATCGTGCGACTCGCCGCGGTGATCGCCATCTCGTACATCAGCTCCATGCTCGCGCTGCCGCCGCTGGGCGAGCTGCTGAACATCTGCGCCACGCCCTTGCCCACCGGTTCGAGGATGGGAAAGTAGTCGGCGCCGTGCAGGACGCGGCCGGTCGACTTGATCCAGTTGTCCATGAAGACCGACTGCATCTGCGCGACCACAGGCCCCTCGACCCGGAAATGGGTGTCACGCCAGTGGTCGGGATCCTGGGCGTCGCCGCTCCACTTCTCGGCGATGCCGACACCGCCGGTGAAGCCGATGCGGCCGTCCACCACCAGCAGCTTGCGGTGGGTTCGGTTGTTCAGCCGCCCCAGGTGCGACCAGTGCGGCGGGTGGTACTTGAGCACCTCGACGCCGGCGGACTTCAACTCCTCGACCAGCGCGTCGTCCATCTTCGCGCTGCCGACCCAGTCGAGCAGCACGTTGACCTTCACGCCCGCGCGGGCCCGTTCGATCAGCGCGTCGGCGAACGAGCGGCCGACCGCACCGGACCAGTAGATGTAGGTCTCGAAATTGATCGTCTTGCGCGCTCCGGCGATCGCCGCCAGCATCGCCGGGAAGATCCGGTCGCCGTTGAGCAGGACCTCGTAGCGATTGCCGTCCAGCACCGGCGGCCCGAGCAGCACGCCCATGACATGGCGAAAGTGCGGATCCTCGAGCGAATAGAGACGCTCGAGGCGATGCTCGATGCGCTTTTCGCCGCTCGACAGGTTGACCACCAGCAGGACGGCGATCAGGGTGACGGCGACGGCAGCGGCGACGGACCACATCAGCTTCTTCTTCGAGATTCGTTCATGCAGGCGCCACTGGCTGGCCATTGCGGTTTCCCCCTGGCAAAGCGTCTGGATCGTAGGCCGGGGGCCGGCCCGGCGCTGTAGGAGGAAGGCTGGCTTCGACGGCACAATCGTCCCATGCCGAACCGCCGCGCACACCTCGGGATCGCCCTCGCCTGCGCCACGCCGTTGGCGGCGCTGGCCATTCAGGTCTGCGACCTCGACGGCGTGGCGGTGAACCCGAACAACGGCAACGAGACTGCCGGAAAGAGCGGCACGATGCGCTGCCGGGACGGCGACACCGGGCAGTTGCGGCGCGAGCAGCAACTGCAGCGCGGCGTGTTCATGGGCAGCGCCCGCTGGTACAAGGACGGCATCCTCGAGCGCGAGCACAGCGTCAACGAGCGCGGCAACCGCGACGGCCTCGCGCGCGAGTACGCCGCGAGCCAGGGACCCCGCAACCCGTTGCTGCGCGAGGAAACCTACCGCGACGGCCAGAGCGTCGGGCTGGCGCGCAGCTGGTATCCCGAAGGGCCGCTGCGCCGCGTCTCCTTTCACGGCGACGACGGCCGCGAGCAGGCGGTCGCCGAGTTCCAGCGCGACGGTCGCCTGGCGGACTTGCGTTGCGGCCCCCGCCCGTTGCTCGCTCCGGCCGCCGACGACGCCGCCTGGTGCGGCCACGCCGGCCCCGCCACCGTGACGCTGTACGGCGCTTCCGGAGCGGCGAAGTCGCACCTCACCCACGACCGCGGCGAGCGGCGCAGGGTCGAAACGCTTTGGGAGAACGGCCGGACGCGCGAAGTCTGGCAACGCGAAGGCGACGGCGGGTTCGAACGCCGCCTTGCCGCCGATGGCGTGCGGCGCTACGAATCCCGCTGGGTCGACGTGCCTCGCGCCGACGCCCCGGCACGGCGCGTGACCGTGCTCGAGCAGGAATTCGCCGAGAGCGGAACGCTCGTTCGCGAAAGTCGCTGGCGCGCGACCGAGCGAGGCCGCGAGAGCGCTTTCGAGCGCCATTGGTACCTCAACGGCCAGCCGCGCGATGCCCAGGAATTCGTCAGCGTCGACGGCCAGGCGCTGCGTCGCGACACCGCCTTCCACGACAACGGCCGCAAGGCCTCCGAGGGCGCCTGGGCCCTGGGCGCACGCGGCGACGCCCGGGCGTTCGGGGTGCACAGCCGCTACGACCCCCAAGGGCACCTGCGTGCGGAGACCCATTACGACGCCCGCGGTCAGGTCGCGCGCGAGCGCGAATTCGACGAATCCGGTCGGGTGACCCGTGACGACGAGGTCTTCGCCGACGGCTCGCGCAAGGCTTACAGCCGCTGAGCCACCGGACGCGATGCACGACTACCTCGTGATCGGCGGCGGCTCGGCCGGCTGCGTGCTGGCCGCGAGGCTGTCGGAGGACCCGGGCGCGAGCGTGTGCCTGCTCGAGGCCGGTGGGGCGGACCGGAACGTGCTGATCCACTGCCCGGCGGGCATCGCCGTGATGGCGCTGACCGGCCAGTCGAACTGGGGCTTCCAGACGTTGCCGCAGCCCGGCCTGAATGGCCGTCACGGCTACCAGCCGCGCGGCAAGGTGCTGGGCGGATCGAGTTCCGTCAACGCGATGATCTATGTGCGCGGCCAGCGCGAGGACTACGACCACTGGGCCGCCGAGGGCAACGCCGGCTGGGGCCACGCCGACGTGCTGCCCTACTTCAGGCGGGCCGAGCACAACGAGCGCGGCGGCGACGCCTTCCATGGAACGGGCGGGCCGCTCAACGTCATGGATCTGCGCAGCCCGAACCGCTACGGGAGCCACTTCGTCGAGGCGGCGCTCCAGGCCGGGTATCGTGCCAACAGCGACTTCAACGGCATGGCGCAGGAAGGCTTCGGCAGCTATCAGGTCACGCACAAGGACGGCGAACGCTGGAGTGCGGCCAAGGCCTACCTGAGACCCGCCCTGGCCCGCCCCAACCTCACCGTCGTCACCGGCGCGCACGCGCTGCGGGTCCTGTTCGATGGTCGACGCGCCATCGGTGCAGAGGCCCGCGTCGGCGGCGTCGTCCGCCGCTACGAGGCGCGGCGCGAAGTGCTGCTCACGGCCGGTGCCTTGCAGTCGCCGCAACTGCTGATGCTGTCGGGAATCGGCCCGGGCGCTCATCTGCAACGTCACGGCATCGCCACGGTCCACGATCTGCCGGGTGTCGGCGCGAACCTGCACGATCACGTCGACGTGGTCCAGGTGGTGCATGCGCCGAAGCTGCGCGAGCTCTTCGGCATCTCGCTGCCCGGCGCCCTCGCCGCGATCCGCGGCGCGATGGAATGGCGTCGCCGGCGCAGCGGCCTGCTGACGACCAACTTCGCCGAGGCCGGCGGCTTCATCCGCAGCCGCCCCGAGGAGACGCTGCCGGACCTGCAGCTCCACTTCGTCGTCGGCAAGCTGATCGACCACGGCCGCAAGATCGTCTTCGGCCACGGCTACTCGTGCCACGTCTGCCTGCTGCAGCCGAAAAGCCGCGGCCGCCTCTCGCTGGCCAGCGCCGACCCGCTGGCAGCCCCGGCGATCGACCCGAACTTCCTCGGCGAGCGCGACGATGTCGAGCGTCTCGTCCGCGGCTTCAAGGCGATGCGCGCGATCCTGGCGCAACCGGCGCTCGCCGGCCACCAAGGCATCGAGCTGCCGGTGTCGGCGCGGGCCCGCACCGACGCCGAGATCGAGGAATTCATCCGCGGCCATGCCGACACGATCTACCACCCGGTCGGCACCTGTCGCATGGGAAGCGGACCGGACGACGTCGTCGATGCCGAATTGCGCGTGCACGGCATCGCCGGGCTGCGCGTCGTCGACGCCTCGATCATGCCGCGCATCGTCAGCGGCAACACCAACGCGCCGGTGATCATGATTGCCGAGAAAGCGGCCGACATGATCAAGGCTGCCGCCCACCACCATTGACCCGAAAAGGAATTCGACGTGAAGACCCAAGCAGCCGTGGCCTGGAAGGCCGGTGAACCCCTCAGCATCGAAACCGTGGACCTCGAGGGGCCGCGCGCCGGCGAGGTGCTGGTGGAAGTGAAGGCCACCGGCATCTGCCACACCGACTGGTACACGCTTTCCGGCGCCGACCCCGAAGGCCTCTTCCCGGCGATCCTCGGCCACGAGGGCGCCGGCGTCGTCGTCGAGGTCGGCCCGGGAGTTACCAGCGTGCAGCGTGACGACCACGTGATCCCGCTCTACACGCCGGAATGCCGGCAGTGCAAGTTCTGCCTGTCGAGGAAGACCAACCTGTGCCAGCAGATCCGCTCGACGCAGGGCCGCGGCCTGATGCCCGATGCGACCAGCCGCTTCAGCCTCGGCGGCAAGCCGCTGCTGCACTACATGGGCACGTCGACCTTCAGCAACTACATCGTCGTGCCGGAGATCGCGCTGGCCAAGGT
>JBBQCD010000037.1:0-45265 GCA_038318385.1 Burkholderiales bacterium | reverse complement strand
CGGTTCGTGCACGCGCACCAGCACTTCGTCGGTTTCACTCCAGCGGCCGCGCGTCAGCGCCAGGTGCAGGCCGCCGGCGCGGTCGTTGAAAACGGTGCAGTCGAACGCCCCCTGGGCGGTGGTGATCTTGCGGGCGCCGATGCGCTCGATCAGCGATTCATGGCGGCTGCGGTGTTCGATCAGGCTGGCGATGGTGCCGATCTTCAGGCCATGGATGCGGCTGAACTCGACCAGGTCGGGGAGGCGCGACATCGTGCCGTCCTCGTTCATGACCTCGCAGATCACCGCCGCGGGGCTGAGGCCCGCCATCGCCGCGAGGTCGCAGCCGGCTTCGGTATGCCCGGCACGCATCAGCACGCCGCCGTCCTGCGCCTGCAGGGGGAAGATGTGGCCGGGCTGGACCAGGTCGCTCGCCGAGGCGTCGCGCGCCACAGCGGCCTGCACGGTGCGGGCGCGGTCGGCGGCGGAGATTCCGGTCGTCACGCCCTCGGCCGCCTCGATCGACACCGTGAAGGCCGTTCCGTGGCGCGTGCCGTTGCGACTCGCCATCGGCATCAGGCGCAACCGTTCGCAGCGCTCGCGTGTCAGCGTCAGGCAGATCAGGCCGCGCCCATGGCGCGCCATGAAATTGATGGCTGCCGGTGTGACGTGGTCCGCAGCGATGATGAGGTCACCCTCGTTCTCGCGATCTTCCTCGTCGACGAGGATCACCATCCGGCCGGCGGCCAGCTCGGCAACGAGCTCTGGAACGGGTGAGATGGCCATGCCGAATTGTAGGTGGCGCCCGCCGGCGCGAGCGGACGGGCGAGGAACCGGCAGCCGTGCGGCGAGGCCGGGAGTGTGACCCGGGAGAGCGTCAGGCTCGCGGCAGCGCGCCGGTCAGCATGCGTTCCACATAGCGCGCGATCAGGTCGATCTCGAGATTGACGCGCCGGCCCGCTGCCAGCGTGCCGAGGGTGGTGTATTACAGCGTGTGCGGGATTAGGTTTATTCTGAATGCGCAACCGTCGGGCAGGTCGTCGATCCGGTTGACGGTCAGGCTGACCCCGTTGACCGTGATCGAGCCCTTGTAGGCCAGGAAGCGAGCGAGCTCGCCCGGGGCCTTGATGCGCAGTTCCCAGGATTCGCCGACGGCGGCGAAGTGGGTGACGAGGCCGATGCCGTCGACATGACCGCTGACGAGGTGCCCGCCGAGGCGATCGTGCGCCCGCAACGCCTTTTCGAGATTTACCGGGCCGGGTTCGTCGAGCGCCGCTGTGCGCGCCAGGCTCTCGGCCGAAACGTCGACCTCGAAGCGATGGTGGACCGGATCGAACGCGGCGACCGTCATGCAGGCACCGTCGAGTGCGATGCTGTCGCCCAGGGCGGCGTCGTCGAGGTAGCCGGTCGGGGCCTCGATGATGAGGCGCTTGCCGTGGTTATCGGCTCCGCCGAGCGGCCGCACTTCGAGGATCCGGCCGATGCCGGTGACGATGCCGGTGAACATGGGCGGATTGTCGCCTGCCAGCGCAGGCCGGCTCGGGAAGCTGGCATCGGGCAGCGGGCAGCAGGCAGCAGGCAGCAGGCAGCAGGCAGCAGGTAGCAGGCAGCAGGCTGCCGCTCCGGCTCAAACGAACGGCCGGGCGCGGATGCGCAGGTCCTCGCCGATGCGCGTGACGTCGGTGTAACGCAGCGCGGGCGCTTCGTCGAGGCGCTCGAGCGGGCCGAAGAGCGCCAGTTCGCGGCCGCTGCCGAGCAGCTTCGGGGCGACATAGACGAGGTACTCGTCCACCAGCCCGGCGCGAACCATCGAGCCGTTGAGCTTGTGTCCGGCTTCGACGTGCAACTCGTTGATTTCGCGCCGCCCGAGGTCGGCCAGCATGGCGGCAAGGTCGACCTTGGCCCCGGGGCCTGGCATCAGCGCCACCTCGACCCCACGCGCCTCGAAAGCACGGCGGCGCTCGGCATCGGGCGCAGCGGCGTAGACGAGGGCCCGTCCCGGTGCGGCGAGGATGCGCGCATCGAGCGGCGTCTCGAGACGGGAGTCGACGACGACTCGAAGCGGCTGATTGACGATCGGGACTTCGCGCACGTCCAGGCGCGGATCGTCGTCGAGCACCGTGCCGACGCCCGTCAGCACTGCCCCGGCGCGCTTGCGAAAGGCATGGCCGTCGGCGCGCGCCTCACGCCCCGTGATCCATTGGCTCGCGCCATTGGCCAACGCGGTGTGCCCGTCGAGGGAGACCGCCGCCTTCAGCCGCAACCAGGGCCGGCCGCGTTGCATGCGCGAGAAGAAGCCGATGTTGAGTTCGTGCGCGTCGTCGGCGAGCGGGCCGATCTCGACCGCGATGCCCGCGGCTCGAAGTTGCGCGCTTCCGGCGCCGGCGACGAGCGGATTCGGATCGGCAATGGCGATGACGACACGACCGACGCCGGCCGCCACCAGCGCCTGGCTGCAGGGGGGGGTGCGACCGTGATGCGAGCACGGCTCCAGGCTGACGTAGACCGTGGCGCCGCGCACGTCGACGCCGCGTGACGCAGCGTCGCGCAGCGCCATCACTTCCGCATGGGCGCCGCCGGCCTCCTGGGTCGCGCCCCGGCCGAGGACCAGGCCATCGGCGGCGACGATCACGCAACCCACCCGCGGGTTGGGCTCGCAGACGCCGATCGCGCCTGCGGCGAGATCGAGCGCCTCGCGCATCCAGGAGTCGGCATCGGCAGCGGCAGCGGTTTCCATCGCGCCGAGTATGACGCGCGGCGCTCAGGGCTGATGGGTGACGGTCGAGAGGTCGGCGAACACGTCATCTGCTGCGCCGGCGATCCGCACTGCCGGGGCGGACGGGCAGGATTGGTTGCCGGCGATGACGAGAAAATTCTGGTTCGACAAAGATGCGGCAACCCCGACGTAGTCCGCCGGGTGCTCGATGTTCGAATCGATCGCGCCGCTCCCGTCCAGGTCGGCGGCGTAACGGCAGACGCGCGAGTCCGCCGCACCGGAGCCGAGGGTCCAGCCGTTCGGCGCCAGCGTCGTCCGGCCCGACCAGGTGCCGTCGGCGGCAAGCGGGACGAGGCAGTGATACGCGACGTGGTGATCGCCGCTCTCGGTCCAGTTCGCCAGGCCGAGCGACGCCGGCGTTGCCGCGATCGCGACCGATTCGACGTGTAGCGTGCCCTGCCCGGAGTAGGTGACGGTCTTCACGGGCTCGCTGCCGCACGTGGGGGCACTCGGGTAAGGCCCGCCGCGGGTCGTCAGCACGACAGCGAGGGCCGCTGGCAGATCGCGGGCGTTTCCGGGGTCGGGCGGCGTTGCCGAGGTGAAGCGGATGATGCCGCTCAGCAGCACGGCGCGCACGCTGCTGCAGGTGACGAGGTCGCTGGCAAGCAGATCCGCGTTGGCCCGTGGTGCTGCGATACCGCTGCAGCTCGCGACGACGTACCCCGATGCATTGTCGAATACCCAGGCCACCGTGGCCGAGCCGAAGGGCTTGAAGGCGCTGCGGCCGTCCCCGAGGTTGCGCGCTGGGAGCGGTATGCGGGCCGAGCGGCCCCATGCACCCCTGACCGGAGACCCGCTCGGCGGGAGTGTCAACGCGGCACTGTAGGCGGGGTCGTGGGCCGCGACGATGGTGTTCAGCACGACACGATGGCGCTCGCCGGCGCGATCGGCCCAGGTCACGTCGACGACCGCGCTGCGGGCCTCGTCCGCCGCGCCCGTCTGGATGGCGCGCGTCACCAGGTAGGCGGCATTGCTGACGTAGCCGCTCGCGCCATCGACGGTGGCAGCGGCGCTGACGATCTCGGCGTAAGCGCGCGAGCCCGATGCTGCCCCGATGACGGCATACGCCCGCAGGAGTTCCAGGTCGGCCTGGCCGAGCCGCACCGCCTCGGAACGCTGGCGCGAGACATCGGCACCGAGCCGCAGCTGACCCTGCGCCCGCACCACCGCGGCTACGGTGAGCAGCAGGACGACGAAGGCGACGAGTGCTTCGAGCAGCGTCGCCCCGCACGCCTTGCGGCGGCATCGATCGAAGGGCGAAAGCGCGCGCGTCATCTCAGAAGTCTCGCCAGCTGCCGCTGATGCGGGCGAAGGTTCCCGTGCCGCCCTTGAGGCGGGACATGACGCTCGCGTCGTAGACGATCTCGGGCGCGCCGGCACCGCTGTAGTCGCCCTCGGTGATGAGGGCGCCGCGCACCAGCCCCGTCCCGCCGGGCTCCCAGCGCAGGGCCGCGGCATAGAGAAGGCCGTCGAGATGGACGGCTCCTGCGAACCGGGCCGTGCCGTCAACGACGATCGCTACCGGGCGCAGAGGTGCGCCCAAAACGAGCGGCCCCACCAGGCTCAGGTCGCTCGTGACGTGGACGCTCGTGGCGCCGGCGTCGAACGCCGCGGCCAGCGCCGCAGCGCAATCGTCGACACAGGTGATCCGGTGCACGCCCGGTTGATTCGACCAGCTGCGCCGATCGAGACCGAAGTGGGCGGCGAAGAGGCGCGCCGGATCGATTGCGGCCAGGAGCGTGTCGTGGCGCACCACCGCCGTGGCGGCGGCCGCACCCGGGGGTTGCGTCAGGTGTGCCGCCGTTGCGTTGACCGCGCCGCCGGCGTGTATCGCCATGCCGCCCGATGCCGGATCGCGGTTGTGCGCGCCGAACGGCGCGCCGTCGGCATCGACGCTGCCGCGGACGGTCAGTGCTGCAGCGGGCGGCGTGCGCACCGCCGGCAAGAGAGCCGCGAGGATCTGCACCTGAGCGATGGCGTCCGGGGCCGCGGTGTCGCCGGGGCGGCAGGGTCCGGCAAGCGCGCTGCACCCGATGGCCAGAATGCGCACCTGTCCGGGCCGCGATGTGGCCAGGATCTGCACGCTGAACGCGGGAGCCGGCCCCTCGACGGCGGGGACGGCCAGAACCGGCAGGCCGTCGGCGGGACAGGCGCAGTCCCAGCCGGTCGCCCCGCGCACGCATGTCGGCTGCAGCGGTCGTGGCGTTCCGGCGTCGCTCCAGGTGGTTGCCGTATAGGTCGCCGTGGCGGCCTGCCAGGTCAGGTGCCGATCCCGGAACGAGATCGCGCCGACATCGATCGACGGCAGGCAGTCGGCGGCGATGCGCTGCGGATCGTTCAGCCGCGCCAGACTCCATTCCAGTCCGGCTTCGGCGGCCTCGAAGGCCTGCGTCGACCGGTACTGGTTGGCGGAGGCGCGCTGTTCGAAGACGAGATTGCGGTTGACGAAGGCGACGCCAAGCAGGAGGGCGAACAGCAGCAGCATGGTGAGTGCGAGCGCCGCGACGCCGCGCTCGCGGCGTGCGCGGGGTGGGTGGCGCAGTGCGCAGCCTTTTCGCATGTCGGTCAGGCAGGGCAGGCGCCGACGACAAGGTCGTTGCGCAGGCGGGCGGCGCTGCGCACCGTGCGCAGCACCTGTGGATCCGCGACGGCGTGGCCGCTGATCTCGAGCGCGACGTCGCGGACTGCCAGGCGCGGGGGGCAGGCGGAGGCGGATGCAGGGCATGCAACCGGACAGGACTCCTCGAGACTGACCCACTGCGTCGTCGGAACGACCGTCAATGCCGTCACGGTGACGGTGGCACCGTCCGTCAGAGCCTGCCAGTTTCCGCGGCCCAGTTGCAACTCGATCACGCCACTGCGCAGCCGCAGGCCGAAATGCTCGTTGGTGTCGACAAGGTCGTTCTCGACGCCGTCGCGCGAATAGCGGAAGGCCAGGCTGTTCGCCGTGGCCGTGAAAAGGTCGTAAGGATTGGACGCCACCGCCGAGGTCCCGGGACTCCACACTCCGGTCTCGGAGGCGCCCCAGTAGCCCGAGCGGCGCACGTCGCGGATGATCAGGTCGGCGGCGGTGCGCAGGTCCTGCATGAGGCGACCCTCGAGCAGCAGGCTGCGATGCTCGAGCCAGCTGCCGGTCATGAAGACGAGGCCGCCGGCGATGATCAGAAGACCGATGGCGACGCCGACCAGCAGTTCGACGAGCGAGATGCCGCAGATCGCACCGCGCCGTGGCGCTCGGATCTCTCGCGTCTGCCTCCGGGCTTTCGCCATCAAAGGCTCCAGCAGCGGCGGTTCGCCGGGCCCGGGTTCGAGACCGTCGCGTCCGGTCCCGAGGCGTAGTCGAAGTTCGCCCCCACGACGCCCAATCGCAGATGCCGGCAGGCCGCGTCCCGGCTTTGCGCGCCCCGGGCGGAGGCCAGGATCTGGTAGCCGGTGGCGCTGGCACCGACGACCTGCAACACATAGTGACCCGCGCCCGAGGTGGCCGCGACACCGATATCGGCGAGGCTGCCATAGCTGGTGCGGTTGGCACGCCAGCGCTCCTCGGCCTGCTGCGCGGCGCCGAGTGCGATCACCGCGTCGACGCGACGGGCGCGTGTCAACTGGTCGGCGAAGCTCGGGTAGGCAATGCTCGCGAGGATCGCCGTGACGGCCATCGCCACCAGGAGTTCGAGCGCGGTGAAACCGCGCGCCTGCGCTTCACTGCGGGAGAGGGAGTCGACGCGCGCCATCGGGAATCTTCAGCAGGCGCGGTAGCCCGGCACGACGCCTTGCGGCGTGCACGAACGAACCCGTCCCATGATGTTGATGACGTGCTGGATCTCGCGGCCCTGGGTGCCGACGAGGCGCAGCGTTCCGCTCGGCGAACTGGTGCCATGGAGCGGGTCGAACAGGACCGACGAGACATTGGCGCGCAGGCTGACATCGTCCGACGCCGGCAGGCGCACGGTGCGGATCTGTTCGGCCCCGCCGGTGCACACCGCGGGGCCGCTGGCGACGCAGGTTCATTGCCCCGCATTGCCGGTGTGGATGACATAGCAGGTTGCGTCGGGGCCGTTGTGAAAGCTCAGGCGCACGGCCCGATTGCGAGACACTGCTTCGCTGCGGACGAACTGGATGTCGGTGGCGAGCTGCGAGGCCGTGCCGACGAGGCGACGACTCTCGAGAACACCGCGCAACCCCGGGAGAGCCGTCCCGGCGACGACGCCGGCAATCGTGACGACCATGCAGGTTTCGATCAGTGTCGTGCCGCTCTGCCTGGCTCTGGTGCCCATCGGTGCCTCCGCTTCCGTCTGCTTCCAATGTAGGAAGACGCGGCGCGGCAGGCGATCCCGCAGAGGGGGGAAGCCTGTGCCCTCGAAGGGGCGGCCGCCGCCGACGGCGGCGGATTCAGATGTCGCGAATCAGCTGGCGGAACTCGTCGACGTCCTCGAAGCTGCGGTACACCGACGCGAAGCGGACATAGGCGACCTTGTCGATGCGCTTGAGTTCGCGCATCACCAGCTCGCCCAGACGCGCCGAGGGCACCTCCTTGGCGCCGCTGTTGAGGAGCTTCTCCTGGATCCGCTCCATGGCCGCATCGATCTGCTCGACGCTGACCGGGCGCTTGCGCAACGCCAGCGTCATCGAGGCGAGCACCTTGGCCGAATCGAAATCGGCGCGCGTGCCGTCCTTCTTGACGACGGAGGGCATCGCGATCTCCGCGCGCTCGTAGGTCGTGAAGCGCTTGTCGCAGCTGTGACAGCGGCGGCGCCGCCGCACCACGTCGCCTTCGTCGGAATCCCGGGTCTCGACGACCTGGGTGTCCTCGTGGCTGCAGAAAGGGCAACGCATCGGCGGGGGCAGGTCGGGTCGAAGCGCTGCTTTCGGATCAGCGGTAAACCGGGAAGTCGCGCGTCAGTTCCGCCACCTTGGCGCGGACCGCGGCGAGGTTGGCCTCGTCGTGCGGACGTTCGAGGGCGTCGGCGATGAGGTTCGCGGTGCGCTGGGTCTCGTTCTCGCCGAATCCGCGTGTCGTCAGCGCCGGCGTGCCGAGGCGGACGCCGCTGGTGACCATCGGCTTCTGCGGGTCGTTGGGAATGCCGTTCTTGTTGCAGGTCATGTGCGCGGAGCCGAGCACCGTCTCGGCTTCCTTGCCGGTCAGGCCCTTCGGCCGCAGGTCGACCAGCATGACGTGGCTCTCGGTGCGGCCGCTGACGATGCGCAGGCCGCGCGCGGTCAGCGTTTCCGCCAGGACCACGGCATTGCGGGCGACCTGCTGCTGGTAGACCTTGAACTCGGGCGCGAGCGCCTCCTTGAATGCGACTGCCTTGGCGGCGATCACGTGCATCAACGGGCCGCCCTGGATGCCGGGGAAGATGGCGCTGTTGATGGCCTTGGCCACCGCGTCCTTCATCAGGATGATCCCGCCGCGCGGTCCGCGCAGGCTCTTGTGGGTGGTCGAGGTGACGACGTCGGCGTGCGGAACCGGGTTCGGGTACACGCCGGCGGCGATCAGGCCGGCGTAATGGGCCATGTCGACCATGAAGTACGCGCCGACCGCCTTGGCCACGCGTGCGAAGCGCTCGAAGTCGATCCGCAGGCTGTAGGCAGAGGCCCCGGCGATGATCAGCTTGGGCTTGTGCTCATGGGCGAGCCGTTCCATCTGCTCGTAGTCGATCGCTTCGTCTGGCGTCAAGCCATAGCTGACCACCCGGAACCAGCGCCCGCTCATGTTGAGCGGCATGCCGTGGGTCAGGTGGCCGCCTTCGGCCAGGCTCATGCCCATGATGGTGTCACCCGGCTGAAGCAGTCCGAAGAAGACCGCCTGGTTCGCCTGGGAGCCGGAGTTCGCCTGCACGTTGGCGTGTTCGGCGCCGAAGAGCTGCTTGACCCGGTCGATCGCCAGCTGCTCGACGACGTCGACGAACTCGCAGCCACCGTAGTAGCGCTTACCCGGGTAACCCTCGGCGTACTTGTTGGTCAGCTGGCTGCCCTGGGCCTCCATCACCGCCGGAGAGGCGTAGTTCTCCGAGGCGATCAGCTCGATGTGCTCTTCCTGGCGCCGGTTCTCGTTCTGGATCGCGCTCCAGATCTCGGGATCGACGTTGGCGACGGTGGAGAGGTTGCGGTCGAACATGGTGGCAGTCCTTTGCAAGGATTCCCGCGGCCAAGCGAGCACGGCGCTCGCAGCGATCGGGCTGCCCAGGCGAACGGCTGAACCGGAAACCTGCTGCACAGGCGCCGACCGCGCTTCCCGGTGGTGGTCCACCTCGGGCCCCGGCTTCCGGGGCCGCATCGCCAGTTGCGCGGCGGAATGGAGTGTAGCGGACGCTGTGCGGGGGTATCAGCGCAACAGCGCCAGCTGCTCCGCGGGCTTGCCCTCCGATGCCTTCGCCGGCTCAGCAGGAGGCGCAGCCGGCGTGGCCGCTGGCGCAGGAGCCGGGGTCGTCGCGCGGGGAGCCGTGGCGGTCACGGTCGTCGTGAACGGCACGGCGCGGCCGCTGGCGACCTGACGGAGATGCCCCTGCTCGTTCAAGACCTTCGACGCGTAGCCGCCGTCTTCGGGCAGGTTGGCGGCGCCGACGGAGTAGCGCAGGCCGGCTTCGATGCTGCCGGCGCGGGCGATGCATTCCTTCAGCACCTGGACGCCTACTCGCAGGTTGGTCACCGGGTCGAAGGCGGCATGGGCGCCACCGAATGCCTCGTATTTGCCGTCGTGGATCTTGGTCATGACCTGCATCAGGCCCTGCGCCCCGACGGAGCTCTGGGCAAACGGGTTGAAGCTGGACTCCACCGCCATGATCGCCAGGATGAGCGTCGGGTCCAGCCCGGCGCGCGCGCCGACCTGCCAGGCCTCCTGGACCAGGCGGCTGATCGGTTCGGGAGCAACGCGGTAACGACGTGACAACCACTGGGCGACGGCAGCTTGCTGACGCGGCAGGTCGCGCGGATCGACCGCGGTCGCCCGGCCGATGGCGTCGGGCTCGCTGAGTTCGCGTTCGAGCGCGTCCTGCGGGTCCAGGCGGGCGATGTGGCGTTGCTGCAGCCAGTCGAGCGTCCGAGCCTCGACGCTGTGCCGCAGGTCAGCGCGCCCGCCCAGGAACAGCACCAGGGCGACCAGCAACAGACCGAGCAGCGCCAGCGAGTTGTGGCTGATCTCGAGCAGTCCCTGTCCGGCGTCGCGCAAGAAGACCGTGGTCGACTCGGTGACCGAATGTCGGGTTGCTTGCGCCCATGAAGCGGCGCGGGTCAGTATTCGCATGATGTCCTTCCAGTGCGCGAGACGACCGTCAGACCCCAACGGCCGCCGCGCGCGAGATGCGAAGGCGATAATTTCCCGGATCCGCCCCTCGGGAAATCGCAGCCTTCAGGCCCATCGACCCGCTTCCCCCTGTTCAGGGAGGCAAGAGGAGGGCGGGTTATCCCGTGCTTATGCGACGAAGGAGCGGATTCTAGGAATCCGTTTAATATCCGGTCAAGACTATGAAAAAGACCTTTAATTACTTATTGGTATGAAGTACGCCGACCTGCGGGAATTTCTGGACGGTCTTGAAGGGGTCGGCGAACTGCGCCGGATCGCCAGCCCAGTCTCCACGCGGCTCGAATTGACAGCGGTCAGCGACTTGGTACTGCAACAGGGTGGCCCCGCGCTGTTATTTACCGCCCCTGTCGGTTACAAAATTCCGGTGTTGACAAACCTGTTCGGTACCGCCCGTCGGGTCGCCATGGGCATGGGGGCAGGGGAAGTCAGCGAGCTGCGTGAGATCGGCCAGCTTCTGGCAAGCCTCAAGGAACCGGAGCCGCCCAAGGGCATCCGAGACGCCGGGCGCCTGCTGCAGATGGCCAAATCGCTGTGGGACATGAAACCGGTACGGGTTCGTGCAGCGCCTTGCCAGGAAGTGGTCCTCGAGGGGGAGGCAGTGGACCTCGCCACCCTGCCGATCCAGACCTGCTGGCCCGACGATGCGGGGCCGCTGATCACCTGGGGACTGGTGGTCACCCGGGGTCCACAGGGCGGGCCCGCCGCACGGGCTCGCCAGAACCTGGGCATCTATCGCCAGCAGGTGATCGGACCGCGCCAGGTCATCATGCGATGGCTCGCGCACCGCGGCGGGGCTCTGGATTTTCGTGAGTTCGGCATCGCCAAGCCGGGCCGCCCGTTTCCGATCGCAGTCGCCCTGGGCGCTGATCCGGCGACGATGCTCGGCGCCGTCACGCCGGTACCGGACACGCTGGGCGAGTATCAGTTCGCCGGCCTGTTGCGGGGCAGCCGCACTGAAGTCGTCGACACCGGCGTCGGCGACGAGGGGGTGGCGCTGCAGGTGCCGTCCCGGGCCGAGATCGTTCTCGAGGGCCATGTCCCGGTCGCCGCCCCAGGCTATGCCGGCGCGAGCCCGCACGGCGTCGCAACCCGGGAGATCGGTGGCTACCTCCATGCCCTCGAGGGCCCATTCGGCGACCACACCGGGTATTACAACGAGCAGGACTGGTTCCCGGTCTTCGAGATCGACCGGCTGACGCACCGGCGCGACCCGATGTATCACTCGACCTACACCGGCAAGCCGCCGGACGAGCCGGCCGTGCTCGGCGTCGCCCTCAACGAGGTCTTCGTGCCGATCCTGCAGAAGCAGTTCGCGGAGATCGTCGACTTCTACCTGCCGCCCGAAGGCTGCAGCTACCGCATGGCGATCGTCAGCATCCGCAAGAGCTACCCAGGCCATGCGAAACGCCTGATGTTCGGGATCTGGAGCTTCCTGCGCCAGTTCATGTACACCAAGTTCATCGTCGTCACTGACGCCGATGTCGACATCCGCCGATGGAGCGAGGTGGTCTGGGCGATCACCACTCGGATGGATCCGGTTCGCGACACGGTGCTGGTAGAGAACACGCCGATCGACTACCTCGACTTCGCGTCGCCGGTCAGCGGGCTCGGCGGCAAGATGGGCCTGGATGCCACCAGCAAGTGGCCCGGCGAAACGGCGCGCGAGTGGGGCCGGCCGATCCAGATGGACGCCGCCGTGCGGGAGCGGGCCCGACGCATCGTCAACGAGGTCCTGGCCGCGCCGGGGCGGTGACGCAGCACCGGCAGAGGTGTTGGTCACGGTCGACTGGTCTCGCGGCGCGCGGGCGCCGAAGAGCCCGCGCGGGACAAGGTCGATCGAGGAAAGCCGCCCAACGGGCCCGCGGCGGCGCGGGCGAAAAGCTGGTCGTCAGTGAAGAGCCGTGCCGGGAGCGGCGCCCAGAACCAGGGTGCCCGATTCGTTGACCTGAGTCCGTGCTTGCAGCGCGGGTTTGCTTGAACTCGGCGCGTGCGTCGTCTACCTTTCAGTTGCCTGCATGCAGGCAACCCCCCGGCGCAGTCTCTGCGCCAGGAGCCCGGAACCCCATATCTTTCGAGCTCCAAATGGCGGCGTCAGCCGCCCGCCCCTCCGGCCGAAAGGCGGAGGGGTTTGTCTTTTGGGCTCCATAGCGCGGAACTTTCCCGGCTGCGCCTCAGCGCTTGCGCGCTTTGGCCGCCGGTTCGGCCGCGGCGGGAGCACCCTGCTGCAGCGCTTCGGACATGCCGATGAGAACGCCGCTCACCAGCGCGGAATAGCTGTCCAGCATCGCCTGGGCCGCACGCAGGCCGGACGCCCGCCCTTCGCGGAGCGCCCCCTGGGCCTGACCCATCAGTTGCTCGACGGCGGCGGTGGCACCGGCGCCGGTGTCGCTGCCCTTGACGCGCATGGCGCCCAGGGCATGTTCCCACTGCGCCTGCATCGGCCCCCCGCTCTGTGCGGCCTTGGTGACGGAGGCGAAGAAGACGTCCTCCATCTTCTCGACGTTGGCGAGCGCCTCCTTCAGCTGCTTTTCCTGCAGGCCGGCACCGTGCTCGACGAACTGCGCCAGCGCCTTGCGGTTGGCCTCGACGGCCTGCAGCAGGGCCGCGTCCATGCCCGAAAGGGCCTTGCCGAGCATGGACTCGACGTCGATCGCGGCAGCCGGGTTCTGTGCCGCCCCCGCCGACGTCGCCTGGGTCACGCTCTTGACCACCTTGCGGATGTTCTCGAGCGAGAGTTCGCGACCCTGCAGGGCTTTCAAGGTGGCTTGCGCGACCGCGCGGCGCAGCGCTTCGCCCTGCTTGGCGCTCGCCTCGGCGAACATCCTGATGAGTGCGTCCTGATCGATTCCGGCCTTGATCATGCTGTGTCCTCGTGTTCCGTTTCGGGGTGTGGGCTGCGTCGGGTCGCCGTCATTGCATGTGCTGCCCGCCGTTGATGGCGATGTTGGCGCCGGTGAGGAATGCAGCCTCGTCCGAAGCCAGGTAGATGATGAGTCCGGCCACTTCCTCCGGCTTGCCGAGGCGGCCGACCGGAATCTGCGGGAGGATCTTGCTGTTGAGGATCTCCGCGGGTATCGCCGTCACCATCTTGGTGCCGATGTACCCCGGCGAGATGGTGTTGACGGTGACGCCCTTCTTCGCGACCTCGAGCGCGAGCGCCTTGGTGAAGCCGTGGACACCGGCCTTCGCCGCGGAGTAGTTGGTCTGGCCGAAGGCGCCCTTGGAGCCGTTCACCGACGAGACGTTGATGATCCGACCCCAGTTGCGCTCGACCATGCCGTCGGCGACCTGCTTGGTCAGGTTGAAGAGGCTGTCCAGGTTGGTGCGCATCACCGCATCCCAATTCACCTTGTCCATCTTCTTGAACGTCATGTCGCGGGTGATGCCTGCGTTGTTGACGAGGACATCGACGGCCCCGACCTTTGTCTGGACCTCGGCCACTGCCTTGGTGCACGAGTCGAAGTCGGAGACGTCGCACGGCACGGCCAGGATGTCGTAGCCGTTTGTCTTCATTTGCGCGACCCATTCGGCGTGCTTGGTGTTGCCCGGCGAATAGGTCACGACGACCTTGTAGCCGGCGTCGGCCATCTTGGTCGAGATCGATTCACCGAGGCCGCCCATGCCTCCGGTGACGAGTACCACGCGTTGCGGGTTTGCCATTTCCACGTCTCCTTGCTGTTGATCCGGAAAAGATGCGAACCCGTCCATGATGCGCCCCGCGAGGGGGATGCCCACCTTGGGGAAACCCGTGATGCCGTCAACGTGTCGCGGCCAGTCGAGCCTCGATGGATTCGCGCAATTGCCGCTTGAGAATCTTGCCGACGGGACTGAGCGGGAACTCGGTCATCAGTTCCAGGCGTTCCGGCAGCTTGAAGGAGGCGATGCGTTGCGCCCGCAGAAATGCGACCAGTTCGTCGAGTGTCGGCGCATCGCCCGGCTGCGGCACGACGCAGGCACAGGCCTTCTCGCCGAACACCGGATCCGGCATTGCGACGAGCGCTACCAGCCGGACCTTCGGGTGCGCGATCAGGAGGCTCTCGATCTCGTCGCAATTGATCTTCTCGCCACCGCGGTTGATGAGGTCCTTGCGCCGGCCCTCGGCATAGACGTAGCGACCGCGCCGCCGGACGATGTCGCCCATGCGGTACCAGCCGTCTGCCATGAAGGCCTCTGCGTTCTTCACCGGCGCCTGGTAGTAGCCGCGGATCGTGTATGGGCCGCGCGTCACCAGTTCGCCGGCCTCGCCGTCTGCAACGTCCCGGTCGTCGTCGTCGACGACGCGGATCTCGTCGAGTTCGCAGACCGGAGCGCCGGAACTCTCGAGCAGTTCCTCGTCGGCATCGTCGCGGCGCGTCATGTTGATCAGCCCCTCGGCGGTGCCGTAGACCTCTTGCGGGATGCACCTCAGCTCCGTACGGAGCCGCGCCCGAAGCTCCGGCGGCAGCCGCGCACCGCCGTTCTGGATGACTTCGAGCGACGACAGGTCGAACCGCTTCGCGACGTCGGCATGCAGCCAGTTCGAGATCAGCGGCACGACCGCGGCAATGACCGTGACGCGTTCGCGCTCGACCAGCGAAAAGACGTGCTCGGTGTCGGTGCCGCTGGCGATGACGACGCGGCCGCCGGCGTAGAACGCGCCCAGCAGTCCGGGCGAGGCGAGGTTGTAGTTGTGGCCGAGCGGCAGGATCGCCAGCAGCACGGTCTCCGGGGAAAAGCCGGCCGCCTGCGCGCACAGCCTGGCATTGAGCACGTAGTCGTCGTGGGTGCGCGGAATCAGCTTGGACATCGAGGTGGTGCCCCCCGAGAGCAGCATCGTCGCGACCTCGCCGGGGTCGGGTCGCGGCAATGCGCAGGCGCCGTCGCCCTTCGGAGCGGCGGCGGCATCGAGCAGCGGGCCGAGCGCAATCTGGCCGCTGCCCGGTTCGCCGGCCACGACCACGTGGCGCAGGGCCGGGAACCGCTGCTGCATTTCCGTGGCCATTTCGCGGTAGTCGAACTTCGAGATCACATCGGCGATGACGTAGGCGACCGCGCCCGAGGCCCCGATGAAATGCGCGACCTCGGCGTGGCGGTGGGCGCGCAGCGCCATCACCGGAATCGCGCCGAGCCGCGCCAGCGCGAGGTAGACGAAGACGAAGTCGAGCCCGTTCGGCAACTGCACGACGACGCGCTCCAGCGTGCGGATGCCGAGCGCCGCGAAGCCTGCGGCGAGGGTCTCCGCGGTCTCGACGAGCTCGGCGTAGGTCACCCGGCGCTCGCCGTGGACGACCGCCACCGCGCCTGGCGCGCGGGCCGCACTGCGCGCGACCATCTCGAACAGGGTGATTCCTTCCCAGAGGCCCGAGGCCCGGTAGCTCGCGGCGTCCTTCTCCGGCCAGGGAATGCAGCCGTCAAGCATGGGGGCTCCCAGGCTCCGCCAGGGTGGTGCCGACGGTGCCGCAGGCCGAACTCAGGGAGCGCGTGACGAGCTGGAACCCTGCGCAGCGCGTGCCGATGGCGGCGCCATCGCGCAGCTTCACGAGGTCTCCTCCGGATGCAGTTTTTCGTAGGCCGAGGCGAGAGCAGGGTCGCGCTCGCGCACCTGCTGGTGCGTGACGCGGCCGTTGCGGACGAGATAGTCGTAGGCGAATGTCACCGGGTCGTAGCGCAGCTTGGGCCCGAGGTTCTCGTACCACTCGGTGCTGCGGATCGCCGCCGCCTGCAGTGAGTCGGAGCCGGGCCGGCGGATGCGCTCGAACTCGGCGAGGATGCGCGGCACGTCGGTGCCGGCGGCCTCGCTCGCCTCGAACAGGGCGATCGCGTCCTGCATCGCCAGGCGCGTGCCCGAGCCAATCGACGGATGACCGGTGCGCAGTGCGTCGCCGAGGAGCACCAGGTTGCGCCATGACCAGCGCCGGTTCTTCACGATGGTGTAGCGGAACCAGTTCGACTGGTTCGACAGCAGCGGCTCGCCGTGCAGGTCGTCGCGAAACACGTTCTCGCAGTAGCGCAGGCTCTGGGTCTCCGACATGCTGTCCAGTCCCGCCGCCCTGAACGTCGCCGGATCGCATTCGACTAGGAAGGTGCTGTGGGTGCGGCTGTAACGATAGGCGTGGGCGATCAGCAGGCCGTGGTCGTTTTGGCGAAAGATCAGCGACAACGGATCGAACAGCTGCGTCGTCCCGTACCAGGCGAAGTAATTCGGGCGCACATCGAGCTCGGGCTCGAATTGCTCGGCGTGACGCGAACGGATCGTGCTGTTGGCACCGTCGGCGGCGACGACGAGGTCGCAGTCCGCGAACTCGTCGACGTCGTCGGCCCGGTGTTCGTACACGACCTCCACGCCGACCCGCGCGCAGGCCTCGCGCAGCGCCCTCAGCAGGTCGATCCGCGCCATCCGGTGGAAGGCGTTGTTGGCAAGGCGCACTTCCTGGCCACGGTGGACGATTGCCATGTCGGCGTGAACCTCCTGGTTCTGCGTCATCGCCTCGTGGACTTCGGGCGCGATGTCGCGCACGAACGCCACGGCGACGTCCGAGAAGACGACGCCCCAGCCGTAGGTGGCGTCGGCGGGATCACGCTCGACCACCCGGATCGCGTGCGTCGCATCGGCGCGCTTCATCAGGTAGGCGTAGAACAGGCCCGCCGGGCCGCCGCCGATGATGCCGATCTTCATGCGGACCGCCTCAACGCGGCGGCGCCGGCAGGCGCTCCTCGCGCCACAGGGCCACGGCCTGCTGCACCGGCCGGTCGGAGAAGCTGAATAGCACGCATTCGTCGGTGGCTTCGAGCTCGAGCGTGTGCCAGGACGGCACGACGAAGTGGTCGCGCGGACCGAAGTCGAAGGCCAGGCGCTTCGGGCCTGCGCCGATGACCGCGCGGCCGTGCCCCTCGACCACGCTGTAGACGGCACCATCCGTCTGTCGGCTCGGCAGGGTCCGGAAGGCGGCGGGCAGCAACTGCAGGAAGGTCGCCATCGTCGGCATCGGCGAGCCGCCGGTCGTCGGGTTGACGTAGCGCAGCTTCACGCCGTCCCAGGCGTCGATCGGCGCGTTGCGCGCCAGCCGGGCAAGCGCCTCGCGGCTGCGCCCGTAGGGATAGCTGAAGATCGGCGAGGTCGCGCCGTGCGGCGCGTGGTGGTTGACCGGCGCCATGTTCGCCGCCCAGCGCGCCGGGTTGGTGCCCTCGGGCCGCAGCACCGGCTGGACCGCCTCGGGATAGGTCTCGGCGAAGCCGGCGTCGAGGAAGCGCACCAGGGGAATGTCGAGACCGTCGAGCCAGACCACCGGGCCGTCGGCCTCGTGGCCGTGGTCATGCCAGGTCCAGCTCGGGGTGATGATGAAGTCGCCGGGCTCCATCGTCGTGCGCTCGCCGTCGACGGCGGTGTAGGCACCGCGCCCTTCGACGATGAAGCGCAGCGCGGACTGGGTGTGCCGATGGCTCGGCGCGATCTCTCCCGGCAGGATCAGTTGCAGCCCGGCGTAGAGCGACTGGGTGATGCACGACTGGCCGCGCAGCGCCGGGTTCTCGAGGATCAGCACGCGGCGCACGGCTTCGGCCGCGCTGATCAGCTCGCCGGAGCGCATCAGGTGCGGGCGCACGTCGGCATAGCGCCAGTGGGCCGGTACGCAGGGCGATGCCGGCGCGGTCGGGACCAGCGCATGCAGGACTTCCCACAGCGGCGTCAGGTTGGCGCCGGAGATCTCGTCGTAGAAGCGGCGGCGCTCGTCTACAAGGGGTGTCCTCGCCGGCAGGGTGCCCGGGTTCTTCGCGGGTGCATCTCTGATGGTGTCCATGTCACCTCCGGTCAGTCGGCCTCGATCTTCGCCGCCTGGACCACTTTGGCCCAGCGGTCCATGTCGGCCTGCGTCATCTGAGCGAGTCTCTCGGGCGTGCCGCCGGTGGCCAGGAGACCCTGCTTGCCGAGCGTCTCGCGGATCTCGGGCTGGCGCAACAGCGCGTTGAACTCGGTGTTGAGGCGGCCGACAATCTCGGCGGGTGTGCCGGCCGGCGCATAAACCGCGTACCAGATGTCGACGTCGATGTTCTTCACGCCGGTCGCCTCGGCGAGCGACGGGACGTCCGGCGTGACGGCGGTCCGCTGCAGGCTGCCGGCGGCGAGGAGAGCGAGCTTGCCGCCCTGCCAGTGCGGCAGTGCGACGTGCAGCGGCAGGAACATCGCGCCGATCTGGCCGCCGAGCAGGTCCGTGACGGCGGGTCCGGTGCCGCGATACGGCACGTGCACAAGGTCGATGCCGGCCTCGTGCTTGAGGAGCTCCATCGCCAGGTGGTGCGGGGTGCCGTTGCCGGGAGAGCCGTAGTTGATCTTGCCCGGATTCGCGCGCGCCATCGCGATGAATTCGGCTGCAGTCTTCACCTTCATCGAGGGGTGCGTCACCAGGGCCATGCTGGCGATCGCAAGCGGCGCGATCGGGGCGAAGTCCTTCACCGGGTCGTACGGAATCTTCTTGAAGAGACTGCGGTTGAGGACGATCGTGTTGGCCGTCATCAGCAGCGTGTAGCCGTCAGGGGGCGATTTCGCGGCCGCTTCGGTGCCGATGTTGCCGCTGGCGCCGACGCGGTTGTCGACGACGACCGCGAGCTTCCACTTCTCGCCGAGCTTCTGGCCGAGCGTGCGCGCCAGGATGTCGATGCCGGTGGCCGGGGAGAACGGCACGATGATGCGGATCGATCGGCTTGATGCCGGATAGGCTTCCTGCGCCAGGCTCCAGCCGGGCGCGGCGAGCGTGCCGGCGAGCGCCGGGGTCGCCTGAAGCAGGGTACGTCTCGAAATGCCCATGGTCTGTCGTTCCTCGTTCAGGGTCGTGTTCCGGAAAGGGCGCCGCGGTCGTAACCGGCCACCTGCTTGTAACGCTCCGACATGGTGGCGAGCTCGTCGGCGCTGATCACGTCCTCGATGCGCTCGAAAGGCTTGTCGCCGCTGCGCAGGTAGACCTCGCGGATGATCGCATCCGGTGGGTTGCTGCGGTTGGTCAGCACCACCCGCGTCGTCGCCTCGAGGCGCTGCGCTTCGTAGGCGGCGAGCGCCGCCGCCGGATCGAGGGCGCCGGCCAGCAGATCGGCCAGGCAGCGCGCGTCGAGGATCGCCTGGCCGGCGCCGTTCGAGCCGCGCGGCACCATCGGGTGCGCGGCGTCGCCGAGCAGCGTTGCGCGGCCCTGCGTCCACCACGGCAGCGGGTCCTGGTCGACCATCGGGAACTCGAGCACCGCATCGGCGCCGCGGATCAGCGCCGGCACGTCGAGCCAATCGAAATGCCAGTCGGCGAAGGCGCCGATGAAATCGCCGAGCTCGCCCGGGCGGGTCCAGTCGCGCTGGCGGTGCTTCGGCGTCTCGATCTCCGCGACCCAGTTGACAAGCTGCGTTCCGGCGCCGTCGATGTCGTCCCGGATCGGGTAGATCACCATCTTGCCGTGCGTCAGCCAGCCGGCGCGCACCATCGTCGCTCCGCTCAGGAAGGGCTTCCAGCGCGTCACGCCGCGCCACATGTTGATCCCGCTGTAGCGCGGCTCGCCCTCGCCGGGATGAAGTTGCTTGCGGATGGTCGAGTGCAGGCCGTCGCAGGCGACGACGACATCGGCACGCTGCGCCGGCAGCGCCGACCCGTCGGGGTCGACGAAGCCGACGCTGACCCCGTCGGCGTCCTGCGTGAAGCCGGTGCAGCGCCATCCCGTCTGCAGCTGCGCGGCGCCGGCGCGCTCGACAAAGGCGTCGAGCAGCACGCGCTGCAGGTCGCCGCGATGGATCGAGTACTGCGGCGCCTCGTAGCCGGCGTCGCGGCCGAGTGGCTCGCGGTGGATCAGCTGGCCGAAGCGGTTGAAGAACGCCGCCTCGCGCGTCAGCACCGCGTTTCGCGTGAGCTCGGCCTCGAGACCGAGGCGGCCGAGCTCGCGGCTCGCGTGCGGCAGCACGTTGATGCCGACGCCCAGGGGGCGGATCTGTGCCGAGGCCTCGAAGACCCGGGCGCCGACACCGGCGCGTTGCAACAGCAAGGCGAGGGTGAGTCCGCCGATTCCGGCGCCGACGATGACAACGTTCATGAGACTGGGAGGAGGGCGGGATGGTCGCTGCGGCCGGTCTATCCTATGCCGGCGCGGCACCGGATGCCGCAGCCGGGGTCGATGCAGGTGGCGCCGCCGGGGCGACGATGTCGAGGCGGCGGCGGATCCGGGCCGCCGCGTCGGCGTCTCCGCTGGCCTCGACCTGGCGCAGCTGCAGCGTCAGCCAGGCCAGCAAGGGACGCCGCCACCCCTGCGCCGAAGCGGTGTCGACGGCGCGGGCGACCACCGCAGGGGTGACCCGTCCGGCGCGAACGATGGCGCCGGCGCCGACCAGCCGCGACAGCGGCTCGGTCATGCGATCCAGCGCGGCGAGGTCGGACGCGGGCGTCGCCGCGGCGACGGCCAGCGGGCGCTGCGCCTCGGGCAGCAAGGCCGCATCGGCGCCGAGGACGGCGCCGCCGAGAAAGGCCGCATAGGCGCGTTCCGCCGGCTCGGCGTCCGCCGCCAGCGCCGCGTACCCGGAGCACGGCTCCAGCACCAGGCTCGCCACCCGTGCGGCGCAGCGCACCAGTTCGACCCTGGCCAACAGGGCCGGCCGACCCGTCCGTGCGACCTCTGCACGCGCCGTCGCGAATTCTTCCGCTTCGGCCCTGTCGTTGCCATCGAAATAGGCGCTGACGGCGCGCTCGACACCGCTCTTGGCGTTCAGCTGCCAGTCGGGCGTCGGCGGACGGTTGGCGCAGCCGCCCGCACTCAGAGCCAGCAACCCCACGGACGCCCAGCGTCCGACCGCCAGCCGCGCCGTCATGGCAGCTTGACCTCGGTGTCGCGCGCGAACGGCCACTTGCGGTTGACGTCGTTCAGCAACTGCTCGACCTTGCGCAGGCTGGCGTCGACCTGCGCGCGCAACGCGCCGAGGTCCGCGGTGGCTACGCGTGCGTTGGCGCCGACGGCCTGCGCCTCCTGCAGCACCGCATCGACCTTCTTCAGGCTGGCGCGGGCGTCACCCAGCAGGCCGCGCAGCTCGATCACCGTCGTGCGCGCCTCCGGCACCACGCCGTTCGGGCCGAGCAACTGGCTGTCGGCGCGCGCCGCCATCGCATCGAGCCGGGCCAGCAGGGCGTTGGTGCGATCCAGCGCGGCGCCGAACTTGCGGGATTCGGTGTCGCTGCCGAAGAGCACGCCGAGCGCGCCGCCCGGTCCCTGCAGCTTGTCGGCCAGGCTCTGCACGTGCGCCAGGCTCTGGCTCAACGCCGAATCGGCCGCGGTCAGCGCGGTCAGGTTCTGCATCACTTCGCGCGCCGCGGCGACGAGCCGCGGAATCTCGGCGGTCGCATCGCCGCGCAGCACGGTGCGCTCGGCTCCGTCGGGCAGCGGCGGGTCGGCGAGGATGCCGCTGAAGGCGCGCAGATTGGTTCCGCCGACGAGGCTGCGAACGAGAGTGAAGACGCTCGAGGTCCGCAGCCAGTGTGCGTCCTTCTCGGGTACGTCGATGAGAATGCGCGCGTTGCCGTCGGGACCGAGCTCGATGCGACGGACGCGGCCGATCGGAAACCCGGCGAAGGTCAGGTCCATGCCGACCACGACGCCTTCGGAATCCTCGGCGACGAGCACGAGCTGCCGGGTCGGCTCGAAGACGCCGCGCGCGTACATCACGTAGAGCGCTGCGCCGACAAGCAGCACCACCATCAGCACGAGCAATGCAGTCGCCTTCAGCGCCAGGTGCGGGACCGGTGCGGCGTCTGCCTGCACCTGGGGCCGGCCGCTCTCGTCCATCTCAGTAGTAGTTGCCGACGAGCGACGTCAGCTCGATGGCCAGGATGACGACGAACAGGCGCACCAGCACCTGCAGCTCCCGGCCGACGGCCGAGCGCTGCGTCTGCGGTCCGCCCCAGGCCCACGCCATCGGGATGATCGAGACGGCGATGCTGAGAAAGAGCGTCTTCAGCGTGAAGATCAACGTCACTTCCGGTGCGAACACCTGGCCGACCGTGCGCGTGTAGGCGGCGAAGCCACCGACCGCAAAGCCGAAGACGACCAGGTAGGCCACGACGAGGGCGACCACGCAACTGACAGCGACCAGCGTCCAGACCGCGAACATGCCGCCGACCACGCGCGGCACGACTTCGTCGAGCAGCGCGCGCGGCCCCGCCCGTCCGGTCTGCCGGATCTCGGCGAGTTCGGCGCCCCGGGGAATCGTGCAGCGCAGGGCGACGAACAGCGCGGCGGTGGTCGGGATCAGCTCGAGCACGAGGACGCGCACCACCATCTGCACCGCGAACTGCGAGAGCCCGTAGCTGAGCGCCGTCACGACGACGATGCGGATCAGGACGATGCTGATGAAGGCCGACAGCAGCGTGAACCAGAGGAGGATCGGCGCCGTGTCGAGGTAGATGTGACGCGCCATCGCCGGACGATGGCGCTTGCCGTAGGAGGTGGGCGACAGCACCAGGGCGAGGAGCTGGGCGCCGAGATGGATGCGGTCCCACCAGCCGCGCAGCCGGGCGAGCGGGCGCCCGTCGGCGGCGTCGACGTGGCTCGGCGGGACGGCTGCGGTACCCATGGAAAAGGATGATAGGTGCACGCCGGCGGCGCTTCCGGGTACGGAGGTGCGCCGCTCGACGGCATGTCGTTTGCCGCTGTCGTCTGCCCGGCGAAGGCGTCGGCAGAATGTTGCGAGCAGCGGACGGGCGTCAATTCATGATCAAGGAACCAGTCGGCGGACCGGAGCGCGACGCGACGGTCCGAATCGCGGGAATCGATTTCGGCGCGCCGTCCGTGGACGTCGCCCGGCGTCTCATCGGCGTGGTTCTCCGGGTCGGCGGCGTCGGCGGACGCATCGTCGAGGTCGAGGCCTACGACCGCGAGGACCCGGCTTCTCACAGCCATCGCGGCATGACTCCCCGCAACGCCGTGATGTTCGGTCCGCCTGGCCGGGCCTACGTGTACCGTTCCTATGGCCTGCATTGGTGTCTGAACTTCGTGTGCAGGGAGGTCGGGCACGGCGCGGGTGTCCTGATCCGGGCTCTCGAACCGGTCGATGGCGTGGAAGTCATGAGGCGGCGGCGCGGTGCCATCGCCGACAGGCTTTTGTGCGCCGGACCCGGACGACTCACCCAGGCTCTCGCCATCGACGGCGATTTCGATGGTCGCGCGCTCGATGCGCCGCCGTTCGAATTGCGCCCCGTCGAGGGTCCGGTCGCGGTCGTCAGCGGTCCGCGCATCGGCATCTCGAAGGCGGTCGACGTTCCCTGGCGCTTCGGACTTCGCGGCTCGGCCAGCCTCAGCCGGCCTTTTGCGTACGCCCGTCCTACCCGCTAACGGGCCCGAAGGCCCGAGGCGTGGAGACCGCGCGGCTTTCGGTGTTTGTTTCGGTGTTTGTGACATTGACCCCACGCTGCGATCGGCGTATCGGTTTCTTCGCGCTGTCCTACACCTCGATGCCCGCCTCTGTACTACCGTCCGACAGTCACCCCGTGCCGCCATGAAATCTCCAGGAAAGGAAGGCTCCGCTCCCCATCCTGCCTCGGCGCGCGTCCTCGTCGTGTCCGACAACAGCGTGGACGCCGCGCAAATCGTCAAGCAGCTCGAGTCGGAGTTCAGCGATGTGCACGCCTCCAGCCAGGAAGGCCACGCCGTGGCCGACTTCGAGCGCGTCAAGCCGGAAGTGCTGATCCTCGGGTTCAACAGCATCGAGAAGGCTCAGGACTGCGCCCTGTCCCTGTACCGCTCGGCACAGCAGATCCAGCCGCATCGAACCGTGTTGCTGTGCTCCAAGGGCGACGTTCGCGCGGCCTTCGAACATTGCAAGAAGGGAACCTTCGACGATTACCTGCTGTTCTGGCCGCATGCGCAGGACGGCCTGCGGCTGTCGATGTGCGTCCTGAATGCGGCGCGCCAGGTCATCGCCCAGCCGGCGCGCGAAGGCCACGAGCGCCAGCGACTTCTCGAGACCGCGCAACTGGCGTCGATGCAGACCCTCGTCGACCGCGAGGTCGCCGAGGGCGATCGACACGCGGCCTCCGCCGAGGAGTCGCTCAAGGACGCCGAGCGCGCGATCGTCGCGGCGATCGACGAGCTTTCGAAGCGCCTGGCGGACGATGGTGGACGCGCGGGACTCTCGGGCGAGATCGACCAGTTGAAGAAGCCGGTGTCGGCGGCGATGAAATCGAGTGCTCAGGCCCTGGCGCCAGTGCGCGCCTGGTCGAGCGATCTGCGCGCCAAGATCAGTCACCGGATCGAGGACTTGAGGGCAATACACGTCCGCCTGCGCAAGGTCAAGCCGGTCGTGATGGTCGTGGACGACGATGAAGTGCTGCGCGTGCTGATGGAGGGTGCCTTGCGCGGCACCGGCTACGAACTCGTCTTCGCGACCGACGGGGCCACGGCGCTCGGCCTGGCGCGTCGGGTGCATCCCGACGTCATCCTGATGGACGTGCACCTGCCCGACGCCGATGGCGTCGCCCTGACCCAGACGCTGAAGAGCCACGCCGAACTCGCCGACGTGCCGGTCCTGATGCTGACCGGGGACGCTCGTCGCGAGACGCTGGAAAAGAGCCTGAGCGCGGGCGCCGTCGGGTTCATCGTCAAACCCTTCACGCGCGAAGCGGTGCTGAGCAAGCTTGCGCGCTTCCTCGAGGTCGACGGCTAGGTCGGCAACGCCTGGAGAAACGCGCGCACGGCGTCTGCGAAACGATCCGGCTGCTCGATGTGAGGCGCGTGGCCCGCGCCCGGGATCGAGAGCAGCGTGGCGGACGGGAGTTGTTCCGACAACACGCGCGAGACGTCCATCCCGGTCACCCGATCGTCCTCGCCACAGAGGATCAGCGCCGGCTTGTCGATGCTGCCGAGCCACGGCCGGGCGTCCGTGTCGGCGATCGCCCTGGCGACCGTCATGTAGCCCTGCGGACGCGCCCGGCGCATGTGTCGGGCGATCTCCTCGATGGCTTCGGGTAGCGCGTGGCGCCCGGCGATCTCGGCGGCGCGCTCGACGCTGCGCGTAGCCAGTTCGTGCGCCAGTGTCTCGCGACCTTGCAGCCACGTCTGGCGTTCGCTTTCCGGCAGGTAGGCCCGGCCGAGTGTGGCATCCGACAGGACGAGGGATTCGACGAGGTCCGGTCGAAACCGGGCCATCCCGAGTGCGGCGAGGGCGCCGAACGATACGCCGAGCACATGCGCGCGTTCGCCCTCGAGAGCGTCGGCAACAGCCGCCACGAGGAACTCCAGCCCGGCGCCGAGCGGATCGGCCGAGTCGCCATAGCCCGGCAGATCTGGTGCGATGCAGGTGAATTCGCCGCGCAGGCGATCGATCTGCTTCGACCAGGCCGTCGCACTCGATCCGATGCCGTGCAGCAGCAGGAGCGTCGGGCCGTGACCGTCGCGCACGATGTTCAAGGGGCTCATGTCCTCTTTCCTCAGATTCCCGTCAGTTCGCCGCCGTCGACCAGATACCCGGCGCCCGTGATGAAGCGTGTGGCGTCTCCGCAAAGCGTGGTGACGAAACGCCCGAAGTCTTCGGGTCTGCCGATGATCCGGTTCTTCACGCCCAGTTCCCGGGCACGGTCCGTGTCGTGCGGACCGGCGAAGACGGCATTGACAGTGATTCCGCTTTCGAACAGCGTGGGGGCCGCGCTCTTGGCCCATGCCCAGAGCGCACTGCGCGCCGCCGCGGAGAGGCACAGGAACGGCTTGGGCGCCCTCACGCTGGTCGAGGAAACGATGACGATGCGCCCCCACTTGCGTTCGGTCATCGGCGGACGCGCCGCGTGTACCAGGCGAAGGCCCGGATAGAACGTGGAGCGGTAGGCTGCCTCGAAGTCCGCTTCGCCGGCGTCGAACGGCAGCACCGGTCGCGGCCCGGGCGTGTTGACCACGGTCACATCGAGCCGGCCGAAGCGTTCCAGCGCTGCGGCGACCGCGCGGCGCGGCAGGTCGGGGTCGAGCAGGTCGCCGGCAACGACCATGCCGCGATTCCCGAGGGCGGTTCCGAGCGCTGCCAGTTCGGGACTGTCACGCGCGACCACCACCACCCTCGCGCCTTCGGCCACCAGGGCGTTTACGGTGGCACGCCCGAGTCCGCGTGATCCGCCTGTCACCAGCGCCACCCTGTCCGTCAGTCCCAGATCCATCCGTGTGCTCCGCCGTGCCGACCCTTGCCGGTAGAATGTTGCATACAAGCAGCGGCCTTTTCATCCGCCTCGGATGTCCGCACCGGCGATGTCATCGCTTCCCAACCTCGTTCGATCCGAAAGCCTCGCCCAGCAGGGTTACGGCGCCATTCGACGGGCCATCCGCGACGGCCAGATCGCCCGCGGCCAGTTCTTCTCGGAGAGTGCGCTGGCGGAATCGCTCGGGGTGTCGCGAACCCCCGTGCGCGAGGCGTTGCTGAACCTGTTCCGCGACGGTGTGGTCGAAATCGTTCCGAAGCGGGGCTATCGCCTGGTCGAACTCGACGAGGCCGCGATCATCGAGATCCGGCTGTTGCGGGTGGCGCTCGAGCAATTGGTCGTTGGCCGCCTCTGCGAAACCGCCACGCCGGCCGACATCCGCGAACTGCGCACCATCCTGCGGGGCAAGGGTCTCAGCCAGGAAGACATGTACAGCATCGACGAGGCCTTTCACATCCGCATGGCGGAGCTTGCCGGGCTCCGGCAGATCCGTCGCGAGCTCCTGAGCGTGCGCGGTAAGATGTACCTGATCGCCAGTGGCACGCGGGTGGCGGCAATGCGCAACGACCATGTGGTCAGTGAGCACGCAGCCCTTGTCGATGCGCTGGAGCGGCACGATTGCAAGGCGGCCAGAAAGGTGATCACGGAGCATGTCGAGCGCTCTATCGATGCGTTCGTGACGGCGCGTGCGCAGCTTGCCGCTCAGCCTCGACTGGAGCGCCTCGCCTGAGCTCGCCTTCCGCGAGGCAGGCGTAGTACCTTTCATTGTCCCAACCGCAACTGCGGGCGAAATAGAGCAGCGCCATCGGGTGGGCCCCCGACAGCCACAGCGCGCCGATATCCTGTGCGCGGACCGCGCGGCGCGGCCCCTCGTCCAGTGGCGAAGCGGATAGCACACCGTTCGGGTCCGCCGCGAAGGCATCCCGCAGGTGTCCGCGCGTGACGTCGATCAGGAACTGGGTCAGGGCTGCCGACCTCATGCTGCCGCCCAAAGAAATTGGTGCACACCGGTGTCCCACCCCGGCGCCCACGGGATGGCCGTGAGCACTTCAGGACGCCGGGGAGAGGCTGCGGCTGCGGCAGCCACCCAGTTGCGGATCTCGTGCGTGCCGTTGCCCGCAGCATCGAGCAGCTCGTCGCTGTAGCGGCATGCAGCGTCGAGATCGGCCCGCGCCAGCGCACCCAGGAAGGCGGCATCGAAGGCCGGGTCGTTGCGTTCCATGCCCGGAGCCCCGACCGTGTGCGAGATCCCGCCGGTCGCCAGGATCCCGACCCGACGCCCCAGCGACGAGCGTCCGAGCGCTGCGGCGACAGCCGCCCCCAGTTGACGGCAGCGCGTGAGCGTCGGCAGGGGCGCGAAGATGCTGTTGACGATGATCGGAACGAGCGCGACGTGATCGGGGATCTTCATCTGGGCGAGCGGCAGCGTGGTGCCGTGGTCGAGCCGAAGTTCACTCGAGTGCGAAGGGTCGAAGCCCTGGGCGTAGAGCCCGCGGACGAGCTCTTCGGCGAGCTCCGGATCGCCGCGCCTGGCGATCGGCGCCAGGTTGAAGCGGGGTTCGGGGAACGCCGCGTGGCGATCCCCCACGCCCACCAGAAAGGGCGCTGCCAGTCTCGGCTGGAGGTTGACGATGTGCTCGCTGGTGAAAGCGATGATGGTTTCGATTCCCGCCTCGGTGAACGCCCGGCCCAGCCGGTCGAAACCGCTCGCGGCTGCCGCCTGATGCGCGGCGCAGGCGCGCTCCGGCCAGGCGGTCAACGGGGGAAAGTGGACGGTAGCGGCGACCAGCACGATCGGTCGATCAGAAGAAGACGCTCAAACCCTGCTGCCCGGCGGACTGTCGGTCGAGCACGACCCGCCGTTCGCGCAACCGCAGGCCCTCGTCCGTCGCATGCAGCGCATCGGTGCGCCCGCCGCTGAACTGCTGTTCCATGTTCCAGCGGTATTGCAGCAGCAGGAGGTTGCTGCGCACTCTCACGGTGCCGTCGTCCTCGCGGTCTAGGTCGACGACCTGCACGAAGTAGCGCAGGCGCGAAGGTGGTTGCTCCACCCACGACTGCTTGCTTTCGAGCTTGGCCACCCGGGCCTTGAGCAGCTCGAAGTCCTCGTCGTAGTAGCCCAGTTCGTCCTCGCGCGTGACGAGGCCGTCCAGCGTCGACGTGGTCACCGGCACGCGGTAAGAGACGGATGGGTCCATCAAGCCGAGCCAATCTCGGTAGCGGCGATCCTGCAGCAAGAGGATCTCGCGGCGATAGAACGCTTCGACGTCCTGCCAGAGCGCGGCGTTCGCCTTTTCATCCCTCATGTCTGCACCTGTCGCAAGGTCGGATAGGGGCCCGCGGAGTCATCGGGGACCGTCCGCCATGAGCGTCGCATAGTGGCGGTAGAACGCCCGCTGGTTCGCCTCCGTCATCAACATGTCGCTGCAATTGCCGGGGAAGGGCGGTCCGTAGCGCTCGGCGGTCGGGGTTTCGCGGCCGAGCCCCATGCGGTAGACGAAGCGGCCTTGTTGCCCGATGTGGCCGCGCATGGCGTCCTGGACGCTTTGCCAGATGTCGCCGTCGTCCTGCTCGAAGATGCCGCCCGGGCCGAAGGCGAGCGAGTATTGGCGCCGTACGGCCGCCTTCAGCTCTTCCGGCAGCGCCTTGTCGACGACGCACCAGGAGTGGACTTCGATCCGGTCGACTCCCCGCGGGTGCCAGACGCGAAACGAGCGGAAGCGCGCGCTGTCGAGGAACGACATGTTCGGGAATATCGTGCCGACCCCGATCGGCACGAAGGCGTTGGCCGCCTCGCCGTACTTCGCGACGAGTTCCGAACGCATCTGCCGCATGAAGCCGTCGTATTCGGTCTGCACTGCCGTGCCCTGCTGCGCTCCGCCGCGCTCGCTGCCGATCGAGTGGCCGTTGCCGGTCTGGATGCAGTAGCCGTTGTTGGTGAGCGGACTGCGAAATCCCATCTGCACACCGGCGCCGTGCGTCGAGGGCACGTGGTAGTGATCTCCCGCGAAGTTCTCGGCCGGAATCTTCCAGTTGACGTTGATCGTCCACTTGTGGATGCCACCGATCACCTCCGTGCCGCCCTCCATGCGCGACAGCATGAGATCGAGGTAGAAGGCCATGTCGCCGAGGTAGTGGCGCAGCGTCGAGGCATCGGCGTCCCAGTTGCCGAAGATCATGCCGCCGAACGTCTCGACGTGCGGCACTTCGCGCAGTCCGTAAAGGCTGCGGTCGAGTGAGTCGCCGTAGGCCGGGCCCTGGCGCGGGACCGCGATGAGTTCGCCCTCGGTGCTGAAGGTCCAGGCGTGGTACGGGCACCGGAACAGGGTGGCCACACCGGAATCGACCCGGCAGACCTTGGCGCCGCGATGGCTGCAGCTGTTCAGGAACGCCCGCAGCTTGCCGGTCTTGTCGCGAACGAGGATCACCGGGTCCTCGCCCATCGTGGTGGTGAGGAAGGCGCCGATCCCGGGGAGTGCGCTCTCGTGGCCCAGATACAGCCAGCACTTCGCGAAGATCCGTCCCTGCTCGAGGCGGTAGATGGCCTCGTCGACGAAGAGGCGCCTGTCGACTGCGGAGCAGTCCTCGGCCATCAGTTCTCCGGCGTCGAATCGTCCGATCCGCGCGTCTGCCGGCACCAGCGGTGGCAGGGGTGTCCTCGCGGCGCAGGGGGCTGGCGTCCGGTCGTCCGGTTCAGTCATTCCGGGTCTCCATGATTCTGACAGGACGCTCCGAGCGCAGCGGAAGTCATGCGCGAGGCCCCCGAACCGAGGCACCCCCGTCGAGGGCCAGGATCGTTCCTGTTGCGCTCCGGGAGCAGGCTTCCGAGGCCAGGAACACATAGGCGCCGGTGTAGTCGTCGGCGGTCGCGATGGCCTGCAGGGGAAGCTGTCGGGGCTCGGGTCCCGTGGTGAGGGTCTCCTGGCCGAGGCATTCGATGCCTCGCAGACCCGTGGGCACGTAGCCCGGAGCAACGGCGTTCACCCGGATCTCCGGGGCCAGTTCCAGTGCGAGTTGCTTCGTCAGGCCGTTGACCGCGTGCTTGGCAGCGACATAGAGCGGTCCTCCGAAGCCGGCATGACTGCCCGAGACCGAACTGGTGAAGATGATGCACCCGCGTGCCTTGGCCAGCACACCGGCGGCAGCCAGGGCGGCGAGCATGTAGCCCTTGACGTTGACTGCGAACAGCTCATCGAAGGCGGCGTCGAGTTCGGTCGGCGAGAACGTCCGCAACGCACGTCGGTTGTCGTAGATGCCGGCGTTGGCGATGAGCACGTCGAGCCCGCCGAAGCGGCTGACGGTCGCGTCGACCGTGCGCTGGTTGTCCGCGGCCGATCGCACATCGCCGACGATGCAGGCGAAGCGGGCTGCGCCGTCGGAGCCCTCGATCCTCGTCTCGACTCGGTCGAAGCCGACGACGTTCGCGCCTTCGGACAGGAAGCGCTGCACGACCGCGCGCCCGATGCCGCTCGCGGACCCCGTGACCAGCGCGGTTCTTCCTTCCAGCTGAAGCGACATTGACGACCTCCTTCTCGATTCTCCGGGACGCGCCTTCGCGGCGTTCGGGAACCCCCGGGGCCACGCGGCGAGCCCGATTGACGCGCATCGATTTGGTGTCTAGTATTCTACCGTAGTATGCTACGAATCGGCAATTCCCCGCGTCGACGGCACCGGGAACGTGCCACCGGCGATCACCTCGCTAGCGCGGCTAGCCCTCGAACTCTCTCGAAAGGACATCGAATGAAGAAGAAGCTGCTATGCCTGTTGCTGGCAGGGGCCTCGAGCGCCTTGTATGCAGAAGTGGTGGTCGGCGTCTCCGTGAGCGCGACCGGGCCGGGGGCGTCACTCGGGGTGCACGTGGCCAACACCATTCCGCTGCTGCCGAAGACCATTGGTGGAGAGGCGGTGCGCTACGTGGTCCTCGACGACACCAGCGACCCGACGACCGGCGCGAAGAACGTCCGCAAGTTCGCCACCGAGGACAAGGTGGACATCATCATCGGCTCGAGCACGGTGCCGGTGGCTCTGGCGCAGGGCGCCGTCGCGTCGGAGTCCAGCATTCCCTTCATCGCCCTGTGTCCGATTCCCATCGACCCGGCCAAACAGACCTTCGTGTTCGCGGTTCCGCAACCGATTCCGCTGATGGTCAGCGCAGTGGTCGAACACATGCAGGCCGCCAAGGTCAAGTCCGCCGGCTACATCGGATTCTTGGATTCGTGGGGCGACGCGAACTACAACAACTTCAAGTCGATCGGCAGCGGCGCCGGCATCGAGGTGGCCTCGAACGAACGCTACGCGCGCAACGACACCTCGGTCACGTCGCAGACGTTGAAGGTGCTGGCCACGAACCCGGATGCGATCTTCGTCGGCGCTTCCGGCACGCCCGCCGCGCTGCCGCAGATCGCCGCGGTCGATCGCGGCTATCGCAAGCAGATCTACCACACCCACGGCGTCGTCAACCAGGATTTCATCCGCCTGGCCGGCAAGAGTGCCGAAGGCGTGATCGCGCCGACCGGTGCGGTCGTGGTGGCGGAGCAGCTGCCCGACGGTCATCCGCTCAAGGCGGCGGGAATGGATTTTCTCAAGCGCTATGAGGGCGCTTACGGTGTCGCCAGTCGCAACGCGTTTGCCGCCTACGCGTGGGACGCGGGCGCGATCATGCAGGGCGCGTTGGTCGTGGCGCTGAAGACCGCCAAGCCGGGCACGCCGGCATTCCGCCAGGCGATGCGCGACGCGATCGAGTCCAACAAGGACGTGCGCGGCACGCATGCGGTTTACAACATGAGCCCCACCGATCACTACGGCGTCGACAAGCGAGCCCGCGTGCTGGTGCGGGTCGAGAACGGGGATTGGAAGCTGGTTCGGTAGACCGCGCTGAACCGGCAATGGAGACGAACATGAGTGGCTTCAACGTGAAAAGACTGGAGGACACGGAACTGGTGTCCTATGGTCCCAAGAGCGATCTGCGCGTGCTGGTGGGAGACGAGGAACGCGGAACGCCGATACGCGCGGCGTTGCAGACGTGCCAGCCGGCTTACGACGTGCCGTTCCACTGCCACCCCTACACCGAATACCTCATCATCCTGGAAGGCGCCGCGGACTTCCGGATCGAGGTCGACGGCATGCAGAAAGTTTCGCTGCGCAAGGGCGACACCGTTGAACTCGATCCCGGCATCTGGCATGCGTTCACCACGTCGTCGACCGAGGTCACGAAGTTGCTCGGCATCCATCTCTCGTCGGAACGCATCGTCAACTACAAGCCGGGGGTCAAGACCGACGCCCGCGGGTTTCGAGTCGAAGAAGGCGCGACGCCCGCCCAGCCGTTGGCGGGCGTCTAGCGCCGGCGCGGGCGGGTCGGTGCGGAATCGGGCGGCGCCGTCATGCTGAGGCTCGCCGTTGTCGGATTCGGTGCGATGGGCCAGGAACTGGTCCGGCTGCTCCAGGCCGAGGCCCACCTGCAGGTGAGCCAGATCGTCGTGTCGACGCGGGCGAACGAGGAGAGCCGGCGCGCTGCCGCACGGCTGGCGCCACAGGCCCGGGTGCTCGACGCCCTCGATCTCTCGGTCGCGCGGTGTCCCCACCTGCTCGCCGAATGCGCCGGCCATGCCGCAGTGCTGTCGCACGTACTGCCGGCATTGGAGGCGGGCGTCCCCTGCGTGCTGGCATCGGTGGGCGCCTTGCATGAAGCCGACGGCCTCGTGCGCCTCGAGGCGGCCGCGGCCCGGGGCGGGACCCGGGTGCAACTGATCTCGGGCGCCATCGGCGCCATCGACGCGCTCGCGGCCGCGCGCATCGGCGGTCTGGACCGCGTCGTCTATGTCGGCCGAAAACCACCGCACGGCTGGAGAGGCACGCCGGCCGAGGAGGTCTGCGTGCTGTCGGAACTGGTCGCACCCTGCGTCATCTTTCGCGGCAGCGCACGGGAAGCGGCCTCGAGATTCCCTCGAAACGCGAATGTGGCGGCCACCGTCGCCTTGGCCGGGCTCGGACTGGAGCGCACCGAGGTCGAACTCATCGCCGACCCCGGCGTTCAGCGTAACGTCCATCTGCTGGAGGCATCGGGAGCGTTCGGGCACCTGCGGATCGAGATGCAGAACCTGCCGTTGCCCGACAACCCGAAGACTTCGGCGCTGTCGGCTTACAGCCTCGCGAGGGCAGTGCGGAACTTCGCTTCGCCGGTCTTCTTCTGAAGGCCTGGGCCTGATTTCCGGAGGCAGCGCCGATCGGCGCTGCATCGACAAAAAAGCCTTGAACTTTCGAGGCCCCCAGGATCTTCCGAGAGTACGGACAACCGCACTCCAGCGTGTCAGGTGGTGGAGAGGAGGAGGATCGAACTCCCGACCTTCGCATTGCGAACGCGACGCTCTCCCAGCTGAGCTACCCCCCCACGACGACGCGCATTTTAGCATCGCCCGCGGCCCGCGGGCTCGACCCCTCGACAGGGGTGTGCCTTGAAGCGTAGCGGGTCGGTCAGGTCCCGGCTGCGGCATGATGACCGCTTTTGTGCCGGAGACGCCATGCCCCGCTACGAGCCTCAGTGGCTGAACGCCCAGTTCGACAACCGTGCGCGCGTCGCCAACCATGCGCAGTACTTCGAGCGCTGGTCGCGCGATTCGGAAATCGCTCGCTCACGCACCTCGCGGCGCCTCGACGTCGCCTACGGACCCGACCCCTCCGAGACCCTCGATGTTTTCCCGAGCACGCGTGCCGACGCGCCGGTGCTGGTCTTCATCCATGGCGGCTGGTGGCGCGCCTTCGACAAGCGCGATCACTCGTTCATCGCGCCGTCGTTCACGCGCGAGGGCGCGATGGTGGTGGTGCCGAACTACGCGCTGGCACCGCGGGTGACGATCGAGACGATCGCCTTGCAGATGGCGCGCGCGCTCGCCTGGGTCTATCGTCATGCCGCGCTGTACGGTGGCGATCCGGCGCGGATCGTCGTCGCCGGCCACTCCGCCGGCGGCCATCTGACGGCGATGCTGCTGAGCTGCGCGTGGCAGACGGTGGCTGCCGACCTGCCGGGGCGGCTCGTCGCCGGCGGCGTCTCGATTTCCGGCGTCTTCGATCTCGATCCCCTGCGGCAGACGCCCTTCCTCAAGGCCGACCTGCGGCTGACGCCGCAAGCCGTGCGCCGCCTCAGTCCGGCGCTGTTTCCCGCGCCCGCCGTTCCACTCTACGCCGCCGTGGGGGGGCTCGAGAGCGAGGAATTCCTGCGCCAGAACCAGCTGATCCGCGATGCCTGGGGCGAGGCGGCGGTGCCGATCTGCGAGTCGATTCCCAATGCCAATCACTTCAACGTGCTCGACGACCTCATCGAGCCACACGGCCGGCTCCACGGACTGGCGCTCAGGTTGCTCGGCCTCGCGGTCTGACTCCCGATCGATCGAGGGAGTCTCGCGAATAGCCATCGCCAATGAGATGCATTGAGCCTTGGTATTTGCCGACGCCGGTGGCCTCGGTTAGCGTAAGGTACTGACTCGGCCGCGGCGTGCATGCCGGCAGGTCGCGACAGACGATGACATTGCAACGACAGGAGAGCGTCATGGGCTTGAAAGGATCGAAGACCGAACAGAACCTGAGGGATGCCTTTGCAGGCGAGTCCCAGGCCAATCGCCGGTATCTGTATTTCGCGAACAAGGCCGACATCGAAGGGCAGAACGACGTCGCCGCGCTGTTCCGTTCCACCGCCGAAGGCGAAACCGGGCATGCCCACGGCCACCTCGAGTTCCTGGAGGAGGTCGGCGATCCGGCCACCGGGCTGCCGATCGGCTCGAGCCGCCAGAACCTGCAGGCAGCCGTTGCCGGCGAGACCCACGAGTACACCGACATGTACCCGGGCATGGCCAAGAGCGCGCGCGAGGAAGGTTTCGACGAAGTCGCCGACTGGTTCGAAACGCTGGCCAAGGCCGAGCGCTCGCACGCCAACCGTTACCAAAAGGCCCTCGACGCACTGGTCGACTGACGCGTCCCCGCTGCGAGTTCGACAACCGGGGCCTCGTGCCCCGGTTTCGTTCGCGCGGCGCTCTCGCGCGACACTCTTGCATGCCGCACTCTCGCCTGCCGCACTCTTGCGCCGTCGACCGCGGCGTTCCGTCCCGGAGAGACCCCTGATGAGCATTCGCGAAGGCAATCTCGAAGCGCCGACCCGGCATCCCATCGACTGGAAGGGCGCCGAGTTCCACGACGAGGGCGCGGCGCTGAAGGAGATGGAGCGCGTCTTCGACATCTGCCATGGATGCCGGCGCTGCGTGAGCCTGTGCCAGTCATTTCCGACGCTCTTCGACCTGGTCGACGCGACCGCCGAGGGCGAGGTCCACGAAGTCGCGAAGGCGGACTACTGGAAGGTCGTCGACCAGTGCTACCTGTGCGACCTGTGCTACATGACCAAGTGTCCTTACGTGCCGCCGCATCCCTGGAACGTCGACTTCCCGCATCTGATGCTGCGCGGCAAGGCGATCCAGTACCAGAACGGCGAGGTCGGCGCCGGCGAGAAGCTGCTGGCGTCGACCGACACCCACGGCCAGTTCGCCGGCATCCCCATCGTCGTGCAGGCCGTCAACGCGATCAACCGCACGAAGCCGGCGCGCCAGCTTCTGGACGCGACGCTCGGCGTGCATCCCGATGCCTGGTTGCCGGAACTGGCGACTCGGCGCTTCCGCTGGTCGACGCCGAAGGCGGGCCGGGCCACGCAGGTGACCCACGGCGAACGCACGCCCGGCAAGGTGGCGATCTATTCAACCTGCTACGTCAACTACAACGAGCCCGGCATCGGCCGCGATCTCGTCAAGCTGCTCGAGCACAACGAGATCCCGTACGTGCTGGTCGACAAGGAAAGCTGCTGTGGCATGCCGAAGTTCGAACTCGGCGATCTCGAAGGGGTTGCCCGGCACAAGGAGACCAACATTCCGGTGCTCGCACGCTACGCGGCCGACGGTTACGCGATCCTCACGGCGGTGCCGTCGTGCACGCTGATGTTCAAGCAGGAGTTGCCGCTGATGTTTCCGACCGATGCCGACGTGCTGCGCGTGCAGGAGGCGATGTTCGACCCGTTCGAGTACTTCATCGCCCGCTACAAGGACGGCCTGCTGAAGACCGATTTCAAGACGGCGCTCGGCAAGGTCAGCTACCACATCCCGTGCCACGGTCGGGTGCAGAAGATCGGCAAGAAGACCGAGGAGATGTTCAAGCTCGTCGGTGCCAGTGTCGACGTCCGCCTCAACACCGTCGAGCGCTGCTCGGGACATGCCGGCACCTACGGCGTGAAGACGCCCACCCACGAGATCGCGCTGAAGATCGGCAAACCGGTGTTCAAGGCCATGGCCAGGGATGCGCCGGACTTCATCAGCTCGGATTGCGCGCTGGCCGGCCACCACATCGCCCAGGGCATGGCCGTCAATTCCCTGCCACCGGCCACGCTGATGCACCCGCTCAGCCTGATGCGGATGGCCTACGGACTGGAGTGAGACCGTGACGATCACCCGAGACAACCTGCTGTCGCTCGAAGCCTACGCCAAGGTCCGCAAGAGCGACAAGCCGCGGCACATCGCGCACCGCAAGCTGCGCACCGTCCACCTCGGCGAGCACATCAGCGTGCAGTTCGAGGACGAGACGACGATCCGGCGCCAGATCCAGGAAATGCTCCACATCGAGAAGATCTTCGACGAGGACGGCATCCAGGGCGAGATCGACGCCTACCTCCCGCTGGTGCCCGACGGCTCCAACTGGAAGGCGACGATGCTGATCGAGTACCCCGACGTCCACGAGCGCAAGCGAGAACTCGCCCGCCTGATCGGCGTGGAGGACCGCCTCTTCGTCGAGGTCGAAGGCCATGCGCGCATCTACGCAATCGCCGACGAGGATCTGGACCGCGAGAACGACGAGAAGACCTCGGCGGTCCACTTCGTCCGTTTCGAGTTCCCGAAGGCGGCGCGCGATGCGGTCCGCGCGGGGGCGGTGGTCAAGCTGGGTTGCGACCACACGAGCTATCCCGCGCACGTGACGATCTCGCCGGAGACTCTCGCCGCGCTGGCGGGCGATCTGCACGCGTGAACCCGCCCAGGGGAGCGCTGGACGGCGCCCCCGGGAACTCAGGCCTCCATGACCGGTGCGACCACGCGCCGGCTGTGACGCCAGCCGTCGAGGGTGTAGAGCAGCAGCGCCGACCAGATCAGCGCGAATCCCGCCAGCCGGCCGGCCGAGAATGGCTCGTGGAAGAGCCACACGCCGAGCATGAACTGCAGTGTCGGGCTGATGTACTGCAGGATGCCGAGCGTGGCGAGCGAGAGGCGGCGCGCGCCGGCGCCGAACAGCAGCAGCGGAACGGCCGTGACCGGTCCGACACCGACCAGCCAGAGGTCGGTCGCCAGGTCGGGAGCGGGAAAGGAGGACAGACCGCGGCTTGCGAGCCACGCCAGGGCGATCGCGGCAGGTCCCGCCAGGATGAGAGTCTCGAGGGTCAGGCCTTCGAGCGTGCCCAGGGCGGCCACCTTGCGCAGCAGGCCGTAGAGACCGAAGCTCGACGCGAGCACCAGCGCGATCCACGGCAGCTGGCCCGCCTGCACGGTCAGCCAGAGCACGCCCAGCAGTGCCAGCGCCAGGGCGACCCACTGGATGCGGCGCAGGCGTTCGTGCAGCACCGTGTAGCCGAGCGCTACGCTGACCAGCGGCGTCATGAAGTAGCCGAGGCTGGCGTCGACGACGTGGCCGTTGGCGACCGACCAGATGTAGGTCACCCAGTTGATCGACAGCAGCATCGAACTCGCCGCGAAGGCGCCGAGCACGCGCGGCTGGCGCGCCACCTGGGCCAGCCACGCCCACTGGCGGCGCACGGCCAGGATCGCCAGCAGGAACAGCAGCGACCAGACGACGCGGTGCGCCAGCACCTCGACCGGGCCGATTGCGGCGAGCTGCCTGAAATAGAGCGGGTAGAGGCCCCAGCAGACGAAGCCGAGGCCGGCGTAGACGATCCCGGGGTTCAGCTTTGCTCCATCAAGCGCTTGCCGTACTGCTCGCGCAGGCGGTTCTTCAGCATCTTGCCGGTGGCGCCGAGCGGAATGGCGTCGACGAAGACGACGTCGTCGGGCGTCCACCACTTGGCGATGCGGCCCTCGTAGTGGGCGATGAGCTCCTCGCGGGTCAGTTCGGCGTCGGGCTTCTTCATCACGATCAGCAACGGCCGCTCGTCCCATTTCGGATGCTGCGCGGCGATGCACGCGGCCATCAGCACCTTCGGATGCGCCATGGCGATGTTCTCGAGGTCGATCGAGCCGATCCACTCGCCGCCGGACTTGATCACGTCCTTGCTGCGGTCGGTGATATGCATGTAACCGTCGGGATCGATCGTCGCCACGTCGCCGGTCGGAAACCAGCCCACGCCGCCTGCGTCCGCCACGAGCGGGTCGCCGCCCTCGTTCTTGAAGTACGAAGAGAGGATCCAGGGTCCGCGCACCAGCAACTCGCCGGACGCCTTGCCGTCCCACGGCAGCTCGGCGCCGTCGTCGCCGACGATCTTCATGTCGACGCCGTAGACCGCGCGACCCTGCTTGGCCTGGACGGCGAACTGCTCCTCGGCGGTCGCCTCGAGATGCTTGGACTTGAGGGTCGCCACCGTTCCCACGGGGCTCATCTCGGTCATCCCCCAGGCATGCAGCACCTGCACGCCGTAGCGTTCCTCGAAGGTCTTCATCATCGCCGGCGGGCAGGCCGAGCCGCCGATCACGGTGCGCCGCATCGTCGAGAACTTGAGGTCGTTGGCGTCGACGAACGCGAGCAGTCCCTGCCAGACCGTCGGCACGCCGGCCGACATCGTCACCTTCTCGCTCTCGAAGAGCTCGTAGAGCGACTTGCCGTCGAGGCCCGGGCCCGGGAAGACGAGCTTGGCACCGGTCATGCAGGCCGCATACGGCAGGCCCCAGGCGTTGACGTGGAACATCGGCACCACCGGCAGGATGGTGTCGCTCGCCGAGCAGGACAGGGCATCCGGCAACGCGATCGCGAAGGTGTGCAGCACCGTCGAGCGGTGGCTGTACAGCACGCCCTTCGGGTTGCCGGTGGTTCCGGATGTGTAGCACAGCGACGAGGCCTGGGCTTCGTCGAAGGTCGGCCATTCGAAGCGGTCGTCGTGCGGCTCGATCAGGTCCTCGTAGCAGAGGAGGTCCGGCACCTTCGACGTCGCCGGCATGTGGGCGCGGTCGGTCATGGCGACGAAGTGGCGGATGGTCTTCACGCGCCCGGCGATCGCCTCGATCAGCGGCAGGAAGGTGAGGTCGAAGAAGAGCACCTGGTCCTCGGCATGGTCGGCGATGTAGACGACCTGGTCCGGATGGAGCCGCGGGTTGAGGGTGTGCAGCACGGCGCCGGAGCCCGAGACCGCGTAGTACAGCTCCATGTGGCGGTAGCCGTTCCAGGCCAGCGTGGCGACTCGCTGGCCGCTGCCGACGCCGAGCGCGGCGATGGCCTTGGCCATGCGCCGCGAGCGCACCCCGATCTCGCGGTAGGTCGTGCGATGGATAGAGCCCTCGACGCGTCGGGAGACCACTTCCTGGTCGCCGTGGTGGCGCTCTGCGTGGATCAGCAGCGACGAGATCAGCAGCGGCTGCTGCATCATCAGACCGTTCATTTCGATGTCTCCTCTGTGGGGTGGCGTGGCACCGGTTCTCTTGGTCCCATTGTGCCCGGCTCGCCAACGGGCCTTCAGGGCTTCGGCGTCCCTCGGCCACCGGCGGCCAGCGTCCAAGCGGCCAGTCCGAAGAGGGTGGCGGCACCGAGGTAGCGCCCCCAGCCCCGTCCGCGGCGAGGGTTCCGCAGGGCGGGGGCTATGGCGCCGGCGGCGAGCGCATAACCGGCGTCGGTCGCCGCCGCGATGGCGACGAACAAGGCGCCGAGCGCGAGGCTCTGGCCCATCGGCGACCGCGCCGGGTCGAGGAACTGCGGCAGGAAGGCGGCAAAGAAGAGGGCGGTCTTCGGATTCAGCAAGGCGACCAGGAAGCCGTCGCGGAAGATGAGCCCGTGGCGCGGAGCGCGGAAAGCCTGCGCGCCGGCCGTGACCGGCCCCGCCCGAAGCATCCTCACGCCGAGCCAAACGAGGTAGGCGGCACCCGCCACCTTGACGAGCGTGAAGGCGAGCGTGGAGACGGCGAACAGCGCTGCCAGACCGATCGACGCCCCGCAGGCGTTGCCGAGGTTGCCGAGGGCGACGCCACCGACCGAGGCCAGCCCGGCGCGCCGACCTTGCGAGAGCGTGCGCGCGACGATGTACGCCACCCCCGGTCCGGGCGTCAGCGCCAGCACGAGACTGGCAGCCATGAATGCGGCCAGCAACGGCCAGGGGGGCAGCAGGGTTTCCATCCGTCATCCTCGGTGCCGAGCTTAGCGCCGGGGCGCGCGGGAATGTGTCAACTGGAAATGCGTCAACTCGATGCCCCTGCGCCGCGTTGGATTCGCACAAGGTGGGGTTGCCGGCCTCGTCGAGGTGGTGGACAACGCCGAGTTCGTCACGCTGCGGGCGCGGAATGTGGTGCGCACGGAACAACCGGTGCGGCATCGCGACCGAGCCCTTCAGATGAGGGATGTCTTGTCATGATTCGCGGCGGAAAATTCAGGCAGCGGCAACCGATCGCCCGGTCGCTGCGCAATGCACCGGATGCGCGCCGAGCGGGTATCCGGACGAGGAGTGCCGAGATGCCGCAGACCCTGAATGTCGGAGCCCGTTCCTTTTTCGTGACCGCCACCGCGTGGGTCTTCATCTGCCTGGCCGCGCTCGCCAGCGCCAGCGCACTGGTTCAGAACGCCGCTGTCACCTCCTTGCTGCCGGGCCTGCAGCCGGCCCAGGACGCCGTGCCGATGCCGCTGCTCACCGGTCTCCTGCTGGGCTACCTGCCGTGGGTCGTCGGCACCGGGCTCGTCGTCTCGGTCGCGACGCTCGCCTCCGCGATCGGTCTCCTGCTGCGCCTGGACTGGGCACGGCGCGTCTTCATCGGCCTCCTGGTCTTCGCGATCGTCGCCAACCTGCTCGGCCTGTGGCTGCAGCAGGAGGTGGTGCAATCGGTCGTGGCCAGCACGCTGCGCGGTGCGCGCATACCCTCCGAAGTGCTAGGCGTCTTCGGCGGCTTCGTCACCGCAGCGCGGGTGATGGCGGTGCTCGTCACGCTTGGCGCCTGCACGATGCTCGCCTGGATCATTGGCCGCCTGATGTCGGCCGGCGTGCGCCAGGAATTCGCCTGAACCGGCGAGTGGTCAGGCGCTGTCCAGCGCCAGTTCCCAGGTCTCGCCGACGAGGTCGTGGCCGAAGCTGCGGTGCGGTTCGCTCGCGATGAGTCGATAGCCAGCCTTCGCGTAAATGCCTCGCGCGGCTGTGAGGATGCTGTTGGTCCACAGGACGATCTTGCGATAGCCCGCCTGGCGCGCGTAGCGTTCGCATTCGTCGACTAGCCGGGCGCCGATGCCCAGGCCCCGCGCGGCCGGGTCCACCAGCAGCAGGCGCAGTTGCGCAACGCCTTCCAGCGCTCGGTCGGTCGCGTCGTCGCGCGCCTGCACGAGGTAGACGCAGCCGACGTTGATGCCGTCGCGCTCGGCGATCCAGCAGGCTTCGTGCGCAGGGTCGAAGTGCTCGATGAAGCGGGCCGCGATGTGCGCGACCAGCGCCTCGAAGCTCAAGTCCCAGCGGTATTCGCGTGCGTACAGGGCGCCGTGGCGCTCGATCGTCCAGCCGATGTCGCCCGGACGGTGGGCGCGCAGCAGGTAGGACGTGTCGCGCCTGGATGCCGCGGGTTGGAGCAAGCGCTCGATCGATCCCATGGCCAGCAGCAACTGCCGCTGGCCGTCCTCGGCGAGGGCGTCGAGCAGGGCGGCGATCTGCTCGCGCGTCCCGGCATCGAGCGGGGCGAAGGCGCGCTGGCCGGCGGCGGTGATGCTCAGATGCAGATGACGTGCATCATCGCGCCCGCGCTCGGCCTTGATCAGCCCCTTTTCCTTGAATCCGCGCAGCAGCCGGCTCAGGTAGCCCGGGTCGAGGCCGAGGTCCCGCGCCAGCTCGGTGGCGGTCAGGCGTTCGCGGTGCGCGAATTCCCAGAGCAGACGCGATTCGGTCAGCGAGAACTTCGTGTCGAGCAGGCTTTCCTGCAGCACGCCGATGCGGCGCGTGTAGAAGCGGTTGAACTCACGTATCGCGGCAATGCGGCTGTCGTCGAGCGGAGGGTTCGCCATTGCAGGTGCTCCTGAGTGTTCGTGGGCATTCTCCCTTAATAGTTGCTTTTAGCAATCTGTTGATTGCCTCATGAATGTATATCGATTCCTCCTCCGGGAAGCGAGGTGAAAGCCCTATTCCTGCGCATCCGCTGGACCGCGGAAGTTGCATGCGATACTGTATAAAAGTACAGTTGTTCGATGCAACCCGCCACCCTTGCTCCGCCCCAGACGGCACCGGCGCGACGGCCGATGCCGGCGCCCGAAGCGCTGCATCCGGCGCTGTGGCTCGGACATCAGATGGGGCGGGTGGCCGAACAGGCGCTACCGAGCGGGTTCGCGGCACTCGACCAGGAATTGCCCGGCGGCGGGTGGCCGCGCCGGGTGCTGACCGAACTGCTGCTGGCCCATCCGGGCGTCGGCGAGATCCGCCTGCTCCGCACCTGTCTGGTGGCCGCGCAGCGCGCCGGCCGGCTGGTGATGCTGTTCGATCCCCCCGCGGGGCTGTCGGCCTGGGCGCTGGAAGACCTGGGGTTCGACGTCGAGCAACTCCTCATCGTCAACACCCGGGCCCGGGTCGTTCCCGGCAGCGACAGCCTGTGGGCGCTCGAACAGGCCTTGAAGAGCGGCCATGTGGGGGCGGTGCTCGCCTGGCTGCCGCCGCGGTTGCGCACCGAGCGCCTGCGCCGGCTGCAACTCGCGGCCCACGCGCATGACGGCCCGGCCTTCGTGCTGCGCGAAATGGCGGCCGCCGAGCGTCCCACCGCGACGCCGTTGCGGCTCGCGCTGCATCCCCAGGGCGCCGACCAGCTCGGCGTGCGCATCCTCAAGCGCCGCGGCCCGCCGTCTTCTGGGATGCTGGAGCTGGCGTTGCCACCGGTGCTGTCGGGCATTGCCCGGCAGCGCGCCCACACGGGGGTGCGTCCTGCGCCGTTGCCGGTCGCGACCTTCGTGAATCTCGCGACCAGCCTGGTCGAGAGCTGAACGCCCTTTTTCCCGATCGTCGCGTCGCCGTGCTGCGGGTGATCCCTCCTTTTTCCCCGGTTTCTTTTTCTCGCCGTGCTCTGGATCGCCCTGCACCTGCCGCTGCTGTCGCTGGAGTCGTTCGCGGCCACGTTGGCCAGCGGCACCGACCGGTCGACCGAACGGCCGCTCGCCCTGATGGACGCGCAGCACATCGTCGGCGCCAACGCCCGGGCGCAGGCGCTCGGCGTCAAGGCGGGGTTGAAGCGGGCCACCGCCTTGGCACTCGCGCCCGGGCTGGTGCTCGGCCGCGCCGACCGCCTGCGTGACGTCCAGGCGCTCGAGCCGGTCGTCCATGCCGCACTCGCGTTCACGCCGATGGTTGCGATCCAGCCGGCACACGCCGCCGATGTGGCACCGCACACCGTGCTGCTCGAGGTCGAGGCCAGCCTGCGTTATTTCGGCGGGTTGCAGCGTCTGCTCCGGCGTCTGCACACGGCGCTGGCGCCGCTGCAGCATCGCATCCACTGCGTCAGCGCGCCGACCGCGCAGGGGGCGGCCCTGTTGTCACGGGTGCATTCGCGCCTCCATTGCGCCGACCTGGCCGCCTTGCACCCGCTGCTCGACGCGGCTCCGGTGTGGCTGCTCGGCCCCGGCAGCGAGCACTGGGATGCCCTGCAGGGCATGGGCCTGCGCACCCTCGGCGATCTGCACAGCCTGCCACGTGCCGGGCTGGCACGGCGCTTCGGCATCGACCTGCTGAACGAACTCGACCGCGCACGCGGCGCCGAACCCGATCCGCGGGTGCCGATCGTGCTTCCACCGGTGTTCGAAAGCCGCCTGGAGCTGTTCGCCCGCGCCGACACCACCGAGCAGGTCCTGCACGGCGCGAGCCTGCTGCTGGCCCGCCTCGTCATCTGGCTCTCGGCGCAGCATGCCTTCGTGCGCCGCTTCACCTTGTCGATGCAGCATGAGGCGCGTCGCCTCGACGGCGGCGCGGGGGCGCGCGTGACGACGCTCGAGATCGCCCTGGCCGAGCCGTCGCGCGACAGCGCCCACCTGCTGGTGCTGTTGCGCGAGCGTCTTGCGCACCTCCAGCTGCCGGCGCCGACGCTCGACCTGGGCCTGTCTGCCGACGACATCGCGCGCCGTGCAGCGCCCAACCACGAACTCTTCCCGACATCCAGCAACGAGCGTGAAGGCCTCATCCAACTGATCGAGCGCCTGCAGGCGCGTCTCGGAGCAGGGCAGGTGCAGCGCCTCCACGCGGTCGAAGACCACCGTCCCGAATGCGGCCATCGCGGCGCGGTCGCAGGAGGCGAGGCGACGCCGCGCAAGGCGGCCACGGCGAAGCCGCCAGCTGCCCCGAAGGCGCGGCGCGCCAAGCCCGCTGCCGAGTCGCCACCCTCGGTGACCAAGCCGGCGCGCCCACCACGTCTTCCGGGGGTCGTTGCCATTCGGCGGTCGCGCCCCACCCCGCGCCCGGTCTGGCTGTTGCAGCAGCCCCAGCCACTGCCCGAGCGCCAGTCGCGCCCGATGCTCGACGGCGCGCCGTTGCAGTTGCTGAGCGGCCCCGAGCGCATCGAATCCGGCTGGTGGGACAGTGCGCTCGCCGAGCGCGACTACTTCATCGCCCAGGCCGCCGACGGTGCCCTGGTCTGGATCTACCGCGCCCGGCTGCCGCTCTCGGCCGCCGAGGACGCCCAGGGCTGGTTCATGCAGGGGCGGTTCGGTTGATTCGGGATCGAGGCCATGGGGATCGAAACTGTCGAGAGCGAGATCGTCGAGAGGGACCGTCGAGAGAGAGGCAGCGCGCGAAGTGACGGGTCGGCCCGGGCTGCGTTACGGGAATGCTTAGTGACTCCGGCCGGGCCGACCCCCCCCATCCGGCTCGGG
>JBBQCD010000036.1:0-47015 GCA_038318385.1 Burkholderiales bacterium | reverse complement strand
ACGGCCCACCGTCGCTGCACACACAAGAGAATCGAGGGGCTTCAAGCATGGGCAAATTGGTCGTATCGCTCGACGGTGTCGTGATCAAGGAAGTGCAGATCACGAAAGACAAGACCTCGCTGGGTCGACGCCCCTACAACGACATCGTCATCGACAACCTCGCCGTCAGCGGTGAACATGCCGTGTTGCAGATGGTGGGCTCGGACGTCTTCATCGAGGACCTGAACAGCACCAACGGGACCTACATCAACGGCAAGGCCGTCAAGAAGCAGCTTCTGACCCACAACGACACGGTCGAGATCGGCAAGTACAAGATCAAGTATCTCCTCGAGGACGGGACCGACTACGAGAAGACGATGATCATGAAGCCGGGCATGGCGGCTCCGCCATCCCCGTCAAACGGGGCGGGCACCCCGGCTCCTCGCAACTCCGGTTTCGGTGCGCTCGGCATCCCCTCCAGCGTCGCCCCCGCCACCATTCGCGTGATGAACGGCGCCGCCGCCGGTCGCGAAGTCGCCCTTACGAAGGTCGTGACGACCGTCGGCAAGCCCGGCGTGCAGGTTGCCTCCATCACCAAGCGCCCCGCCGGCTACGTCCTCGCCCACGTCGAAGGCGCGGCGCGTCCGGCCGTCAACGGCAATCCGCTGGTGGGCGAAACGGTCGGCCTGAAGAACGGCGACGTGATCGAACTGGCCGGTACCCAGATGCAGTTCGTCCAGGCCTGAAGGCTGCCGCGGGTGGCGGCGCGCGCGACGCGTCTTGTCTCTGCGCCGTCGGCCAGTCGGCGGGCGCAAACGTGACGGATGTCACGTTCCAGGGCGCATCGATCGAAGGGGTGCGCGTTTCTTCCTGAAATGCCACTTCGGTCGCTTGCGTGGGTCGCATCGCGGCTCCAACATGCGCAGTCTCTACCGCGCCGGAGACGTCCTTCATTCCTCGACAAAGCCCTCCGCCGCGCCTCCCGCTGCATGCGAACGCCCGCGCCTGGCATCAACTTTCGGAACATTCATGATCGTTCAGGTGCTCGGTTGCTCAGGGGCCATTGCCGCGAACTGCAGGACCACCGCGTTCCTCCTCGACGACGACGTGCTCGTCGACGCCGGTACCGGTGTCGGCGATCTGACCCTCGAGGCGTTGGCCCGGATCGAGCACATCGTCCTCAGCCACTCGCATCTCGACCACATCGTCTCGATCGCCTTGCTCGCCGACAGCGTGATGCGCCAGCGCGAAGCTGAAGGGCGCGGCCCGATCCGGGTCCATGCGCTGCCCCAGACCCTGAACGCCTTGCGGGAGCACATCTTCAACGGCGTGATCTGGCCCGACTTCACCCGGCTTCCGAGCGTCGAGCACCCCGTGCTCCAGCTCGTGCCGTTCGACGTCGGGGATCTGCTGGAACTCGGCGGCAAGCGCATCGAGGTCCTGAGTGCAGCGCACACCGTGCCGGCGGTCGGCTTCGCGGTCGATGGCGGGGCTGCCGGCTGGTGGGTCTTCAGCGGTGACACCGGCCCCAATCCGCTGCTCTGGCAGCGCCTGCAACGCATGCGCGTGGCGCATCTGGTGATCGAGACGGCCTTCAGCGACGAGGAACGCCAGCTGGCGCGGATCAGCCGGCACCTCTGCCCGGCCGCGCTCGGCCACGAACTCGCCCAGCTGCAGGGCAGCGTGGATGTGCACATCACCCACATCAAGCCCGGCGAGCACGACAGCGTGATGGCACAGATCCGGGCCCTCGGCACGCCCCACCGCATCCATGCACTGGCCGCCGGCCATCAGATGCGCCTGGACGAAGCCCTGCCCGCAACCGGGACGGACTGACGGTTTTCGGTCGATTCCGGCCCCGTGGGCGGATCGACCGATTTTCCGGTGACCGTTTGTGTCAGCTTACGAGGTACAAGTCACACTTTTTGCAATGGATCGCCGTGGCACGGCCCCTGCATTCGAAACCACCGTCTTCACCCCAGTTTCAAACAGGAGTTATTCATGAAGCGTCAAGTTCAACAGGGTTTCACCCTCATCGAGTTGATGATCGTCGTGGCGATCATCGGCATCCTGGCAGCGGTCGCGCTGCCGGCTTATCAGGATTACACGAAGCGCGCGAAGGTCACGGAACTGATCCTCGCGGCGTCGAGCTGCCGCACCACCATCTCGGAGGTCTACCAGACCGGCACGTTGTCCGCGGTTGCGGCGAACGCCTGGGGCTGCGAGTCTTCCAGCCAGACGTCGAAGTACGTTGCATCCGTGGCGACTGACGCGAACGGTGTCATCACCGTCACGGCAGCGGGCGGCATCGATGCGTTGGTCACGGGGCAAACGGTCGTTCTGACTCCGACTGATCCGGGCGGCGCGGCGCTGACCTACTCCGGCGCTGCGGTCCAGGTGGGTGGATGGAAGTGCGGCCCGGGCGGAAGTTTCCCGGCGAAATTCCTGCCGGGTTCCTGCCGCGGCTGATAGCTTCGGCTGATCTCGAGGGACAAGGCGGCCTCTGGCCGCCTTGTCACGTCTGTCGGGCCAATTTCGGATTCCCGGCCCGGTCGCACCTGAGGATTTCGGAGATTCCACCATGAAAAGGAACCACCAGGGATTCACGCTGATCGAGTTGATGATCGTCGTCGCGATCATCGGTATCCTGGCAGCGGTCGCGCTGCCGGCGTATCAGACCTACACCAAGCGGGCCAAGGTCACAGAGCTCATCCTTGCGGCTTCGGGCTGCAGGACGACGATCTCCGAGGTCTACCAGACCGGCACACTGTCGGCGGTCTCGCCGGACTCGTGGGGTTGCGAATCGGCGAGCCAGACTTCCAGATACGTCGCCACGGTGGCGACCGATGCCAATGGCATCATCACGGTCACTGCCGCTGCCGGCATCGATGCAGCGCTGACCGGTCAGCCGATCACCCTGACCCCCCTCGATACGGCAGGCAATCCGCTGAGCTACACCGGAGCGGCGGTTCAGGTCGGCGGCTGGAGATGCGGACCGGGCGGAACGTTCTCGTCGAACTACCTTCCCGGTTCGTGCCGCGGCTGATGCGCTGGAGTTTGACTCGAGAAGGCGGCGGGCGGCCGCCTTCTCTATTAGCGGAGGATGCAAACAAGCGGGGGAGTGACACTTCGCTGTCGACAGCCATCGGGCTCGTGCTGATGGTCTGCGGACCTTTGGTTCCCAATCACTACCTGCCGTGGAGCGCGTTCTACGGCGAAGCGCTCGCGATCGCGGGGCTGGCTTTGCTGTGTCTCTCCTGCCTGGCACCACGCACCGTTGTCGCTTGGCCGCCGGTCGCGCTCGGCATGCTGATCGTGGCGCTCGTCCCAATCTTGCAGGGTTGCACCGGCCTGATCTATTTCTGGGGCGATGCGTGGATGGCCTCCGCTTATCTGGCATTGCTGGGATTGGCAATCGCCGTCGGCTACGAGTTGGCGTGCGAAGAGAGGTTGTCCGAGCGTCTGATGCTGGTGTTGGCTGGATGCATTCTCGCGTCCGCGCTGATTTCGATGCTGGTGGCGCTGGAACAATGGCTACGGCTGGATGACCTGGGGGTATTCGCCGTCGACATGCCTCCCAGGGGTCGCCCGTTCGCAAACATCGGACAGCCGAATCTGCTCGCCACCTGGTTGATGCTGGGCATGGTGAGCGTTCTCCTTCTCTTCGAAGCGAAACGGATCGGATCCCTCACGCTGGCGTGCGCGGTCGCTTTCTTCGGCTTCGGCGTCGCCATGACGCAATCGCGAACGGGCTGGCTGGAGGTCGCGGTCCTAGTGGTATGGCTGCTCGCCGCTCGCGGGCGGGCAGCGTTCAGACTGTCCCGGACGGGAACGCTGGCGATTGGCGCAGTCGTTGCCTTCTGGGTGCTCAGCTGGCCGACGATCTCCAACATCTTCGTTCTGGAAGCGTCGAGATCACTGAAGGAACAGGCGGAAGGCGGAACCCGCCTGACGCACTGGAACTGGATGCTCGACGCGATTTCCCGCCGACCCTGGACCGGATACGGCTGGAATCAGGTCTCGGTAGCGCAGAGTGCGGTGGCGTCGAGCCATGGGCGCGTGGGCGAGCTGACGGAGCACAGCCACAACATCGTGCTGGACCTGCTGATCTGGAACGGCGTGCCGATCGGGCTGCTGGTCGCGGGCGCCCTGTCCTGGTGGTTGATCTCTCGTGTGGGCGCCTGTCGCGATGCACGCGTCGCGTTGCTTCTCGGTGCCATCGGTGTGGTGTTGACCCACGGGCTGCTCGAATTCCCGCTCGAGTACGCCTACTTTTTGCTGCCTGTGGGGCTGATGATGGGGATCGTCGAACGCGCAACGCGCAAACGGCGCGAGGTTCGCGTCCCATGGGCCGGGACCGCCTTGCTTGCCACGGGTCTCGGCGTCCTGCTCGTGTGGGTGTTGCTCGACTATCGAAAGATCGAGGACAACACGCGGGACCTGCGCTTCGAGCTCGCTCGCATCGGTTCCCCGCCGGAGACGCCGAGTCGCGCGCCCGATGTACTCCTGCTCACGCAGCAGCGCGAGTTTCTTCGTTTTGCCAGAACTGAGGCCAGGAGCGGAATGTCGCCTCATGAGATCGAATGGATGAGGCAGGTGGCCACCCGCTTTGGTTATCCGCCTGCGCTGTTCCGTTATGCGCTGGCCGCCGCGTTGAACAATGATGCGCAAGGAGCTGCCGAGGCCCTCACTCGACTGTGCGCGATCCATCCGAGCGTGCGCTGCACGGAAGGCCTGGCCGCCTGGACTCAGATGGCAGCCGGGCCGTACCCCGAACTGAAGGCAGTCCGGTTGCCGTCCGGAGCTTCAAGAACCTCGCTGGCCCCTTGAGCTCCCCAGGGCAGCAGCCCGCGGAGGCTCGCGCCAAAGGTTGGTATTCTGAACAGATGATCCCGCCGTTGACATGACCTACAGAGCCCCGAGCGACGGCAACCGTCGCTGGCCACTGCTCGCGACGGTGGCAATCGCGTTTCCCGCGCTCATCGCCTTCAACGTCCCCCCTTCGGCGACCTTCTTCAATCAGGCGGCCGCTTTCGTGGGATGGGGCGTGTTCCTTTTGCTGGTGACGGCGGAGCTCTCGCGCGTCAGGCTCCCGGGGGCCGCAGGCATGAACGCCTTCCTGGGCGCCATGGGGCTGCTGGTCCTGGCGGTTGCGGCCTCTCTTTGCTGGGCTGCCTTGCCGGCATCGCTCGCATGGTCGAGTGCGGGAACGTTGTTGGCGACAGCCCTGGTGTTCGTCGTCGCGGTCGCAGCGGTTTCCGAAGGCCGCGGCGGCGCTGCCTTCCGAGCCCTGTCGATGGGGCTGCTGATCGCAGGCCTTGCCAGCGCCGTGATCGGCGTCATCGAGGTCTACATGCCCACGTGGACCGATGGCAACTGGATCGCGCTGTCCTCCATGGCCGGCCGAGCCGTCGGCAACCTGCGCCAGCCGAATCACCTCAGCAGCCTACTGCTGTGGGCCCTCGTCGCGACGCTCTGGCTGGGCGAGTCGCGCAACGTGTCCTGGAGAATCGCCACCCCGGCGGTAGCGTTGATGATGTTCGTCGTCGTCCTCAGCGGCTCGCGTACGGGTGCCCTGGGGACATTGACGCTTGCCGGCTGGGGTCTTCTCGATCGCCGATTGTCGCGACGGACTCGATGGCTGCTCGTGCTGGCGCCACTCTTCTATGCGGTCATGTGGGCCGGCGCCGCGGGCTGGGCGCACCTGCAGCATGAGACGTTCGGCGGCGAGACCCGGTTCAGTGTCAGCGGGGACATCTCGAGTTCCCGCTTCGCCATCTGGTCGAACACCCTCGCGCTGATTCGTGCCCATCCGTGGCTCGGCGTCGGCTTCGGCGAGTTCAACTTCGCCTGGACACTGACGCCGTTTCCGGACAGGCCCGTCGCGTTCTTCGATCACACCCACAACCTCCCGCTTCAGTTCGCTGTCGAACTGGGCGTGCCGCTCGCACTGCTGGTGCTGGGACTGCTCGGGTGGGCACTGGTCGGCGCCACCCGAGAGGCTATCGCCGGGGGCCGCGACGAGTCAGGAGATGGCCCGCCGTTCCAGAAGGCGGCCCTGGTCATGGTTATCATGGTGGTGGTGCACAGCATGCTCGAATACCCGCTCTGGTATTCGTACTTCCTGCTGCCGACGGCATTTGCCTTCGGACTGTGCATCGGCAAACCCGAAGCGGGCCGCGTGGATCCGCCGCGATCCAGCGCGTTCAACGCCCACCCGACACGGCCGCTCGTCATCGCGTCGATGTTGTTGATCCTCGGCGGAATGCTCTCGTTCTACGACTACTTGCGCGTGGTGCCGATCTTTTCGCCTTCCGCACGTGCCGCGCCCCTCTCGCAGCGCATCGTCGAGGGGCAGCACAGCTGGCTCTTTTCCCCGCATGCCGACTACGCCGCCGTGACCACCGCAGAGCATCCATCCACGGCGATGGCAGGCTTCAAGGGCGCGACGCACTACCTGCTCGACGCCCGCCTGATGATGGCCTGGGCCACGGCCCTCGACGAAGCGGGCGACACCGATCGCGCTCGCTACATCGCCGCGCGTCTGAAGGAGTTCCACAACGACCAGGCCGCGGCGTTCTTCGCGGTCTGCGACGAGGTACCGGTCGAACCGAAGGCTGCGAGTGCGAGCCAGCCATCGGCGGCGAGCAAGGCCGTCCCCCACCGACTCGTCCCACTGTCCGCGCCCGCCGCGATTGCCTCCGGCAAGCGACCGTTCCAGTGCGAAGCGCCGCAGCGCTCCTACACCTACCTCGACTTCAGGTGACTCTTCCGGCGGCCGGCCCCGCGACCCAGTCACCCGACTTGCCGCCGTGCTTCTCGAGCACGCGCACCGCGTCGATGACCATGCCGCGATCCGCCGCTTTGCACATGTCGTAGATCGTCAGCAGGCCGATCTGGACGGCGGTCAGCGCTTCCATTTCGACTCCCGTGCGCCCTTGTGTCTCGACCCGCGCCTGGCAGCGGACCGAACTGCCCGTGTCGTCGAGCTCGAAGTCGATCGCGATCCGTGTGATCGGCAGTGGGTGGCACAGAGGGATCAGTTCGGCCGTCCGTTTGGCGGCCTGGATCGCGGCGATGCGGGCGACTCCGAGGACATCGCCCTTCTTCGCCGTGCCGCTCGCGATCAACGCCAGCGTCGCCGGCTGCATCCGGATGACTCCGCTGGCCACGGCGACGCGATGCGTCTCCGGCTTCCCGGCGACATCGACCATGTGGGCCTGGCCCTGGGCATCGAAGTGGGTGAGCGGCGAATTCATCGGCGGAAACAGTGCGGCAACGTTCGTCGGGCATCATAGCGACGAGGCCGACAGGGTTGTCGCCGAAGCCGACAATCACCGACCGTTCGTGATGCACCCTCGTTCCGCCTCCTCGGTCTCGTGCCGCCTTCCGCTCGCGCGACGGCTCGGTACGGCCCTCTGCGTCTTTGCGTTGCTGTGTCCAGCCGCACCGGCACCGGCCATTGCGCAGAACTCGCTTCCGGCTCTCGGGGACCCGGAAGCCGAGAGCTTCACGATCGGCACCGAGCGCAGGCTCGGCGACCAGATCATGCGCGAGATCCGCGTCGATCCGGACTACATCGACGACCCGATCCTGCTCGAGTACCTGGATTCGATCTGGCAGCCGCTGCTGGCCGCGGCCCGGGCGCGCGGCAACATTCCGAGCGACCTCGACGCGCGCTTCGCCTGGGAAGCCTTTCTGGTGCGCGACCCGAGCGTCAATGCCTTCGCCCTCCCGGGGGGGTACATCGGCGTGCACCTCGGGCTGATCGCGATGACGGCCACGCGCGACGAGCTCGCTTCTGTCGTGGCCCACGAGCTGTCCCACATCACCCAGCGCCACATCGCGCGCAGCATCGCCAGCAGCAAGCGCCAGTCGTTGCTCGGCATGGCGGCGATGGTGCTCGGCGTCCTTGCGGCCAGCCGCACCCACAGCGGCGATGCCGCGAACGCCGCGATCGTCGGCGCGCAGGCGGCCACCGTTCAGGGCCAGCTCAATTTCTCTCGCGACATGGAACGCGAAGCCGACCGGGTCGGCCTTGCGGTGATGGGCGGGGCTGGTTTCGCGCCCGGCGGGATGGCGGCGATGTTCGAGAAGCTCGCCCAGGGCTCGCGCCTCAACGACAGCGGCGGGTTCCCGTACCTGCGCAGCCACCCGCTGACGACCGAGCGCATCGGCGAGGCCCAGGCCCGGCTCGGTACCGCACCGCGCGTGGCGCCGGTCAGCGTGCTCGAGCACACCCTTGCCGAGGCGCGCGCGCGGGTGCTGATGGACACGCGCCAGGACGCGCTCGTGCGCCTGCAGACGCTGGACGCCGATCGGGTGGCGACGACGCTGCATGAAAAGCTGCTCTCGGCCTACGCCAGCGCGCTGGCGTCGACCCGTCTTCGCGACTGGAGCCGCGCCGACGCATCCATCGTCAACGCCCTGGCCCTGGTGCGTGGCGCGCCGACGCCGAGTCCGCGCGCCGAGCGTGCCGTCGTGCTGCTGCAGGCCGAGTCCCTGCTCGCCCGCGGCGCGGCGGTGCGAGCGGCCCAGGTTCTCCAGCCCTACGCGGCCGAGACCTCGCGACCGGTTTTGCTGTTGTCGACCCAGATCGCCCTTGCGCCTTCTGCCAATGCGGACGAGAAGCTTCTGGACCGGCGCGCGTCCGATCTCCAGACCTGGGTCGCTGTTCATCCGCTCGATTCGAGCGCATGGGCCGCCCTCGGCCAGGTGTGGGGGCGGCTGCGCCAGCCGCTGCGCTCGCTGCGCGCCGACGCCGAATCACGCTTCGCGCTCGGCGATCTGCAAGGCGCCGTCGAGCGCCTGCGGGCCGGTCAGCGTCTGGGCCGCAGCGGTGCGGCCGGCGGCGACTTCATCGACCTGTCGGTGATCGACGCGCGCATGCGCGACATCGAGGTCCAGCGCAAGCAGCTCGCGGCCGACGACAAGGGCGCTCGTTAGTCCCTCTCGCCGACGCGATCCCGCGCGAAGAATCGCTCCATCGCGGCGTCGATGACCAGGCCGCACAGGCTGTACAGCAGCGAGCCGATCAACGCGGCGCCGAAGCCGGTGACGTTGAATCCCTGCAGCACCGAGGCCGCGAAAAAGAACATCAGCGCGTTGATCACGAACAGGAACAGGCCCAGCGTCAGGAACGTCACCGGCAGCGTCAGCAGCACCAGCAGCGGCCGCAGCAGGGTGTTGAACAGGCCGAGAACGAAGGCCGCGATCAGCGCCGAGCCGAAGCTGGCCACCACCACTCCGGGATATATCTGGGCGACGAGGAGGAGGGCGGCCGCAAGCAGCAGCCAGCGCAGGATGATTTTCATCAGCCGAAGAATAGCGTCATCGGCACGCTCCGTGGCGCGCTCCGGCTCGCCACTCCCGATCACGGCTTGCGACTTTGCGGTTCGCGCGGATCGCGCAACGCCGGCGGTGAAGCGAGGTGTCGGAGAACGATCGCTGCACGGTGGATCGCTGCGGATCGATGCGACATCGTCATCCATCGTTGACGCAGACGTCGTCGCAATGACGTGCGCCAACGACAAAAGCGCTCTCCACCTCGAAAGAATGCGTGTTCTTCCTATGAAAACAGCTTCTCTTTGCAGGACACACGCAGTAGTATTCGCACCGCACGGTGCTATGGAGAAATGAGAGTCCATGCGACTCTCGCCCATCCCGGGCACATCAACCACTCACTTGATGGAGAGAATCAACATGGCAACTGCGAAGAAGACAGCCGCGAAGAAAGCGGCCCCGGCGAAGAAGAAGGCCGCTCCGGCCAAGAAGGCGGCGCCCGCGAAGAAGGCTGCTCCGGCCAAGAAGGCGGCGGCGAAGAAGGCTCCCGCCAAGAAGCGGACGCCGAATGCCGCCTTCATGAAGGCGATGACCCCGAGCCCTCAGCTCGCGGCCGTGATCGGCGACAAGCCGGTTCCGCGCACCGAGGTCACGAAGAAGGTGTGGGACTACATCAAGAAGAACGGCCTTCAGGACGCTAACAAGCGCACCATGATCAACGCCGACGCGAAGTTGAAGGAGATCTTCAAGAAGCCCCAGGTCTCGATGTTCGAGATGACCAAGCTGATCAACAACCACCTCAGCTGAGGTCGGCTCCATCAGCAAAAAGCCGGTGCGGTGCACCGGCTTTTTTCTTGGGCGCAGCGAATCAGGCCGGGGCGCGAGCCAGTCGACGCTCGAGGAAGTCGAGGCGGTCCTGGCCCCAGAACATCTCGTCCTCGACGAGGTAGGTCGGCGCCCCGAAGACGCCGAGATCGATCGCATCGCGCGTGTGGGCGTCGTAGCGCTCCTGGATCTGCGGCGCCTGGGCGTCTTCCAGCCGCCGCGACGCCAGGCCACATTCGGCGAGCACCGCCGCCAGCGTCTTCGGGTCGGCGATGTCCCGCTCCTCGGCCCAGACGCCAGCCATCAGCCGCGCCATGAAGGCCATCGCCGCGTCCGCGCCGTCGTGCTGGTCGACGGCGATGATCAGGCGTGCCGCGGGATCTCCCGCCACCGGGAAGTGCGCCGGATGCAGATTGAGGGGGATGCCGAGGTGGTCGGCGAAGCGTCGCAGTTCGACCAGGCGGTAGGCCTGTCGCTGGGGCGGCCGCTTGGCGAGCGGCAGCCCGCCGGAGACTGCGAACACCTTGCCGAGGTCGGCCGGGCGGATGTTGACCTTCGCTCCCGCGGCTGCGGCGATGCGCGTGAAGCGCGCGTGGCCGAGGTAGGTCCACGGCGATTGCGGCGCGAAGAAATAGTCGATCGAAAGGCTCATGGCGGGTCCCTGGCGTGAATCCCGGGAGTCTACGAGCAGGCGTCGCCGGCAGACGTGGCGCTGGCGGGGCTAAACGGGGAGCAGGCTGCGCAGGTAGTGCCCGGTGAAGCTTGCCGGATTTGCCGCGACGGTCTCGGGCGTGCCCTCGGCGACGACCTGGCCGCCGCCGGCGCCGCCCTCGGGCCCCATGTCGATGAGCCAGTCCGCGGTCTTGATGACATCGAGGTTGTGCTCGATCACGACGATGGTGTTGCCGGCGTCGCGCAGCTGGTGCAGCACCCTCAGCAGCAGGGCGATGTCGGCGAAGTGTAGGCCGGTCGTCGGCTCGTCGAGGATGTAGAGGGTGCGGCCGGTGTCGCGCTTGGACAGTTCCAGCGCGAGCTTGACGCGTTGCGCCTCGCCGCCGGAGAGGGTGGTCGCGCTCTGGCCGAGGCGGATGTAGCCCAGGCCGACGTCGAGCAGCGTCTGCAGCTTGCGGGCGATGTTCGGCACCGCGCTGAAGTAGCCGTGGGCGTCCTCGACGGTCAGGCCCAGCACCTCCGTGATGTTCTTGCCCTTGTACTGGATCTCGAGCGTCTCGCGGTTGTAGCGCTTGCCGTGGCAGACGTCGCACGGCACGTAGACGTCCGGCAGGAAATGCATCTCGACCTTGATGACGCCGTCGCCCTGGCAGGCCTCGCAGCGTCCGCCGGCGACGTTGAACGAGAAGCGTCCCGGGCCGTAGCCGCGCTCGCGCGCCGCCGGCACCTCGGCGAAGAGTTCGCGGATCGGCGTGAAGAGGCCCGTATAGGTCGCCGGGTTCGAGCGCGGCGTGCGCCCGATCGGCGACTGGTCGACGTTGATCACCTTGTCGAACGCGTCGAGGCCCTCGACAACGTCGACCGCCTCGGGCTCGGTGTGGCTGTTGTAGAGCTTGCGAGCCACCGTCGCGTAGAGGGTGTCGTTGACGAGCGTGCTCTTGCCGGAGCCCGAGACTCCGGTCACGCAGGTGAAGAGGCCGACCGGAATCTCGGCGGTGATGTTCTTCAGGTTGTTGCCGCGGGCGTTGACGATGCGCAGCACGCCGGCATCGACGCCCTCGAAGGCGTTGCGCGGTCGAGAGCGGCGCGGCGGCACCTCGATGCGCAGCGCTCCGCTGAGGTAGCGCCCGGTCAGCGAAGCCGGATTGAGCGCCACCTCCTCCGGTGTGCCTTCGGCCATTACCCGGCCGCCATGGACGCCGGCGCCGGGTCCCATGTCGATCACGTGGTCGGCGGCGCGGATCGCGTCCTCGTCGTGCTCGACCACCAGCACGCTGTTGCCGATGTCGCGCAGGTGCCGCAGAGTCCCGATCAGGCGCGCGTTGTCGCGCTGGTGCAGACCGATCGACGGCTCGTCCAGCACGTACATCACGCCCGTGAGTCCAGAGCCGATCTGCGACGCCAGGCGGATGCGCTGCGCTTCGCCGCCGGAGAGCGAATCGGCGTTGCGATCCAGGCTCAGGTAGCTCAGGCCGACGTCGTTGAGAAACTTCAACCGCGAGCAGATTTCGCGCACGACCTTGTCGGCGATCTCGGCCTTGGCACCCTGCAGCTTCAGGCGGTCGAAATAGTCGAGGCACTCGCGCAGCGTGAAATGCTCGACCCGGAAGATCGGCTCGCGATGGGGAGTGCCGTCGGCGCCGACGTCGACCAGGAAGACATGGCGCGCCTCGGTCCGCAGGCGCGCACCGCCGCAGTCGGGGCAGGGCTTGGCGCTCTGGTAACGCACCAGGTCTTCGCGCACGGCCGCGGACTCCGTCTCTCGGAATCGGCGTTCGAGGTTCGGCAGGATCCCTTCGAAAGGGTGCTTGCGCTTGACCCGGCGCTGTTTGCCGCGCGGGCCTTCGGCCTCGTAGACGAACGTGATCTCCTCGGCGCCGGAGCCGCGCAACAGGATCTCGCGCGACGCCTCCGGCAGCTCCTCGAACGGCGTCTCGATGTCGAAGCCGTAGTGGTCGGCGACGCTCTCGAGCATCGAGAAGGTGTAGGCGTTGCGGCGGTCCCAGCCCTTGACCGCGCCGCTGGCCAGGCTCAGCGTCGGGAAAGCGACGACGCGTTCGGCGTCGAAGACGGTGGTGTGGCCGAGGCCGTCGCAGGTCGGGCACGCGCCGACCGGCGAATTGAAGGAGAACAGGCGCGGCTCCAGCTCGGCGAGCGAATAGCTGCAGACCGGGCAGGCGAACTTGCTCGAGAACAGGTGCTCGCGGCCCGAGTCCATCTCGAAGGCGATCGCCCGGCCGTCGGCGATGCGCAGGGCCGCCTCGAAGCTTTCCGCCAGACGCTGCTCGAGGCCGGGTTGGACTCGCACCCGGTCGATGACGACGTCGATGTCGTGCTTCTCGACCTTCTTCAGCTTCGGCACCTCGGCGGCCTCGTGCGTGCTGCCGTCGACCCGGAAGCGCACGTAGCCTTGCGCCTGCATGTCCTGGAAGAGTTCGGCGAACTCGCCCTTGCGGTCCCGCACCACCGGCGACAACACCATCAGTCGGGTCTCGGCCGGCAGCGCCAGCGTCGCGTCGACCATCTGGCTGACGTTCTGCGCCTGCAGCGGCAGGTCGTGCACCGGGCAGAAGGGTGTTCCGGCGCGGGCGTACAACAGCCGCAGGTAGTCGTGGATCTCCGTGACGGTGCCGACCGTCGAGCGCGGGTTGTGGGAGGTGGCCTTCTGCTCGATCGAGATCGCCGGCGACAGGCCTTCGATTACGTCGACGTCCGGCTTGTCCATCAACTGCAGGAACTGGCGCGCGTAGGCCGAGAGGCTTTCGACGTAGCGGCGCTGCCCTTCGGCGTACAGCGTGTCGAACGCCAGACTGGACTTGCCGGACCCCGACAGGCCGGTGACGACGACCAGCCGGTTCCGCGGGATGTCGAGGTCGATGTTCTTGAGGTTGTGGGTGCGCGCGCCGCGCACCCGGATCATCGGCGCGCCGACCGGAACCGGCAGGCTCGCGGGGCCCTCGGGGTTCGGCTTGCGCACCGATTCGACCGCCGCGGGGGCGGTGCGGGGGGCGTCGGACGGCGGGGACATCGAGGGCTCGGGCAACCCAGCATGATAGCGGGCGGGGTCTGCGGGCGCAGGTCACGGGTCACCCGTCTTGGTCGAAGGTGTGCGGCCGGCCGCGAGGGTCCGGCCTCAGCGTTCGAGTTCCGCCAAGCGGGCCTTCAGCGCGGCGACTTCATCCGGCCCGGGTACGGCCAGTCGATCCGCCCCCGGTTCGTCGGCGCGCTCCACGGAAACGCTGTTGGCGCCCAGGCGCAGGGTCACCTGCGTCCGGCCGCTCCGCAGCAAGCGCACCTCGAGCCCGGCTGCACCGCCGGCGACGGCCGCGTTGCCGCTGCCCGCTGCCGCAGCGATCGGTGACCGTGCCATCGCTGCTTCGACCTCACCGAGCCAGTTCTGCAAGCCGGCCCCCGCCGGTCGTGCGGGCCCGCCGTCGCGCTGCCAACTCCAGGGCCCAGGCGCGTCGGCGATGTCGCGGCGCACATCGGCGAGGCCTGTCGCCCGGGCGGCGCCCTGCGCCGCGGCAGCAGTTGAGCCCGAGGCGTCATGCCGGCCTTTCGCCTGGCGGCGCTCCTGATTGGCGAGAGCGTCCTCCTGCGCACGCTTCGACAATGAGCGTTCGCGCGTGTCGCCGAGGCGGCCGTCAGCGGTCGTCTTGGCATCGCGCGGGGCGTCGGCGAAGGGCGCCGCAGCAGCGGGGGCCGCAACTGTGGCGGGAGGCGCGGCAGCCGTGGGAGGTGTCGGGCGTGCGGCCGGCGCGGTCTGCGCCGGCGCGGTGGGGAACGCCTTCGGCGCTTCGGGCGCGCTGCGACGTTCGCCCTCCTCGGCGTTCGGTGCCGCGCGGCGAAGTGCCTGCGTCGACGGCTCCGATCGCGAAGGCGGCGCTCGATCCTCGGCCTGGGGGCGCGGCAGCGTCTCGTCCAGCGGCCGATCCCACCACATCATGCCGACCAGGGTCGCGGCGACCAGGCTGGCGAAGCCGGCGGCGACCGCCGGTCGAGCCAGCCAATCCCAGACGGCACCGGCCCAGGAAGCCGGCGCCGTCACCCGTGACGGGGGCGGGGGCGAGGGAGCCGACGCCGACCGCGTCGCCTCGCGCAGGATGGCGTCGCTGAGCGCCGGCGGCGGCCCGAGCGCGGCGTCGGGCGCATGGCGCAGCGCCTCGCTCAGGTAGGCATCGCGCTCCTCGTCGCGCTCGGCAGGCGTCATCGCGTGCTCGTCGTCGCGCTCGGTCGGCGTCATCGCGCGTTCTCCTGCAACGGCGCCAGATGGGCACCCATGCATGTCCGCAGCTTGCTCATCGCGTAGCGCAACCGGGTCTTCGCGGTCTCGAAGCCGACCTCGAGTGCCTTGGCGACTTCGTCGAGCGCGAGGCCGTCGTCGTGGTGCAGCAGAAAGGCGCTGCGCTGCGGCAGCGGCAGCTGCTCCAGGCACTGCAGCAGCTTCTCGCCGGCGCGGCGCCAGAACGCCAGGTCCTCGCTTTGCGGCGCGGCGCCGGCCGGTGCCGGCCAGTGCTGCCACGCGTCGGTCTCCGGTTGCCAGGGCTCGGCGCCTTCGTCTTCGAAAGCGTCGCTCGAGACTTCCCGGCCGGAGCGCCGCAGGACATCGATGACACGGTGGTGGGCGACGGTGTAGAGCCAGGTGCGAAAGGTCGCTCCTTGCGGTTGCCAGCGCGAACGCGAGTGGATGACGCGCAGCCAGGTGTCCTGGAAAACTTCGTCGGTCTGGGCCGCGAGCGCGCTGCCGAGGAGCCGTCGCACGAAGCGGTAGAGCCCGGCCTGGTGGCGCGCATAAAGCTTCTCGAACGCGGCGGCGTCGCCGCCGGCGTAGGCCGCCATCAGCGTGTCGTCGGAAGGATCGGGAGGCGCGTGCACCGCGGAAGTCTGCCTGAATGCACGTTGATACGGCCGGGCCCGCGGAGCAGGGTGACCGGGGGCGTCAGGGCGAGCGCAGCACCCGCAGGATGTCGTCGCCGTAGGCCTCGAGCTTCTTCGCGCCGACGCCGCTGATCCCGCCGAGGTCGTCCAGCGTCCGCGGCTCGGCGCGCGCCATCTCGGCCAGCGTGGCGTCGTGGAAGACGACGTAGGCCGGCAGGTTGTGTTCGCGCGCGACCTCGGCGCGCCAGGCCTTCAGCGCGGCGAAGCGCTCCAGTCCTGCGGCGTCGAGCTCGATCGGCGGAGGCTTGGTCGCGCCGCCGCGCGTCTTCGTGGTCCGGCCGCGCTTCGGGGTCTCGCTCGGCTGGCGCAACAGCATGCGAACCTCGCCGCGGAGCACGTCGCGGGCGCTGGCGGTGAGCTCGAGGGTGTTGTATTCACCCTCCGTGCGCAGGTGGCCGAGGGCGATCAGCTGGCGGATCACGCCGCGCCACTGCGCCTCGGGGATGTCGGCGCCGATGCCGAAGGTGCTGAGGGCCTCGTGGCCGTGCTGGGCGACCTTCTCGGTCGTCTTGCCGCGCAGCACGTCGATCAGGTGGCCGGCGCCGAAGCGCTGGCCGCGCTGCTGCTGGAAGCGGTAGATGCAGCTCAGCGCCTTGCGCGCGGCGTCGGTCGCGTCCCACGTGGCCGGCGGCACGAGGCAGTTGTCGCAGGCGTTCTGCGTCGGTCCGCACGGCCGGCTGGTCTCGCCGAAGTAGGCCAGGAGGCGAGCGCGTCGGCACTCGTGCGTCTCGGCCAGCGCCAGCAGCGCGTCGAGCTTGCCGCGCTGGCCGCGCTTGAATTCCTCGCCGGCCGGGCTCTCGTCGATCATGCGGCGCTGGTTCACCACGTCGGCCAGGCCGTAGGCCATCCAGGCATCGGCCGGCAGGCCGTCGCGCCCGCCGCGCCCGGTCTCCTGGTAGTAGCTCTCGATGTTCTTCGGCAGGTCGAGGTGGGCGACAAAGCGAACGTCAGGCTTGTCGATGCCCATGCCGAAGGCGATCGTCGCGACCATCACGATGCCGTCCTCGCGCAGGAAGCGGTCCTGGTTGCGCTTCCTGACGTCGGCGTCGAGGCCGGCGTGATAGGCCAGCGCGACGATTCCTTCGGCGTTCAGCCAGGCAGCGGTTTCCTCGACCTTCTTGCGCGACTGGCAGTAGACGATGCCGGATTCGCCCTCGTGCTCGTCGGCGATGAAGCGCAGCAACTGGGCCCGCGCGTTGTCCTTCTCGACCACCGCGTAGCGGATGTTCGGGCGGTCGAAGCTGCTGATGAAGACGCGCGCGTCCTGCAACTGCAGCCGCTCGATGATGTCGGCGCGCGTCAGGTCGTCGGCGGTAGCCGTCAGCGCGATGCGCGGCACGCCGGCGTAGCGCTCGTGCAGCACGTTCAGGCTGAGGTAGTCCTCGCGAAAGTCGTGGCCCCACTGGCTGACGCAGTGCGCCTCGTCGATCGCGAACAGGCTCAGCAGGCCGCGTTCGTGGAGCGAGTCGAGCTGGGCGAGAAAGCGCGGGGTGGTGATGCGCTCCGGCGCGGCGTACAGCAGCACCAGGCGCCCGCCCATCATCTCGCGCTCGATCCGCTGCGCGGTTGCCGCGTCGAGGGAGGAATTGAGGAACGCCGCATGGACACCGGCCTCCTCGAGCGCCCCGACCTGGTCGTGCATCAGCGCGATCAGCGGGCTCACCACCAGCGCGACGCCGCGGCCGCGGCCGTGGCGGGCGATGGCCGGAACCTGGTAGCACAGGCTCTTGCCGCCGCCGGTGGGCATCAGCACCAGGGCGTCGCCGCCGCCGACGACGTGGTCGACGATCTCGGCCTGGGCGTCGCGGAAGGCGGCGTAGCCGAAGACTTCGTGGAGGATGCGCGCGGGATCGGTGAGCGGCAGGACGGGAGCGGCGGCGAGCATGGGGAGACGGTAGCGGGGCGGGGCATGTTAAGTCATCCCCTTTCGGGTGATCCCCGTTCCGGGGGCGTGGTCGAGGGGTCCGCGGTCGCATAATTCCGCCAAGGACCCGTTGCCGCGAAGGCCGGGCTCACCCCCAGAAAACCGGTCGAAATCAGGAGCGTGCCATGGCCTCGGTCAACAAAGTCATCATCATCGGCAACCTCGGGCGTGACCCCGAAGTCCGCTACACCCCGAACGGCAGCGCGGTCTGCAATGTCAGCGTGGCGACGACGCGGACCTGGAAGAACAAGGAATCAGGCGACAAGAACGAGGAAACCGAGTGGCACCGCGTCGTCTTCTACGATCGCCTGGCCGAGATCGCCGGCGAATACCTGAAGAAGGGGCGCTCGGTCTATGTCGAGGGGCGCCTGAAGACGCGCAAGTGGCAGGACAAGGACGGCGTCGAGAAGTTCACCACCGAGGTCATCGCCGAGGAGATGAAGATGCTTGGCGGCCGCGAAGGCATGGGTGGCGGCGCCGACGACAGCGGCGGCGGCTCGGGTTACTCGGAGCGTCCGGCGCCGGCATCGCGTCCCGCCGCAAGCGGCGGCGCTGCGAAGCAGCCGGCGGCAAAGTCGTCGACCGGCTTCGACAACATGGACGACGACATCCCGTTCTGAGTCGGGGCCGGCCCCGGCCCAGGTGGTCGAAGCCCGCACTCCGCAAGGAGGCGGGCTTTTTCATTCTGGATGCTCCGAGCGGCGCCGCTCAGGGCCGGGCGGCGTCCCGGTAGCGGTTGACGTCGAGCGCCGACACGGCGCCGGCACGGTTGCCCCAGGCGCTGCGGATGTAGCTGAGCAGGTCGGCGACGTTGCCGTTGTCGAGCGTGGTCGCGAACGGCGGCATGCCGAAGGGGCGCGGGTTGCCTTCGGTCGACGGCGGGAAACCGCCCTCGAGCACGATGTGGACGAGATTGGCCGGCAGCGCCATCGTCACCGACCGGCTCCCGGCGAGCGCCGGATAGGCGCCGGGAACGCCCTTGCCTTCGGCGCCGTGACACGCCACGCAATGGTCTTCGTAGAGCTTCGCACCGCGGGCCAGCGCGCCGGGCGCCGGCGCCGCTGCCGGTTCCACGGTCGCCGCGGGTGTTGCCGGCAGTCCCCGGAGGAAGGTGGTCATGGCCGCGAGGTCCGCGCGCGTGAGGTACTGGGTGCCGTTGAGAACGACTTCGGTCATCGGCCCCATCACGCTGCCCCGCGTCGAGACGCCGGTCTTCAGCAGGTCGACGACATCCTGCGGCTCCCAGTCGGCGACGCTGGCCTCGTCCGGTGACGTCAACGACGGCGCGTACCAGTTCTGGACCGGGATCAGGCCGCCGGCCAGGTCGAGCGGCCCCGCGGGTGCGCCGAGGGCGTTGCGGCTTGAATGGCAGGCGTTGCAGTGGCCCAGGCTTTCGACGAGATAGGCGCCGCGGTTCCACTCCGCCGAACGCGCCGGATCCGGGGTGTGGCTCGCCGGGCGAAAGAAGAGGGCGCGCCACACTGCCAGTGCCGCCTGCTGATCGAACGGGAAGCGCAGGGCGTGCGTCCGGTTCGGGTGCGTCACCGGCGCGAGGCTCTTCAAATAGGCGAACATGGCATCGGCATCGGCGCGCAGCACCCGCGTGTAGTTCGGATACGGGAAGGCCGGATAGAGCAGGCGTCCGTCGCGCGAGCGGCCGTTGTGCAGGGCGCGCCAGAAGTCGTCGACGTTCCACCGGCCGAGCCCTGTCTCGGCGTCGGGCGTCAGGTTCGGCGAGTAGACGGTGCCGAACGGGGTCTCGATGCCGCGCCCGCCGCTGTACGGCGCGGCTCCGCGCGGGGTGTGGCAGCCGAAGCAGTCGCCGGCGCGGGTCAGGTATTCGCCACGCGCGATCAGTTGCGCGGCCGGCAGCGGAGCACCCCCCACCGACGTGGCAACCGCGCCAGCGACAACCGCATCATTTCGATTGAGCCAGAAGACCACGCCCGTGAGCAGCAGGGCCGCGCCGACCAGCAGCGCGAGTGCAAAGCCCAGCCAGCGGTGTCTCATCGGGTTGGCCTCGGCGAAGTCGCCCGCGCCGCCGCCGCCGGCGCCGCTGGGGACTCTGACGGGGTCGTCGACGCCGCCGCGATGCTGGCGACTCCCCCGCAGTCGAGCGGCAGGGGCGCCGGCAGCGTCGTCGCCGGATGCCCGGCCGCGGGTTGCGCGGCGAGCCAGGCCGAGATCGCACTGATGTCGTTCGGCGCAAGCGCGGTGGCGACCTGCGCCATGCAATCCGGAGCCTGGGCGCGGCGCTTGCCGGCTCGCCAGGCGCCGAGTTGCGCGTTCAGGTAGTCGCGCGGCAGGCCCAGCAGGCCCGGGATCGACGGCGCCACTCCCATCATCGCGTCACCATGGCATTGCACGCAGGCCGGGATGCGGCGGGCGGTATCGCCCTGCATCACCAGTTCCCGGCCGCGCGCCACGATCGCCGCGTTCTCCTGCGGCGGCTGCGGGGCCGGATAGGCGACCTCGAGCCCGGCGAAATAGCCGGCGATCTCGCGCAGGTAGGTGTCGCTCAGCGGTGCAAGCAGGTTCGCCATCAGCCCGTAGTCGCGGCGCCCATCGCGAAAGTTCAGCAGCTGGTTGTACAGGTAGAGAGGCGGCTTGCCGGCAATGCGCGGGTAGTAGCCGTCCGGTGCGGCGCGACCCTGTGCGCCGTGGCAACCGGTGCAGGCCTGGGTGCGCTGGGCGATCGTGTCCTCGAACTTCGCGGGAGGCTGCTGCGCAGGCGCCGCGCCGGTTGCGGCCAGGCCACCGATGAGGATCGCCGCAGCGACGTGGCGTCTCTTCTTCGGCACGCGCAGCGACATCAGGACTCGGCTCCGGGGTTCGCGACCTGGCGCGCCATCGCGTGCGCGTTGTCGTCACCCGCTGCTTCGAGACCCTCCACGACGCCTTCGCGGTCTGCCGCCGACCGGTTCTGCGTCGCCTTCCACTTGCCGGTCAGTGCGGTGAGTTCGATCTCGATGCCGACGATGGCCCGCAGCATCGTCTCGATGTAGTCGGCCGGGGCGTCGCCGACACCCCAGGGCTGCGCGCGCGGCGCCTCGTGCCGGTCGGTCAGGCGGCCGACAAAGGCGCGCAGCCAGCCGGCGTCGTCGACGATCCGGAGGGTCCCGCGGGCCTGCACCATCACGTAGTTCCAAGTCGGCACCACCTTGCCGTGCTCGCGCTTGGCGGCGTACCAGCCGGGCGAGACGTAGGCCTGCGGTCCCTGGAAGACGACGAGCGCGGAAGATGCCGCCGGTGTCTCTCGCCAGACGGGATTGGCGCGCGCGACGTGGCCGCGCAGGGTGCCGAGCGGGCCGTCGTCCGGGCCGGTGTCGAGCACGAACGGCAGGCCGTTGGCGACGATGCCGTCGGCACCCGGCGTGACCAGCAGCCCGAACGGATGGTCGCGAACGAATCCGAGCAGGACATCGCGGCGGGTCTCTTCGAAGTGGGCCGGAAGGTACATGCGGAACTCCTGAGCAACGGTGGTGGCTGGGCGTCGGCGCGCCGACCTCAGCGGGACGCGGCGATCACGCCGCCGCCGAGACAGACTTCGCCGGCGTAGACCACCGCAGACTGGCCCGGCGTGACGGCCCATTGCGCCTCCTCGAAGCGCAGTTCCATGCCCGCGGTCTCGGTCGCACAGGATGCGTCGTCTTCGGCGGCTTGGCGAAGATTGCACGCCGCATCGGCCTGGCGGTAGCGCGTCTTCGCGGCGTAGCGGCCGGCCACGGGGGATTCGCCCGCGATCCAGCTGAGATCGTCGGCGACGAGCTCATGCGAGGCCAGCCACGGATGATCGTGCCCCTGGACCGCGTGCAAGGTGTTGGTCGCCATGTCCTTGCGGGCGACGAACCATGGAGCGTGGTCTCCGCCACCGCTGCCGCCGTTCTTCAGGCCGCCGATGCCGATGCCCTTGCGCTGGCCGAGCGTGTAGAAGCTCAGGCCCACGTGTTCGCCGATCGTCCGGCCATGATCGTCGAGGATGGGCCCGGGCTCGTTCGCGAGGTAGCGCGCCAGGAACTCGCGGAACGGCCGTTCGCCGATGAAACAGATGCCGGTCGAATCCTTCTTGCGCGCGTTCGGCAGGCCGATCTCGGCGGCGATTCGCCGGACCTCCGTCTTGGCCAGTTCGCCGATCGGAAACAGCGTGCGCGCCAGCTGGGCCTGCGTCAGGCGATGCAGGAAATAGCTCTGGTCCTTCAGCGGATCGAGTCCCTTCAGCATCTCGAACCGGCCCGAAGGTCCTTGCCGCACGCGGGCGTAGTGCCCGGTCGCGATGCATTCGGCGCCGCGCTCGAGAGCGTGGTCGAGGAAGGCTTTGAACTTGATCTCGGCGTTGCAGAGCACGTCAGGGTTCGGCGTGCGCCCGGCGCGGTACTCGCGCAGGAACTCGGTGAAGACGCGATCCTTGTAGCCCGCGGCGAAGTTGACGTGCTCGATCTCGATCCCGATCACGTCGGCCACCGCCGCCGCGTCGACGAAGTCGGCATTCGACGCGCAGTAGCCGCTGTCGTCGTCGTCCTCCCAGTTCTTCATGAAGACGCCGACGACCTCGTGCCCCTGCTGCTTGAGCAGCCACGCGGTGACCGCGGAGTCGACGCCGCCGGACAAGCCGACCACGATGCGCCGGGGATTCATGCCCGAATTTTAGGCGGCCGATCGAAGTCTTCGTCCGACGTGCTCTCGGCTTGCCGTGTCTTCTCGGAGACTCGACGCCTGGCGCGACCGGCTAGGATGACCTGGTCGACGCCGTTCGCGCGGCGCCGGAAACACGTCTTCAGGGCGGGGCGAGATTCCCCACCGGCGGTATGTCGCCTTCGGGCGGCGAGCCCGCGAGCGCTCGACGCCTCCCGGCGTCGAGGTCAGCAGACCTGGTGCGATGCCAGGGCCGACGGTCACAGTCCGGATGAAAGAAGATGTGCCGATGCGATTCGGTTCGCGCCCCCCGGGCGTGGCCGGGTCGAGATCTGCGCGCCCTGGAATGTTTTTCGCTGACCGTTGCGAGGAGCGTTTCAATGTCCAGCATGATTTCCCCCGCCGGTGCCTGCGAGCGGCCCGGCCCGCCGTCGGCGCGCATCGTCCGCGCGCTCGATGCCCTGCGAAGGGGTCGCCCGGTACTGCTTTCCGACGACGACGACCGCGAGAACGAGGCCGACCTCATCGTTGCCGCCGAGTTCATCGACGAGCCGACGATGGCGCTGCTGATCCGCGAGGGCAGCGGAATCGTCTGCCTGTGCCTTCCCGATGCCGAATTGCGGCGCCTCGGATTGCCGCCGATGGTCGAGCGCAATGGCAGCCGCCACGGTACGGCCTTTACCGTCTCGATCGAGGCGCGCGATGGCGTCACCACCGGTGTCAGCGCCGCTGACCGAGTGACGACGATCCGCGCGGCGATCGCCGTCAGCGCCACGGCAGAAGACCTGGTCAGCCCCGGTCACGTCTTTCCGCTGCGCGCGCGTGCCGGGGGCGTGCTCGAGCGCCGGGGCCACACCGAAGGCGCCGTCGATCTGGTGCGTCTGGCCGGACTCAGGCCGGCCGCCGTGCTGTGCGAGCTGATGAATCCGGACGGCACGATGGCGCGCGGCGCCGAGGTCGAACGCTTTGCCGTGCAGCATGACCTGCCGATGCTGACGATCGCCGAACTCGTCGCCTGGCGTCTGGGTCTCGATCAGCCCGCCTTGATCTCCGGCGCGTAGACGCTCGGGTCGCACTGCATCAGGTCGAGCGGGAAGCGCCGCCCGGCCGCGCAGTCCTCGATGCAGCGCAGCAGCAGCGGACTTCGATGGCGCTCCGGGCAGGCGCGGATCTCCGCCAGGCTCATCCAGAGCGTGCGCACGATGCCCTCGTCGAGGGCACGCGCCGGGTCGGCTTCGCCGACGCTGCCGGCATAGGCGATGCGCAGGTAGGTGACGTCCTCGCCCCGCGCCGGCCGCACGAAGCGCGACAGGTAGACGCCGACGATGCGATCGGGCGTGTAGACGCGAGCCGTTTCCTCGAGGGTCTCGCGGACCACGCCTTCCTGAGGCGACTCGCCCGGGTCGAGGTGGCCGGCCGGGTTGTTCAGCCGCAATCCCTCGGGCGTCTCTTCCTCGACCAGGAGGTAGCGTGCGTCCGCGCCGCGTCCGCGTTCGACGATCGCGGCCACGGTCACGCTCGGTTTCCAGCGTTCTGCCATGCGCCGATGGTAGTCACGGCGGCGGCCTCCGGGACGTGCGGGGCGACCCCCATCGGGCCGCTGCGGTTCTTGTGTAAGCTCGGTCGACGGCGACCAGGCGCCTGAGGAGAAGACATGCTCATAGGGGTACCGCTCGAGACGGCGGCAGGCGAAACGCGCGTGGCCGTCACGCCGGAAACGGCGAAGAAGCTCAAGGCCCTGGGGCACGCGATCCGAGTGCAGTCCGGGGCCGGCGTCGCCGCCAGCGTCACCGACGAGGCCTATGTCGCTGCCGGCGCGGAGGTCACCGACCGTGCCGGAGCGTTGGGCTGCGAACTCGTCCTGAAGGTCCGCTCGCCGAGTGCCGAAGAGCTGTCGTCGATGAAGAGCGGCGCTGCGCTCGTCGGCATGCTGAACCCGTTCGATCGCGAGAACCTCGAGCGACTCGCCGCCGCCGGCCTGACATCGTTCGCGCTCGAGGCCGCGCCCCGGACGACGCGGGCGCAGAGCATGGACGTGCTGTCGAGCCAGGCCAACATCGCTGGCTACAAGGCTGTGATCCTCGCCGCCGACCGCTACCAGCGCTTCCTGCCGATGCTGATGACGGCGGCCGGCACGGTCAAGGCGGCGCGGGTCGTCGTCCTCGGCGTCGGCGTCGCCGGGCTGCAGGCCATCGCCACGGCCAAGCGCCTCGGCGCGGTGATCGAGGCGAGCGACGTCCGGCCGAGCGTGAAGGAGCAGGTCGAGTCGCTCGGCGGCAAGTTCATCGACGTTCCCTACGAGACGCCGGAAGAAAAGGAAGCCGCCGAAGGTGTCGGCGGCTACGCCCGGCCGATGCCGCAGAGCTGGCTCGACCGGCAGAAGGTCGAGGTCGCCAAGCGCGTCGCCCTCGCCGACATCGTCATCACGACCGCGCTGATCCCGGGCCGGGCCGCACCGGTGCTGGTCACCGAAGAGATGGTGCGGGCGATGAAGCCGGGCAGCGTGATCGTCGACCTGGCGGCGCCGAACGGCGGCAACTGCCCGCTGACCGAGGCCGGAAAGACCGTCGTCAAGCATGGCGTCACCCTCATCGGCGAGACCAATCTCGCCACGCTCGTCGGTGCCGACGCCTCGGCGCTCTACGCCCGCAACGTCCTCGACTTCCTCAAGCTGGTGTTGACCAAGGAAGGCGGCTTCGACGTGCCGATGGACGACGACATCGTCGCCGCCTGCCTGATGACCCGGGCCGGCGCGGTCACGCGCAAGTAACCCAGAAAGCGAAGCCAACGATCATGGACGTCGTATCCCACACCGTCATCAACCTCATCATCTTCGTGCTGGCGATCTACGTCGGCTATCACGTCGTCTGGACGGTCACGCCGGCGTTGCACACGCCGCTGATGGCGGTGACGAACGCGATCTCGGCGATCGTCATCGTCGGCGCGATGCTCGCCGCCGCGCTCACCGAGACCTGGCTCGGCAAGAGCATGGGCGTGCTGGCGGTCGCGCTCGCAGCGGTGAACGTCTTCGGCGGCTTCCTCGTCACGCGGCGGATGCTCGAGATGTTCCGCAAGAAGGAAAAGAAGGCGCCGGCGACTCCCGTGGAGGGCACCAAATGAGCATGAACGTCGTCACGCTGCTGTACCTGGTGGCGAGCGTCTGCTTCATCCAGGCCTTGAAGGGCCTGTCGCATCCGACCACGTCGATCCGCGGCAACCTCTTCGGCATGGTCGGCATGGGCATCGCCGCGGCGACCACCGCGGCGCTGATCGTCAAGCTCGCCGGCGGCAACTCCTTCGGCATGGTCTGGGTGCTTGTCGGGCTGGTCGCCGGCGGCGCCTACGGCGCCTACCGCGCGCGCACCGTCGAGATGACGCAGATGCCCGAGCTCGTCGCCTTCTTCCACAGCATGATCGGCCTGGCGGCGGTATTCATTGCCGTGGCGGCGGTCGCCGAGCCCTACGCCTTCGGCATCGTGCCCAAGGGCGAGCCGATTCCGCAGGGCAACCGCCTCGAGCTCTTCCTCGGCGCGGCCATCGGCGCGATCACCTTCAGCGGCTCGGTGATCGCCTTCGGCAAGCTGTCGGGCAAGTACAAGTTCCGCCTGTTCCAGGGCGCTCCGGTCCAGTTCGCCGGCCAGCACAAGATCAACCTCGTGCTGGGGCTCCTGACGATCTCGCTCGGCGTCGCCTTCATGCTGACCGGGAGCTGGGTGGCGTTCTTCGCGATGCTTGCGCTGGCCTTCGTGATGGGCGTGCTGATCATCATTCCGATCGGCGGCGCCGACATGCCGGTCGTGGTCTCGATGCTCAACAGCTATTCGGGCTGGGCCGCAGCCGGCATCGGTTTCTCGCTGAACAACTCGATGCTGATCATCGCCGGGTCGCTGGTCGGCTCGTCCGGCGCGATCCTGAGCTACATCATGTGCCGGGCGATGAACCGGTCGTTCTTCAACGTCATCCTCGGCGGCTTCGGTGGCGAGGCCAATGCGGCGGCCGGGCCGGGCGCGGCCCAGCGCCCGGTCAAGAGCGGCAGCGCCGACGACGCCGCCTTCGTCCTCGGCAACGCCGAGACCGTGATCATCGTGCCGGGCTACGGCCTGGCGGTGGCGCGCGCCCAGCACGCCGTCAAGGAACTCGCCGCCAAGCTCACCGAGAAGGGCATCTCGGACAAGTACGCGATCCATCCCGTGGCCGGCCGCATGCCGGGCCACATGAACGTGCTGCTGGCCGAGGCCGAGGTGCCCTACGACCAGGTCTTCGAGATGGAGGACATCAACGGCGAGTTCGGGCAGGCCGATGTGGCGATCATCCTCGGTGCCAACGACGTGGTGAATCCGGCTGCGCACATCAAGGGCAGCGCGATCTACGGCATGCCGATCCTCGAAGCGTCCAAGGCCAAGACGATCATCGTCAACAAGCGCTCGATGGCCGCCGGCTACGCCGGCCTGGACAATGAGTTGTTCTACATGGACAAGACGATGATGGTCTTCGGCGACGCGAAGAAGGTCGTCGAGGAAATGGTCAAGGCGATCGAATAGGAGTCGTTCGCGCCCGTGGCAAAGCCGGCGCTCGCCGGCTTTTTTCATGGCGCGTCGCCGCGCCCGGCGCACTCGTTTCCCCGGGTGCCGGGCGGCCGGCGCGCAGGATAATGCTCGACCGGACCCGGCCCACCACAGGAGCACATTCGAATGGCACACATCCGCACCGCAGTCGTCGCGGCGCTGGCAGCGGCGGCGCTCGCGCCCGTCGTCGCGAGCGCACAGGTTCCCGCTGGCTATCCGGCGACCTACGCCGACACCATCGCCGCCGCCAAGAAGGAAGGCAAGGTCGTCGTCTACAGCACCACCGACACGGCTTCCGCGAATCCGCTGATCAACGACTTCAAGGCGCTGTACCCCGGCATCTCGGTCGAGTACAACGACATGAACTCGACCGAGGTCTACAACCGCTTCATCAGCGAGCGCGCGGCGAACGCCGGTTCCGCCGACGTGCTGTGGAGTTCGGCCATGGACCTCCAGGTCAAGCTGGCGAGCGAAGGCGGCGCCCTGGCCTATGCCTCGCCGGAAATCCCGCACATGCCGGCCTGGTCGGTGTGGAAGAACGAAGCCTTCGGCACCACCTACGAGCCGCTCGCCTTCGTCTACAACAAGCGCCTGCTGAGCGGCGACGAGGTCCCGCAGAGCCACGCCGACCTGCTGCGCGTCTTCACCCAGAAGGCCGACAAGCTCAAGGGCAAGGTCACGGCCTACGACGTCGAGAAGTCCGGTGTCGGCTTCATGCTGATCACCCAGGACACGCGCTACAACCCGCAGTTCTGGGAGATGGCCAAGGCGCTCGGCGCCGTCGGTCCGCGCTTCCAGTCGAGCGCCGGGACGATGATGGAGCGCATCAGCTCCGGCGAGAACCTGCTCGGATTCAACATCTTCGCCTCCTATGCAGGGCTGCGGGCGAAGAAGGATCCGAGCATCGGCATCGTGCTGCCGAGCGACTACACGCTGGTGATGTCGCGGGTGATGTTCATCTCGAAGACGGCCAAGAACCCGAACGCCGCCAAGCTCTGGCTCGACTACACCCTGTCCAAGCGCGGCCAGACCATCATCGCCAACCAGGCCGAGCTCGGCTCGATCCGGCCCGACGTCGAGGGCCCGATGACCGAGGCGGGGCTGAAGAAGACGCTTGGCGGCGTTGCCCGCCCGATTCCGGTCAGCACCGAACTGCTCGGCTTCCTCGACCAGACCAAGCGCCTCGAATTCCTGAAGCAGTGGCAGGGTGCCATCAAGGGAACGAAGTAGATGCGCGCTGCGCTGCCACGCGCCGCCGTCATCGGACTGACGGCGCTGGCAGTGTTCCTGCCGCTCGGCCTGATCTTCTACCAGAGCGCGCTCAACGCGCCATTCTTCATGCCGGCCAAGCTCGGCACCGGCGCCTTCGAGTTCATCTTCGCCGACAGCGACTTCTGGGACGCCTCTCGCAACTCGCTGATCATCGCCGCGGCGATGGCGCTGATCGCGGTCCCGCTCGGCGGCATCCTTGCCTTCCTGATGGTGCGCACCGACCTGCCGGGGCGCCACTGGATCGAGCCGCTGCTGCTGATCCCGGTCTTCGTCTCGCCGATGGTGCTGGCCTTCGGGTACGTCGTCTCCGCGGGGCCAGTCGGCTTCTATTCGGTCTGGGCCAAGGATCTCCTCGGCTTCGTGCCGTGGAATGTCTATTCCCTCACCGGCATCGCCATCATCGCCGGCCTGACGCACGTGCCGCACGTCTACCTGTACTCGTCGTCGGCGCTGAAGAGCCTCGGCTCGGACGTCGAGGAGGCGGCGCGCATGGCCGGTTCGAGCCCCTTTCAGGTGGCCCGCGATGTCAGCCTGCCGATGGTCACGCCGTCGCTGCTGTTTTCCGGCGTACTGGTGTTCTTCCTCGGCTTCGAGATCTTCGGCCTGCCGCTGGTGCTCGGTGACCCGGAAGGGCACTTGGTGCTGGCGACCTATCTCTACAAGCTCACCAACAAGCTCGGCACGCCGTCTTACCACCTGATGGCCGCCGTGGCGGTGTGCATCGTTGCGGTGACGTTCCCCCTGGTCCTGCTGCAGCGCTTCCTGCTGCGCAATGCCGGCAAGTACATCACCGTCAAGGGCAAGGCCGGACGCCAGCGGCCGCTGCCGCTCGGCCAGTGGCGCTGGATCGCCGCGGCGATCCTCGTTCTCTGGCTGTTCGTGACGGTCGTGGTGCCGCTGTCGGGCATCGCGCTGCGCTCGTTCGTGACCAACTGGGGCGAGGGCGTGCGCATCTCCGAAGTGCTGACGCTCGAGCATTTCCGCGAGGTCTTCGGCCAACCGACGCTGGTGCGCGGCATCCTCAACACGGTGCTGATCGGCGTGGTCGGCGGGGCGCTGGCGGTCGCCTGCTACACCGCCATCGGCCTGGCCACGCACAGGAAGCCCGACGGCTGGTCGCGCTTCGTCGACTACCTCGTCCTCGTCCCGCGCGCAGTGCCGGGGCTCCTGGCCGGCCTCGCCTTCTTGTGGGTGTTCCTGTTCTTCCCGCCATTGGCGCCGCTGCGTTCGACGATCTTCAGCCTCTGGCTGGCGTACACCGTGGTCTGGCTCGCCTACGGCATGCGCCTGGTGTCGAGTTCGCTGCTGCAGGTCGGGCCCGAACTCGAGGAAGCCGCGCGCAGCGCCGGCGCAACGCGCGGCCAGGTGAGCCGCGACGTCACGCTGCCGCTGATCCGCTATGGCCTGCTGGCGAGCTGGCTGCTGGTCTTCATGATCTTCGAGCGCGAGTATTCGACCGGCGTCTACCTGCTCGGGCCGGGCACCGAGGTGATCGGTTCGTTGCTGGTCTCGCTGTGGGGCACCGGCGCCGCCGACATGGTGGCCGCGCTGTCGTTGATCAACGTGGTGCTGGTGGCCGTCGGGCTGACCGTCGCGCTGCGCTTCGGGGTGAAACTTCATGACTGAATCCGCACCGATCCGCTTGGCGGGCGCCCCGCCCGCGTCGGCAGGAACGACTCAACTCGCCGTCGACGACCTGCACCTGGCCTATGGCGACAACGCGATCCTCAAGGGCGTGTCGATGCAGCTGCGCCAGGGAGAAGTCGTGTCGCTACTCGGCCCTTCCGGCAGTGGCAAGACGACGCTGCTGCGCGCTGTCGCCGGCCTCGAGGTCCCGCACCGGGGAACGATCCGCATCGAGGACAAGCAGGTCTTCGACGGGGCCTCCCGGCGCGAGGTGCCGGCCGAGCGTCGCAACCTCGGTCTCGTGTTCCAGTCGTACGCCCTCTGGCCGCACCGCACGGTCTTCGAGAACGTCGCCTACGGCCTGAAGCTGCGCAAGATCGGCGCGGCGGAGATTCGCGAGCGCGTCGACACCGCCCTGCAGAACCTCGGCCTCGGGCCGCTCGGGGCGCGCCTGCCGCACCAGCTCTCCGGCGGCCAGCAGCAGCGCGTGGCCATCGCCCGCGCCCTGGTCTACAACCCGCCGGTGATCCTGATGGACGAGCCGCTCTCCAACCTCGACGCCAAGCTGCGCGAGGAGGCACGAGCCTGGCTGCGCGAGCTGATCCTGAAGATGCGCCTGTCGGCGCTGGTCGTCACGCACGACCAGAACGAGGCGATGGCGATGTCGGACCGCATCCTGCTGCTGAACAACGGCGTCATCGAGCAGCAAGGCACGCCGCAGGAGATGTACGGGCACCCCGAGACCTTGTTCAGCGCCGACTTCATGGGCAGCAACAACCGTCTGGAGGGCCAGGTGGTGGAAGTCGCGGGCGCCGCCGCGCGGCTCGCCGGCGACGGCTGGAGCCTCTGGGGCGAGATGCGCGGCGCCTCGGCAAGCACCCTGCGCGCTGGCGCGCCGGCGACCGGCCTGGTCCGGCTCGAGCGGGTCGGGGTCGCCAGTGGCCCCGGCGAGAACCATGTCCGCCTGCCGCTGGTCACCTCGATGTTCCTGGGCGATCGCTGGGAGTACCTGTTCCACCTCGGGGGCAGCCGGCTGCGCGCCTACGGCGCCGCGCCGCTCGAACCGGGTGAGCACTGGCTCGAGGTGCCGCGCGCGGATCTTTGGATCTTCTAGCGGCGCAGCGGCCGGTTCAAACGGGGGCAGTTGTTGCGGGCGATGCGCCCGCACTTCGTCGCGGCGCTACGCCGGCATGCTGAGTCCGTCGAGCCGGGGTCGCGGAATCGGCCGGACGTTCTCGTAGGCCCGCGCCGCGCGCAGCACCAGCGCGTCGCCGAACATCGGCCCGACGAACTGCAGGCCGATCGGCAGGCCGTCGGCCGTCAGCCCGCACGGGATCGTGCAGGCCGGCTGCTGCGTCAGATTGAAGGGATAGCTGAAGGGCGTCCAGCCGAGCATGGCCGCAGGATCCATCGGGCTGTGGCCGGCGGCCCGCGCGTCGAATGCCGGCACCGCGACGGACGGCGTGACCAGGAGATCCCAGTCGCCCATGAACTGGCGCATCTGCGAGCCCAGCGCGCCGCGCTGCAGGTGCAGGCGCTGCAGGTCGAGCGCGCCCAGCTTCGAGCCGAGCAGGGCCTCGGCCTGGAAATCCGGGTCGGCGACGTCCTGCTGCGCGGCGGTCAGGCCGCTCCAGACCGACCAGGCCGCGGCGAACCACAGCCCCGTCGTGATGGCCAGCGGATCCTCGAAACCCGGGTCGATGCGCTCGACCCTGGCGCCGAGGGCCTCCAGTTCCTTGACGGCGGCGGCGACCGCCGCGGCCACTTCCGGATGGACCGTGGCGTAGCCGAGGGTCGGCGAATAGGCGATCCGCAACCCGCGGATACCGTCGTTGAGACCCACGGTGTAGTCGGCAGCGTCGGGCGGCAGCGCGGTCCAGTCACGGGCGTCGGGCCTTTTGATCACGTTCATCATCAGCGCCGCATCGGCCACGCTCATCGTGTGCGGGCCGAGATGGGCGACGCTGCCGAACGGCGACAGCGGATAGGCGGGAACGCGGCCGAAGCTCGGCTTCAGCCCGAAGTTGCCGCAGAAGGCCGCAGGAATGCGCACGCTGCCGGCGCCGTCGGTGCCGACCGACAGCGGGCCCATGCCGGCGGCCACCGCCGCAGCCGTGCCGCCCGACGATCCGCCCGGCGTCTTGGCCGGGTTCCAGGGGTTGCGGGTGATGCCTGTCAGCGGCGAGTTGGTCTCACCCTTGCAGCCGAACTCGGGGGTCGCGGTCTTGCCGAGGATCACCGCGCCGGATTCGCGCAGGCGCGCCGCCACCGGCGCATCGACCTCCCACGGCTGCGTCGGATCGACGGTGCGCGAGCCGCGTCGTGTCGGCCCACCCTTGACGAGGATCAGGTCCTTGATGGAGACCGGCACGCCGTCGAGTTCGCCCGAGGGCGCACCGCCGGACCAGCGGGCTTCGCTGGCCCGGGCCGCCGCGAGGGCCTCGTCCGGTGCGACGTGGCAGAAGGCGCTCAGGATCGGATTGAGCCGCTCGATCCGGTCCAGCACCGCTTGCGTCGCCTCGACCGGCGATGCCGTGCCGGCGCGGTACAGCTGCAGCAGCTGAACGGCGTTGCAGTCGGCAAGATCCGTGGGGCGGTTCATGGCGACGTCCTCAGGGTGGCGAACGAAGAGACGGGCGAGGAGCGGGCGGGCGAAGAAGGGGCGATGGACGGAGGTTGGACGTTGGCAAGTTCGCCGAGCGTGTCGCGCAGCTCGCGCTTCAGGACCTTGCCGTTGGCATTGCGTGGCAGCGGCGTGTCGGTCCACGTGAACGTCTCGGGCACCTTGTAATCCGGCAATTGCTGCGCGCAGTGGGCGCGAACCGCGCGGTCGTCACGCGCCAGGCCCGGGGCGTGGATGAAGGCATGGACGCGTTCGCCGAGAACCGGGCAGGCGCGGGCGACGATGGCCGCCTCGAGGACCCCGGGGTGGGCCATCAGCGCGTTCTCGACCTCGACCGAGTAGACCTTGAAGCCGCCGCGATTGAGCATGTCCTTCTTGCGGTCGAGGATGCGGACATGGCCTGCGGCATCGACGGAGCCGAGGTCGCCGGAGCGCCAGTAGCCCCCGCTGAAGGCGCCCGTGCTGGCCTCGGCATCGTCCCAGTAGCCCGGCACCACCATCGGCCCGCCGATCCAGAGCTCTCCCGGCTGACCCCGCGGCACTTCGCGGCCCTCGTCGTCCATGACCAGCACCTCGGCGCAAGGCAGCGGCACGCCGACGGTGTCGGCATGGGCACGGGTCCGGCCGGAGGGCATCATCGTCGCCGGCGAGGTGGTCTCGGTCGCGCCGTAGGCGTTGACGAGGCCCAGACGTGGCAGTCGCCGTGCCAGCGCGTCGATGGTCGCCACCGGCATCGGGGCGCCGCCATAGCCGCCGACGCGCCAGCTGCCGAGGTCGTGCTCGGCGATGGCGGGAGTCATCAGGCAGAGCTTGTACATCGCCGGCACCATCAGGGTGTGGGTGACGTGCTCGCTCTCGACCAGCGCCAGGAAATCGGCAGCCTTGAACTCCTTCATCATCACGATCGTGCCGGCCACATGGACGAACGTGGCGATCGTCGCGATCAATCCGGTGACGTGGCTCGCCGGCACCGCGAGCGCGCCCCGGTCGGTGGGGCCGAGCCCCATGCAGGCTTCGAAATGAAGCACCGAGTGAGCGATGTTGAAATGCGTGAGCATCGCCCCCTTGGGATGCCCGGTGGTGCCGGAGGTGTAGAGGATCACGGCGGTGTCGTGCTCGTCGACTTCGGCGACGGGCGGTGCCGGCATCTTGCGATCGCGCAGGCGGTCGAGGTCGAAGCAGCCGGCAGGCAGCGATCCTTCGGCGCCGACGGCGATGCGCGCGCGCAGCGCGGGCGCTTCGGCGGCATCCGGCAGGCGATCGGCGAGGTCGGCGTCGAAGACGATCGCGCAGGCACGGCACTGCGCCAGCATCCAGGTCAGCCCGGGGCGCTGCTCGCGCACGCCGATCGGCACCGCGATCGCACCGATGCGCTGCAGCGCGAACAGCACGGACATGAACTCCGGCCGGTTGCCGAGCAGCATGGCGACGCGGTCGCCGCGGACCACGCCGAGGGCGACGAAGGCGGCGGCGACGCGGATCACCTCGGCGTCGAGTTCGCGGTAGCTCCAGTGCAGGGCCTCGACGATCAGGGCCTCGTGCTCGGGGCGCCGGGCGACGGCACGCGCGAGCATGGCGTGGAGGCTGCGCGGCCGCTCGGTGAAGCAGGCGACGATGCGGCCGTCGCGCAGCGTCTCGCGCCGCATCGGTCCCATCACACAGTCCTGCCACGGATTCATCATCGTCACCTCAGGGGGTTCTGTGCATCGGAGGACCGTGCGGCGATTATCCGTTCCAGCGGCCGCGGCTGTCACCTCGATCGCGCGGCGGCCGTGTCGCCAGGCAGCTGACGGCCAGGGGCCGTCACCGGTGGGCGCCGGCACGCCTTCCGGGAATTTTCGACGTCCGAGTCGCCTTCGCGCCGGTGCAGCCTGAAGTCGGTGCCGGCGCGTCCGAAGTAGCGCATGCCGGCGATCGGGCGACCGGCGGCCTCGGCGCATCGGCGCATTGGCATCTCCGCCCGAGCAAAGGATCGCCATGCTCGTCGCCGCGTATTTCATCGTCGCCGCTTACCTCGGTATCGTCGCCCTCGGCTCCGAAGCCATGCCCCCGCCGCCGAAGCCGCTCAGCGCGGTGGCCCCTGCGCAGCCTCAGCGAGCCGCACTCGCCACGAGTCCCGCTACCGAGGAACTCGTCGCGGGCGGGGCGCAACGCTGAGAGCGAGTCTCAGCCTTCGTAACCTTCGACGGTCTTGACGTCCCGGGTCTTCGCGCCGGCCGGATCTTCGCCGAACTCGCGCCGCGCGCGCCGCTGACGCAGCAGATCCCAGCACTGGTCGAGCTGCTCCTCGATGTGGCGGATGCGCGCTCGCGTTGCTTCGGAGGCCTTGCCCTCGTTCTGCAGGCGGTGCTCTTCTTCGACGAGCTTGCCGATATGGTCGAGGATGTTGGTGTCGCTCATGGCTGAATTCCCGATGATGCCGTGCCGCGGGTTCGCGTCCGGCGGGCTCTCAGGGTAAGCGGTTTCGAGAATCCGCATGGGGCGGGCGAGTTCGGCATGCAAGCCTGCCCCAACCGGTGCATGCTTGTTGCCGGAGGACCCCCGATGAATTCCGCGACAGACCCGCTCGCCGCCGTCATCATCCCGCGCACCACCGACCTGGGCGATGGCTTCACCGTGCATCGCGCGCTGCCGTCGGCACAACGCCGTCTCGTCGGTCCGTTCGCCTTTTTCGACCAGATGGGCCCGGCGCTGCTGCGCGCCGGCACGGGCCTGGACGTGCGGCCGCATCCGCACATCGGGCTGGCGACGGTGACCTACCTGTTCGAGGGCGAGATCCTGCACCGCGACAGCCTCGGCAGCGTCCAGCCGATCCGGCCTGGAGAGCTCAACTGGATGACGGCGGGGCGCGGCATCGTCCACTCCGAGCGCACGCCGGTCGAACTCCGGGCTGGCGACAGCGCGCTCTTCGGCATCCAGGCCTGGATCGCCCTGCCACGAGATCGCGAGGAGATCGAGCCGGCGTTTGCGCACCACGAGCGCCAGGCGTTGCCTTTGCTCGCCGATTCCGGCTTCCAGGCGCGGCTGATCTGCGGCGTCCTGGACGGCGTCCGCGCTCCCGCGGAGACGTACTCCGAGATGTTCTACGCCGACGTGCGTCTGGATCCGGGTGGCCGCTTCCGGCTGCCGGCCGACCATGCCGAGCGTGCGGCCTACGTCGTCGAAGGCGAGGTCGCCGTCGATGGCGTGGCCGGGCCGGCCTTCGGAAACGCGCGCCTGATCGTTTTCGCGCCCGGCGTGGAAATCGTCGTCAGGGCAGGCGCCGGACCAGCGCGGCTGATGGTCTTCGGAGGCGAGCCGCTCGACGGGCCGCGTCACCTGTGGTGGAACTTCGTCTCCAGTTCACCCGAGCGGCTCGAACAGGCCAAGGCAGACTGGGAAGCGGGCCGGTTTCCCGAGGTCCCCGGCGAGACCGAGTTCATCCCGTTGCCAGCGGAGCCTGCGCGCCCCGTCGGCTATCCGTGAGGCGGTCGAACTGCCGTGCCTGAGAGAGGGCGCGCGCCCGTCACTTGTCCGTGACGCGGCCGAGGTGCGGCACCAGGGCGAGGATCCCCAGCGCCAGCAGCGCACTCAGTACCGCGGTGGTTTCCCGACCCATGCCGCAGGCGACGCCGACCGCCGCCGTCAGCCAGATGCCGGCGGCCGTGGTCAAACCCCGGACGCTGTTTGCTTCGCGGTCCTTGATGATCGAGCCCGCACCGAGAAAGCCGATGCCGGCGATGACGCCTTGCACGACCCGCGTCAGGTCGCTGCCGGCCACCCCGGCACGTTCCGGGACGAGGACGAAGATGGCCGCGCCGAGCGCCACCAGCATATGGGTCCGCACGCCCGCAGCCTTGCCCTGGCGCTCGCGCTCGTAGCCGAGGAGACCGCCGAGCACTGCCGCCAGCAGCAGTCGCAAGGCGATGCGGGCGAAGCTGCCGGCGTCGGGGATGTCCGAGAACTCGTCTCGGAGGGCATCGACGACCTGCTGCCACATGGCCGATCACTCCCGGCCGGAGGTGGCGCGGGAGGAGGTCCCGAGGGCCGGCACCTCAGTCCTCCTCGGCGGTGATCGACAAGCCCAGTGGCGCCGCGCCCTCGGCTTCGCCGATCGCACTGATGCGCAGCGCACGTCCGGGCGGTACCGTGCGGCGGAAGCGCACGTCGAGCAGATCCCGATCGCCATTGTGCGTCGGCACGCGGCGCGCCCATTCGTGGGCGCCGTCGACGAGGACTCGCAGGCCATGGCTGGCCGCACCGGCGTCGCGGTGCATGACGGTGAAGCTGCAGTAGATCTCGAAGCTCCGCTCGCGACCGGCGTCTGCCGGGATGTCGAGGTGCGCGATCTCGCCGCGGGCTTCGGCGGCCCAGCGCTCGGGCCGCAGCGCGCTGGCGGGCCGGGCTCCGCCGCGGTTCGGGTTGCCGCGCCGCGCCGCCATCAATGCAGCTTGCGCGGCTTGCGGAAGGACTTCGGCCGGTAGACGTTGCCTTCCCACGATCCGTCATCGGCGTCGCCGCGCGCCCGGCGGATCGCTGCCTCGGCCTCGAGACGCGCGGCCCGCCGCGCCGCCGGCCAGCGGTAGAGCGCCCAGCCGGTCGCGCGGACGAATCGCGCGCTGCGGCGTGCTGCCGAATCGAGTCGATAGCGTCGGGGTGCGCCGATGAACTGCCGCACCAGCAGCGCCAAGCAGCCGATCACGACCCCCGCGGCCAGCACCTTCTCGACGATTGCGATGTCCATGCGAGAAAAGTTCAGGGGAAACGGCGGGCGCTAGCGCAGGGTATAGCCGCGGCCGTCCATGCACGCCAGGGTCGCGCGCTGGAAGACACTGGCGTCGGCCATGGCGCTCGGTTGGGTCATCGCCCAGCGGTCGCAGGCGCGCCGGTCAGCTTCCGTCTGCGCGGGGCTCTGGCCGTTGCGCGGGTAGACGATGGGCTCCGGGACGGCCGGGAGCGGGGGCGGCGGCGAGGCGATCTCATACACCGGCGAGCGAGTGGCGTACAGCGGCGCCGCGTAGGCCGGGTACCAGGGGGCTCCATACCAGGCGGGGAACCCGAGGGCGAAACCGAGGCCGATGCCGACACCGACGCCGCCCCAGGCCGGTCCGCCGTGGCGCCAACCCGGGTGGCCATGCCCGTAGTGGCCGGCTCCCGCATGGCCGGAGCCGTAGCCGCCGCGCCCGCCATGGCGCCCCTGCGCTTCGGCGGTGCCCGCCAGCGCCAGCAGCACCGCGAAGACGAGGGTGAACGGACGAATCGGCGCACGCATACAGGTTCCTTGTTCAGCCGCATGCTAGCTTTTTTTTGGGTTCTGTTGCCACTCAATGTCCCTGTGCGCGGCGTGACCGTGGCGCGCGTGGCGGCATGCCGATCCCTGCGAAAATGCGCCGGCGCGCCTGCGCTGCACCTGAAAGTTCGTTGTGAAATCCATCGTTGCCGCGCTCGTGTGTTGTCTTGCGGGTTGCCAGTCGGTCAGCCTGCGTTCGAGCGACGAGGAACCGCAATCGATCGTCAATCGGCGCGTCGTCGGCATGTCAGTCGGCGATTTCATCGAGCGCTATGGCAAGCCGATGTCGCGCGAGGAGGAAGTCGGCGGCGCGCTCAGCTTCAACTGGCAGTCGGCTCGCGTGAGCCAGGTCGGCGGACCCTACGGTCCGTTGATCTCGGCCTGCCGGCTGCGTCTCTCGGCCGATCGCAACGCCCGGATCGTCACGGCGACGATCGTCCGAGACGGCGACGGGCAAAAGCGCCTTTCGGGCTGCGCCGAGGTCTTCGCGGAAAACTGAATCCTCGCCCGGGCGCTGCCCTCATGGCCACGGGCGGCCGCGAACTTTCCGGTCAGCCGAGCGTCTCGCGGACGAAATCGAGCCGGTCCTGCCCGAAGAACATCTGCGTGCCGATGAAGAAGGTCGGCGCTCCGAAGACGCCACGCGCGACCGCCTCCTCGGTGGTCGCCACCAGCCTGGCCTTGACCTCGGGATCGGCGACGAGCGCGGCGAAGGCGCCGGCGTCGAAGCCGGCGGCCTCGAGAAGCCGCTGCAGTTCGACCGGATCGGCCAGGTTTCGCGCGGTCTGCCACATTCCCGCGAAGACGGCGTCGAGGTAGCGCTCGAAGTCTTCGGGCTGGCGCCACTGGATCGCCGTCGCGCCGCGCATCAGGGTCAGGGTGTTGATCGGGAAGTGCGGGTTGTGGACGAACGGAACGCCGTAGCGAGCGGCCCAGCGCGCGATGTCCTCGTTCATCCAGCGGCCCTTCGCCGGGACTGCCGCCGGGCTGGCATTGCCGGTTGCCTTGAAGACGCCGCCCAGCAGCATCGGACGCCAGACGATCGTGGCGCCGGCAGCGGCGGCGATCTTCGGCAACCGGGTGTAGGCGAGGTAGGCGGTCGGACTGCCCACGTCGAAGAAGAACTCGACCTGTTTCGTCATTCGGGCGGCTACATCACTGCCCCGAGCGCCCATGGCACGAACTCGTTCTGGCCGTAGCCGTGGATCTCGCTCTTGGTCTTGGCGCCGGACGCCGTGGCAAGCATCAGCCGGAAGATGCGCTCGCCCATCTCGTCGATCGAGGCGCTGCCGTCGATGACCTCGCCGCAGTTGATGTCGATGTCGTCCTCCTGCTTGCGCCACAGCTCGGTGTTGGTGCTCAGCTTGAGCGACGGCGACGGCGCGCACCCGTAGGCCGAGCCGCGGCCGGTGGTGAAGCAGATCAGGTTCGCGCCGCCGGCCACCTGGCCAGTGGCCGAGACCGGGTCGTAGCCCGGTGTGTCCATGAAGACCAAGCCCTTGGTCGTCACCGGCTGCGCATACTCGAACACGTCGGTGAGGTTGGTGGTCCCGCTCTTGGCGATCGCGCCCAGGCTCTTCTCGAGAATGGTCGTGAGGCCGCCGGCCTTGTTGCCGGCCGACGGGTTGTTGTCCATCTCGGCGTCGTTGCGCTCGGTGTAGCGCTCCCACCAGCGGATGCGTTCGATCAGCTTGTCGGCCACGGCCGCGGAGACCGCGCGCCGAGTCAGAAGGTGCTCGCCACCGTAGATCTCGGGCGTCTCCGAGAGGATCGCGGTGCCGCCGTGGCGCACCAGGCGGTCGACCGCGGCGCCGAGCGCCGGATTCGCGCTGATGCCCGAATAACCGTCCGAGCCGCCGCACTGCAGGCCGACCGTGATGTGGCTGGCCGCCACCGGCTGGCGTTGCACCCGGTTGGCCTCCTCGAGCAGCCACTCGACCAGCTCGACGCCGTGGGCAACGGCCTTCTTCGTGCCGCCGGTCTCCTGGATGTTGAACGTGTGCAGGGCCGTCCCGGTGGCCAGGCTCTCCTGCTCCATCAGCCCCGAGATCTGGTTGGTCTCGCAGCCGAGGCCGACGACCAGGATGGCGGCGAAGTTCGGATGTCGCGCATAGCCGCCGAGCGTGCGCCGCAGCACCTGCAGCGGCTCGCCGTCGCTCGCCGTCGCGCAGCCGGCGCCGTGGGTCAGGGCGATGACGCCGTCGACGTTCGGGAAGCGCGCCAGCGCGTCCGGGCGGACGTCGGTGCGGAAATGGTCGGCGATCGAGCGCGCCACCGTCGCCGAGCAGTTCACCGAGGTCAGGATGCCGATGTAGTTGCGCGTGGCGATGCGCCCGTCGGCCCGGACGATGCCCTGGAATGTCGCCGGGGTGTCGACGTAGCGGGTCGGCTGCGCACCTTCCCCAGCGGCGTAGTCGCGGGCGAAGCTGCTGAACTCGAGGTTGTGGGTGTGGACGTGCTGGCCGGCGGCGATCGCCTGCTTCGCGGTGCCGATGATCTGGTTGTAGCGCCGCACCGGCGCGCCGGCCGCGATCGCGCGCACGGCGACCTTGTGGCCCGGCGGGATCAGTCCGGACACCGTCACGCCGTCGCTGTCGAGCCGGGTGCCGCCGACGAGCTGGTGGCGCGCGATGACGACATCGTCGGCCGCATGAATGCGGATCACCGGCCCGGGCGCGGCCTGAGCGCCGCTTCCCGGCGGCGTTGCGGGTGTGTCGCGGCCGCCCATCAGTCGTCGATCCGCGCCGGATCCCAGGCGTAGACCTTCTGACGCTGCTCACCGAGGTGGGCGATGCCCAGGTGCATCTCGTCGCCGGCCTTGAGGTAGGTCGGCGGCTTCATGCCGAGGCCGACGCCAGGCGGCGTGCCGGTGGAGATGAGGTCGCCGGGGTACAGCGTCATGAAGCGGCTGACATAGCTCACCAGTTCGGCGACGCCGAAGATCATCGTCTTGGTGCTGCCGTTCTGGAGGCGCTTGCCGTTGACGTCGAGCCACATCGCGAGCTCCTGCGGGTTCTCGATCTCGTCGGCGGTGACGAGCCACGGTCCGACGGGGCCGAAGGTGTCGCAGCCCTTGCCCTTGTCCCAGGTGCCGCCGCGTTCGATCTGGTACTCGCGCTCGGAGACGTCGTTGACGACGCAGTAGCCGGCCACGTGCTTCAGCGCATCGGCTTCGGACACATAGCGCGCCTTGCTGCCGATGACGACGCCGAGCTCCACCTCCCAGTCGGTCTTCACCGAGCCCTGCGGCATCACCACCGGATCGTTGCAGCCGACCAGCGCGCTCGTCGTCTTCATGAAGATGATCGGTTCCTTCGGGATCGGGGCGCCAGTCTCTGCGGCGTGGTCCGAGTAGTTCAGGCCGATGCAGATGAACTTGCCCATGCCGCTCCACGGCGGCGCGATGCGTCCCGGCTTCTCGACGACCGGCAGGCTGGTCAGGTCGAGGCGGCGGATCGGATCGAGGCCGGCCGGGGTGAGGGTGTTCGCGGTGATGTCGGCAAGCACGCCCGAGAGGTCGTGCACCTGACCGTGGTCGTCGACGATGGCGGGCTTTTCGGCGCCCTTGGCACCGTAACGCATCAGCTTCATGGGTTTCCTTGAAGTGGGAAAGAAAGGGAAGTCAGAGGACCGGGAAGAAGGCGGTCGCCGACGGGTGCTTGCCACCGCCGCGCACGCGGTCCGCGGCGGCTGTCAATTCGACCATCCGCCGTCGATCAGTTGCGAGGTGCCGGTCGTGAAGGCGGATTCGTCCGAGGCGAGGTAGACCGCGAGCATCGCGATCTCCTCGGTGCGGCCGAGGCGCCCCATCGGCTGGCGCGCGACGAAGGCGGCTTCGACCTGGGCCAGCGTCTGTCCGGTCGCCTTCGACTGCTCGACGATGCGCTGGCGCAGCGACGGCGACTCGATCGTCCCCGGGCAGATGGCATTGCAGCGCACGCCGCGCGTGATGAAGTCGGCGGCGATCGACTTGGTCATGCCGATCACGGCGGCCTTGGTGGCGGTGTAGACGAATCGGTTCGGCACGCCCTTGATGCTCGAGGCTGCCGACGAGACGTTGATGATCGACCCCTGGCCCTGGGCCAGCATGCCCGGCAGCGTCGCTCGGATCATCCGGTACATCGAGCGCACGTTGAGGTCGAACGAGAAGTCCCAGGCGGCCTCGTCGCAGTCGAGGATGGTGCCGGCGTGGACGTAGCCGGCGCCGTTGAAGAGTACGTTGACCGCACCGATCTCGCCGGTCAGCTCGGTGACCGCGAGGCGATCGGTGACGTCGAGCCGGTGCGCCGTGATGCCGGGTATGCGCCCGAGCTCGGCCAGCGAGGCCTCGTTGATGTCGGTGGCGATGACGCTCGCGCCCTCGCGTGCGAAGGCTTCGGCCGTCGCCCGGCCGATGCCTTGGCCCGCGGCGGTCACGAGGGCGGTCTTGCCGGCCAGTCTCTTGCTCATGTCTTCGATCCTTCGATTCGGAAGTGGGAGTGTGCCGAAAGCGCCGCTGCCGCGGAGCCGCGTGTTTTCAGTCGCAGACCACCTGGACCTTGGTCGAGCGGCCGCGGTCGGCGGCGAGCTCGAAGGCCTCATGGGCGCGCGCCAGCGGAATCTGCGCGCTCACCAGCGGCCGCACGTCGACGCGACGGGTCCGCAGGTACTGCACCGCCCAGTCGAACGCGTGGGCGGCGCGGAACGCACCGACGTAGTCGAGTTCGCGTGCCATCACGCTGTTCGCGGGAAACATGATGCCCTCGGCCGGCAGCGTGCCGACCTGGACGATGCGGCCGCCGCGGCGCGTCGCCTGCAGGCAGGTCGCGAGCGCAGCCGGGCTTCCGGCGGCTTCTATCGAGATGTCGGCGCTGTCGGCGAGCGTGGCCGGATCGACCTGGTCGGAGCGGATGGCCGCGTCGGCGCCGACGCTCGTCGCCATCGCCAGCGGGCGCTCGGCGATGTCGCAGACGACGACCTTCGCGGCGCCGGCGAGCCGGGCTGCGATCACACTCATGCAGCCGATGGTGCCGCCACCGGTGACCAGCACGGTCTTGCCCGTCAGCACGCCGGCGCGATGCACCGCGTGCAGGCCGATCGACAGCGGCTCGGCGCACGCCAGTTCGCCGAGGGAGATGTCTTCGCTGATCGGCGTCAGCTGGGCCTCGCCCATCACGAAGCGCTCGCGGAACATGCCCTGGACGTGCGGGAAGATGCTCGCGCTGCCGAGAAAGCGCATGTTGCGGCACAGGTTGAGGCGCCCGGCATTGCAGTAGTCGCAATGCCCGCACGGATGCGACGGGTTGATCGCGACCTTGTCGCCGACGGCGACGCGGCTGACGTCGCTGCCGCGCCGCACGACCACGCCCGAGGCCTCGTGGCCCGGAATCAGCGGTTCGCGGACGACGAACGCGCCGACGCGGCCATGCTGGTAGTAGTGCAGGTCCGAGCCGCAGATGCCGCCGGCGCCCAGGCGCAGTTCGACATCGTGCGGGCCGAGCTCGGCGGCAGCCATTTCTTCGAGGCGCAGGTCCTGGGCGCCGTGAATGCGGCAGGCGATCGTCATGTCAGGTTCCTCCGGAAGCCGTCATCGGCGTGTGGGCGTCGTTGGCCACGGGATCGGGCAGCAGGCCGTCGACGGTCCAACTGGCGGTGAAGCGGTCGTGCGAACGGGCCAGGTGCTGCGCCATGGCCGCGCGCGCGCCGTCGGCATCGCACGCGGCGATGGCGTCCACGACCGCGCGGTGTTCGGCAATGGCCAGGCTCCAGCTTCGGGTGGTCTCGAAGTGACTGCCGAGCTGGACGTACAGAGGGTTGCGCCGTTCGTCCCACAGATCGCCGACGATCCGCCGCAGCACCGAGTTCTCGGCGGCCGCGGCGATGCCGACGTGAAAGAGGCGGTCGCCGCGGGTCGGCATGCGGCCCTGCTTCACTTCGGCTTCCATGATGTCGATCGCCCGGCGCAGGCCGGCGACCTGGGCGCGCTTCATGACCCGGGCAGCGTGGGCGGCAAGCTCGCTTTCGATCAGCTGGCGCGCGCGGATCGTCTCCAGCGGGCTCTCGGCGCTGACCTTGCCCGCGCGCTTGGGGTCGCCGGCCAGGACGTAGACGCCCGAACCCATCCGGATCTCGATGAGGCCCTCGACCTCGAGGGCGATCAGGGCCTCGCGCACCGAAGGGCGGGAGACGCCCAGCTGCCGGGCAAGGTCGCGCTCGGGGGGCAGGCGCGAGCCGACCGCGAACTCGCCGGCGCTGATCGACGCGCGCAACTGGTCGGCGATCTGGCGATAGAGGCGGCGTGATTCGATGACCTGGAGGGGCACTGCGAGAGGCCGGAGGAAACCGGCAGGAGGAGGGCGGGGGGGAGACGGAGGGAGGAGACGGGGAGAGTCGCGGGGGAGATGGCGGGGAGGTGGCGGGGAGGTGGCTTGGAGGTGGCGATCCTAGCGCAGGTGGTCTGCTGGTCAGGCCAATCCTTAAGAATAATTTACGTGCGAGTCGCATGACCGGGCGGGTGGGCCTATGACACTCGGGCACGCAAGCTGCCTCTGCGCCCGGATCGTGCCCGCGGAGACGCCGCGGCTTGCCCTGGATGCCGATCAGCCGTCTGTCCCGAAGACCCACATGCCCGAAGCAAATCCTGCAGACCCGATACCCCGCGCCGAGCCTCCCGGTCCCCGCCGACGGCATTGGCGCGGAACCTTGCTGGCGTTGCTCACGCTGCTGGCGCTGGGTGCCTTCGCCTGGTACCTGACTCACCGGGACGCCCCGGCAAGCGGTGCGACGGCCGGCGGACCGCGCGGCGGGCGGGGCGCGCCGGCCAGCACCGTCGGCATCGCCATGGCCAGGGCGATGGACATTCCGGTGCTCCTCGACGCCCTCGGCACCGTGACCCCGGTCGTGGCGGTGACCGTGCGTCCGCAGGTTTCGGGAATCGTGACGCAGATCCTGTTCACCGAAGGGCAGATGGTGAAGAAGGGTCAGTTGCTCGCGCTGATCGATCCGCGACCCTTCGAGATCGCGCTGCAGCAGGCGATCGGCGCGCGCCAGCGCGACGAGGCTCAGCTCGACGCGGCGCGGGTCACCCTGCAGCGCTACCAGACGCTGCTGCAGCAGGATTCGATCGCGCGCCAGGACGTCGACACCCAGGCGGCGCTGGTCAAGCAGCTCGAAGGCACAGCCACGATCGACCGCGCCAACGAAGGCACCGCCCGCCTGAATCTCGGCTACGCACGCATCGTCGCGCCGACCAGCGGGCGCATCGGGCTGCGTCCGGTCGACCCCGGCAACTACATCGGCTCCGGGGACGCCGCCGGACTCGGCGTGATCACCCAGCTCGCCCCGATCGAGGTCGAGTTCGCCGTGCCGCAGGACCGGGTGCCGGAGATCCAGGAACGGGTCGCCGCGCGCGCCCGCCTGCCGGTGATCGCGCTCGACCGGACCCGGCAGAAGAAGCTCGACGAAGGCACGTTCTCGACGCTCGACAACCAGATCGACACGCAGACCGGCACCGTCAAGGCAAAGGCGCGCTTCGCCAACGCGAACGCGACCCTCTTCCCGAACCAGTTCGTCAATGTGCAGCTGCTGCTGCGCACGCTCGCCGGCGCCGTCGTCGTGCCGGTGACGGCGTTGCGCCACGGCTCCGGCGGCGACTTCGTCTACGTGCTGCAGGAAGACCGAAGCGTCAAGCTGCGGCCGGTGACACGGGGTGAATCGACGGTCGACGTGGTCCAGATCACCTCGGGGCTCGCGCTCGGCGAGCGCGTCGTCACCGAAGGCGGGGACCGCCTCAAGGACGGCGCCCGGGTCCAGCTGGCCGGGGAGCGGCCGGCGGGCGCCGCATCGGGTGTTCGTGGCGGCGACGGCGCTTCCGCGCCGCGCCGGGCGGCGTCGGGCGCCGGCGGCCGTACGCGCGGCGCCAGCGCCCCGGGCTGAGGCCCAGAGCGCGCCATGAGTCCGTCGCGTCCGTTCATCCTGCGGCCGGTCGCCACCGCGCTGCTGATGGTGGCGATCGTCCTGGCCGGCCTGGTCGGCTTCCGCTTCCTGCCGCTTTCAGCCCTGCCGCAGGTCGACTTTCCGACCATCCAGGTTCAGACCCTGTATCCGGGGGCGAGCCCGGAGGTGATGAGCAACACCGTGACGGCGCCGCTGGAGCGCCAGTTCGGCCAGATGGCCGGGCTCGACCGGATGAGCTCGACCAGCGCCAGCGGCGTCTCGATCATCACCTTGCAGTTCGCGCTCGGCCTGGCGCTCGACGTCGCCGAGCAGGAGGTCCAGGCCGCCATCAATGCCGGCGGCTCGCTGCTGCCCGCCGACCTGCCGGCGCCGCCGGTGTATGCCAAGGTGAATCCCGCCGACGCCCCGGTGCTGACGCTGGCCATCACCTCGCGCACGCTGCCGCTCACCGAGGTCCAGAACCTCGTCAACACGCGGCTGGCGCAAAAGATCAGCCAGGTCGCGGGCGTCGGCCTGGTGAGCCTGTCGGGTGGACAGCGCCCGGCCGTGCGCATCCAGGCCGACACGCGCGCACTGGCGTCTTACGGCATCGGCCTGGATACCGTCCGCAGCGCGATCGCCGCGGCCAATGCCAAGGCGGCAAAGGGCACCTTCGACGGTCCGAAGCGCTCCTACACCATCAACTCGAACGACCAGCTGACGACGGTCGACGACTACCGCAACCTCATCGTCGCCTTCAAGAACGGCGCGCCGGTGCGCATCAGCCACATCGCTCGCGTCATCGATGGCGCCGAGAACGACCGCCTCGGGGCCTGGGCCGGCACGGACTGCCGCGAAGGCGCCGCCTCTGCGCCTGCCTCCGGCGCGACCGCCTGCTTCGGAGACCCGGCCCGGGAACTGAGACCGGCCATCATCCTCAACGTGCAGCGCCAGCCGGGCGCCAACGTGATCGCCACGGTCGATGCGATCAAGGCGCAGCTGCCCGGGCTGCAGGCGGCGATGCCGAGCGCGGTCGACATCGAGGTGCTCGCCGACCGCACCCACGGCATTCGCGCCTCCGTCGAGCACGTGGAACTCGAGCTCGTGCTGGCGGTGGTGCTGGTGGTGCTGGTCATCTTCGCCTTCCTCGGCAGCCTGCGGGCCACCGTGATCGCGAGCATCGCGGTGCCGATCTCGCTGATCGGCAGCTTCGGTCTGATGTACCTGCTCGGCTACAGCCTGAACAACCTCAGCCTGATGGCGCTGACCATCGCGACGGGCTTTGTCGTCGACGACGCCATCGTGATGATCGAGAACATCTCGCGCCACATCGAGGCCGGCGAGCCCCCCTTCGAGGCCGCGCTGAAGGGCGCGACCCAGATCGGCTTCACCATCATCTCGCTGACGGTGTCGCTAATTGCTGTATTGATTCCGCTGCTGTTCATGGGCGACGTGGTGGGACGGCTGTTCCGCGAATTCGCCATCACGCTGGCC
>JBBQCD010000035.1:0-47154 GCA_038318385.1 Burkholderiales bacterium | reverse complement strand
GCTGGCGTTGCACGCGATCGCCTGGATCGCCGTCGCCTGCCTCGGCCTGCTGGCCTGGATCGGTGCCGATCTGGCGACGCGCTTCCAGTTCGTCGTGATGGCGCTGCTGATCCTGGGCATCGGGTCGTTCGCGTGGGGCGCGATACATCTCTTCAGCGCCACGACCCTCGCCACCAACTGGCGCCCGGTTGCGGCGACGATGCCCTTCTGGACCGCGTTCGCGATCTTCTTTCCGGCGGTCACGGGCTTCACCCAGGGTGTCAGCATGTCGGGTGACCTGGCACGTCCGGGACGCAGCATCCCGCGCGGCGTGCTCGCCGCGGTGGCGCTTTCGATCGTGGTCTATTTCGCGGCCGCGCTGCTCTTCGCCGCAGCGCTGCCTGCCTTCGCGCTCCGGGGCGACTCCGCCGCGATGCGGGGCATCGCAGCTTTCGGACCGCTGGTCGATCTCGGCGTGATGGCGGCGACGCTGTCGTCGGCACTGGCCTCGTTCCTCGGCGCCCCGCGCATCCTCCAGGCCCTCGCCGGCGACAACGTCTTCCCGTGGCTGCGGCCGTTCGCTGCCGGCAGCGGCGGTTCCAACAACCCGCGCCGCGCGCTGTTGCCGACGATCGTCGTCGCCAGCGCCGTGGTCGCGCTCGGCAATCTCGACCTGATCGCCCCGATCGTGTCGATGTTCTTCCTCGTCTCCTACGGCCTGCTCAACTACGCCACCTACTACGAGGCGCGTTCCGGCAGCCCGTCGTTCCGGCCGACCTTCAGGTGGTTCGACCATCGCATCGCGCTCGTCGGCGCCATCGCCTGCCTCGGCGCGATGATCGCGATCGACATCCTGGCGGGGCTGACGGCCACGCTGGTCGTTTACGGCATCTATCGCTACCTGCTGCGCAGCGAGGGACCGGCGCGCTGGACCGACGGGCGGCGCGCCTGGCACCTTCAGGCCGCGCGCAAGCACCTTCTGGCCGCCGACCGCGAACCCGAGCACGCACGCGCCTGGCGGCCGCAGTTGCTGGTGTTCTCGGATTCGGCGGAACGGCGCTCGCGGGTCCTGCGCTTCGCGCACTGGATCGAGGGCGGCGCCGGGCTGACGACGCTGGTGCGGATGGTCGTCAGCGACGCCGCCCACGCGCTCGATCGGCACCGCGAGGAGACGACCGAACTGGCCGCGGAAATCGAGGCCGCGGGTTCGAAAGCCTTCGCGCTCGTCGTCATCGGCAGCGATGTCGGCCAGATGGTGTCGACGGTCGTGCAGGCCGCGGGCGTCGGGCCGCTGCGCGTGAACACGGTGATCGCCAACTGGCCCGAGGCCGACACCGCGTTCTACAAGCCGCTGGGACTCGGTGCGTTCGGGCATAACGTGGCGATGGCCTTTCGTCTGGGAACCAACCTCGTCCTGCTCGACGCCGACGCGGCCGAGTGGGACACGCTGAAGGCGGTCTCGCCGGCCGAGCGCGTCATCGACGCCTGGTGGCGCGACAACGCGACCGGTGAGCTGATCCTGCTGCTGGCCTACCTGATGACGCGCGACGAAGACTGGCGTGCCGCACAGATCCGGTTGCTGGCGGCACCCGCCGAGGGCGAGTCGACCGAGGCCTGCCTGCAGGGACTGCTCGACCGGCTCGAGAAGATCCGCATCCCGGCGCAGGCGGTCGTGGTGCCCGACCTCGGCGAAGCGACCGTCGCCGAGACCTCGGCCGCGAGCTCGATGGTGTTCCTGCCGTTCCGGGTCCACGCCGGCAGGTTCTATTCACCTTTCGGCTGGGAGATCGGGCCGGCGCTGCGCCGCCTGCCGATCACCGCGCTGGTACTGGCCGCGCAGGACATCGACCTCGACGCCGACCCGGACGACGCGGCAGACGAGGCAGACGCGGATGGCGCCGAGGCGACGCAGCCGTCGACTCAAGAGGCTGCCGCGGCGCCCGCACCCGTTCCACCCGCGCAGCCCTGAGACCCCTCTCAGGGGTTGCGCTTCATGCTCTCGAGGAGCTGCTGCATCGGGTCCGGCGCCGCGTCCGGGCTCTTCGGCGCGGCCTTCATCTCGCGCAGTTGCCTCTCGATGAAGGCGCTGTTGTCCTTCGGCTTGCTGGCGGCGTCGCCCAGCACGAGTACCGGGAAGGCGATGATGAGTCCCATCACCAGGACCTGCATCGCCACGAACGGCAGGGAGCCGAGGTAGATGTCGCCGGTGCTGACGCGCCGCGTCATCTTGCCGGTGACGGCATCGGCGTGGTCTTCGTTCGGCGCGACGCTGCGCAGGTAGAAGAGCGCGAAACCGAAGGGCGGCGTCAGGAACGACGTCTGCAGATTGATGCCGACCAGGACTCCGAACCAGATCAGGTCGATGCCGAGCTTCGCGGCGATCGGTCCGAGCAGCGGCAGCAGGATGAAGGCGATCTCGAAGAAGTCGAGGAAGAAGCCGAGCAGGAACACCACCACCGTGACGAAGATCAGGAAGCCGGTGGCGCCGCCGGGCAGCTGCACCAGCAGGTCCTCGACCCAGATGCTGCCGTCGACCGCCTGGAACGTGAAGCTGAAGACGGTGGCGCCGATCAGCACGAACATCACGAAGCAGGCGAGCTTCGTCGTCGACAGCAGCGCCTGTCCGGTCTCGCGCAGGGTGAGGCGCCGGCGCGCGCCCGCCAGGACCAGCGCGCCCACCGCGCCGAGCGCCCCGCCTTCGGTCGGCGTCGCCACGCCGAGGAAGATCGTGCCGAGGACGAGGAAGATCAGGATCAGCGGCGGGATCAGCACGAAGGCGACGCGGCGTGCCAGCGCCGACAGCCAGCCCAGCCGTAGGGCAGCGTCGACCAGGGCGAGCAGGAAGGCGATGAAGACGCCGCCGGCGAGGCCGACCATCACCGTCTCGTCGGCCGGCGGCGGGTAGTCGCGGCCGATCGCGTGCAGCAGCGTCGGATAGGCCTTCAGCAAGGCCCAGCCGGCGATGGCGCTGACGACGAAGAGCACCAGCAGCGAGCGGTGGCCGCTCTTGCCGCTCTCCTCGCGGAAGGTGCGCGCTTCGGGCGGGAGCGCCGGCACCCATTTCGGGCGCACCAGGGCGACGACGATCACGACGGCCGCGTAGAGACCGATCAGCAGGGCCGCCGGCACGAGGGCGCCGGCGTACATGTCGCCGACACTGCGGCCGAGCTGGTCGGCCATGACGATCAGCACCAGCGACGGCGGCACCACCTGGGCCAGGCTGCCCGAGGCCGTGATGACGCCGCAGGCGATCGGCCGGCTGTAGCCGTTGCGCAGCATGATCGGCAGCGAGATCAGGCCCATCGAGATCACCGACGCAGCGACGACACCGGTGGTCGCCGCCAGCAGCGCGCCGACGAAGACCACCGCCAGCGCGAGCCCGCCGCGCAGCGGACCGAAGACCTGGCCGATGGTCTCGAGCAGGTCCTCGGCCATCCCCGAGCGCTGCAGGATCAGACCCATGAAGGTGAAGAACGGGATCGCCAGCAGGGTGCCGTTCGAGAGGATGCCGAACATCCGCAGCGGCAGGGCCTGCACCAGCTCCGGCGGCAGCACGCCGAGCTCGACACCGATGACACTGAACACCAGTCCGGTGGTGGCCAGTGCGAAAGCGACGGGGATGCCCGACAGCAGGAACAGGGCGAGCGCCGCGAACATCAGCGGCGCCAGGTTCTCGATCACCCAGCTCACGGTCGGGCTCCCGGCTCGGGGGCGGATCCCATGAATTCCGGAAGGTCGGTCTCGCGCGTCGTCGACTGGGCGCGCCGACCGCGGAGGAACTCGATGCGCTTGATGATTTCCGAGATCGCCTGGAGCGCCAGCAGCGCGAAGCCCACTGGGATCGTCAGCGCCACCGGCCAGCGGATCAGGCCGCCGGCGTTGTAGGACGCCTCGCCCGAAACCCACGCCTGCCAGAAGTAGTTGCCGCCGAGGTCGAGCATCAGCGCGCAGAACGGGAGGACGAAGAACACCAGCGCGACGAGGTCGATCCAGGCGCGATGGCGAGCCGAGAAGCGCTGAGCGACGGCATCGATGCGGACATGCTCGTCGACCTGGAGCACGTAGCCGGCGGCGCCGAGGAACGCCGCCGCGAACAGGTACCACTGGACCTCGAGCCAGGCGTTCGAACTGATGTCGAAGGTCTTGCGGATGACGGCGTTGCCCGCGCTGATCAGCACGGAGGCGAGGATGAACCAGATCGTGCCCCGACCGATCCAGCGGTTGAGGACATCGATGCCCTGCGAGATCTTCACCAGTGCCTGCATGTCGCGGCTCCTGAGGGGCGCAGGCCGCGGCGGACTGCAGCCTTGCGCGAGGTGGGCCGGGCGACCGTCGGCGTCAATGCCCGAGGATCTTCGACAGGAAGTCCTTGCTGCGCTCGTTCTGCGGGTGGTCGAAGAACTCCTGGGGGGTGTTCTCCTCGACGATCTGGCCCGCGTCCATGAAGATCACCCGGTCGGCGACCGCCTTGGCGAAGCCCATCTCGTGCGTCACGCACAGCATGGTGATGCCCTGGTCGGCGAGCTCGACCATGACATCGAGGACTTCCTTGATCATTTCCGGGTCGAGCGCCGAGGTCGGCTCGTCGAACAGCATGATCTTCGGCGTGAGGCAGAGCGCGCGCGCGATGGCCACGCGCTGCTGCTGGCCGCCGGAGAGCTGCAGCGGATACTTGCCCGCCTGTTCCTCGATGCGCACGCGGCGCAGCTGCTGCAGGGCGCGCTGCTCGGCCTCGGCCTTCGGCATCCGCGCCACCCACATCGGCGCGAGCGTCAGGTTCTCGAGCACGGTCAGGTGGGGGAACAGGTTGAACTGCTGGAACACCATGCCGACCTGGCGACGGACCTTCTCGATCGCCTTGATGTCGTCTCCGAGCAGCACGCCGTCGACCTGGAGCTTGCCTTCCTGATACTCCTCCAGGGCGTTGACGCAACGGATCAGCGTCGACTTGCCCGAGCCCGACGGCCCGCAGATGACGATGCGCTCGCCGGTGGTGACGGTCAGGTCGATATCGCGCAGCACGTGAAAGCTGTCGCCATACCATTTGTTGACCTTGTCGAAGCGGATGATGTCTTCAGCCATGGTTTTCCTAGCGGGTCTTGCTGCGACCGAGTCGGTGCTCGATCCACAGGCTGTAGCGTGACATCGACAGGCAGAACACGAAGTAGATGGCGACGATGAAGAGGTAGCCCTCGATCTTGAACGGCCGCCAGTTCGGATCGGAATTCAGCGCCAGGCCGAGCGCGCCGGTCAGCTCGTAGAGCGAGACGATGGTCACCAGCGACGTGTCCTTGAAGATCGCGATGAAGCTGTTCATGATGCCCGGAACGACCATCGCGAGCGCCTGTGGCAGGACGATCTTGCGCTGCGTCTGCCAGTAGGTCAGGCCGAGCGTCTGCGCGGCCTCCACCTGTCCGGTCGGGATCGCCTGCAGGCCGCCGCGCACGACCTCGGCCAGGTAGGCCGCCGAGAACAGCGTGATGCCGACCAGCACCCGCACCAGCACGTCGGGCGACTTGCCCGCTGGCATGAACAGCGGGAACATGAACGAGGCCATGAACAGCACCGAGATCAGCGGCACGCCGCGGATCAGCTCGACGTAGACGATGCAGATCGAGCGGATCGCCGGCAGGCTCGAGCGCCGGCCGAGTGCGACGACGACCGCCAGCGGGTAGGCCAGGACGATGCTGAACGTGGCCAGCATGATGGTCAGCGGCAACCCGCCCCAGAGGTCGGTCGTCACGGTTTCCAGGCCGAGGATGCCGCCGCGCATCAGCAGGAAGAAGAGCGCCACCACGGCGATCCACAGCGGGACCAGCCAGGGCTTCCAGAATCGGCGGATGCAGCTTGCGACGAGCAGGCCGACGAGCGCGACAGTGGCCACCAGCGGGCGCCACTGCCCGTCGAAGGGGTAGCGGCCGAAGATGATGAAGCGGAACTTCTCGACGACCACCCCCCAGCAGGCGCCGCTGCCGCGCGCCGCCTGACAGGCGTCGGCATCCGGGCGGTACACCGCATGCAGCACGCCCCAGTCGACGAAGCTTGTCACAGCCTTCAGCAGCACGGCCACGACGACGACCGTCAGGAGCGCGCTCATCCAGTCGCCGAAGAGGTTCGCCCGCAACCAGGCGATCGGACCCGCCGTCGAGGACGGTGCCGGTCGCGCTGCGATGACCGTGTGGCGCTGCGTCACCTCAGCGCTCCTTGATCGCCGAGCGGCGGTTGTACCAGTTCATGAACGCCGAGGTCGTCAGCGAGATCGTCAGGTACACGGCCATGATGATGGCGATGCATTCGACCGCGCGACCGGTCTGGTTGAGCGAGGTGTTGGCGATCGAGACCACGTCGGGATAGCCGATAGCCACGGCGAGCGACGAGTTCTTGGTCAGGTTGAGATACTGGCTCGTCAGCGGCGGGATGATGACGCGCAGGGCCTGCGGCAGGATCACCAGGCGCATCGCCCGACCCTTCGTCAGCCCCAGGCTGGCGGCGGCCTCGGCCTGGCCATGCGAGACCGAAGCGATGCCGGCGCGGACCACTTCGGCGATGAAGGCGGAGGTGTAGAGCACCAGCCCGACCAGCATCGCCATGAACTCCGGCGTCGCGGTGAGGCCGCCGTCGAGGGCGAAGCCGTCGAGCTTGGGGACGCTCCATGTATTCGGCGCGCCTCCGACGAGCCAGCCGATGACGGCGCCAGCCAGCACCAGCAACACCGGCACCCAGAACAGGCTGCCGAGCTTGCCGGTGGCCTCGAAGCGGCGCAGCGCCCAGCGCCGGTAGAGCCAGGCGGCCACGCCGCCGAGGATCGCGCCGATCGCCCCGAGCGCATGGCCCCACGCCCACACCGGCACCGGGATCGACAGGCCGTTCTTGCTCAGGCGCACCGACTCGCCGAGGGTGACGGCCTCGTAGGGCGGCGGCAGCACGTCGGTGAAGAGCAGGTACCACATCAGCAGCTGCAGCAGCACCGGCACGTTGCGGAAGGTCTCCACGTAGACCTGGCAGAGGCCGCGCACGAGGGCGTTGTGTGCGAACCGGCCGATGCCCAGGAGCGTGCCCAGGATCGTCGCCAGGAAGATGCCGAGCGCCGAGACGCGCAGCGTATTCAGCACGCCGATGAGAAAGGCCATCCAGTAGGGATCGGCCGGGCTGTAGTCGATCGGCGTCTCGCCGATGTCGAAGCCGGCGGTCTGGCCGAGGAAGCCGAAGCCGCTCTGGATGCCCCGCGCGGCCATGTTGGCCAGCGTGTTGTGGGCCAGATACCAGACGCCGCCGCCGATCAGCGCCACTGCCAGCAACTGGTAGACGAGGCCGCGGAAGGCCCGGCTCTTCCAGGACCAGTCGCGGCGCTTCGGCGGCGCCCGCACCGCGGCCCGCGGCGCCGTCCCGCCGTTGGTCGTGCGGGCGGGGGGGACGGCGCTCACGGTGCTTCGTCGAATCGCGGGTCGTCGGTCAGCGGATCGGCGGGGCGTAGACGATGCCGCCGTGGTTCCACAGGTTATTGACGCCGCGCGGCAGGCCGATGGCGGTCTTGGGGCCGACGTTGCGCTCGAAGATCTCGCCGTAGTTGCCCACCGACTTGATGGCCTTGACCATCCAGTCCTTGTCCAGGCCGAGGAGCTTGCCGGTGTCCTCGGACGTGCCGACGATCCGCATCACGACCGGGTCCTTGCTCTCAGCGACCATCTTGTCGACGTTGGCCTGGGTGATGCCGTATTCCTCGGCCTCGATCAGGCCGAACACCACCCACTTCGCGATCGCTTCCCATTCGTCGTCGCCGCGCCGCACCGCCGGCCCGAGCGGTTCCTTGGAGATCAGCTCCGGCAGGATCACGTGCTCGGCCGGGACCTTGGCTTCCTTGTTTCGGATCGAGGCCAGTCCCGAGGCGTCGGTCGTGAAGGCGATGCAGCGTCCGGAGAAGTAGGCGCCGGTCGCGGCTTCCTGCTTCTCGAACACGACGGGTTTCATGTTGAGGTTGTTGGCGCGCGCAAAGTCGGTCAGGTTCTTCTCGGTGGTCGTCCCGGACTGCACGCAGACCGTCGCACCCTTGAGCTGCTTGGCGCTCTTGACGTTGCTCTTGACCGGAACCATGAAGCCCTGGCCGTCGTAGTAGGTCACGCCGGTGAAGGTCATGCCGAGCGAAGCGTCGCGGGTCAGGGTCCAGGTGGTGTTGCGCGAGAGGATGTCGATCTCGCCGGACTGCAACGCGGTGAAGCGCTGCTGAGCGGTCAGCGGGACCCACTTGACCTTGTTGGCGTCGCCGAGGACGGCGGCGGCGATCGCCCGGCAGACGTCGACATCGAGGCCGGACCAGTTGCCGCTGCTGTCGGCCTGGGAAAACCCGGCCAGGCCGGTATTCACGCCACAGACCACCTGTCCGCGCTGCTTGATCGTGTCGAGCGTCTTGCCGGCGTGCGCCGGCAGGGCCGCCAGCAGGCCGAGGGAGGCGGCCAGCGCCGGAAGCAGGGTTCTTGCAATCGTACTGTTCATGTGTTTTCCTTCTAATCCGTCTGATGAACGAGAGATATTTCCGCGGCGCGAGGATCGGCCGTCACCATTGGAAATGTGCCCGGCCGGGGTTCGGCGAGGCCTCTCGGTAACCCTAGTCGATCGCCCCGCGTTCGAGTCCCGGGACTGACCCTACTGGGAAAGCACATCCCGGGCCAGGCTCGTGCACCAGCGATCGCGGCGCGAGGTGCAACGCGAGCGGACAGGCGTCGCCATCACCGCGAGCCAACGGACCACGATCGCGGGCGAGGCACTCTTCGGGAGGCGCAGGGACTCTCCATCACCCGCACATGAGACCGACAAGGCCGGTCGCGGCGAGACCGGTCAGGCCGGTCGCCGCGGTGGACCGGCCGACGCGCTCGGCGACGGCCGGCAGCGCGTCGCGCGATTCAGCGGTTGCGCGTGTTCAGCAAACCCATCAGCGCGGCGCCGGCCACGGCAGCGATCAGCAGCGCCTTCGCGGGGTCTTCCTTGGCGTAGCCTGTGACGCTGTCGAGCTGCGGGCGCACGCGGTCGACCAGGCTCGCGGCCTGATCCTTCCACTGGCTCACGGTGTCGCTGAGGCCCTCGTAGGCATCCTGCACCGTGCGGCGACCCGAAGCCACCGCGTCGTCGGCCTGGTCGGCCCCGTTGGCCGCGGCCTGGCGCCAGTCGTCCGCGCCTTGGGTGGTGGTCTTTCGCCAATCGGCGGCCGTGTCGACCGCAGCCTTGCGCCAGCCATCGGTGGCGCGGGCGGCTGCCCGGCGCCACTCCTCGGCGGTCGAGCTCGCCGCCCTGCCCAGACGGCGCGCCGATGGCAGGCGATGGCCCGATCGCGCGGTCAGCGCGATCAGCGCCATCAACCCGGCGCCCGCAGCAGCCGAGATCAGCAGCGCCTTGGTCGGCTCCTCGCGCGCATACGCCGAGACGGAATCGAGTTGCGGGCGGAAGCGCTCGAGCGTTGCTGCCGCCTTGTCCTTCGCGGCCTGCAAGTTGTCGGTCACGCCATCGAGCGCGGCACGGGCCTTGTCCCGGGCGGTTCCGGTCGCGGCATCGGCGGCCTCGGCGGCTGAATCGGCGGCCGACTGGCCGGTCGTCGACGGGGGGTTCGTCATGTCTTGCTCCTCGTGGGTGGATGGCGGCGGTGCCGGACTCCAAGGGTGACGCCTGGGCTGGGGCGCGTTCAGCGGCCGGAGCCCCGACGCCCTGTCGGACCCGGTAGGGCCGGCAGGTAAGACGGGGCCGACGTCAGGCGGGCGTGCCGGCGCCGGCGCTGGCGAGTTGCTGCTGCAGCCGGGCGACGTCGGCCGAGAGTCGCGATGCGACCAAGCCGACGAGTGCGAAACCGAAGGCTGGGTTCTGGTAGTAGAGCTCGCGCACCGTGCTCTGGTTGACGCTCAGCAGCAGGCAATTCTCGGAGCAGCGTGCCGACAGCGTGCGCTGCTGGGTCGGCGAGAAGAACGCGATCTCGCCGAAGATCCTCCCCGGGCCCACGCTCTGCTGGATCTCCGGAAATTCGACCTGGCCCTCGGCGAGCAGGTAGAGATGCTCGGCCGGGTCGCCCTGGCGAAAGAGCACATGGCCGGCCTTGTAGCGCGTCGCCTTCATGTAGGGCTTGAGCCAGACGCCGGACAGGTCCGCGCTGCCAGCCGCGGCCTTGACACGCTGCGTCAGGCGCAGCATCTCGCGCAGCCGCACGACGTTGAGCGGCAGCAGCGTGGCGTGCAGCAGGGCCATCACCAGCGACGGGTGCAGCAGGCCGTAGGCCAGGAAGCCGAAGTTGCTGAACAGCGCGAGCATCCGCAGCGGCACCATCGTCTTGACGAACGAACTCGTGACCTGGGCGGCGCCGGCCACCGCGGCGGCGCACAGGGCGAGGATTTCGGTCGGCGACGACAGCATCTGGTTCAGGGACACCAACGCCTGAGCGAGCATCTGATCTGCGAACACGGGGACTCCTTCGGCCTCCCGGCGGGTGCGGGCGCCTCGCGAATCTAACCTCAAAGGACCCGGGCACCGCGCGCCGTCACGTGCATTCGTCCAGGCGCCGCTGCAGGTAGAGCCGCTCGGCCCGGTTGCGCACCTGCGCGAGTGCGGCGCGGTAGGCCGTCGCAGCCTCGGGGCGACGGCCGAGACGGCGCAGCAGGTCGGCGCGTGCGGCCGCGAGCAGGTGGTAGCCGGCGAGCTCGGGGCGGCCGGCGAGCGCCTCGATGACGGTGAGTCCACGCTCGGCGCCCTCGGCCATGGCGAGCGCGACCGCGGCGTTGAGCTCGACGACGGCCCCGGGCTGCTCCCGCAGGAGGCCACCGTAGAGCGCAGCGATCTGCGGCCAGTCGGTGTCGGTCGCGCGCTCGGCGCGGGCATGCAGGGCGGCGACGGCGGCCTGCAGCTGGTACGGTCCGCGCCGGCGCAGCGCCAGCGCCGTGTCGAGCACCGCCAGCCCCTCGGCGATGGCCGCGCGATGCCAGAGGCCGCGATCCTGTTCCTCGAGCGGGACCAGCGCGCCGTCCGCACCGAGGCGCGCCGGGCGGCGCGCGTCGTGCAGCAGCATCAGCGCCAGCAGGCCTCGCGCCTCGGGCTCCCGCGGCATCAGTTCGACCACCAGGCGGCCGAGGCGGATCGCCTCGGCACAGAGATCCGGGCGGACGAGACCGTCTCGATCGGTGGTGGCGTAGCCCTCGTTGAAGACGAGGTAGACGACACCGAGAACGGCTTCGAGCCTTTCGGGCAGCGCCTCGCGCGCTGGGATCTCGTAGGGAATGCCGGCGTCGCGGATCTTCTTCTTCACCCGCACCAGGCGCTGCGCGGTCGTCGCCTCGGGTTCGAGGAAGGCACGTGCGACCTCGCGCGTCGACAGGCCGCAGAGGGTGCGCAGCGCCAGCGCCATCTGCGCCGGCTGGGCGATGGCCGGGTGACAACAGGTGAAGACAAGACGCAGACGGTCGTCGGCGACGCCGGAAAGATCGGCCGGATCGGGTTCGGGATCCTCGACCTGCGGCGCCGCCAGATCGGGCGGCTCGTCGGTGTAGACCGGACCGGTCTGGCGGCGCCGCATCAGGTCGATGGCGCGCCGCTGCGCCACCGTTGCCAGCCAGGCCGCGGGCGTATCCGGCAGGCCCTGGCGCGGCCAGACCTCGAGCGCCTTGGTGAAGGCGTCCTGCAGGGCGTCCTCGGCCAGGTCGAAATCACCGAAGCGCCGGATCAGCCCGGCCAGGACCCGTGTGCCTTCGCTTCGGCAGATGCTGTCGATCGCCTGGGTCAGCATCGCCGGCGTCGCCTATCCCGGGAGCCGGCGGTCGCAGTGCTAGACCGGGGCCGAGATCGCGCCCACCGGCCGCACCTCGATCGAGCCGTTCTGCGCCGAGGGGCAGCGCGCTGCCCAGTGGACCGCGCGGTCGAGGTCCGGCACGTCGATCAGGTAGTAGCCGCCGAGCTGTTCCTTGGTCTCGGCGAACGGTCCGTCGGTCGTCAGCGTCTTGCCGCCGCGCACGCGCACGGTGGTCGCGCTCAAGGTCGGCTTGAGCTCTGCGCCGCCGCGCAGGACACCGGCCTCGCGCATGTCGGCGCCGTAGCGCGAATAGTCGGCGTACATCTTCTTCTGCGCCTCGGGGTTGTCGGCCAGCGTCGCGAAGTTCTTTTCGTCGCCGTAGATGAGGATCATGTACTGCATGCGCTTTCCTTTCGGTGGATGGCGCCGGCGGAGCCGGCGTCGCGGACATGACGCAGCCGCCGCCGCAGATCGACAAGCGGCAGCGAAAGAATCTGCGCACGGGCTTTCATCCCGAACCCGCCGCCATCAGGCTGCATCCGCGAGTGCGCTCGGCACCGCGATCTCCAGGTCCAGCAACATCTGGCCCATGCCCTTGCCCAGCGGATCGATGCGGCGCGAGGCCGTGCCGCCGCCGTCCAGCGCATCGTGCAGCAGGTAGTTGATCGCCCGGATGCCCGGGAGATGGAAGCGCTCGACCTCGCCCTCGACGAGGTGCGCGAAATAGCCTTTGACGACCTCGGGCGTGACCTGCTGCCAGAGCCAGGGCAGGAACTCCGGCCGACGCGCCATCAGGCCGATGTTCGACAGGTCCCCCTTGTCGCCGCTGCGTGCCCACGCCAGCCTCAGCAGCGGCACCACGACCATCGCGGTCCCGGCCACCGCGATGGCTGGCGCAGGGGGAGGCGCCGGCTCGGGCGCGCCGGCCGATCCGCCGTAGCGGCCGATCGCCACCGCGTGGCGCTCGCCGTCGAGGATGAACGCCGCGTCGACCTCGCCCTTGTCGATCATGAAGGACGCCGGCTTGATCAACGGCGTCACCGCCGGCCGGCCTCCCGAGGCGCCGGTCGTGCCGGGCGACCAGGACGTGCCCGCCGGGGCGATCTCGCGGGCGAACAGTTCCAGTGCGGCCTTCAGCGGATGCTCGGCGACGACCCGCATCGTCACCTCGCGGGTGGCACGCGAGCGCGCATGCGGGCCGTAGATCGACTCGGCGCCGACGGCCTCGATGCGGGTCGCGCGGAAGTTCGCCATCCCGGCCGCCGCGAGCATGCCGCGCGTGCGCGCCAGGATCGCCTCGGCGCTGCGCTCGGCCTTGCGGACCGCGTCGATGCCGATGATGACCAGCGTGCCGGCGCAGCGGTAGCCGTCCATCGTCGTCGCCGACACCTTGTAGGCATCGGTCGGCGCGCGCCCCCGGGCGCCGCTGACGGCGACCCGATCGGCGCCGGCGTCCTCGATGCGCACCTCACGGAAATCGCAGATCACGTCCGGCAGCAGGTAGGCCCCGGGATCGCCGATTTCGTACAGAAGCTGCTCCCCGACGGCGGCGCGGACCACGAGGCCGCCGGTGCCGGCGGGCTTGGTGACCGTGAAGCGGCCGTCGGCGTGGCATTCGACGATGGGGTAGCCGATCGTCGCCCAGTCCGGCACCGCCTCCCAGTCGGTGTGCAGGCCGCCGGTGGCCTGGCAGCCGCACTCGATGATGTGGCCGGCGAGGCTGCCGGCGGCGAGCCGGTCCCAGTCGTCTTCGCGCCAGCCGAATTCGTGGATCAGCGGGCCGAGCGTGGTCGCGCTGTCGACGCAGCGGCCGGTGATGACCACGTCGGCGCCGGCGTCGAGCGCGCGGGCGATCGGCAGCGCACCGAGGTAGGCGTTGGCGCTCAGCAGGCGCTGCGGCGCCGCGTCCGTCGCACCCGCAGGCGGTGCGTCCCGGTTCGGTGCGCTCGCTTTCAGGGCGCCCGTCATCGCCGAGACGTCGTCGCCCTCGACGACGGCGATCCGCAGTCTCAGTCCCTGACCCTCGGCCAGCCGGCGCAGCGCCTCGGCGCAGCCCTGGGGGTTGATGCCGCCGGCGTTGCTGACCACCTTGATGCCGCGCCGCACGACCTCGCCTAGCACCGAGCGCATCGCGATGTCGACGAAGTCCGTGGCGTAGCCGAACTCGGGCCGCTTCGCGCGCGCCGCGGCGAGGATCGCCATCGTCGTCTCCGCGAGGTAGTCGAAGACGAGGTAGTCGATCGCCCCCGAGCCGACGAGCTGCGGCGCGGCGACCGCGCTGTCGCCCCAGAAGCCCGAGGCGCCGCCGATGCGGACGATCCTGTCGTTGATGTCCAAGTGCTTTCCCCCGGTGGCCGCGCCGGCTGATTTTGGTGTTCCGCGTGACTGCCCCGAGAATGCCATGCCCGAACCCCGAAAGCGCGCACCGTCGTCGTCCCGCATGGCTACTCTCGCCTCAACGCTCGACACCGGCGGGTCCGCCCATGCGGAGAACCGCGCCGCCATGCTGGCGTTGCTCGAGCGGGTGCGGGCGATCGAGGCCCGCGTCGTGGCGGCCTCGGCGGCGGCCCGGCCGCGCTTCGAGAAGCGCGGCCAGTTGCTGCCGCGCGAGCGCCTGGCCCTGCTGCTCGATCCGCAGGCGCCGTTCCAGGAACTCTCCACCCTGGCCGGCTTCGGCATGGACACGGCCGACCTCGAAACGAGCCTCGCCGGCGGCGGCGTGATCGCCGGCATCGGTTTCGTGTCCGGGGTGCGCTGCATGGTCAGCGCCTCCGATTCCGGCATCGACGCCGGGGCTCTCCAGGCGATGGGCCTGGACAAGCAGCTGCGCGTTCAGGAACTGGCGCTCGAGAACCGGTTGCCGTATGTGCAGCTCGTCGAGAGCGCGGGCGCCAACCTGATGAAATACCGCGTCGAGGACTTCATCCGCGGCGGCAACATCTTCCGCAACCTGGCGCGTCTGTCGGCCGCAGGCCTGCCGGTGGTGACGGTGACGCATGGTTCCTCGACCGCGGGCGGCGCCTACCAGACCGGGCTCTCCGACTACATCGTCATGGTCCGCGACCGTTCGCGCGCCTTCCTCGCCGGGCCGCCGCTGCTGATGGCCGCGACCGGGGAGGTCGCCACCGAAGAGGAGCTCGGCGGCGCGCTGATGCATGCGAGCGTCTCGGGCCTGGGCGACTACCTGGCCGAGGACGACCGCGACGCGCTGCGGATCGCCCGCGACATCGTCGCCAAGCTCGACTGGCGGCGCGCAACCACACCGCCGCGCGCCTTCCGGCCGCCGCGCCTGCCGGCCGAGGAGCTCCTCGGCGTGATGCCGGCAGACCTGAAGCGTCCCGTCGACATGCGCCAGATCATCGCCCGCATTGTCGACGACTCCGACTTCCTCGAGTTCGGCGCGCTCTACGGTGCCGCCACGGTCTGCGGCCACGCCGCGATCGAAGGCCACGCGCTCGGCATCGTCACCAACAACGGCCCCATCGACGTCGCCGGCGCCAACAAGGCGACGCACTTCATCCAGGCCTGCTGCCAGTCCGGCACCCCGCTGCTCTACCTCAACAACACGACCGGCTTCATGGTCGGCCGCGTCCACGAGGAGGCCGGGATGATCAAGCACGGCTCGAAGATGATCCAGGCGGTGACGAACGCGACGGTGCCGCAGGTGACGCTGTACTGCGGGGCCTCCTACGGCGCCGGCAACTACGGCATGTGCGGGCGCGGCTTTCATCCGCGCTTCTGCTTCTCGTGGCCGAACGCCCGCACCGCGGTGATGGGGGGCGAGCAGGCCGCGCGGACGATGGCCATCGTCGCCGAGGCTGGCATGCGGAGAAAGGGCGGCGTCGTCGACGCGGCCGCGCTCGAAAAGATGCAAGCCGCCATCGTCGAGCGCTTCGACAGCCAAATGAGCGTGTTCACGACCAGCGCCCGGCTCCTCGACGACGGCGTGATCGACCCGCGCGAAACCCGTGCGGTGCTCGCCAACGTGCTGGCGATCTGCCGCGAGGCCGAGGCCCGGACGCCGAACCCGATGCAGTTCTCGGTGGCGCGGCCATGAGCGCGCCCGGCCGCCAGAGGCCACGAACGGGCCCCTCCTGGCTCCCGGGCGAATGCCGGGGGGTGCAGCCCGAAGGCGGTCCGGTGAGGCAGGGCGCTTGAAAGCGACGCCGTTCGCCAGCGTCCTCGTCGCCAACCGCGGCGAGATCGCGCTGCGGGTGATGCGCAGCGCCCGCCGCCTGGGCCTCGCGACGATCGCGGTCCATTCGAGCGCCGATGCCGGCGCGCCGCACGTTCGCGCCGCCGACCGGGCGGTGGCGATCGGGGGCGCGTTGCCAGCCGAGTCGTACCTGTCGATCGACGCCGTGATCGCCGCGGCCCAGGCGAGCGGCGCCGACGCGGTGCACCCCGGCTACGGTTTTCTCGCCGAGAACGCCGACTTCGCCCGGGCTTGCCGCGACGCCGGCCTGGTCTTCGTCGGACCTTCGGCAGAGGCGATCGCGGCGATGGGCGACAAGGCCGACGCCAAGCGCCTGATGCGCGCCGCCGGGGTGCCGTGCATCCCCGGCTACGACGGCGCCGACCGCAGCGACGCGGTGCTTGCCACGGAGGCCGGTCGCATCGGCTATCCGGTGATGATCAAGGCGACGGCCGGCGGCGGCGGCCGCGGCATGCGCCGCGTCGAGAACGCTGCGTCTTTCGCCGCGGCGCTGCGCAGCGCCCGTTCCGAAGCCCGCAGTGCTTTCGGCAGCGACGATGTCATCTTGGAGCGTGCCCTTTCGGCGGTGCGCCATGTCGAGGTCCAGGTCTTTGCCGATCGCTTCGGCAACGTTGTCCATCTCGGCGAGCGCGACTGCTCGGTGCAGCGCCGCCACCAGAAGCTGATCGAGGAGGCGCCGTCACCAGGAGTCGACGCGGCCCTGCGCGAGCGCCTCGGCGCGGCGGCGCTCACCGCCGTTCGAGCGATGGCCTACGAAGGCGCCGGCACGATCGAGTTCCTGCTCGAGGCGAGCGGCGCTTTCCACTTCATGGAGATGAACACCCGGCTGCAGGTCGAGCATCCGGTGACCGAGGCGATCACCGGGCTCGACCTGGTCGAGTGGCAACTGCGCGTCGCCGCCGGCGAGGCGCTGCCGCTGCGCCAGGACGCGGTGCGATTCGAGGGCCACGCGATCGAGGTCCGGCTCTGTGCCGAGGATCCTGCGCGCGACTTCATGCCGCAGTCCGGGACGGTGGCGCTGTGGCGGCCGCCGCGAGGCGTGCGCGCCGAGCATGCCCTGCACGACGGCGCCTGGATCGCGCCCTGGTACGACTCGATGATCGCCAAGGTCGTGGCCCACGGCGTCGACCGTGAGGCCGCGCGTCGCCGCCTCGTCGTCGCGATCGAGAACCTGGTCGTGCTCGGCGTGCCGACCAACCGCGCCCACCTGCTCGGCTGCCTGGAGGCGCCTGTCTTCGTTGCCGGCGCGGCGACGACCGCCTTCCTGAACGGAGACGGAGAAGGTGCCGCGCTCGCGGCACGCACCGGCGCCGTCGATCCGCGGCTCGTCGCGCTGGCGGCGCTGCTGCTGTTCCAGACCGGCGGCGCTTTCCCGGCCGCGGGCCCCTGCGCGAACGGGGGCGCTCTCTACTCCCGCCCGCTGGCGCATCGGCTGCCGCTGCCGATGCGCCTGGCGGTGGCGGGCACGACGCAGGCGGCGACGGTCGCGCGCGTCGCAGCCGACGCGGTCAGCGTCGCCATAGACGGTGCAACCCGGCGCTACGACGTCATCCAGCAGCACGAGGACTCGCTCGTCTTCTCCTGCGAGGGCCTCGAAGACCGTGTGCGCTTCGTCCGCGCCAGCGACCGGCTGTGGCTGCAGCATCGCGGCCGCGACCTCGTCGTCGACGACCGCAGCTACGCGGCACCGCCGAAGGCCGAGGCGGCCGGCGGCGACGGACGGGTGCGCGCGGCGCTGAACGGCCGCGTCGTCGCGGTGCTGGTGCGCCCGGGAGACCGGGTCGAATCCGGGCAGCCGCTGATCACCGTAGAGGCCATGAAGATAGAACATGTCCACAGCGCGCCGCGAGCCGGCGCCGTCGCCGAGGTTCGCGTCGCCGCCGGCGCTCAGGTCGCGGCCGGCGAAATCGTCGCGGTGATCGACGCACCGCCCGGTTTCGAGGCGGGCGCATGAGCGCCGAGACGGGCATGCGCGCCGAGACGGTGCTCGTCGAGCGCCGCGATGCGGCGCTGTGGATCACGATCAATCGCCCGGAAAAGCGCAACGCGATCAACGCCGATGTCATTGCCGGCATCCGCCGCGGCTACGCCGAAGCCCACGCCGATCCGCAGGTGCGCGTGATCGTGCTGACCGGCGCCGGCGACAAGGCCTTCTGCGCCGGCGCCGACCTGCAGCCTGGCGTCGGTTTCGCCTTCGATCCTTCCCGGCCCGGCACCGACTACGCCGACCTGCTGCGCATGGCCCGCGCCGCGACGCTGCCGGCGATCGCGCGCGTCGGTGGCGTCTGCATGGCCGGCGGCATCGGCCTCCTGGCGATGACCGATTTCGCGATCGCCGCCGACAGCGCCGTGTTCGGTCTGCCAGAGGTCAAGATCGGCCTGTTCCCGATGCAGGTGCTGAGCCTGCTGCAGGAACTCGTGCCGCGCCGCGTGCTGCTGGAGTGGTGCGTGACCGGCGAGCCGTTCGACGCCGGCGCCGCGCTCGCCGCCGGACTGCTGAACCATGTCGTCCCGGCGGCCGACCTCGATGCCAAGGTCGCCTGGCTCGCCGGCCGCATCGCCGACAAGTCGCCGACCGCGATCCGGCGCGGCAAGTACGCGCTGCGGGCGATGGCGTCGATGTCGTTCGAGGAGGCCATCGCCTACACCGAGAGCCAGATCGTCTCGCTCGCCCAGACCGAGGATGCGCGCGAGGGCATGGCCGCGTTCAACGAGCGCCGCCGTCCGCAGTGGAGCGGCCGTTGAGCACCGCCGCCGTGCTGCCGCTGCGCCGCGGTGCCGGCGCCCTCGGCGCCGACGCCGAGGGCAGTGCGACCCGCGCGGCGATCCTCGCCGCCGCGCGGACGGAGTTCGCCGACAAGGGCCTTTCCGGCGCCCGCGTGAAGAAGATCGCCGACCGTGCCGGCGTCAACAAGCAGCTGATCTACTACTACTTCGGCAGCAAGGAAGAGCTCTACCGGGCGGCCCTGGAAGCGGTCTACGCCGAGATCCGCGAACTCGAGCGCAGCCTGAAGCTCGGCGACCTGCCGCCGGCCGACGCCATGGCGGCGCTGATCCGCTTCTCGTTCGACTACCTCGCCCGCCATCCCGACTTCATCGGCATGCTGAACCACGAGAACGCCCACGGCGCGCTCTACGTGCGCACCTCGGCGGCGATCCGGGCCACCAACTCGCCGCTGATCGAGCTGATCGCCGCGACGCTCAAGCGAGGCGTCGGCGCCCGCGCCTTCCGCCGCCATGTCGACCCGGTCTATCTCTACATCTCGATCGCCGGGATGTCGTACTTCTTCTTCTCCAACCGGCTGACGCTGTCGTCGATCTTCGGCCGCGACCTGGTAGAGGCCGAGCGCGAGGCCGCCTACCGCGAGCATGTCGTGGCGGTGGTGCTCGCCGGGCTGCGTCCGACGCCGCGCGCGACTCGGGCGCCGCGCGCGTCCTGAGCGCTTGCCGGGGCTGCCGGCGGACCCCTTGCAGGCGACGAGCCGCATGCGTGCCGCCATTCCACGCGTTCAACCAGACGGTTGACGCTGCCCGGGGTGCCGCATAAACTGACCGCGATCCTTCGTCGGCACCGGGGCTCGCCCCGCGTTGCAGTCCTCGTCACCGCCACGCCCACAGCGCCATGCCGACTTCGCGCCCCACTGCTCGCTCTGCCAGTTCCGAGACGCCGCGACCCGCGTCATTCGAGTCCGTCGAGGCCCTCGACGACTTCCTGTCGACGCCCAGCCAGGCCCTGATGGACGATCTGGCGCGCGCGCCGGGCGACATCATGATCCTCGGCGTCGCCGGCAAGATGGGGCCGACGCTCGCACGCCTGGCCAAGCGCGCGGTACCGGATCGGCGCGTCATCGGCGTGGCCCGCTTCAGCGACAAGTCGGTGCCGGGGCAGCTCCAGGCCCACGGCGTCGAGACGATCGCCGCCGACCTGCTCGACCGCACCGCCATCGACGCGTTGCCGCGGGTGCCGAACATCGTCTTTGCCGCCGGCCACAAGTTCGGCGCGACCGGCAACCCGGGCCTCACCTGGGCGATGAACGCGCTGGTGCCGGCACTCGTCGCCGAGAGCTTCCGCGAGTCGCGCATCGTCGCCTTCTCGACCGGCAACGTCTATCCGCTGAGTGCGATCGGCCGCCCCGCGGCGAGCGAGGCCACATCCGTCGGCCCGGTCGGCGAGTACGCGCAGAGCTGCGTCGGGCGCGAGCGGATGTTCGAGTACTTCTCGGTCAAGCACGGCACGCCGGGCCGGATCTTCCGGCTCAACTACGCGATCGACATGCGCTACGGCGTGCTGGCCGACATCGCCGGCAAGATCAGGCGCGGCGAGGCCGTCGACGTGACGATGGGCCACGTCAACGTCATCTGGCAGGGCGACGCGAACGCGCAGGCGCTGCGCTGCCTGGCGCACTGCACGACGCCGACGACGCCGCTGAACTGCACCGGGCCGGAGACGCTCTCGGTGCGCTGGCTCGCAACCGAACTCGGCGCGCGCCTGGGCCTGGCACCGCAGATCACCGGCCAGGAGGCGCCGACCGCGCTGCTGTCCGACACGACGCAGTCCGCGGCTCTCTTTGGCTATCCGCAGGTCGCGGTGGGGACGATGCTCGACTGGGTCGCCGACTGGGTGCTGGCCGACCGACCGACCTTGAACAAGCCGACCAAGTTCGAGGTCCGCGATGGCGGGTTCTGAAGCCCTGCCGCTCGCGCTCGTCGCACTGACCGCCGACGATGTCGAAGGCGGCCTGGCCCTGTCGGGCGAGGCTGGCTGGAACCAGACCGCCGAGGACTGGGCGCTCTTCATCGCCCAGGGGCACGCCCTCGGCTACCGCGACGCGGCCGGCAAGCTGGTGGCGACCGCCGCCGCCATCGTCTACGGCGGAGGCTTCGGCTGGATCTCGATGGTGCTGGTGACGCCGCAATGGCGACACCGCGGGCTGGCCTCGATGCTCCTCGAGGCGTGCATGCAGCGCCTTCAGGGCCTGCAGGTCACGCCGCTGCTCGATGCGACGCCCGCCGGCGAGCCGGTCTACCGGCACCTCGGCTTTCGCGCCGGTTTCGCGTTCGAGCGCTGGCAGGGTTGCGGCGCGCCAGCCATGGGACCGGCATCGGTCGGGACGGAGGGGGTGCGCGCCGCCGGTCCCGGCGACCTGGAGGCCATCGCGGCTCTCGACCGGGCCGCCCATGGCCTGGGCCGGCGCAGCTTGCTGCGGAGCTTTCTCGGCCGCGGCGACACACGCGCCTGGATGCCGCACGACGGCAGCGGATTCGTCATCGCGCGGGCCGGCAGCCGCGCCACGCAGATCGGTCCGCTCGTCGCCCACGATGATGTCGGTGCGATCGCGCTGCTGGCCGCCGTGCTGCATGCCGTCGTCGGACCGATCTTCCTCGACGTGCCCAGGCGCTGGGCCGAGCTGGCCGCCTGGCTCGAGCGCAATGCCTTCGGTCGCCAGCGGCCTTACGCGCGCATGGTTCTTGGTTCGGGCGCGGTGCCCGCCTGCGGCGACCGCATGTTCGTGCTCGCCGGCCCCGAGTTCGGCTGACTCGAGGGCGTGACGCGATGAACGACTCCTCATCCGCCGGCGCTGCGCTGTCGCTCGACGAGCTGCGGTCGCGGCTGCGCGAGGGGCTGGCGATCCCGGCCCATCCACTGGCGCTCGATGCCTCGCGGCGCCTCGACGAGCGCCGCCAGCGCGCGTTGGCACGCTACTACCTCGACGCCGGGGCCGGCGGCCTTGCCGTGGGCGTGCACACCACCCAATTCGCGATCCGCGACGTCGGCCTGTATGAGCCGGTGCTGCGCATTGCCGCCGAGACCGCGCGCACCTGGCCGGTGGCCGGCAAGCCTCCGCTGCTGGTCGCCGGGGTCTGCGGGCCTACCGCCGCCGCCGTGGCCGAGGCCGAGCTGGCCCGCGGCCTCGGCTACCACGCCGGCCTGCTCAGCCTGGCGGCGATGAAGGGCGCGAGCGAGGACGCCGTCATCGCCCATTGCCGGGCGGTCGCCGCGGCGATCCCGCTGATCGGCTTCTACCTCCAGCCTGCCGTCGGCGGCCTGGAGCTCAGCGCCTCGTTCTGGGCCCGCTTCGCGGCGCTCGACAACGTCGTCGCGATCAAGGTCGCGCCGTTCCACCGCTATCGCACCCTCGACGTGGTGCGCGGCGTTGCCGCCGCGCATGCCGAGGACCGCGTCGTGCTCTACACCGGCAACGACGACCACATCGTTCTCGACCTGGTCACGCCGTTTCGCGTGATGCGCGACGGCCGGCCGGTCACGCTGCGCTTTCGCGGCGGGTTGCTCGGCCACTGGTCGGTGTGGACGCGTGGGGCGGTCCAGTTGCTCGAGCGTTGCAAGGCCGCGGTGGCGGCCGGCGGCAGCATCGATGCCGATCTGCTCGCGCTCGACAGCCGCGTCACCGACTGCAATGCCGCGTTCTTCGACGTCGCCCACGACTTCCACGGCTGCATCGCCGGTTGCCACGAGGTCCTGCGACGCCAGGGCCTGCTGGAAGGCATCTGGTGCCTCGATCCGTCCGAAGGACTGAGTCCGGGGCAGGCCACGCTGATCGAGCGGGTCTCGATCGAGCACGCCGACCTCGCCGACGATGCTTTCGTCGCCGCGAACCTGGATCGCTGGCTTGGCTGAGCGCGCCGGCAGCGCGATGCCTAGGGTCCTGCGCTGGCTCGTCGACTACCTGCCGGCGTTCGGCATCTTCGCCGCGTTCATCGTGCTGTGGCAGCTCGCCGTGTCTTTCCTCGGCCTGCGCGAGTACCTGCTGCCGAGCCCCGGCGCGGTGCTGCGTGCCCTGGTCGGCGACGAGATCCCCTGGGCGCGCCACATCTGGGTGACTGGCGTGGAGATCATCGGCGCCTTCGCGCTGGCTGGCGTGGCGGGCGTGGTGCTCGGGGCGGCCATCGCCTGGTCGGCGGCGATGTCGCGCGCGCTGACACCCTTCCTGGTCTTCGTCAACACCCTGCCGAAGGTCGCGATCGCGCCGCTCTTCCTGATGTGGATGGGCTACGGCATCCTGCCGAACATCCTGATCGGGGCGTTGATCGGCTTCTTTCCGGTCGTCATCAACACCGCCGTCGGCCTGACGCAGATCGACGAGGACCTGATCGACCTGGGCCGGGTCTTCAACGCGCCGAAGTGGAAGGTCTTCCTGAAGATTCGCGTGCCGAACGCGTACCCTTACATCCTCGGTGCGCTGAAGGTGACAGCGACCGCTGCGGTCGTCGGCGCCATCGTCGGCGAGTTCGTCGCCTCGCAGCGCGGCCTGGGCTACGTGATCATCACCACGCAGAGCAGCATGAACACCCCGGTCGCCTTCGCCGCGCTCTTCTGGATCTCGATCCTGGGGCTGCTGCTGTTCGGCTTCGTCGCCGTGCTGTCGCGGCTGCTGGTGCCGTGGGCGAAGGACGTCTAGGTCGCTCTTTTTTCGAACTCTCAACCTCAGGAGGATGGTCGCATGAACATGAAATCCACGGTCCGGTTCGCACTCGGCGCCGCCGCGCTCGCGTTTGCCCATGTCGCCGGCGCCCAGGCGCCCGAGAAGTTCACGTTCTCGCTGAACTGGTTCGCCGTCGGCGACCATGCTGCGTACTGGGTCGCCCTCGACAAGGGCTATTTCGCCAAGGCAGGTCTCGACGTGACGCTGGAGAACTCCAAGGGTTCCGGCGACTCGATCGCCAAGGTCGATACCGGCCGCGCCGATGCCGGTCTGGCCGATGCTGTGGCGGTGCTGGCTGCCGATGCCCGCGGCGCGCGCGTCAAGATGGTCGGCATGGTCTTCGACAAGACGCCGCTGAACTTCTTCAGCCGCAAGGACATGCCGATCACCAAGCCGAAGGACCTCGAGGGCAAGACCGTCGGCGCGCCCCCCGGCGACGGTCAGCGCCAGGCCTGGCCGGCGTTCGCCAAGCTGCACAAGATCGACGAGAGCAAGGTCACGTGGGTCAACATCGAGCCCGCGGCGAAGATCGCCGCGCTGGCCGAGAAGCGCGTCGACGTCGTCGGCGACTACACCACCGGCCTGCCGTTCTACGAGAAGGCGATGGGCGCCGGCAACGCGGTGATGATGCCGTGGGCCGACACCGGCTTCGACCTCTATTCGATGTCGATCATCGCCAGCGAGAAGACGATGAAGGAGCGACCGAAGGCGCTGCGCGCCTTCCTCGAGGCTGCCTACATGGGCTGGCGCGACGTGATGGCCGATCCGAAGGGCGCGCTCGCGATCTTCAAGAAGCGGGTGCCGGAGATCGACCTCGCCATCATCGAGCCGAACATGATGCTCGGCCTGGACCTGATGCGCACCAAGAACTACGCCGACAAGGGCATCGGCTGGATCGACGAGAAGAAGATGTGCGGCTCGGTCGACATCGTCAACACCTACATGGGTCTGCCGAAGAAGGTGGATTGCAAGGACGTCTACACGACCGAATTCCTCACCAAGGTGGCGATGCCGGTCGCGGTCAAGTGAGGATGCCGGGACGATCGAGCACCGCATGAGCACCGGCAATCCGCTGATCCGCATCGAGGACGTCGGCATGGTCTACCGGGCCGAGAGCGGCGCGGTGGAGGCGTTGCGCGGCATCGACCTCGCCATCGACGACGGCGAATTCGTCGCGCTCGTCGGGCCGAGCGGCTGCGGCAAGTCGACGCTGATGCGCATCATCGCCGGGCTGCGGCCGGTGACCTCGGGCCGCGTCTTCATCGACGGTGCGCCGGTCGTCGGCCCGGTCTCGCGCGTCGGCATGGTGTTCCAGGCGGCGGTGCTGCTGAAGTGGCGCTCGGTGCTCGACAACGTGCTGCTGTCGGCCGAGCTGTCGGGTCGCAGCCCGGCGAAGTACCGCGAGCGCGCCCTGCAGCTGCTCGATCTCGTCGGCCTCGCCGGGTTCGCCGACAAGCGTCCGAACGAACTCTCCGGCGGCATGCAGCAGCGCGCCTCGCTCTGCCGCGCGCTGCTGCTCGACCCGCCGATCCTGCTGATGGACGAGCCGTTCGGCGCGCTCGACGCGATGACTCGCGACGAGATGAACCTCGAGTTGCTGCGCATCTGGGGCGAAGGCCGGCTCGAGGCTGCCGGCGGCGCGAGGAAGACCATCGTCTTCGTGACCCATTCGATCCCGGAGGCGGTGTTCCTCGCCGACCGTGTGGTCGTGATGACGCCGCGGCCCGGCCGGGTTGCCGGCATCCACGAGATCGCGATCGCGCGCCCCCGCAGCATGGAATCGCGCGCCACGCCGGCCTTCGGCCGCCACAATCTGGACATCTACACCGCGCTGACCGGCGCGCCGGCACGGCGCGAGGCCGCCGCGGCGTTGTCGTGAAAGGCCACCGATGAAGCATTCGCCCCGAGTCGAGGTCCTGACGGTCGAAGCCTTCGAGCAGCCGTTCCGACTGCGCCTGCCGTTTCGCTTCGGCGTCATCACCGTCACCCACGGGCAGCAGGCTTATGTCCGGGTCCGGGTGCGCCACGAGGACGGCCGCGAGGGCCTCGGGTATGCCGCGGAAGCGCTCGGCGCGAAATGGTTCGACAAGAACCCGGCGCTCAGCGACGAGCAGAACTACGCCCAGCTGCGCCGCTCGATCGAGATCGCGACCGAGCTGTACGGCGCGGCACCGCCGCTCACCGCCTTCGACCTTTTCGCCGAGCATCACGCCGCCCAGCTTGCGGCGGGCGCCGAGGTCGATCTGCTGCCGCTGGTCGCCAGCTACGGCCCGGCTTTGCTCGACCGGGCCGTCCTCGATGCGCTGTGCCGGCTCGAGGGCGTTTCGTTCTGGCAGGCGATGCGCGCCAACCTCCCCGGCGTGCGCTTCCACTCGATCGCGCCCGACCTCGCCGGCTTCGACTTCGATGCCTTCCTCGCCGGCCTGGAGCCTGCGTCGACGATCGCCGCCCGGCACACCGTCGGACTCGTCGATCCGATCACCGCCGCCGACCAGGCGCCCGGGACCCGCGTCGGCGACGGGTTGCCGGAGACGCTCGAGGAGGTCGTCGCCACCTACGGTCATCGCTACTTCAAGCTCAAGGTGTCGGGCCACCTCGGAGCCGACCTGGAGCGCCTGAGGCGCATCGCCGACGTCCTGGACGCGATCGCCGAACCGATCGAGATCACGCTCGACGGCAACGAACAGTACGACAGCGTCGAGTCGATCGCGGCGCTGTGGGAGGCGATGGAGGCCGACCCCGCGCTGCAACGCCTGTGCGCGGCGACGCTCTTTGTCGAGCAGCCGATCAAGCGCCAGTACGCTCTCGCTCGCAGCGTCTTCCCGCTCGCCCGGCACCGCCCGGTCATCATCGACGAGTCCGACGGCGACCTCGACGCGTTCCCGCGGGCGCGCGCGCTCGGCTACTCGGGCGTGTCGTCGAAGAACTGCAAGGGCTTCTACAAGTCGATCATCAACCTGGCCCGCTGCCGCGAATGGAACGCGAGCGGCGAGGGCGGCTACTTCATGTCGGGCGAAGACCTGACCACGCAGGCCGGCTTCTCGGTCCAGCAGGACCTGGCGCTCGTCAGCCTGCTCGGCATCGCCCACGTCGAGCGCAACGGCCACCACTTTATCGACGGCTTCGCCGGCCGGCCGCACGCCGAGACCGAGGATTTCCTGCGCGCCCACCCCGACCTCTACCAGGTCTCGAACGGCCGCGTCCGCCTCAAGATCGAGCACGGCCTGCTGCGCATCGGCTCGCTCGAATGCCCGGGCTTCGGCACCTCGGTCACGCCGGACCTGTCGACGACGCCGCGGATGCCGGAGGCCGACTGGCCGGCGCCCGGCGCGGTCGTCGTGCCCGACGCCCCGGTCCCGCGCGTCGACACGCCCGCGCCCGCGCCATGATCGACTACCAACGCCACGACGGTCTCGGCCTGGCCGCGCTCGTGCGTTCGGGCGACGTTTCGGCGGACGAACTTCTCGACGCGGCGCTCGAACGCATCGCCCTCGTCGATCCAGCCCTCAACGCTGTCGTCACGCCGCTGGCCGATGCGGCACGCGCCGAGGTCGCGGCCGGACTGCCGGCCGGTCCGTTCCAGGGCGTGCCGTTCCTCGTCAAGGAGCTCGTCGCGTCGGTGGCCGGGGCGGCGACGACGGCCTCGTCGCGGCTCTACCGGCGGCAGATGGCGACGGTCGACAGCGAGATCGTCGCCCGCTTCCGGCGCGCCGGCCTGGTGATTGTCGGCAAGACCAATTCGCCCGAGTTCGGCCTGTCGCCGACGACCGAATCGCTGCTCTACGGTGTCACCCGCAATCCCTGGCAACTCGACCTCGCGCCGGGGGGTTCGAGCGGCGGCTCCGCAGCCGCCGTGGCCGCCGGCATGGTGCCGCTCGCCCATGCCACCGACGGCGGCGGTTCCATCCGCATCCCGGCGTCGGCCTGCGGCCTGTTCGGCCTGAAGCCGACGCGCGCCCGCATCAGCGCCGGCCCCGAGGGCGGCGAAGGGCTGAGCGGGCTGGCGATCCAGCACGTGGTCTCGCGCAGCGTGCGCGACAGCGCGGCCATGCTGGACGCGATCGCCGGCCCCCTGCCGGGCGATCCGTATGCCGCCGCTCCGCCCGTGCGGCCCTGGCTGGAGGAAATCGCGCGCCCGCCCGGGCGGCTGCGCATCGGCTATGCGCGCGGCGCCCCGACCGGTGTCGCCGTCCATCCGGACTGCGTGGCGGCGGTGGAGGACGCGGCGCGGCTGTGCGCGTCGCTCGGCCACGATGTCGAGGAAGCCTCGCCGACCTACGACGCCGGTGCGCTCGAGCGCGGCTTCATGACCGTGTTCGGCGCCCACGTGATGGCCAACATCGCCCGCGCCACCGGGGGCGCGATGCCGGCGCGCGATCTGGTGGAACCGCTCACCTACGCGATTGCCGAGCGCGCGCGGACGCTCGGTGCCGCCGAGTTCATCGGGGCCGTGCATGGTCTGCACCGCGAAGCGCGCCGGATCGCGGCCTTCTTCGAGACCCGCGACCTCTGGCTGACGCCCACGCTCGCCCAGCCGCCGCTGCCGATCGGCCACTTCGAGATCGAATCGGGTGACGTCGAGCGCTGGCATGCGCGGCTCGGTGCCTTCCTCCCGTTCACGTATCCGTTTAACGTCACGGGACAGCCGGCGGCTTCGGTGCCGCTGTTCTGGAACGCCGCCGGCCTGCCGATCGGCTGCCAGTTCGTCGCCCGCTACGGCGACGAAGCGATGCTTTTCCGCCTCGCTGCTCAGCTCGAGCAGGCGCGGCCCTGGTTCGACCGGCGCCCGCCCGAGCCGACGTCGACCGCTTCGCGTCCGGCCTAGCGTTTTCGAGCCGTCCGCTCGTCGCGGGGCGGCCGGGTCTCAGCCAGCGTAGCGCTCACGCAGCGCCTGCGTGGCGCCGCGGAACACACCGAGATCGCTGCCGACGGCGATGAAGCTCGCCCCCATCTCGATGTAACGGCGCGCGTCGGCCTCGACCGGCGCGAGGATGCCGAGCGGCTTGCCGGCGGCCGAGGCGACGCCGAAGATGCCGGCGATGGCCTGCTGGACTTCCGGGTGGGCAGCGTTGCCGAGGCGGCCGAGTGCGGCCGCGAGGTCCGAAGGTCCGACGAAGATGCCGTCGACGCCATCGACCGCGGCGATCTCGGCCGCTGCGGCGATGCCCTTGCGGCTTTCGATCTGCACCAGCACGCAGACCTGGTCGTTGGCCTGCTGCAGGTAGTCGGGGACGGTGCCATAGCGGTTGCCGCGTTGCGAGACCGAGACCCCGCGGATGCCCTGCGGTGGATAACGCGTCGCCGCGACCGCTGCGCGCGCGGCGTCGGCGCTTTCGATCATCGGCACCAGGAAGTTGTAGAAGCCGGCATCGAGCAGGCGCTTGATCTCGATCGCGTCGTTCCAAGCCGGGCGCACGACAGGCGCGCTCGGGCTGTCCTTGAGCGCCATCAGCTGCGGGATGAAGGTCAGGACGTCGTTCGGCGAATGCTCGCCGTCGAGCAGCAGCCAGTCGAATCCGGCCAGGCCGAGCACCTCGGTGGTGATCGGGCTGGCGAGCGAACACCAGCAGCCGATCAGGCGCTTGCCGGCGACGAGGTCGGCGCGAAAGCGGTTCGGGAAGGCACTGTACGGGGTGGGCAGGTTCATGGAAAGTGTCTCCTGGGAATGGAAGCAATCGATCGGTTGCCGCCGTCGGCGCGGTCTCGGCATACGGGTTCATCGATGCGTCATTCAGGCTCTGAGTTATCGGTTGTCATACAACTAAGGTCAGGGCGATTGATCGGATGCGACGAGTCGAAGGACTCAGGCAGTGGTGGTCGGGCGGACGGCAGTGACGGTCGCCGCCTTGCGCCGACGTTCCCGGCTGTTCGCCAGGTGGGTTCGCAGGGCCGCCCGGGCGCCCTCGGGGTCCTGGGTCGCGATCGCGTCGAAGATGCTCTCGTGCTCGGCGTTGACACGGCGCAGATAGGCCTGGCGGGCCTCGTCGGCGTCGGCCGCCGGTTCCAGCCGTGCGCGGGGGATCATCGTCGTGCCGAGCGTGACCATGAGGTTGGCGAAGTGCGGGTTCTGCGTCGCCCGCATGATCTCCAGGTGGAACTGGAAGTCGGCCATCACCGCGTCGCGGCCGGCTTCCACCGAAGTCGAGAAGGCGTCGAGCGCCGTCCGCATCGCCGCCAGGTTGCCGGGCGTACGGCGCTGCGCCGCCAGGCCGGCGGCCTCGACCTCGACGCCGATGCGCAGTTCGAGCATGGCGATCACGTCGCGCAAGGTCGCGAGCTGTTCCGGACCGATCCGAAAGGCCGAGAGATTGCGCGGTCCCACCACGAAGGTGCCGACTCCGTGGCGCGTTTCCACCAGTCCCCCGGCCTGGAGTCTGGAGATCGCCTCGCGCACGACGGTGCGGCTGACGCCGAACTCGGCCATGAACGCCGCCTCGGTCGGCAGCTTGGCGCTGGGGGCGAGGCGGCCGTCGCGAATGCGCTCGCCGAGCGAATCGACGAGCTCGTGTGCCAGGGGGCGGCGGCGGTGTTCGGTGGCGAGCATTGGTGAAAACCCCAAGTGCGTTTCGATTGACAGTGACGGGTACCTCGCTAGCATTCAGTTGTATGACAACCGATGATGTTTGGCAATCGAAATTTGCCCCACACCTGACCGGAGTGGCCCGATGAGCGAGGCACCCTCGTCGGCGCCGCTTTTCCGGCGCCTGCTGCTCACCGGCGCGGCCGGCGGTCTGGGGCGCGAACTGCGGGCGCGCCTGAAGCGCCATTGCGCGCTGCTCCGCCTGTCCGACATCGCCGATCTCGGCGAGGCCGCGGCCGGCGAGGAAATCGTCAGCGCGGCGCTCGAAGATGCCGGCGCGGTGCTCGGTCTGCTCGAAGACGTCGACGCCGTCGTCCATCTCGGCGGCATCTCGGTCGAAGGACCCTTCGGGCCGATCCTCCAGGCCAACATCGTCGGCGTCTACAACCTCTACGAAGCCGCCCGCCGCCACGGCGTGCGGCGCATCGTCTTCGCGAGCTCGAATCACGTCACCGGCTTCTATCGCCAGGACGAGGTCATCGGTCCGCACGACCCGGTCCGTCCCGACAGCTACTACGGCGTCAGCAAGGCGTTCGGCGAGAACCTGTCGCGCTTCTACTTCGACCGCTACGGCATCGAGACCGTCTGCCTGCGCATCGGCTCTTCCTTCCCGGAGCCGGCAGACCGCCGCATGCTGGCCACCTGGCTCAGCTACGACGACCTCGAGCGCCTCGTCGTCGCCAGCCTGACCGCGCCGGTGGTCGGCCACACCATCGTCTACGGCATGTCCGACAACACCACCACGTGGTGGGACAACACGCCGGCGCGCCACCTCGGCTACCGGCCCGGCAGCACGTCCGAGCCCTTCCGCGCCGCGGCCGAGGCGCGGCAGCCCGCGCTCGACCTCGCCGACCCGACCGTCATGTACCAGGGCGGCGGCTACGTCGCCCGCGGCCCCTACGAATGAAGGCGGCGCGCCGCGCCTCTCGCGCACCCCAACCAGCGAGTCCGATCGCACCGCATCAATAGACCGAACTCCCACCAACCCCGCATTCCCAGAACATCCGGAGACATCCATGAGCAGCACCCGCAGGAATCTCGTCGCCACGGCGTTCGCACTCGCCGCCCTGGGCGGCGGCATCGCCGCCCAGGCCCAGACGATGGTCATGAAGGCCGCCGACGTCCACCCCGCCGGTTATCCGAACGTCGTCGCGATCGAGAACATGGGCAAGAAGATGGAGGCCGCGACCAACGGCCGCATCAAGTTCCAGATGTTCCCGGGCTCGGTGCTCGGTGGCGAGAAGGAGATGATCGAGCAGACCCAGGTCGGCGCGATCCAGATCCTGCGGACCTCGCTCGGGCCGATCGGCACGGTCGTGCCCGAGGTCAACGTCTTCAACATGCCGTTCGTGTTCCGCAACGAGGCCCACATGCGCGCCGTCATCGACGGCCCGATCGGCGACGAGATGCTCGCCAAGATCACCGCCTCGCCGGCACGGCTGGTGGCGCTCGGCTGGATGGACGGCGGCTCGCGCAGCCTCTACACCAAGAAGCCGGTGCGCACGCCGGCCGACCTGAAGGGGCAGAAGATCCGGATGATGGGCAACCCACTCTTCGTCGACACGATGAACGCGATGGGTGGCAACGGCATCTCCATGGGCTACGGCGAGGTCTTCACCGCCATCCAGACCGGGGTCGTCGACGGCGCCGAGAACAACCCGCCGTCGCTCTTCACCGCGAACCACTTCGCCGCCGGCGCGAAGTACTACACCCAGACCCACCACCTGATCATTCCGGAGATCTTCGTGATGTCGAAGGTCACCTGGGACAAGCTTTCCAAGGACGACCAAGCCCTGATCCGGAAGTTCTCGCGCGAGGCGCAGATGGAGCAGCGCGCGCTGTGGGACAAGAGCGTGGCCGACTACACCGCCAAGCTGAAGGCCGCCGGCGTCGAGTTCATCGACATCGACACCAAGGCCTTCTACGACGCCACCGCGCCGGTCCGGGCCAAGTACGGCGCCCAGAACGCCGACCTGATGAAGCGCATCGAAGCCGTCAAGTAGGCCTCCAGCGCACGGACGATTTCCCGCCGGCTCGCGTCCGCCGGCGTTCCTTGCTGCCTGCCGGATCCTCCATGGACCACCCCTACCTGCGCCTGATGGACCGGTTCTACCTGGCGAGCATCTGGTTCGCCGGCATCGCCATCTTCCTGATGTCGGTGATCATTCCGTGGGGCGTGTTCACGCGCTACGTGCTCGGCACCGGTTCCCAGTGGCCCGAGCCGATCGCGATCCTGCTGATGATGGTGTTCACCTTCATCGGCGCCGCGGCGGCCTACCGTGCCGGCGCGCACATCGCCGTCGACATGGTGACCGCGCTGCTGCCGGCACCGCTGCGGCGCATCGGCGGCTGGATCGTCGATCTGCTGATGGTCGCCATCTGCCTGTTCGTCGCCTTCTATGGCACGCGGCTGTCGATCGAGACCTGGGGCCAGTCGATCAGCGAGCTCTCGTGGCTGCCGGTCGGGCTGACCTACGCATCGCTGCCGCTCGGCAGCGCGATCACGCTGCTCTTCGTCATCGAGCGCATGGTCTTCGGGTCGCAGGCCGATCGCGCGGTCGTTCGCTACGACGAAGGGCTCGTCGAGGCCGGCGAAGCCTCCGCCTGATGCGTCCGCCCTCGCCCACTCCGACCTCGCCCAGCCCGACCTCGACGAGGACCGCCTGATGGACATGCTGGTGCTGCTCGGCAGCTTCTTCGTGCTGATGGCCATCGGCCTGCCGATCGCCTATTCGCTCGGCCTGGCGGCATTGATCGGCGCGCTCTGGATCGACATCCCGCTCGACGCGGTGATGATCCAGATCGCCTCGGGCGTCAACAAGTTCTCGCTGCTGGCGATCCCGTTCTTCGTGCTGGCTGGCGCCATCATGGCCGAGGGCGGCATGTCGCGCCGCCTGGTCGCCTTCGCCAGCGTGCTGGTCGGCTTCATCCGCGGCGGGCTCTCGCTGGTCAACATCCTCGCCTCGACCTTTTTCGGCGGCATCTCCGGCTCGTCGGTCGCCGACACCGCCTCGATCGGCTCGGTGCTGATCCCGGAGATGGAGAAGAAGGGCTACCCCCGCGACTTCGCGACCGCCGTGACGGTGAGCGGCTCGATGCAGGCGATCCTGATCCCGCCGAGCCACAACATGGTGCTGTATTCGCTGGCCGCCGGCGGCGGCGTCTCGGTCGCCAGCCTCTTCATGGCCGGCGTGCTGCCGGGGCTGCTCACCGGGCTGACGCTGGCGGCGCTGTGCCTGGTGATCGCCCGGCGCGAGAACTATCCGAAAGGCGAGCGGATTCCGCTGCGCGCCGCGCTGAAGATCGCCGGCGAGGCGATGTGGGGCCTGATGACGATGGTCATCATCCTCGGCGGCATCCTCTCGGGGGTCTTCACCGCCAACGAATCGGCGGCGATGGCGGTGGTCTGGGCCTTCTTCGTGACGATGTTCATCTACCGCGACTACCGCTGGCGCGACCTGCCCCGGCTGGTCCACCGCACCGTCAAGACCGTCACGGTGGTGATGATCCTCATCGGCTTCGCCGCGGCCTTCGGCTACGTGATGACGCTGATGCAGATCCCGCTGAAGGTGACGACATTCTTCACCGGCGTCTCCGACAACAAGTACGTGATCCTGCTGATGATCAACGTCATGCTGCTGGTCCTCGGCTGCCTGATGGACATGTCGCCGCTGATCCTGATCCTTACGCCGATCCTGCTGCCGGTCGTCAAGCTGCTCGGCGTCGACCCGGTGCACTTCGGCATGATCATGATGGTCAACCTCGGCATCGGCCTGATCACGCCGCCGGTCGGCACGGTGCTGTTCGTCGGCAGCGCGGTTGCCAAGCTGTCCATCGGCGTCGTCACGCGGGCGATGATGCCGTTCTTCGTCGCCCTTTTCATCGTCCTGGCGATGGTGACCTACCTGCCGTGGTTGTCGATGTGGCTGCCGCGCACGCTCGGCCTTTGAAGCTGCCCTCCATGACCACGATCGTCTACGTCGCCAACGCCGACAGCCACGACATCTCGGTGCTGCGCAGCGACGCAGCCTCCGGTGATCTCGCCGAGGTCCAGCGCTGCAATGTCGGCGGCACCGTGATGCCACTGGCGGCGAGCCCCGATGGGCGCCGCCTCTACGCATCGCTGCGCTCCGAGCCCTACGGCGTCGCCAGCCTGGCCATCGACCCCGCGACCGGGCGCCTCACGGAAATCGGCCGGGCGCCGTTGCCGGCAAGCAGTTGCTGGATCTCCACCGACCGCAGCGGCCGCTTCCTGCTCGCCGCCGCCTACGGCGACAGCCTGGTCTCGGTCAGCCCGATCGACGCCGACGGCGTCGTCGGCATCGCGCAGCAGGTCGTGCCGACCGAGAAGAATGCGCATTCGATCCGCGTCGATCCCGCCAACCGCCATGCCTTCGCCGCCTGCCTCGGCGGTGGCCTGCTGCGCCAGTTCCGCTTCGACGCGTCCAGCGGCCGCCTCGTCGACAACCAGCCTGCAGCCTGGACCGCGCGGCCCGGCGCCGGACCGCGGCACTTCGTCTTCCATCCGAAGCTTGCGCGGGTCTATCTCGTCAACGAGCTCGATGCGCGCATCGACGTCCTGGCCTGGGACGCGGCCGGCGGCCTTCTGGCGAGCGGCGTGCTGCAGACGGTCGACCTGCTGCCGCCCGGGTTCGCCGGCGGCCAGCCGTGGGCCGCCGACATCCACCTCACGCCGGACGGCCGCTTCCTCTATGCCAGCGAGCGGCGCTCGAGCACGCTGGCGGCGTTCGCGGTCGACCACGCCAGCGGCCGGCTCACGCCGCTCGGTTCGGTGCCGACGCAGGAGCAGCCGCGCGGCTTCGCGATCACGCCGGACGGGCGCTTCCTCTACGCGGTCGGCCAGGCTTCGCACCGCCTTTCGCGCCACGCGATCGATCCGCAGCACGGCACCTTGACCCTGCTCGGCGATCAGCCGGTCGGGCAGGGCCCGAACTGGGTCGAGATCGTCGAACTGCCCCGCGCGGCCTGATCGTTCGACGCCGGCCGTCGGGCGCCGGGGCATTGGCGTGCCAACGTGTCGCCGCGTCGGCGTCAGCCCGATTCCCCGGTAACTGTGCGGACGTGTCGGCGCCGCGGCGCCTACGAGTGCCCGACCACGGCGTGCGGCACGTACGGCGCCTCGAGCGCGGCGATGTCTTCGGCAGAGAGCTGAAGGTCGAGCGCCGCCACGGCCTCGTCGAGCTGCTCCAGCCGGGTAGCGCCGATGATGGGCGCGCTGACCTCGCTCTTCTGCAGCACCCAGGCCAACGCCACGCGCGCGCGCGGCACCCCCAGGCGCGCCGCGACGGCGCCGACCGCCTCGACCACCTTGCGATCGGCTTCGGCGGTGTTGGCGTAGAGGGTGCGGCCGAACTCGTCGGTCTCGGAGCGCGCACTCGCGGCATCCCACTCGCGCGCCAGCCTGCCCCGCGCGATCGGGCTCCACGGAATCACGCCGATGCCTTCGTCGCGGCACAGCGGCAGCATCTCGCGCTCTTCCTCGCGGTAGAGCAGGTTGAGGTAGTTCTGCATCGTCGAAAAGCGCGTCCAGCCGTTCTGCTGCGAGATGTGCAGTGCCTTGGCGAACTGCCAGGCGTGCATCGACGACGCGCCGATGTGCAGCGCCTTGCCCGCCTTGACGACGTCGTGCAGCGCCTCGAGCGTCTCCTCGATCGGCGTGGCGTAGTCCCACCGGTGGATCTGGTAGAGGTCGACGTGGTCGGTGCCCAGGCGCTTCAGGCTGGCGTCGATCTCCGCCATGATCGCCTTGCGCGACAGGCCGGCGCCGTTCGGGCCCTTGTGCATGCGGCCGTGGACCTTGGTCGCGATCACGACCTCGCCGCGGCTCGCGAACTCGAGCAGCGCGCGGCCGACGATCTCCTCGCTGGTGCCGTCGGAGTAGACGTTGGCGGTGTCGAAGAAGTTGATGCCCAGGTCGAGCGCCTTGCGGATGAACGGCCGGCCTTGGACCTCGCCCAGCGTCCACGGGTGGCTGCCTCGATCGGGCACGCCGTAGCTCATGCAGCCCAGGCAAAGGCGGGAGATGTCGAGGCCGGTGCGGCCGAGCTTGGTGTGCTTCATGGGGGATCCAGGCAAAGGCGAGCGTCGTGCGGGCGCCGCATCGTGTGGGCATGCGCCGTGCCGCGGGTGCCGTCGGCACGCGCCGCCCCGTGTCTGCAGGCGCCTGCGTCGAGGTTAGCCTAACGGGAATCGCGCCGGGTTGCACCGGCTCGCCCCGAAGCCCGGGACGCCGTGCGCGGGCTCGGCAAGGCGCGACGGTCCTCGCGCTGGGGCCGACCGTAAACTCGTTTCCCCCAACCCCCCCGAGGAGCCCCGATGAGAGTCCGTTCCGTTTCCAGCGCCCTCCTGTTCGCGGCGATGTCATCGGCGGCCGTCGCGCAGACTCAGGCGCCGGGCCTTTGGGAGTACAGCGTCGCCTTCAAGAGCCAGGGTGGCGAGATGGAAAAGGCACTCGCCGAGATGCAGAATCAGCTCGCCGCGATGTCGCCCGCCGAGCGCAAGGGGATGGAGCGCGCCATGGCAGGCAGCGGCCTCTCGTTGGGTCCTAAAGGCCACACGATCAAGGTCTGCGTCACCCCGGAGGATGCTGCGCGCAAGGCCGCTCCGCAGACGCAGGACGCCAACTGCACCCAGGACGTGGTCAAGCGCAGCGGCGGCACCATCATGACGAAGTGGCAGTGCACCGGGGCGAACCCGTCCAGCGGCGAGGGCGAGGTCACCTTCACCAGCGACAAGGCCTTCACCGGCAAGGCGGCGGTGACCAGCACCAGCAAGGGCAAGTCGGAGACCCTGAACATCGAGCAGAGGGGCAAATGGCTGGCAGCGGATTGCGGCACGGTCAAGCCGAGGTCGATGACGGTCAAGCCGTGACCGGTTCGGCGGCGTCCGACCCGGCCGTTCCCACGCCCTGGGCCTTCGCGGTCGCCGGGGCCGTCGCCCTGGCCGTGGCCATGGGCATCGGCCGTTTCGCGTTCACGCCGATCCTGCCGATGATGCTCGGCGACGGCGTCATCGATCTCCATGCGGCGAGCTGGCTGGCGAGCGCGAACTACTTCGGCTACCTGGTCGGGGCCTTGCTGTGCACGTTCGAGCCGCGCCTGCGCGCGATCTGGCCACGGCTGCCGCCGGTCGACGGGCCGCGCGTCGTCCGCGCCGGCCTCGTCGCGACCGGCGTGCTGACGCTCGGCATGGCATTGCCATGGCCCGCGGCGTGGCCGGTGCTGCGTTTTTGCGCCGGCGTCGCCAGCGCGCTGGTCTTTGTCTACGCCTCCGGCTGGTGCCTGGCCAACCTGGCGCGATCCGGCGCCGCCGCGCTCGGCGGGGTCATGTTCGCCGGCCCCGGCGCCGGCATCGTCGCCAGCGGGCTCGTCGTCAGCGCGCTGGTGGCCGTGGGCACCAGCGCGTCGATCGGCTGGCTCGTCTTCGGTGTGCTGGCGTTCGCGCTGAGCGCGCGAATCTGGGCAACGCTCGGCCATCGGGGCGCGGTCGCCGTCGGCGCGCCCGCGGCAGTGGGACAGCCGTCGGCCGTTGTCGTGAAGCGCGGCGAAGTCGCGTCCCTCGCACTGGCCTACGGCCTCGCCGGGTTCGGCTACATCGTCTCCGCGACGTTCCTGCCGGTGATCGCGCGCGAGGCGCTGCCCGGTTCGCCGTGGATCGACCTCTTCTGGCCGATCTTCGGCCTGGGCGTCGTCAGCGGCGCGCTGCTGTCGACGCGGCTGCGCCTGCGCATCGACCTGCGCTGGTTGCTCGCCGGCGCCTATGGGGTCCAGGCGCTCGGCATCCTCTGTGGCATCTGGTGGCCGACGCTCGGCGGCTTCGCCCTCGGCAGCCTGCTGCTCGGCCTGCCATTCACGGCGATCACGTTCTTCGCGCTGCGCGAGGTGCACCGCATCCGCCCGGCCGCCGCCGCCAGCACGATGGGCTTGCTGACCGTGCTGTACGGGGCCGGGCAGATCGTCGGGCCGCCGCTCGCCTCGCGCCTGATCGCCGGCAGCAGCAGTGCCGGCGCCGGCTTCACGCTGGCGCTCGAGATCGCCGCCGCGGCACTCGTCGTCGGCGCCATGATCTTCGCCTGGATGCCGCGGGCGTTCCCGAGGGCCTGAGCCGTCGGCCCTGGTACGCCGACCCGCCGGTCCTGAGCCAAGCCGCCGAATCCTGGAACCACGGAGCACCGTCCACATGGATCTCTTCGCCGAGGGCGCTGCAGCGGCGATCGCGTTCGTCGACGGCGCCGTGCTGTTGCGCGGATTCGCGCTCGATGCCGCCCCGGCGCTGCTCGCGGGCGTCGACGCGGTGACGCGCGCCGCGCCGCTGCGCCGCATGACGGTGCCGGGTGGGCTGCAGATGTCGGTGGCGATGAGCAACTGCGGCGAGCTCGGCTGGGTCAGCGATGCGCGCGGCTATCGCTATGCGCCCGACGATCCGGCCAGCGGCCGGGCCTGGCCGGCGATGCCGCCGGCGTTCCGTGCGCTCGCCACGGCGGCAGCCGCCGCCGCGGGCTTCGAGGGCTTCGAGCCGGATGCCTGCCTCGTCAATCGCTACGAGCCCGGCGCGAAGCTGTCGCTGCACCGCGATTCGGACGAGCGCGATTTCAGCCAGCCGATCGTCTCGGTGTCGCTCGGCCTGCCGGCGACCTTCCTCTTCGGCGGGCTGCGCCGCGCCGATCCGACACTGCGCATGGCACTCGAGCACGGTGACGTCGTCGTCTGGGGCGGCCCCGCGCGCCGGCGCTACCACGGCGTCGCTGCGCTGAAGGCCGGCGGTGCGCCCGGCACGCATCGAATCAACCTGACCTTCCGCAAGGCCGGCTGAGGTGCGCACGCAAGGCCGGCTGAGCTGCGCCCGCGGTCCGCGCGGTGTGAATAAGTCACTCCGTCGCTGCGCATTGACGCACTCGTGGATCAGGGCCCTCGGACCTAGATTAGTCATGCCAGCCGATGAACGGCAGCCGCCTCAGAAATCCGGCGACGCTATCCACACTGAAGGAAATGTCATGAACACCAAGCAACTCGTTGTCTCCTCGATGATCGCCGCCTCGTTTGCCGCCGTCGCGTTCACCAGTCAGGCCGCCGAGCCGTCCTCCCAGGCCGGCGAGGCCTACCTCTCGTTCGTGATGCCGGCCGCGACGTCCGACACGTCCCGCGCCACGGTGCAGGCGGGCGTGTTCCAGGCCCGTGCGCGTGGCGAGCTCGTCGCCGGACAGGTGACCCCGCGCCAGGCGTACGACGGTGCTTCCACGCTGGCCCGTGCCGATGTCCGCGAAGCGGTTCTCGATGCCCGTCGCCACGGCGAACTCGCCACCCAGGGCGAGCTGATCGCTCCGGCGACCGCGCAGCATGCGGTGCGGCCGGCGCTCTTCGCCCGCAACATGCACCGCTGATCCGATGCCGGCAGCGACGTCCCGACGTCGCTCCTGCTCGAATCTCCGCGGCGGCCATCCGGCCGCCGCGGCCACGTCCGGAGCTGGCGTGACCGCGGTCCTGTGGAGTTCCGCGGGGCGCTCGAAAGCCCGCCCTCGGCGGGCTCCGTCTCGACAGCGGTTAGCCTAGACGGATGTCCCTTCGCCGCCGTGCTCTCGCCACCCTCCTGCTGCCGTTCGTCCTGACCGGCTTCGTCGCCACGGCTGCGGCCGAGCCGCTGCCCGCTGCGGTGTCCGCGTTGCTGCGCGGCTCCGGCCTGCCGCTGGCCGCCTTCGGCATCGACGTGCAATCGGTCGAACGCGCCGACACCGCGCCGTGGCTCGCGCTCAATGCCGAGCAGCCGTTCCTGATGGCCTCGACGACCAAGCTCGTCACCTCGCTGGCCGCGCTCGACCTGCTCGGCAAGGAGCACCGCTGGCCGACCCGCGCGCACGCGATGGCGCGGCTCGTCGACGGCCGGCTGGCCGGCGACCTCGTCATCGACGGCGGCGACGTCGGTCTCACGGCGCCGGAACTCCGGCGATGGTTCCGGCAGATGCGCGATGAAGGTCTCGACGAGATCGCCGGCAACATCGTGCTGCGCGACGTCGCGCTGTTGCACGACGCCGATCCGCGCCAGGCCCGCGCCACGACGGAGGAGCTGATGCCCGACGCGCCCCCCGACGCGCGCGCCTACAACGCCGGCAAGCTGCTGATCTCGGTCCAGCCGTCACGCGGCGAACGGGCGACGGTGAGCCTGCGGCCGCGGCCAGTCAACGTCGTGCTCGTCAACGACGTGCTGATGGGCGGTGGCGCCTGCAACGCCTGGGCGCGCTGGAAAACCGCGGAGGAGGTCGGCTCCGGTGCCCGGCAGCAACTCTGGGTGCGCGGCCGCTGGGACGCGAGCTGCGGCCGCGAGGACGTCGCCTTCGTGCCGCCGCCCCCGGACATGCGCTTCGCGCCCGAGCTCGGCGCCACGCCGGTCACGCCGGTCGCGGCGCCGCGCATGGTGGCCACGCTCTGGGCCGAGGTCGGCGGGCGCCTGCGGGGCCGCGTCGTCGAGACGCCGGCCGGGCCGGCGCCGCGTGCCCGCGGTGGCTGGAGCAGCGAGGTCGCGACGCCGCTGCCCGAAGTCATGCGCGAGATGAACAAGACCAGCAACAACGAAGCGGCGCACAGCCTGCTGCTGGCGCTCGGCGAAGGTCCGCAGAAAGCCAAGGGCACGCTCGACTCGGCGCTGGCGCGGATGCGCGGCTGGTTGCGCGGCCAGGGCCTGGCCGATGGCGACATCCGCGTCGCCGAGGGTTCCGGCCGCTCGCGCGTCGAGCGCGGCAAGCCGCGCGCGCTGGTGCAGTTGCTGCGCAGCGCTTGGAGCTCGGCCGGATCGCAGGCCTTCGTCGACTCGTTGCCGATCGCCGGTGTCGACGGCACCTTGCTGCACCGCATGCGCAGCGGCGCGGCCAGCGGCCAGGCCTATCTCAAGACCGGCACCCTGTCGGACACGCGCGCCCTCGCCGGCTACGTGCGCGGCAAGAGCGGCAAGGTCTACGCCGTCACCGCCATCGTCAGCCATCCGCAGGCCGCACGCGGCACGGCGACGCTGGACGCGATCATCGAGTGGATCGCGAGCCACGGCTAGGGCCGGTCAACCGACGTTTTTCACCTCTGCCGGCGGCGCCGTGCTGCCGCGGCACACGAGTTCGAATGGCAGCGTCTGGAACTCGGCATGCGGCCGGCCCTCCAGGCGCGCGATCAGCTGGTCGGCGGCGGCGCGGCCGATCTCGACGATCGGCGTGCGGATGCTGGTGAGCGCCGGCGTCTGCGTCGCCCCGAGGTCGGTGTTGTCGACGCCGGTGATCGAGATGTCCTCGGGGATGCGCACGCCGGCTTCGCGGCAGGCGATCATCGCCCCGACCGCGAAGACGTCATTGGTGGCGACGACGGCGGTCGGTCGCGGCTTCACCGCGAGCAGGCGCCGCATCATCGCGGCCGCCGCCTGCAGGTCGATCGCGCCGTACTGGGCGCAGCGTTCGTCCAGCGTCAGCCCCGCCTGTGCCAGTGCGGCGCGCACGCCGGCGCCGCGCTCGGTGGCGCGGTCGTTGCCGTCGGTCACCGCGCTCAGCAGGCCGAAGCGACGATGGCCGAGTGCCAGCAGGTGGCGCGTCATCTCGAAGGTCGCGGCGCGGTTGTCGAAGCCGATGCTCGGATGGCGGCGCATCGGGTCCACGCCCCAGGTCAGCACGTACGGCCGGCCGTAGCTCTCGAGCAGCGAGAAGAGGGCCGGGTCGTGGTCGAGGCCGACGAAGACGAACGCGTCGACGCCGTGGCCGATCAGTTGCCCGGTGATGCGCACCTCGACATCCAGGTCGTAGTGGTGCTCGGCGAGGACCATGGCGTAGCCCTTCGGGTCGAGCACCGCCTGCAGGGCGCTCGTCGTGCGCGCATAGAGCGCGTAGTCGAACGACGGCACCACCGCGCCGACCATCTGGCTGCGGTGGCTGCGCAGAGCCCGCGCCGCGCCGTGCGGCACGTAGCGCAGCTTGGCGACGGCGTCCCGCACCAGTTGCCGGGTCTCGACATCGACCTGGTCCGGCGTGTTGATGACCCGGGAAACGGTCGCCGTCGACACGCCGGCGAGGCGGGCGACGTCCTTCGCGCTGGGGCGATGGCCGTTGCGGCTCGCGCTTTTCTCGCGCGCGGCGGGGAGAAGTGGCATCGGTGCGGGGGGCCGCGAAGGAAAGAATGAATTCGATTACATCAGAAGACGTGACTCATCGGTGAAAACGCTAACCCTAGGAAGTTGTCCTGGGACGGCGCGGCTGGTAAGGTTGATGTAATCGAATACAAATGGTCGACATGAAAGCGTGGCCTGCGCGGTTTCCGTGCGGTGCCTCGTTCAACCCACCGGAGCCTGCACCGCCATGACGAAGCGTCCATCCCAGCCGTCCCTCCCGCCCGCCGAAGCGCGCCGCCGCGAACTGCTGCGCCACGGCGCCGCACTCGGCCTCGCCGGCGCGCTCGGGCCGCAGTTCATCAGCTCCGCCTTCGCGCAGGGCGACGACCTCGCGCCGTACCGCGCCGCCAAGATCAACTGGAAGCAGGTCGAGGGCGAATCCATCACCGTCGCCGTGATCCCCGCCAGCTACTTCGAGAACCTGATCTCGCTGCAGCCGCAGTTCGAGGCGCTGACCGGCATCAAGCTGCGCTTCGAGAAGGTGCCGCCCGGGCAGATCCGGCAGAAGGCGCTGCTCGACCTGTCGTCGAAGACCGCGACCTACGCGACGCACGCCGCCGACCCGATGTACTACCCGCTGTACGTCGCCAACCACTGGGTCGACCCGCTCGACAAGTACCTGAACGACGCCAGCCTCACCGACCCGGCCTGGTTCAAGTACGACGACATCATCAAGGCCTGGCGCGAAGCCGACTCGGTCGACGGCAAGCCGTACGGCATCCCCTACGACGGCGAGGTCACGGTGCAGGTCTACCGCAAGGACCTGTACGCGGCCAAGGGCCTCAAGCCGGCCGAGACCTACGACCAGCTGCTTGCCAACGCGAAGGCGCTCACCGACCCGGCCGAGCGCACCTACGGCCTGGCGATCCGCGGCTTCGCCGGCGCGGGCCAGAACATGTACGTATACCCGTCGATCTTCCGCGGCTTCGGCGGCACCTGGATGCACGACGGCAAGGTCGTCGTCAATTCGCCCGAAGCGGTGAAGGCGCTCGAGTGGTACGTCGATGCGTTGACGAAATACGCGCCGCCGGCGGTGCGCAACTGGAACTGGCCCGACATCGCCGACGCGTTCTCGCAGGGCACCGTCGCGACCTATCTCGACGCCCACTCCTCGGCCGCGGTGATCACCAACCCGGAGAAGTCCAAGGTCGTCGGCAAGATCGCCTATGCGCGCTGGCCGAAGGGCCCGTCGGGCAAGCGCGTCACCTCGATCTGGAACTGGGGCTTCCCGATCAACGCCGCTCTCACCGAGAAGCAGAAGAAGGCGACCTGGCTCTTCATCGAGTGGGCCGCCTCCGCCGAGACGCAGGCGCGGACTTCGTGGAAGTTCGCCGGTCCGGGCAAGCGCTCCGGCATCAACCGCATGTCGCTGTGGCGCTCGCCGGAGTTCGCCGACGCGATGAAGGGCGCCGGCGACAACTTCATCCCGGCCGCGCTCGAATCGCTCGAGCACGACACCGACGTCGACTGGCGCCCTCGCGTGCCGCAGTGGCCGGCCATCGGCGAAACCATGGCGACGGCCATCCAGTCCGCGCTCGTCGGCCAGAAGAAGCCGAAGGAAGCGCTCGACGAGGCCCAGGCGCGGATCCAGCAGATCCTGAAGGGCTGAGCGCGGCCGAGCTGGACTCTCGACGATGAACGTGGCGCCGATCGCGCCGGCAGCGGCCGGTTCGCGCGCGCATCCTGCGCCCTCGCTCGAGGCGCAGGAGCGCCGCTTCGCGCTCGCGTTGTTCGCGCCGGCCTTCGTCGTGCTGCTGCTGACGACGACGGCGCCGCTCGTCTACCTCGCCTGGAACAGCCTGCACCGGCTCGACCTCGGCATGCCGTGGCTGTCGGGCTTCGCCGGCCTCGACAACTACGCCAAGATGGGCAGCGACCCGCGCTTCTGGAACTCGCTGGTCCTCACCGCCATCTACACCGCCTCCACCGTGGCGCTGCAGATCGTCGTCGGCCTGTCGCTCGCGCTGCTGGTGCTGCAGATCCCCAAGGGCCAGGGCGCGCTGCGCGTCGCGGCCATCCTGCCGATCGTGCTCGCGCCGGTGGTGGTCGGGCTCTTCTGGCGCACGCTGGTGCTGGCGCCCGACTTCGGCCTCGTCGACCTCGTCACCCGGGGGCTCGGCCTGGGCAGCCACAACTGGCTCGGCGACCCGCAGCTCGCGCTGATCTCGGTCATCGCGATCCACACCTGGCAGTGGACGCCGTTCGCCTTCCTGGTGCTGCTGGCCACGCTCTCCACGCTGCCGCCCGATGTCTACGAGGCCGCGCGGCTGGACCGCGCCGGCGCCTGGCAGCGCTTCTTCCACATCACGCTGCCGCTGATCCGGCCGGCGGTGGTGATGGTCGTCATTCTGCGGACGATGACGGCGCTGTCGGCGTTCGCGGCGATCTTCGCGGCCACCGGCGGCGGCCCGGGCTCGGCCACCGAGATCCTCAACCTCTACGCCTACCGGACGTCGTTCACCGAGCTCAACCTCGGCTACGGTGCCTCGCTGGCGATGGTGCTGCTCGGCATCACACTCGCCATCTCGTACTTCATGTTCCGGCTGCGAAGGGTGCGCGCATGAACGCTGCCCGCTCGCCGCTGCGCCGCCTGGTGCTGGCCGTCGTCGCCGGCGCCGGCCTCGCGGTCTGGGCCTTCCCGGTGCTGTGGGGGTTGATGACCTCCTTCAAGACCGAGCGCGACGTTCTCGCCTATCCGCCGGTCTGGTTCTTCACGCCCACGCTCGACAACTACCGCGAGGTCATCTTCGGCGCCTCGTCGATCGTGCCGAACCTGTGGTCTAGCTTCGTCGTCGCCACCTCCGCGACCTTGCTGACGATGCTCTTCGCCGTGCCGGCCGCCTACGCGATGGCGCGGCTGCGCTACCCCGTCAAGCGCGCCTCGGGCTTCTACGTGCTGGCCACGCAGATGCTGCCGCCGGTCGGGCTCATCATTCCCTACTACCTGGTGCTGCAGAAGATCGGTGGCCTCGACACCTACGGCGGGCTCACCGTCATCTACCTCACCTTCTCGCTGCCGTTCGCGATCTGGCTGATGGTCTCGTACTTCGAGGATCTGCCGTTCGAGATGGAGGAGGCCGCGCTGCTCGACCGCGCCGGGCGCCTGCGCACGCTCTGGTACGTGATCCTGCCGCAGGTGCGCGGCGGCATCGCCGTGACGACGATCTTCGTCTTCCTCAATGCCTGGAACGAGTTCCTGTTCGCGGTGGTGCTCGGCGGCAACCGCGTCCGGCCGGTGACGGTGGCGATGTTCAATTTCATCTCGGTCGAGCAGACGCAGTGGGCGCGGCTGGCGGCGGGCGCGATGCTGGCGATGGCGCCGGTGATCCTGATCGGCGTCTTCGCGCAGCGCCATATCGTGAAAGGTCTGACCGTGGGTGCAGTGAAGGGCGGGGGTAGACGATGACGAGCCGGCAGGGCAGCGTGCGGCTGGAAGGCATCGTCAAGCGCCACGGCGCGACGACGGTGCTGCACGGCGTCGACCTGGCGATCGAGCCGGGTGAGTTCTTCGTGCTGCTCGGGCCCTCGGGCTCGGGCAAGACGACCACGTTGCGCATCCTCGCCGGCCTGGAATCGGTGAGCGCCGGGCGCGTGCTGATGGACGACGCCGACGTGACCTCGGTGGAACCCGGAGCGCGCGACGTCGCCATGGTGTTCCAGAGCTACGCGCTCTACCCGCACATGACGGTGGCGCAGAACGTCGGCTTCCCGCTGAAGATGGTGGGCACGCCCGCCGCCGAGATCGAGCGCGCCGTCGCCGAGGCCGCCGGCAAGGTCGGCATCCAGCACCTGCTGGCGCGCACGCCGGGGCAGCTCTCGGGCGGCCAGCAACAGCGCTGTGCGCTGGCGCGGGCGATCGTGCGCCAGCCGCGCCTCTTCCTGCTCGACGAGCCGCTCTCGAATCTCGACGCCAAGCTGCGGCTGGAGACGCGGCTCGAGCTGCACGCGCTGCAGCGTGCGCTCGGCGCGACCACGGTCTACGTCACCCACGACCAGGAAGAGGCGATGACGCTCGCCGATCGCATCGCCGTGTTCATGGAAGGCCGCATCGTCCAGATCGGCACGCCGCGCGAGATCTTCACGCAACCGCGGACCATCGCCGTCGCCGGCTTCATCGGCACGCCGCCGATGAACCTGCTGCCGGGTACGTGGGATGGCGGTGCCGTCGTCGTTGCCGGCGAGGCGCTGGCCGTCGGCGCGGAGTCCGCCGCACCGCGCGAGGTGACGCTCGGCGTGCGCCCGAACGACCTGCGCATCGCCGCCACCGGCCTGCCGGCCAAGGTCGAGCGCGTCGAAGACCTGGGCGACAGCAGCATCGTCAGCTTCACGGCCGCCGGCCGGCTGCTGAAGATGAAGAGCGACCAGCTGCCGGCGGTGCGCGAAGGCGAGGCGGTACGCCTCTCGTTCGCACCCGCCGCAGCGCACCTGTTCGACGCAAAGAGCGGCGCCCGGCTCTGAGGCGCCCGGCTCCGAGGCACCGCCGACGCGAGACCCTGATGGAAGAGACCGAGCCATGAAGACGAAGACGAACCGCAAACCCAACGTCGTGCTGATCCTCAACGACGACATGGGCTATTCCGACATCGGCTGCTACGGCGGCGAGGTCGAGACGCCGAACCTCGATCGGCTGGCGAAGAACGGCCTGCGCTTCAGCCAGTTCTACAACACCGCGCGCTGCAGCCCCAGCCGCGCCTCCATGCTGACCGGCCTGCACCCGCACCAGACCGGCGTGGGCATCCTCACCTACGACTCGGGCCCCGAGGGCTACGCCGGCAACCTGAACCACCGCTGCGTGACGATCCCCCAGGTGCTGAAGGCCAACGGCTACCGCACCTATATGAGCGGCAAGTGGCACGTGGCCTCGAGCCTCACCGAGCCGACCGACACCTGGCCGCTGCAGCGCGGCTTCGACGCGTTCTACGGCACCATCATCGGCGCCGGCAGCTTCTACGACCCGAACACGCTGACGCGCGGCAACGACAACGTCGAGAACGAGGCCCACGCGCCCGGCTTCTTCTACACCGACGCC
>JBBQCD010000034.1:0-47372 GCA_038318385.1 Burkholderiales bacterium | reverse complement strand
GCCGAGCGGTCGACCTTCGACGGATCCTTGCCCGAGAACGCGCCGCCGCCGTGCGGGCAGGCGCCGCCATAGGTGTCGACGATGATCTTGCGGCCAGTGAGGCCGCAGTCGCCCTGCGGGCCGCCGACGACGAAGCGGCCGGTCGGGTTGATCAGGTACTTGGTGTCCTTGAGCCATTCCTTCGGCAGCACCGGCTTGATGATCTCCTCGATCACCGCTTCGATGAACGAGGCCTTCATCTTCGTCGGCGTCTCGCTCTGGCTCGGGTCGTGCTGGCTCGAGAGCACCACGGTGTCGATCGAATGCGGCTTGCCGTCGACGTAGCGCATCGTCACCTGGCTCTTCGCATCGGGCCGCAGGTACGGCATGCGGCCGTCCTTGCGGAGCTGCGCCTGGCGCTCGACCAGGCGGTGCGCGTAGTAGATCGGCGCCGGCATCAGTTCGGGCGTCTCGTCGCAGGCGTAGCCGAACATCAGGCCCTGGTCGCCGGCGCCGGTGTTGAGGTGGTCGTCGCTGGCGTGGTTCACGCCCTGGGCGATGTCGTTGCTCTGCTTGTCGTAGCAGACCATGACCGCGCAGCCCTTGTAGTCGATGCCGTATTCGGTGTTGTCGTAGCCGATGCGCTTGATCGTGTCGCGGGCGACCTGGATGTAGTCGACGTGGGCGTTGGTGGTGATCTCGCCGGCCAGCACCACCAGCCCGGTGTTGCACAAAGTCTCCGCGGCCACGCGCGAGCGCGGGTCCTGGGCGAAGATCGCGTCGAGAATGGCGTCCGAGATCTGGTCAGACACCTTGTCGGGGTGACCTTCGGAAACGGATTCGGAAGTGAAGAGGAAATCGTTCGCCATATCAATGCTCCAGTCAGGTCGGACAACTTGCGTTGCCGACTCGATGACCTGGGGAGGAGCGGCGAACGCTTTAGCAGGATTTGTTGAGCCTTCGCCCGGCAGGAACAGCACATCGGCTGCCTGCATCGCCCCGCAAGTAGTTCATAACTCGGCGATGCCGGGATTATAGATGGAGGGCCTGCTGCGCTGGCTCTCGCGCTGGCCGCTGGCGTGGCTGCACCGGCTAGGCACGCCGGTCGGCTGGCTGGCTTATGGGCTGTCGCCGACCTACCGGGGCCGATTCGTCGCCAACGCGCGTCAGGCGGGTCTCGAGCCCAGGACCTCGCGGCCCGCGATCGCTGCTGCCGGTCGGCTGCTGTTCGAGCTGCCGCCGCTCTGGCTGCGGCCGGCCGGCGAGTCGATCCTGCAACTGGTGCGCTGGGACGGCGCCGAGCTGATCGACGCGGCCCTGGCCCACGGCCGCGGCGTCGTCTTCCTGACGCCGCATCTCGGCTGTTTCGAGGTCACGGCGCAGGCCTATGCCGAGCGCTACGGCGCCGCGAACGGGCCGATCACCGTGCTCTACCGGCCGGCGCGCAAGGCCTGGCTGCGCGGCCTGGTCGGCACGGCGCGTGCGCGGCCGGGGCTGGCGACGGCGCCGGCGACGCTCGCCGGTGTGCGCCAGATGATCCGGGCGCTGCGCCGCGGCGAGGCCGTCGGGCTGCTGCCGGACCAGGTTCCGCCGGAAGGGCTCGGCGTCTGGGCGCCGTTCTTCGGCAAGCCGGCGTACACCATGACCCTGGCCGCCAGGCTCGTCCAGCAGACCGGCGCGGTGCCGCTCGCCGCCTGGGGCGAGCGCCTGGACGGCGGCGCGGGCTTCGTCGTCCACATCTCGGCGTTCGAGGAGGCGTTGCCGGGAGACCCGGCGGCGCAGGCAGAATCCGCCGCGGTCGTGAACCGGGCGATGGAACGCCTGATCCGCCAGCGACCCCAGCAGTACCTCTGGGGCTACCACCGCTACAAGGCTCCGGCGCGGCGTGCGCTCGACGCCGACAGCTGACACCGGAACGAACACGGCCGATGGGCGCACGCCTCCTGCTCGCGACACTCTGGCTCTTGCACTGGCTGCCGCTCGGCGTGCTGGCCGCCATCGGTCGCGGCCTCGGCCGCATGCTGCATGCCGCGGCCGGCGCGCGTCGCCGCATTGCGCTGCGCAACGTCGAGCTCTGCTTTCCCGAGCGCCGCGACGTCGAGCGGGCCCGGCTGGTGCGCGAGCACTTCCTCTGGCTCGGCCGCAGCATCGTCGAGCGCGGGGTCCTCTGGTACGCATCGCCGGCGCGACTGCGCCGCCTCATCCGGATCGAGGGCGACGTGCAACTGGCCGAGCGCAGCGAGCGGCCGGTGATGTGGCTGGTGCCGCATTTCGTCGGCCTCGACGTGGCCGGCGTCTCGGTGCTGCTGTTCCAGAACAGGAAGGGCGTCTCGATCTATCAGGAGCAGAGCAACGCGGTCATGGATGCGGCGCTGCGGCGCGGCCGGTTGCGTCTGGGCAATGCCGAGATCTTTTCGCGCACCGACGCCGCCAAGCCGCTGTTGCGCGCGATCCGCCGCGGCGACGCCTTCTTCAACCTGCCCGACATGGATTTCGGCGAGCGCGACGCCGCCTTCGTGCCGTTCTTCGGCATTCCGGCGGCGACGCTGCTGGCGCCATCGCGATTGGCCATGGCGATGAACATGGTCGTGCAGCCGGTCGTGGCCGAGATGCTGCCCGGCGGCCAGGGTTACCGGGTGCGCTTCCTCGACCCCTGGGATCACTTCCCGACCGCCGACGCGCTCGCCGACACCGCCGCGGTGAATCGCTGGATCGAGACCGAGATCCGCGCCAACCCGGCGCAGTACCTCTGGGTGCACAAGCGCTTCAAGACGCGTCCCGCCGGCGAGCCCTCGCTCTACGAGGGTCGATAATCCGCCGATGAAGTTGCGCTTCACGAAGATGGAAGGCGCGGGCAACGATTTCGTGATGCTCGACGCCACTGCCACGCCGCTGGCGCTGGACGACGCGCAACTGCGACGTCTCGCCGACCGGCGCTACGGCGTGGGCGCCGACCAGATCCTCGTCGTCGAGCCGAGCACCGAGGCCGGCGTCGACTTCCGTTATCGCATCTTCAACGGCGGCAGCGGCGACGAGGTCGAGCAGTGCGGCAACGGCGCACGCTGCTTCGTGCAGTTCGTCCGCGCCCGCGGCCTCACCGACAAGCGCACGATCCGCGTGCGCACGCGCTCGAGCCTGCTCGAGCTGCGCCTGCAGGACGACGGCCGCGTCACCGTCGACATGGGGCCACCCGTCTTCGACCCCGCGCAGGTGCCGTTCGACACCCGCGGCCTCGTCGCCGACGCCGTCGATGCCGCCCGGCCGGGTTCGGGCGATGGGTTCGGTCTCTGGCGCCTCGACGTCGGCGACCAGATCGTCGATGTCGCCGTGGTGTCGATGGGCAACCCGCACGCGGTCATGCTCGTCGAGAGCGTCGATTCGGCGCCGGTCGAGTCGCTCGGTCTCTCGATCGGCCGCGACCCGCGCTTTCGCGACGGCGTCAACGTCGGCTTCATGCAGATCGTCGACCGCAGTCACGTCCGCCTGCGCGTGCACGAGCGCGGCGCTGGCGAGACGCTCGCCTGCGGCACCGGCGCCTGCGCCGCCGTCGTTGCCGGCATCCGCCTCGGCCTGCTCGACGCCGCGGTCGAAGTCGAGGCCCGTGGCGGTTCGCTCTCGATCGCGTGGGCCGGCGCCGATGCGCCGGTGCTGATGACCGGCCCCGCCCGTACCGTCTTTGAAGGAGAAATCGAACTGTGATCACGCCAGCGGGAACGACAACATCGGCCATGGGCACCCAGGGCATCACCGAGACCGACATCGCGAACTACCTCGCCAACAGTCCCGGTTTCTTCGAGCGCCACGCCGAACTGCTGGCTTCCGTGCAGCTGACCAGCCCGCACGGCCAGCGCGCGGTCTCTCTGCAGGAGCGGCAGATGGAAATGCTGCGCGACAAGATCAAGGGCCTGGAGCACAAGCTGATCGAGATGATCCGCCACGGCCAGGAGAACATGAGCGTGGCCGACAAGCTGCACCGCTGGACCCAGGGGCTGATGCTGACCGCCAACGCCGCCGACCTGCCCGACGTGCTGGTGCGCGAGTTGCTCGAGCAGTTCCTGATTCCGCAAGGCGCGATCCGCGTCTGGGGCGCCGCCGAGGCCTTCGCGGGTCTCGACTTCGCACGCCCGGTCGGCGACGACGCCAAGAGCTTCGCCAGCAGCCTGACGCAGCCGTACTGCGGCGTCAACGCCGGCTTCGAGGCAGTGGGCTGGCTCGAGGACGCCGCCAACGTGCGCTCCCTGGCGCTGGTCCCGCTGCGCGATGCCGACAGCCCGATCGCCTTCGGGCTGCTGGTGCTGGCATCGCCGGACGCCACCCGCTACAGCGCCGACATGGGCACCGAGTTCCTCGCCCGCATCGGCGAGATCTCCAGCGCCGCGCTGGCGCGCCTGCTGCCGGCCGCGTAGGTCGCCGGCGACGCGTACCCGCCCGCCATGACCGCGCCGGCGCCGCTCGACGACGACGTCCGGCGTCATCTCGAGCATCTCGAGGTCGAGCGGCGGCTTGCGGCGCGCACGCTGGCGATGTACCGCGACGCATTCGTGCGCCTCGAAGCCTTCGCGGCAGCCGCACCGGTGGCGCTGCGCGCCGTCGAGCCGCAGCACGTCCGGCGCTGGGCCGCGCAGTTGCACGGCCGCGGCCTCGCGCCCGGAACGATCGCGATCGTGCTGTCGGCGTGGCGCGGCTTCTACCGCTGGCTCGGACGCCTCGGCCAGGTCGGCGTGAACCCGGTCGCCGGCGTGCGTCCGCCGAAGGCCGGCAAGCCGCTGCCGAAAGCGCTGTCGGTGGATCATGCGGTGGCCCTGGCCGAACATCGCGGCGAGTCCGCCGACACCGCGCTGGCGGTGCGCGACCGCTGCCTGGTGGAGCTCCTCTACGGCTGCGGGCTGCGGGTGGCCGAACTCGTCGGCCTCGACCTGCGCGCCAGCGCTGCGGCAGCCGGCTGGGTCGATGCCGCCGACGCCAGTGCGCATGTCCTCGGCAAGGGCTCGAAGCGCCGCAGCGTGCCGGTCGGACGCGCGGCGCTGCAGTCGCTGGCCGAATGGCGCGAAGTGCGCGTGCAACTCGCCGGTCCCGACGAGGCCGCGCTCTTCGTCAGCACCCGCGGCACGCGCCTGACCGCGAGCCAGGTGCGCTCGCGCCTGAAGGCGCGCGCCATCGCCGCCGGGCTGCCGACGCACGTGCATCCGCACATGCTGCGGCACTCGTTCGCCTCGCACCTGCTGCAGTCCAGCGGTGACCTGCGCGCCGTGCAGGAACTGCTGGGCCACGCCAACATCGCGACGACGCAGGTCTACACCAAGCTCGACTTCGGGCACCTCTCCAAGGTCTACGACGCCGCCCATCCGCGGGCACGACGCAGCAAGGCCAAGGCTGGAGCATGAGAACGGCGAGGACCACGCCTTGAACGACATCGCGATTCCCTACGGCGCCTACTGGTCCACCCCCTTCGCCCGCTGGCAGGGCAGCCTCGCGCACCTGCACAGCCTGACATTCGCCGCCCATGTGGCGAAGGCGGCGCTGGCGCGGCGCGGCATCGATCCGCGCGCCTTCGATCACGGCGTGCTCGGCCTGACGGTGCCGCAGCGCGGCTCGTTCTACGGCCTGCCGTGGCTGATGGGCGAGATCGGAGCGCCGGGCGTTGCCGGACCGACGGTGAGCCAGGCCTGCGCCACCGGCGCACGCGTGCTGCAGTCGGCGGCGGCCGAGATCCGCGAAGGCAACGCGAGCGCGAGCCTGGCGATTGCCGCCGACCGCACCTCCAACGGGCCGCACCTGTACTACCCCGCGCCCGACGCGCCCGGCGGCACCGGCGAGCACGAGAACTGGATCCTCGACAACTTCGCACGTGACCCCTATGCCGGGCTGGCGATGATCCAGACCGCCGAGAACGTGGCGACGAAGTACGGGCTGGACAACGCCCGCCAGAACGCCCTCACGCTGCGGCGCTATGCGCAGTACGCCGACGCCTGCGCCGACGACGCCGCGTTCCTGCGCCGCTACATCGAGCTGCCGTTCGCCGTGCCCGACAGCCGCTACCGGCGCACGCTGCGCACGCTCGATGGCGACGAGGGCATCCACGCCACCACCGCCCAGGGACTCGCGGCGCTCAAGCCCGTCGTCGCGGGGGGCAGCGTCACCTTCGGCGGGCAGACGCATCCGGCCGACGGCAATGCCGCGATGGTGCTAACCACGCCGGAGCGCGTGGCCGAGTTCAGTCATGAGCCGGCGATCGACATCCGTCTCGTCGCCTTCGGCCAGTCCCGCGTCGAAGCCGGCTACATGCCCGAGGCACCGGTGCCGGCGGCGCGGCGCGCGCTCGCCGCCGCCGGCCTGGACATCGCGCAGATCGCCGCCATCAAGACCCACAACCCCTTCATCGTCAACGACCTCGTGCTGGCGCAGAGCTTCGGCATCGACGCCGATGGCTTCAACAACTACGGCTCGTCGCTGGTCTGGGGCCATCCGCAGGGGCCGACCGGGTTGCGCGCGGTGATCGAGCTGATCGAGGAACTGGTGATGCTCGGTGGCGGTCACGGGCTCTTCACCGGCTGCGCCGCCGGCGACTCGGCGATGGCCGTCGTCGTCAGCGTCGCCGACCGGAAATGAGCACGCCGGGCACCGACGCCAAGACCGAGGTCGGCCACACGCCCGCGGCAGACCTGCCGAAGGTCTGGCCGAGCGTGGTCCACATGCTCGGCGATGCGGCGCGGCGCAGGCCCGACGCGACGGCACTCGTCTGCGGCGACGAGGCGCTCGACTACCGGCAGTACGCCGCCTGCGTCGCCGGCTTCGCGCTCGAGCTGAACGCCGCCGGCGTCGGCCGCGGTGCACGCGTGGCGCTGGTCATGGCCAATTCGATCGACATCGCCGTCGCCACCTTCGCCGTGCAGGCGGCGGGCGCGCAGGTGGTGCCGCTGAATCCGGCTTACACCGCGAGCGAACTCGGACCGATGCTGGCCGATGCCGACCCGGCTGCGGTCGTCTACGACAGCGACACCGCAGCGGTGCTGCATGGCCTGATCGCCCATCTCGATGCCGCGCGCCGCATCGAGATCGGTGAGGGCGCGCGCCGCCTGAAGGCCTGGGGCACCGAGCCCGATCTCGCCGCGCGCCTGTCGCTGCCGCGCAGCGGCGATCCGTCGACGCTGCAATACACGGGCGGCACCACCGGACGCTCCAAGGGCGTCGAGCTGCTGCACCGCGCGGTTGCCGTCAACGTCAGCCAGCGCGAGGCGCTTTTGCCGACCGAGGCGGACACCGAGCGCGTGCTGGTGGTCACGCCGCTGTTCCATGTCTACGCGGTGGCGATGGGGCTCTACCTCGCGGCCTATGCGCGGGCGACGCTGGTCATCGTGCCGCGCTACCGGCCCCAGTCGGTGCTCGAGGCGATCGCGCGCGAGCGCATCACCCTGCTCGCCGCGAGCCCGACCATCCTCACCGGCCTGATGGCCTGCGAAACGTTCGCCGCCACCGACCTGGGCTCGTTGAAGCTGTGCTATTCGGGCGCTTCGGCGCTGCCCGAGGCGACGTTGCGGCGCTGGGAAGAGGCCACCGGCTGCCCCGTGGTCGAGGGCTACGGCCAGAGCGAAGCCGGGCCGGTGCTGAGCTACAACCCGAGTGTCGGCGTGCGCAAGGTCGGTTCGGTCGGCGTCCCCGTACCCGAAACGCGCATCGAGATCGTCGACACCGCGACCGGACGCGAGGTCCAGCCCGTCGGTGCGCTCGGCGAGATCCGGGTGCAGGGCCCGCAGCTGATGCGCGGCTACCGCAACCTGCCGGAGGAGACGGCGCAGGCGCTGCGCGATGGCTGGCTCTACACCGGCGACATCGGCGAGATCGATGCCGACGGCTACCTCAGCATCCGCGACCGGAAGAAGGAGATGGTCATCGTCGGCGGCTTCAACGTCTACCCGCGCGAGGTCGAGGACGCACTCCATGCTCATCCGCAGGTGCGCGAGGCGGCGGTCGTCGGCGTGCCGGATGCCTATCGCGGCGAGGCGCTGGTGGCGACCGTCGTGCTCGCGGCGACAGGCGCGGCTTCGGAGGCCGAACTGCTCGCACACCTCGCGCAGCGCCTCGTCAAGTACAAGCTGCCGAAGGCGGTGCGCCTCGTGGATTCGCTGCCGAAGACCAGCGTCGGCAAAGTCGACAAGAACCGACTGCGCGACGAGATCGCATGAAGTCGATCCGCCTGCGCCCCGGCAAGGAGCGCTCGCTGCTGCGCCGCCACCCGTGGGTGTTCGAAGGGAGCATCGAGCGCGGCAAGGCCGACCCCGGCGAGACGGTGCGGGTGGAGGGGGCCGACGGGCGCTTCCTGGCCTGGGGCGCATACAGCCCGCAATCGATGATCAGAGTGCGCGTGTGGAGCTTCGATGAAGCCGAGCGCATCGACGCCGCCCTCCTGCAGCGTCGCGTAGAACGCACCGTCGCGCTGCGCGGGAGGCTCGCGGTGCCGAGCGACGCGGTGCGGCTGGTGCATGGCGAGGCCGACGGCCTGCCGGGTCTCGTCGTCGACCGCTACGGCGACACGCTGTGCGCGCAGTTTCTCGCCAGCGGCGTCGAGCGCTGGAAGACGGTGCTGGTCGATGCGCTGCTGAAATCGACCGGCGCGACCCGCTTCTACGAACGCAGCGACACCAGCGCGCGTGGTCTCGAGGGGCTGGAGCCACGCAGCGGCTGGCTGCACGGCGAGGGCGCCACCGAGGTCACGATCCGCGAGCACGACTGGGCGCTGACCGTGGATGTGGCCGAGGGCCACAAGACCGGCTACTACCTCGACCAGCGCGACAACCGCCGGCACTTCGCCGACGCGGTGCGTCACTTCGGTTGCGCGCGCGTGCTGAACTGCTACAGCTACACGGGAGGTTTCAGCATCGCCGCGCTGGCCGGTGGCGCCGCGCACGTCACGAGCGTCGACTCGTCGGGGCCTGCGCTGGCTCGGGCCGAGGCGCATGTCGCGCTGAACGGCTTCGAGGCCGCGCGCCACGCGGTCGTCGACGCCGACGTCAACCGCACGCTGCGCGAGGCCCTCGATGCGGGCCGGCGCTACGACGCGATCGTGCTGGATCCGCCGAAGTTCGCGCCGAGCGCATCGCACGCCGAGCGCGCCGCGCGCGCCTACAAGGACATCAACCGGCTCGCCTTCCTCCTGCTCGAGCCGGGCGGTGTGCTCTACACCTTCTCGTGCTCCGGCGGCATCGCTCCCGAGCTGTTCCACAAGATCGTCGCCGGGGCCGGTCTCGACGCCGGCGTCGACGGGCTCTTCTATGCGCGGCTCGGCGCCGCGCCCGACCATCCGATGACGGTCACCTTCCCCGAGGGCGAATACCTCAAGGGACTGGTCGTCATCAAGCAATGACCGGCAGCAGCGTGCGGGTCTCGAACTTGGCGCGGTGCACGCTGAAGAATGCCTTGACGTTGCGGACGTTGGCGTCCGCCGTGAAGAGGCGCTGCACCAGCGCGTGATACGCCGGCATGTCGGCGACCTGGGCGATGAGGATGAAGTCGGGCCCGGGCGAGACGCGGTGGCACTGCGTGACCGCCGGCTCGGCGACCGCGCGGGCCTCGAACGCCGCCAACCGCTCGCTCGTCTGGTGGTCCAGCGTCACCTCGACGATGGCCGTCAGCGGCTGACCGAGCTTTTCGGGCGACAGCAGGGCGACGCGGCGTTCGATCAGCCCGGCCTCGGTGAGCCGGCGGATGCGGCGCAGGCAGGTCGCCGGCGAGGTGTGGACGAGCCGGGCCAGCGCCTCGTTGGTGAGTGCGGCATCTTCCTGAAGCTGCGACAGAAGACGAAGATCGGTCGCATCCACAGTCAATCGATTGAAAGATTCAGCTGCTTTATGTGGAAGATTGATTGAATCGTTTTCTTTTACCATTGCTTGGAATTTTATTCCATGATCCTATGAATTTCGAGTAAATACTTCAACCGTGGCGTCTTAGAGTGCCGCATCTCTTCAGTGGGAGTAAGCCATGTGCGGCATCGTCGGCGCGGTCAGTTCGCGCAACATCGTCCCGATCCTCGTCGAGGGCCTGCGCCGGCTCGAGTACCGCGGCTACGACTCCTGCGGCGTCGCGGTGCATCAGGACGGCGCGCTGCGGCGGGCACGCAGCACGGCGCGCGTCGCCGAACTGAGCGCCAACGTTGCCGCCGAAGGCATCGCCAGCGGCACCGGCATCGCCCACACCCGCTGGGCGACTCACGGCGCGCCAGCCGTGCACAACGCCCATCCGCACTTCTCGCATGGCCCCACGCCGGCCGAAGCCGCGACGCCGCATTCGGCCGGCCTGGCGCGCAGCGGGCACATCGCCCTGGTTCACAACGGCATCATCGAGAACCACGACGAGCTGCGGGCGATGCTGCGCGGCAAGGGTTACGACTTCGACAGCCAGACCGACACCGAGGTCATCGCCCACCTGATCGACCACCTCTACGACGGCGACCTGCTGGAAGCTGTGCAGGCGGCCCTGCCGCGCCTGCGCGGCGCCTACGCGATCGCGGTGTTCTGCGGCCACGAACCGCAACGCGTCGTCGGCGCTCGCCATGGTTCGCCGCTGATCCTGGGCATCGGCACCGAGGGCGGCGCGCACGAGAACTTCCTCGCTTCCGACGCGATGGCGCTGGCCGGTGTGACCGACCAGATCGTCTACCTGGAAGAGGGCGACGTCGCCGATCTGCAGCTTGGCAAGCACTGGGTCACGCACGCGACGCCTCAGGGTGACTGGCGCGCGGTCGAGCGTCCGGTGCGAACCGTCGTCGCGCACAGCGGCGCGGCCGAGCTCGGGCCTTACCGCCACTACATGCAGAAGGAGATCTTCGAGCAGCCGAAGGCCATCGCGGACACGCTGGACGCGGTGCCGGGCATCTCGCCCGAGCTCTTCGGCGACGGCGCCTTCCGCGTCTTCAAGGAGGTCGACTCGGTCCTGATCCTCGCCTGCGGCACCAGCTATTACAGCGGCTCGGTGGCGAAGTACTGGCTCGAGAGCATTGCGAAGATTCCGACCAGCGTCGAGGTCGCGAGCGAATACCGCTATCGCGACAGCGTGCCGAACCCGCGCACGCTGGTGGTGACGATCACGCAGAGCGGCGAGACCGCCGACACGCTGGCTGCCGTCAAGCACGCCCGCGCGCTCGGCATGAACCACACGCTGACGATCTGCAACGTCGGCACCAGCGCGATGGTGCGCGAATGCGCGATGGCCTACCTGACACGCGCCGGCGTCGAGATCGGCGTGGCTTCGACCAAGGCGTTCACGACCCAGCTCGTCGGCCTGTTCCTGCTGACGCTGGCGCTGGCACAAACGCGCGGGCACCTCGCCGAACCGGCCGAGGCCGCGCACCTGAAGGCGTTGCGGCACCTGCCGGTGGCCGTGCAGGGCGTGCTCGCGCTCGAGCCGCAGATCATCGCCTGGAGCGAGGAGTTCGCGAAGAAGGAGAACGCGCTCTTCCTCGGCCGCGGCATGCACTACCCGATCGCCCTCGAAGGCGCGCTGAAGCTCAAGGAAATCAGCTACATCCACGCCGAAGCCTACCCGGCTGGCGAGCTCAAGCACGGGCCGCTGGCGCTGGTGACCGCGCAGATGCCGGTGGTCGCGATCGCGCCGAACGACGCGCTGCTGGAGAAGCTCAAGAGCAACCTCCACGAGGTCCGAGCCCGCGGCGGCGAGCTCTTCGTCTTCGCCGACGCCCGCACCGAGATCGAGAGCGGCGAGGGCCTGCACGTCATCCGCATGCCCGAGCACTACGGGGTGCTGTCGCCGATCCTCCATGTCGTGCCCTTGCAACTGCTGGCTTATCACACCGCGTGTGCGCGGGGAACCGACGTCGACAAGCCGCGGAATCTGGCGAAGAGCGTGACGGTGGAGTGAGGGCGCATGGCGTGGAGCCAGGTGTGCGCGGGGAACAGAGTTCTTTACCAGACAGAGGCGGTTACCGGAGAACATAGTCGCTGCCTGACAAGCGCTACGACGGTGCCATGCTCAAGAGTGAGCTAGACGCGTACCAGAGCAGAAGGTGGGACGCTTCCGAACGTACATTGCAGTGGATGCCAACCCCGGCTACTGCGACAGGGCCCCCTCTCCCACCGTCGCTTGCTACGATGGCTTCCAACCATGGTTCGACCCGCATTTCTCATGCCCACAGAGAAAATTCCTCAACGTCGCAAGCTTCGGCAACAGGCCCTTTCGCGCTGGGACAACGAGGGCGGTGCCATACCTGCTCTGGAGGAATTGCACGCCGGGACACCGAGTGTGCCGCCCCTGACGAATGCTGAACTCGTTCAGCTCCAGGTTCGCGTGATTGCCCTTGAGAACCTGGTCATCGCGCTCCTCGCGGAGGCGTCGGACGCACAGCGAGAGCTGGTCCGGGACATGGCGACCTATATTTCGCCGCGGCTGGGCTTCACGCGTCACCCGCTAACTCTCCACGCTGCCACCCAGATGCTGCACCTCATGGATCGAGCACGACATTTCAGCGAGCTCGATGGTCCGCAGGCATAACGCTTTGGGCCCGGCACCACGTTTCGCGTTATGGGAACTTGGATTTCGGCCGTTCTACCTGCTCGCAAGCACGTTCGCTGCTCTGTCCATTCCGTTGTGGGCGCTGCAATTTTCGGGCGTGCTGGGTCACACTTACCTGAAGGGACCCATCTGGCATGCCCACGAGATGCTCTTCGGGTTCGCCTTGGCCGTGATCGTGGGCTTCCTGTTCACCGCCGGCAGGAACTGGTCGAACCAGCCCACGCCTACCGGCGCGGTGCTGGCAGCGCTTGCGGCACTGTGGGTCGCTGGCCGCCTTCTTGTGATGACATCCTTCGGCTGGGCTGCCGCGGTAGTCAATGTGGCGTTCCCCCTCGCGGCAGCCATCGCCCTCGCGATTCCCTTCGTCAAGGCTCGTAACCGACGGAACTACTTCTTCGTCGCGCTGCTGGTGCTGATGTCCGCCGCCGCTGGGTTCATCCACGCCGCCCAGCTCGGCTTGGTAAGCCCCGTCCCAGTTGGGGCAGGGCTGCAGCTTGGCCTGGACATCTTGCTCTTCATCATTGCAGTGATGAGTGGGAGAGTCATTCCTCTGTTTACGAACAATGGTGTGTCCGGCGCAGCCGCGGTTAGAAGGCCGCTCGTCGAGAAGGCTGCGCTGGGATTGGTGTTGTTGCTGGTCGCTGCGGACGCCGTCGGGCTGAGGGGGGTTCCACTTGCGGTCGTCACTGCATGGGCGTGCATCGTTCATGCGTTCCGCTGGCTCCTCTGGCAGCCTTGGAAGACGCGCAAGGTTCCGCTCGTCTGGGTCCTGCACCTGGCCTACGTCTGGGTCCCGATTCACTTGGCGCTCCGCGCCTGTTCGGCACTGGACATCGTTTCCTCTTCGTCGGCGACGCACGCGCTGACCGTCGGGGCAGCGGGCGGTCTCATCATCGGCATGATGACCAGGACCGCCAAGGGGCACACCGCGCGCCCCATGCGCGCGGACCGGTTTGACACGACCTGCTACCTGCTTGTGCTGGCGGCTGGCGTTGTGCGAGTCCTTCTTCCGCTGCTCGCCCCCCTGCAGACACTCGTTGCCATCGAAGTGTCCGCAGCGCTGTGGTCCGGCGGATTCGGCTTGTATGCGGTGCGTTACTGGCCCGTATTGACCCGTCCTCGGCTGGACGGGAAACCAGGCTGAGCATCGACTACGGCAGTGGGACGTGCGACGACCTTGTGCAGCGCCGCCCGGCCACTACGGGCAGGCGCTTCCCCGGAATCGGCACTGTTGCGGTTTCACCCATAAGTGCGATGGCGCACAGACGACAGTTTGTGTTGCGCGCACCCTTAGAGGTCCGCCCGCAACAAAACAAGGTGCCCATGCATGGACCGTTGAGAGTCGTGAGCTACGTCATCGTGGCATCGATGGCCGGCGCGGTCTTGTACGCGGTCTACATCTCCGTGACCTACTGGACCGGAATCGGTGTCTGAGCCCCGGAGGTGGGCGGCATGAACAAGAGACAGACCCGACTGTTCGCCATCGGCTGCACAGGCGTGGCGGCTCTCGCGTTCCTTGGGCTCACGATAGACACACATCGGCAGTTTCCGACGCTGACCCACGAGGACAAGCTGACGCCGCAGGTGGTCGCTGGCAAGGATGTATGGCACAAGAACAACTGCATCAACTGCCACACCCTCTTTGGCGAGGGCGCGTACTACGCCCCCGACCTCACCAAGATCACCAAGCTGCGGGGAGAGCAGTACCTTCAGGCTTACCTTCGCGACCCGTCGAAGTTCTACGACGAGCAGCGTCACCGTCGCTTGATGCCCAAGCAGGACTTGAGCGACGCCGACATCACGAATCTCATCTCCTTCCTCGACTGGGTGAGCAACGTCGACAACCAGGGGTGGCCACCGCGGCCGTTGCTCGTCACGGGGGCGTCCATCCCCGGCGCTGACCTGGCTGCAGCCGAGCAGGCCGCACCGTCCGGTTCCGCGGCAGCAGGCCCCGCACCGCCGGCGGCGCGCCCGGTCACCGGTGACGAGAACCCGATGGCTTTGGGCGAACGTCTGTTCAGGACGGCCGCTCCAGCGTGCAACGCCTGTCACTCGGTGGCTCCTGGCGTCAACATGGTCGGACCGTCGCTGGCCGGCGTCAGCGCGCGTGCGGCAAAGATTATTGCGTCGGCTGACTACAAAGGGACAGCAAAGGACCCGCAAACCTACATCCGCGAATCGATTCAAGAGCCGAGTGTCTACGTGGTCCCAGGAGCGATGTACTCCGCCAACGGCGTGTCGTTCATGCCGAATACGTACGCCAAGACCTTGACGCCGGAGCAGCTCGATCAGCTCACGGCCTATCTGTCGTCGCTCAAGTAAGGCAAGACCCCATGCGCTATCGGTCTCAATCAGTCGCCTACTGGTACTTCGCCGCCGCGATGGTGCTCTTCGGCCTGCAGATTGTTTTTGGCTTGCTCTCGGCAACAAAGTATCTTGGCCCGGACCCATTGCTCTACATCCTGCCGTTCGATGTCACCAAGGTCATTCACACGAACCTGCTCATCGTGTGGGTCCTCACCGGCTTCATGGGGGCCACCTACTGGATGGTGCCCGACGAATCCCGAACCGAGCTGTACAGCGTCAAGCTGGCCTACATCCAGCTCGTCCTGTGGCTCTTGATGGGCGTCACGGCGGTGATCGGCTACTTGTTTCGCTACGGCACCGGCAACAAGCTTCTTGAGCAACCACTTCCGCACAAGCTCGTCATCGTGGTCTGCATGCTCATCTTCCTCTACAACATCGGCATGACCATCTGGAAGTCGGGGCGGTTCACCACCACCGAAGGTGTTCTCGTGCTCGGCATAGGCGCCGCGGCAGTGCTGTTCTTCCCGGCGCTGTTTGAGTACAAGAACTACGTGGTCTCCATCTTCTACCGGTGGTGGACCATCCACCTGTGGGTCGAGGGGGTCTGGGAGATGATTCAGGGCGGCTTCATGGCCTATCTCCTCATCCGCCTCTCCGGCGCCGACCGAGAGGTTATGGAGAAGTGGCTCTACGTCATCGTCGGGCTGGTCTTCATCGCCGGCATCCTCGGAACGGCTCACCACTACTACTGGGTCGGAGTGCCGAGCTACTGGCTGCCCATAGGCGGGATGTTCAGTGCACTGGAACCACTTGCCCTGATTGGCATGGCCGTCTACGCGTATTCGGCGATACGGCGCTCGGGGCTTGCGCACCCGAACACGCTCGCGTTGCACTGGACCGTCGGCAGCGCCGTGTTCACGCTCTTCGGCGCCGGGCTCCTCGGGCTTGCCCATACATGGCCTGGCGTCAACAAGTGGACCCACGGCACCCTCATCACTGCCATGCACGGCCACGCTGCGTTCTACGGGGCTTACGCGATGATCGTGATGGCCATGATTACCTACGCTCTGCCCGCGATGTGCCCGCAAAGGCGCGAGAGCGGGACCAGCGTCGGGTACTGGGCTTTTTGGTTGCAGATCGTCGGGATGTTCGGCATGACGCTCTCCTTCGCCACGGCCGGCATTGGCCAGGTGTACCTGGAACGGATACTCGGTCTCGGCTACCTGGACGCCCAGCTCAAGATCCAGGTCCACTTCCTGATGCTCGTCGCAACGTCCTCGATATTTGCCGTCGGGGTGGCGCTGTTCATCATCGATTTCTTCCGCTATGCCCCGCAGTTCGTGGTCACCGACGAGAAGAGCGCGGAGCCGGGCAACGGTTCACTGGTCCCAGCGAGGGTCTGAGTGGCGGAGAGTGGCGGGCAAGAAGGCGCCGAGCCCTACTACGTTGCCTCCGGCCGGGAGGTCGCGATATTCGAGCAGTGCCATGCCCGAAACTTGGCCGTCATGCTCAAGGGGCCCACTGGGTGCGGAAAGACACGCTTCGTCGAGCACATGGCATGGAAACTGAAGCGCCCACTCGTCACCGTTTCATGCCACGACGACCTGACCGCCAGCGACCTCATCGGTCGGTTCTTGATTCGTAGCGATGGGACGCAGTGGCAGGACGGCCCCTTGACGCGGGCGGTCCGAGAAGGCGCAATGTGCTATCTCGACGAGGTTGTCGAGGCCCGCCAAGACACGGTCGTCGTCCTCCATCCTCTGACCGACCACCGCCGGATTCTTCCCATTGACAAGACTGGCGAGCTCATAGAGGCGGCCCCGGGCTTTCAGCTGGTGGTGTCGTACAACCCAGGCTATCAGCGGCTCATGAAGGATATGAAGCCGAGCACGCGACAGCGATTCGTCGCGCTCGACTTCGTGTTCCCGCCGGCCGAACGCGAGGTCGCCATAGTGATGCACGAAGGCGGGGCCGAGCGCAGCACTTGTCAAGCTCTGGTTGCACTGGGTCTTCGGCTGCGAGCGTTGCAGGACCGCGGCCTCGCCGAGGTCCCCAGCACTCGGCTGCTCATCGCGGCCGCCCGTCTCATCGCCAGTGGCGTGGAGGTGCGGGATGCATGCTACGCCGCGGTGGTTTCGCCACTTTCGGACGATGCAACGCTGGTCGGTGCGATGCGAGACCTCGTGGACGCGACCTTCGTCTAGCTGGCAAAAACACCGTGGCCGAAGCGGAAGACGTACTGGCCGACATGGCCCGGCACGCGACGATTTTCGCTCGTGCGCTTTGGAGCCGGCATCGCAAACGAACCACCTCGACTTCCGAACTGACGCTGCGCGACGTTGCTTCGAGGCTCGACCTCCTCATCGCTGCCGTCTTTTCCGGAGGTCTTCCGATTCGGACGGCGCACCCTCCTGCGCCAGCGACGTTTCTGACGAAAGTCTTCCAGCGACACGACGGGCCGCGCGTCAGTCAAGCCATTCCTGCGACGGATGGAAGCTGCATCTGGCTCCCGGGTCGCTCGGCGGCAACGGCTCCCTTGGAGCAGTTTCGCGTGCTCGCGCTGCAGCCGGCGATGCGGGCGCATCGGGGCAGTGCGGCCCATCGGGAAGCGCTGGAGACCCCGCTTGCGCAAAGCATCTACCTGGTGCTGGAGGCACACGCTTCGGATTGCGAACTGGTCCGGATGCTGCCCGGCATGCGGCAGTCGGTGATGGCGGCGCGGCGCGCCGCCTTGCTCGCGCGCCCGTCGTTGGCAGTCTTTCCGCAACCTCGGCAGGCCTTGGAGAGGTTCGTGCGCGAAACCGTTCTCGGTGACCTCGCCAACGGAGCGCCATTGAATGCCGAGACCTCGGCGCAGCGCGCACACGACCTTGCTGCAGCGTTCCAGAAGCGCGACGGGGCGGCAAGCGCTTCCGTCGTGTTCAAGGACCTCTGGACTGGTGACCTGCGTCCCGCGCTCCTGGTCGGCCCAGCAGTCCAACGCGATGGGCCGTCTGCGAAGACGGCACCCCCAGGAGCCCCCCGGGGTGCCCGGCTCAGCCGGCCGCCGGAGGTACGCGAAGTCGCGAAGAACGAGGACGACAAAGGGCCCGGTGCGTGGATGGTGCAGACCGCCACGCCACACGAGCAAGTCGAAGACCCCGTTGGCATGCAGCGACCCACGGACCAGGACGCTGCAACGGCCGCCGAGGAGATGGCAGACGCATTGTCGGAACTGCCCGAGGCACGCTTGGTAAGGGCCCCCGGTAGGCCCAAGGAGGTGTTTCTCTCAGAGGACACGCTCCTCGCCAGAACCAGCAGCGCGAACAACGCGACGAGTTCGGGGACCCAAGCCGCTCTGCACTACCCCGAGTGGGACTATCGCAGCCAGTGCTACGTCGAGCGCGCTGTGACTGTGCACATCGGTCCGGCCGAAGAAGGCCCGCAGGAATGGGTGGACCGCACGCTGCAGGAATACCGTCCGATGGTCACCCTGGTGAGACGCCGTTTCGAGATGCTGAGCGCGCAACGGGTTCGATTGCGCAAGCAGTTGGAAGGTGATGAGGTCGACGTAGACGCGTACATCGACGCTTACGCCGACTTCAGTGCCGGTCTGTCGATGCCCCAGGCGGTGTACCAGACTCATCGCCTGGCCCGGCGCAACATGGCCATCCTGCTGCTTGTCGACATCAGCGGGTCGACCGATGGATGGATAGCCGCGCAAAAGCGCGTCATCGACGTTGAACGCGAAGCGCTCCTCCTTGTGTCTATCGCCTTGCAGGGAATGCGGGAGCCTTACTCGGTCATGTCGTTCTCAGGCGAGGGGCCGCGTGGCGTCCAGCTGCGTGTGGTCAAGACCTTCGAGGAAGAATTCGGGCCTGTCGTGGCCCGGCGCATTGCGATGCTCGAGCCCCAGCACTACACCCGCGCGGGTGCTGCCATTCGGCACGCTACTTCCATGCTGATGGGGCAACCTGCCCATCACCGCCTCCTCTTGGTTCTCTCGGACGGAAAGCCCAACGACATCGACGTCTACGAGGGCCACTATGGCGTCGAGGACACGCGGCAGGCCGTGACCGAAGCGCGGCTCCAGGGAATCAGCTCCTTTTGTCTCACTGTCGACCGGCAAGCCGCGAACTACTTGCCCGGAGTCTTTGGCATCGGGCAGTACGCCTTGCTGCCACGGCCGGAGCTGTTGCCGACCGTTCTTTTGGAATGGATGAAACGACTGGTGCAGAGCTAAAGGCTGAGCACCGGCCACGACCCTCAATGGATACCAACGGCTATCCCCTGCGAAACCGCAGGCCCGGGGCTCGACGTTGACTCACTCGGCGATTCCGCATTTCCGCGAGGGAATTGGCGCTTGCCGGCCTGGACACTGCGCGGCTACGCGAAGGTAGCAAAAAACGAGTCCTGCGGGACGCAGGGTGGATGTCCTTTCACGCCAGTCCGATTCAGGCTGAAGTACACCGTCGTGCCCTTGCCTGGCGTCGAGTTGATCCAGATCGACCCGCCGTGCCGATGGACGATGCGCTGACAGGTCGCGAGGCCCACACCGGTCCCGGCGAAATCCTGCGTCGAGTGGAAACGGTGAAAGGGCTCGAAAACCTTCGCTGCGTCGCTCATGTTGAAGCCCGCGCCGTTGTCTCTGACAAAGTGGACCGCCCATCCATCGTCGGTTTCGTGGCACCCCACCTCGATATGCGCGGACGTTTCCTTCGCGGTAAATTTCCACGCATTTCCGATCAGGTTCGACATCAACGAACGAAGGAGGCCGGCATCCGCTTGGACGTGCATCGGGCTGCGAATGGAGACTGCTACCCCTCGCGCAGGTTCCGAGGTCCGCAGCTCGTCGACCACGGATCGCGAAATGGCGGCCAGGTCGACTCTTTTCAGTTCGAGGTCTTGCGTCGTCACGCGGGACAGCGCGAGCAAGTCGTCGATGAGAACCGCCATGCCCTGGGCTGACTTCTGAATGAGCGAAGTCATTCGGTCGCCTTCCGAGTCCGGCAGTGGGTTGTATCGAATGCGAAGAATCTCGGCCAAGCCGATGATTCCGCTCAATGGAGTCTTGAGGTCGTGCGCTGCGGTGCGGGCGAACGCGTCGAGTTCCTGGTTGACGAATCGCAGCTCTTTCGTACGCTCGTCGACGCGCACTTCCAATTGACGCTGGAACTCCTCCATGGCAACGGCCGTTTCGGCGTTGAGCGCCGCCAGGAGCCTCGTGTAGCCGTATCGCACCAGGAGAAGGAGACTCACCGAAGTGACGACTATGAATCCGACGCCCTTGTACCGTTGAGCCAGTTCCAGAGTTTCAGCCGTCGGAGAAATGCTCGATGCCACGCTGTCGGAGACAAGAATCCACAGCACACCGATGGCTGCATAGACGAGCGCAAAGCCGGCACCGATCCAAGTAGGCGTTTTGCCCCCTTTGATGCTCACGAGCGACGGGTTGTTCACGCGTCGCCCGACTTGGCCCACAGCGCTTCAAAGTCGGCGCACCGTGCTGTCGAAGTGCTCCACAAGTGAGTGGCGGTCTGCGCTGCGGCCTCGGCGCTCGCGCCCGAGGGTGCCACGCCCGAAAGGTCCGCGAAGGCCGGATGATTGGCAGGGTCGGCATCCACTTGGAGGCCGGGCATGAACAGACGGGTCTCGCCTGCATGCACAGCCATCCTTCGGCCCAGGGAGGCTTCGAGACATGGACCGCCCACCCCTCCAAGGCTCACGACATGGACCAAGCCGCACAGCGCTCGGGCCAGACCTGCCCCGGCCGGCTCGGGAGACTCAGGTGCGTCGAACTGCGACGGAACGCTGGTGGCGACCGCGAGAATCGGGAGCTTGCGACGTGGGCTCAGCAAGTGGTCGCGCAGGTTGTCGCAGGCAGCGACGCTGCACACCTGTCTCGGCACCGTCGTAAGCGGGTAGTCGCCGTCCTCGAATGGGAGGTGGTCGACAAGCGAATGAAGGAACTGCGGTTGACGGGCGCCAGGCAACGCCAGGATTGCGTCGCCCGTGTATCCGGTGCGCACGCTCAACAGGTCTCGGTCCACGGCGCCCAGGACCAAGACACAGGTCTCCCAGACCCTGCCTGCGACATCCGTTCGGGTTGCCTTGAGTGACCAGACGTATTCACCATCGACAGCGCATGTCACTTCCACGCTCGCGCACGGTGAGTGAGCCTCGAAGCGGATTCCGCCAGCGTCTCGACCAATGAGCAACTCGGGCCATTCACGGGCAGCCCACGTCATCACGGTCTCGCGCATGAACTCGCGGCTGTAGCCGGTGCTGTGTCGCTGAGTCAGGGCGGTCAGCGTGGTCGCGCGAAGCGACGAGGCCACCCGTGATTCTCGGGAGTGATTGCGCTGGTGCCGCGCCGGACGTTCGAGCATCTGCATAGTTGAATCGATGCAGGCATCTCTCGTCCGACACCTGGCCAGGTCCGTAACGCAGGTTGCCTGTGGACTTGAGGATGAACCACCAGGACCGAAATGTCTGTGCGCTAGCGCACCCTGTCGCGGTGGCTTCGCCCCGGGCGGCCGCTCAATGGCCGGCCGCGCGCGTGATCCGTGCGCGGTGCATGGACAGCAAGTGCTTGGTCAGCTGGAACACCAGCACCATCGACAATCCGACGAGCAGCGATGCCAGCCAGTAGCCCACCGGCAGCGGCACGAAGCGAAAAGGTTGGGCCAGGAATGGCACCACGGTGATGGCGGTCAGCGCGGCCAGCGTGCCGGCCAGGACCCATCGACCCACAGCACTCAGGCCTTTGAACAGACTTCGCCAGGTGGTCCGCGCGGACCGGCTGGCCAGGATCAAGGGCATTCGCCGTCACCAGCACCACGAACGCCGCGGTGCTGGCCATGCCGGCAACCACGCCTCGATCGAGCAGCAGTGCATACAGGCCCACGACCACCAGCGTCACCCAGCCCCCCATTGCCAGGCTCTGACCGACATGGCTCGGGGACAGCAGCGGCTCCTGAACCCCTCTCGGGGGCTGCTGCATCAGGCCGGGATCGCCATCTTCGGCTTCGAAGACCAGCGAACAGGCCGGGTCGATCACCAGCTCCAGAAAGGCGATGTGCAACGGCGCCAGTACCAGGGGCAACCCCAGCAGCACGGGCAGCACAGCCAGGCCGACGATGGGCACGTGCACGGCCAGCGTGTAGACCATGGCCTGACGCAGGTTCGCAAACGTGCGGCGGCCACGGTGGATGGCCTGAACGATGGACGAGAAGTCGTCCTGCAACAGCACCAGCGCTGCCGCTTCGCGCGCCACGTCAGTGCCGCGCTGGCCCATCGCGATGCCGATGTGAGCCGCCTTCAGCGCGGGCGCATCGTTGACGCCGTCGCCGGTCATGGCCACCACTTCGCCACGCGCCTTCAGCGCCTGCACCAGCGCCAGTTTTTGCTGGGGCCGAACTCGCGCGAACACGTTTACCGTCGTCAGGCGCCTCGCCAGCGTGGCGGCGTCCAGGTCGGCCAGCTCGTCGCCGGTGACGACCTCGCTGCCGCCGATGCCGGCCTGTGCTGCGATGGCGCTCGCCGTGCGCGGATGATCGCCCGTGATCATGATCACGCGGATACCGGCCTGGTGGCACTGGGCGATCGCCTGCGGGACCTCGTCGCGCAGCGGGTCGGCGAGACCGACCAGGCCGATCCATTCAAACTCGAAATCGTGCTGGCTCGACGGCCAGTCCTGGCCGCTGCGATGTCGTGCCTTCGCCACCCCCAGCACCCGCAGGCCACTGCCGGCCATGCGTGCGGCTTCGGCGGCCAGCTCGACGCGCTGCGCATCCTTCAGGTGACACAGGTCGGCCACCGATTCGGGGGCGCCCTTGGTCGCCACCACGTCGTGCGGCACCTCACCGCTGCTCCACAGGTGGCTCATCGCCAGCAACTCCGGCGACAACTCGTATTCGCGCGCCAGGGTCCATTGCGGATGCAGGCGTTCGGTGGCGTTCAGATGCTCGCCCGCAAAGCGGTGAAAGGCCTTCTCCATCGGGTCGTGCGGGTCGATCTCGCTGGCCAGCACGGCGTACTCGAGCAGTTCATGAAGCGCTTCCGGCAGGCCCTGCGGTTGCAGGGCACTGGCATCGAGTCGCTGTCCGTTCGCCCACAGCGCTGCCACGGCCATGCGGTTCTGGGTCAGCGTGCCGGTCTTGTCGACACACAGCACGGAGGTCTGGCCGAGCGTTTCGATGGCGTTGAGCCGCCGCGTCAGCACCTGCTGTGCCGCCAGGCGGCGGGCAGCCAGCGCCAGGAAGACGATCATGATCACCGGGAATTCCTGCGGCAGGATGCCCATGGCCAGCGTGATGCCGGCCAGCAGCGCGTCGAGCCATCCGCCGCGCAGCACGGCGAACAGCAGCACCAGCACCAGGCAGAGCGACAGGCCGATGACCACCAGACGGCGCGTCAGGCGCGCCACTTCCGCGCGCAGCGGCGAGGCCTGCAAGGCAATATCCTGCAACGACTGGCCGATGCGCCCCAGTTCGGTCGCATGCCCGACGGCATCCACGCGCATCAGGCCCTGGCCTCGCACGACCATCGTGCCGGCAAAGGCACGGTGGCTCGATGCCTGCTTGGCCACGGGCTCGGACTCGCCGGTGAGCATCGACTCGTCGGTGGCCAGTTCGTGCGCCTGCAACAGCACCCCGTCGGCGGCGATGCGGTCACCCTCGGACAGGATCAGCACGTCTTCGCGCACCACGTCGCGTCCCGGGATGCGCAGAGTCGCACCCCCGCGCACGACCAGGGCGCGGGGGGAGGACAGGTCGCGCAGCGCGTCGAGAGCGTTGTCGGTGCGCCGCTCCTGCAAGGCTGTGAGGGTCATGATGATCAACACGAAGCCCAGCAGGATGAGGGCCTCGCGGGTGTCGCCCATCACCAGGTAGATCGTGCCCGCCCCCAGCAACAGCAGGAACATGGGCTCATGCACCACTTCCCAGACGATGTCGCGCAGTGTTCGGCGCTGGCTCACGCCCAGTTCATTGGGGCCTTCTTCCCGCAAGCGCTGAGCGGCGATGGCGGGGTCAAGGCCGACGGGTTTCTCTATGGTCATGATTCATCGTGTCGGTCGCCCAGCCATTGTCGGCCGGCGCCTCGCCTTCCGGGCGGCGCCACGGATCCGCGCATCCGCCGGACGCCTCCACAATCCGGAATCGCCGTGGAAGCAGGGGAACGCGATTGAAGACTCACGACATCGAAGTGCAGCGCCTCAAGTCCGTCAGGCACGACCGGGGCATGATCGAGATCGGCGCCGACGTGCTGGTGCAGCCACGACCGATGCGCGACGACGCAGTTGCCACGAGTGTCGTGCGAATGCCGGTCGAGGACGCCCGCACCTTGCTGATCCTGCTCAAGCAGGAACTCGGCGAACTCGACAAGGCGCAGCCGCGCAGCCGGCGCTCGGGGCGGGCGTGACCGCGCTGCCCGTCACGCCGATCGCATCCATTCGGTTCCCGCCTCCGGCATCGACCAGCACGGGCACGAAGCCGGCGGGGTTGAGTGCCAGGAACTGCGGCGTCAGGTGCCCGAAGGCGCGCAGATCGAGATGATGGCCCGTCCAGGCGAGGCCCTTCTCTGCCAGGGCGATGCGGACCTTCTGGGCGCCCTTCGCGGAACGGCCGCTGCGCGGTCTACTCCTTCGGTGCTTCCGGGTCCAGCAGATCGGGGGCGGCGCGGCCCTTCGGTTCGGCATCGATCTGCGGCGTCAGGTCGTCGATCACGCCTGTGTAGACCGGGACACGGCTTGAAGCCGGTCGCTGTGGACGGGGTGGTCGCGACGACGGCGGCGGTGCGGCCGCGGTCGAGGCCGCGCCACGCTCCGTCAGCTGCAGCCGGTAGATCGGCTCCGGCATGTCCATGTCGGCGGCTTCGAGGGCGAGCTTGACCGTGCGGATGGCCTCGCTGCGAACCATCAGGAAGTCGTGCGTGCGCTGGTCGACCCAGCCGAGGAAACGCAGCTGCACGTTCGAGTCGCCGAGGGCGGCGATGTGGGCGCGCGGCGGCGGCTCGTGCATCACGCCGGGCAGCTGCGCCAGTTCGGCGGTGCCGATATGCTGCGCCGCGACCAGGTCTTCGCCGACGCCGACACCGACGTCGAACTGGAAGCGCCGGCTCGGATTGCGCGAGTAGTTCAGGGTCACGCTGCGGAAGACCAGGGCGTTCGGCAGCCGCAGGTGGTTGCCGTCGAGGGTCATCAGGATCGTCGCGCGCGAGGTCATCGAGACCACGACGCCCTCGTTGCCGTCGATGACGACGTGATCGCGCGGCGCGAACGGCTGGCGCAGGCTCATCAGGATGCCGGCGAGGTAGTTCTCCAGCGTGTCCTTGAAGGCGAAGCCGAGCGCGATGCCGAGCACACCGGCGGTGCCGAGCAGCGCGCCGGCGAGCGCCGTGGCGTTCATGATCTCCAGCGCCACCAGCAAGCCGAGCGCGGTGACCGACCAGCGCACGGTGGTGCGCGTCAGGTCGCGCATGAAGGGGTTGCGCCGGGCCACCCGTTCGAGCAGCGCGCGGCTCGCGAGCCACCGGCCGAGCAGCCAGAACAGCCACACCGCGAGCAGCGCCAGCGCGAGCAACGGCAGCGCCGCAACGAGGCCGTAGGCTTCGTTCAGCAGGCGCTGGCCGACGAGGTCGAGATCGAACGAGGGAGCGGCCATGGCGCCGCAGTGTAGGGGGCGCGCGCCCGGCCCCTGCCTCAGGTGACGAGGCGCTCGTCGATCATGTGCGTCACGCAATCCTGCACGTGCTGGGTGAGCGTGGCTTGGGCGCGTTTCCAGTCGCGCTTGAGGGCGCATTCCAGCAGGCGCCGGTGCTCGCCGGCGGCGACGTCGCCGCGGTACACCGCCGCCACCATCTGGTAGCGCAGATAGCGGTCGTAGATGATGGCGTGCGTCTCGAGCAGCACCTGGGAGCCGCAGGCGGCGATCAGCGCGCGGTGGAATTCGCGGTCGTATTGCTTCCAGGCTTCGGCGTTGGCGAGGGCGCCGGTCTTCATGCGCTGCTCCATCGAGGCCAGCTTGTGGTGAGCCGCGACGACGTCGCCCTCCCAGTCCATGTCGCCGCTTTCGAACGACAAGCGCAGCGCGTGCGATTCCAGCAGGCAGCGCATCGCGGCGACTTCGCGCAGGTTGGCGGCGGACACCGGCGTGACCTGGAAGCCGCGCGAGCCTTCGGCGACGATCAGGCCTTCCGAGGAGAGGCGGTTGAGGTTCTCGCGCAAGGTCCCGACGCTCGCCTCGTAGGCGTCGCGCATGCGGTCGAGCGTCAGCCGCTCTCCGGGCGGAAGGCGGCCGAAGACGATGTCGGCGCGGATGCGCTGATAGACCTTCTCGCCGACCGTTTCCGCTTGCCGACCGTCGTCCAGCATCGCCTTCGTCCTCGGTGTCCTGCCGACGGGAGCCGGCATGCGCAACCCGATGATACCTCGATCGGGTGATCGAATGATCATTCGAGCCTCTTGTCATCATCCGACAAAGTCGATATTCTCCGATCGCCTGCCGTCAGTTGTCGGGCGCAGATCCACCCCCGAACCGAGGAGACTCCCCATGACGTCGACGATTTCCCGTCGCACCCTGTTGCGCGCCGGTGCCTCCGGCCTGGCCGTCGCCGCGGCCACTCCCTTGTGGGCACAGGGGGCCCCCAAGATGCGCTTCAGCTCGGCCTTCACCGAGCAGGACCTGCGCGCCGAGGCCTACAAGGCCTTTGCTGCCGCCATGAAGAGCGACATCGATTTCCAGCCGTTCTGGGGCAACACCCTGTTCAAGCAGGGGACCGAGCTCGTGGCCCTGCAGCGCGGCAACCTCGAGATGGCAAACCTGGCCCCTCAGGACATTTCCAAGCAGGTGCCGGCCTGGTCGCTGCTGACGTCGGCTTACCTGTTTCGGGACGTCGCCCACTTGAAGAAGACGTTCAAGAGCGATGTCGGTCGAGACTTCGTGAAGATGGCGCGCGACCAGCTCGGCATCGAGGTCATCGCGCCGGTCTACTTCGGCTCGCGCCACGTCAACCTCAAGCCCGACAAGCCGATCCGCACCCCGGCCGATCTCGCCGGCATCAAGCTGCGCATGCCACCGGGAGAGTTCTGGCAGTTCCTCGGCGAATCGATCGGCGTCAATCCGACGCCGGTGGCGTTCGCCGAGGTCTATACCGCGCTGCAGACCGGCGCGATCGACGGCCAGGACAATCCGCTGCTGCTGAGCAAGCTGATGAAGTTCGACGAGGTCACCACGCAGTTCGTCCTCACCGGCCACGTCGTCGGCTTCGACGTGATGACCGTCTCGTCGAAGGCCTGGAACGAACTCAAGCCCGACCAGCAAACACGCTTCCGGGCGGCCGCCGAGAAATCGATCGACGACTACACCACCAAGTTCGAGGGCAAGGAAGGCGAGGTCGTCGCCGCGCTGAAGGCCGAAGGCAAGAAGGTCTACACGCCCGACGTGGCCGCGTTCCGGACCTTCGCGCAGAAGCGCTACGTCGAGAAGTACGGCCGCGAGTGGCCGAGTGGCGCACTCGAGCGCATCAACGCGCTCTAGTTCGGTACCAGGCCGATGTCGCAGGGACCCATGCCGCCGGAACGGGCTCCGGCGGTCGTCCGCTGGCTGCAGCGCCGGGCCGACGATGTCGCGGTCGCCTTGATCGCGACCATGTTCGTATCCTTCCTGCTTCAGATCGTCTTCCGCTACGCCCTCAACCGGCCGCTCGGCTGGACCGAGGAGGTCACGGTCCTGTGCTGGGTCTGGGTCGTGCTCTGGGGCGCCTCGTTCATCGTCGCCGACGCCGATGAAGTCCGCTTCGACGTTCTCTACAACGCCGTGCCGCCGAAGGTGCGGCGCGTCTTCACCGTCGTCGCCAGCACCGCGCTGATCGTGCTGATGGTGCTCTCGCTGCCGGCGACCTGGCACTACGTCGCCTTCATGCGGCGCGAGCGGTCGGCCTATCTCGGCATGCGCTTCGACTACCTCTATTCCATCTACGTGCTGTTCGCGCTGGTCTGCATCGCCCGGCAGGCGAGGGTGGTGTGGCGCGCGTGGCGTGGCACGGCGCCGGCGCCGGCCGACATCGGCACCGACGCCGCATGATGGGCCTGTCGCCGTTCGCGATGTGCGTGATCGTGCTTGTCGCGCTGGCGGCGGCCGGGCTGCCGATCGGCCTGGCGATGATCGGCGCCTCGATCTTCTACCTCCTCGCGGCGGGCCTGGATCCGGGCACGGCGGCCGAGCAGATCCTCAACGGCCTCTTCAACAGCTACGTGCTGCTCGCCGTGCCGTTGTTCATCCTCGCCGCGGACCTGATGAACACCGGCAGCCTGACGGACCGGCTGCTGAAGTTCTGCCTGATGCTCGTCGGACGATTCCGCGGCGGACTCGGCCACGTCAACATCGTTTCCAACATCATCTTCGCCGGCATGTCGGGCTCGGCGATCGCCGACGCCGTCGGCATCGGCCGCATCATCGTCGGCATGATGACGCGCGACGGCAAGTACCCCGTCGCCTACGCCGCGGCGATCACGGCTTCGGCGGCCATCATCGGGCCGATCATCCCGCCGTCGATCCCGATGGTTCTCTACGCGCTGGTGTCGGACGCGTCGATCGGCTTCCTGTTTCTGGGCGGCGTGGTCCCGGGCCTCCTGCTCGGCCTGGCCTTCATGGCGATGAACGCCGTCATCTCCCGGCGCCGCCGCTACCCGGTCGAGCCGCCGATGGCGCTGCGCGACGTGCCGCGCGCCACCTTCGAGGCCATCCCGGCGCTGCTGCTGCCCGTCATCCTGCTGGTGGGCATCTACGGCGGCGTGATGACGCCGACCGAGGGCGCGGCCGCGGCCGCGGCGTATGCGCTGCTCGCTGCGGCGTTGATCTATCGGGCCCTCACGCGGCGCCAGCTCTACGGCGTGCTGCTGTCGAGCGCCAAGGCGACGACGTCGGTCGGCATGCTGATCGCCGGCGCGCTGGCTTTCAACTACGTCGTCACCGCCGAGAACATCCCGGTGGCGGTCCAGCATTTCGTCGAGGGCTTCCACCTCTCCAAGATCGGCTTCCTGCTGCTGGTCAATGCGGTCCTGCTGGTCCTCGGCTGCCTGCTCGAGGGCACGACCATCCTGCTCATCATCGTGCCGATCTTCATCCCGACCGTGAAGGCACTCGGCATCGATACCGTCCACTTCGGCGTGGTCGCGGTCATCAACATCATGATCGGCCTGCTGACCCCGCCGTTCGGGCTGCTTCTCTTCATCGTCGCCAACATGACCCGACAGCCGCTGCTCGCCATCGTGCGGGAGGCGGCACCCTTCATCGCGGCAGCGATCGCGCTGCTGGCCTTGATCACGTTCGTTCCGGAAACGGTCCTGTGGCTGCCGCGTGTCATGGGCTACAAGGGCTGAAGCCGGGGCTCGAAGGAAATCGCATGGGCAAGCCGATCTACATCCTCAACGGTCCGAACCTCAACCGCCTCGGGCAGCGCGAGCCGTCGGTCTACGGCCACACCACGCTCGCGCAGGTCGAAAGTCTCGCCCGCGAGGCCGCTGGCGAATGGCCGATCGAGTTCCGCCAGACGAACAGCGAGGCCCAGTTGATCGACTGGGTCCACGAAGCCATCGACGGGGCGACCGGCATCGTCATCAATCCCGCGGCCTACTCGTTCACCTCGATCGCCATTCTCGACGCGCTGAAGATGTTTCCCGGGCCGATCGTCGAACTGCACATCTCCAACATCCACCGGCGCGAGGAGATCTACCACCGCTCGCTGGTGTCGCGCGTGGCGACCGCCGTGATCGCCGGGCTGGGTGCGAACGGCTATGCCGTGGCAGTTCGCTCGATCATCGAGATCGTGGGAGCGGGCGCGCCCAAGCCCGGTGGCGCGCGCAGCGGCAAGCCGGCGGCCTGAGGCGTCGGTGCAATCCCGTCGGGCGCGCCGGCCATGATCAGCGGCAAGACGAGCCTCATCGCCCACCTCGGCTACCCGACCGAGGCTTTCAAGGCGCCGATGATCTACAACCCGTGGTTCGAAAGCCGTGGCATCGATGCGGTGGTCGTTCCGATGGGGGTGCAGGCAGCCGACTATCCGGCGACGCTGGCGGTGCTCGCCCGCATGACCAACCTGCGTGGCGCCCTCGTCACCATGCCGCACAAGGTGACGACGCTCGCGCTGGTCGCGCAGGCGTCGCCGGCCGCGCGGATCGCGGATGCCTGCAACGCGCTGTTGAAGCGTCCCGACGGCAGCTGGTTCGGTGATCAGTTCGACGGCGCCGGCTTCGTTCGCGGGGTCGAGTCGAAGGGGCGCGTCATCCGCGGCCAGCGCGCGATCATCCTCGGCGCCGGCGGGGTCGGCTCGGCGATCGCCGCATCGCTCGCTGGCGTCGGTGTGGCCGGGTTGATGCTGTCCGACCGTGACCCGGCTGCGGCCGCCGCCCTCGCGGCCCGCCTGCTCACCCACTACCCGGCGCTCGACGTGCGGACCGGATCGGGCGACCCTGCGGGCTACGACCTGGTCGTGAACGCGACGCCGCTCGGCATGGGCACCGATGACCCGCTGCCGTTCGACGTCAGTCGCATCGACTCGGCGGCGCTGGTCGGCGACGTCGTGATGAAGTCGGAAGTCACGCCGTTCCTGCGCGCCGCATGCGCCCGCGGCTGCGAAACGCAGCCGGGGATCGACATGCTGTTCGAGATGATCCCGGCCTATCTCGAATTCTTCGGCTTTCCTCGCACCACGGCTGGCGAATTGCGCGCGGTCGCGCGGATCCGCTACTGAACGTCGCCGGAGGTCCGGCGAGGCTCGGCACCCGACCGGCATCGCTCGGTGCTGGCGACTTCGATCAGTCGCGCAGGTCCGCCGGGACCTTGCCGCCGTTTTGCGCCAGCTTGGTCATGACCTGGCGGTGCAGCCAGATGTTGACCGCAGCGGAATCGGACATGTCGCCGGAATAGTGCAGTTCGCGCGCCAGCGCCTGCCGCGACGCGAAGCTGCTGTCGAGGTCCAGCAGTTTCATCAGGTCGACGATCGATGTCTTCCAGTTCAGCTTCTGCGGATTCTTCGCCGCCATGTCGTTGAGGATCTGCTCCACGTCGACCGGCGGCGCCGACGGCGTGGCAGTGCCCGATGTGCCGACCGTTCCGGTCGGGGTCGCCTGCCCGGACGTGGCTTCTGCGGTCGTGTTGCCTGCATTGGCCACCGCGGGGTGCGACTTCGGGAACAGCTTGCTCAAAATCGTGCCGAAAATGCTCATGGATGCTTCCTTGGTGGGGTCGTGTGGTTGGGTTGGGTGCCGATGCTCAGCGCGGTCTAACGTTCGGATCAGCGCGGCGGGGCGTTCATCTTCGTGGCCATGTGCCCGAGGGCGATGGCCAGCGCCGCGCCGCCGAGCGACTTCACGACGTCCGGGTGGCGGGAGTAGAAGTCGGCGACACGGTCGAGGATTCCGGGGTCGTTCTTCTGAGCCGCTGTCGCGATCGCTTCGGCGTCCTTCGGGCTGAGGCTCTCGGCCTGCGCGGGGTCGACCTGCGGCGCTGCGGGCCCGACTGCGCCGCGCAGCAGCTTGCCCAAGCCTCCGCTCGACAACTGGGCCAGCACAGCGGGGCCAGCGGCCTGGATCAACTGGCCGAGCAGGCCCGCGCGTTGCTGACCGTTGGAAGCGCCGAAGAGGCTGCCGACCATGTTGCCGAACGACGGCGTCTGCTCGGAGCGCAGGCTGTGGGCGAGGCCGTCGCGCACCACGTCCGGTGACACGCCCTTGGCGACTTCGTCGAAGTCTGCACTGGTGTCGGTCGGTCGGGTCGCGTACTGGCCGAGGATCTGGGAGATCTCGTCGGAGAGGTTCATGGCACGGGCTTTCGAAGGAGGATCGTCGTCGGCAGTGGCCACATCGTCGGGCCACCGCGAACTGACGAGCATCCTCCTACCCTGAGGCCGCTGCCGTGGGAGGTCGCAGCGATGCAGCGTAGGACGCGGCCTGTCGGTGCGGAACGAGCCTTCAGCCCTCCAGACCCGGCAGTGCCCGGAGCGCTGGCGCCGCCGCCGATCCCTCCCACGCGCAGGCGACTGCCACCACCGAGCGTCCGGTGATGACGTAGCGGTCGCCGGCCCGGAAGGACTCGTGGGCCTGGGTGTCCAGCGCGGTGTCGAAGAGTCGGGTCCACTTGCCGCCGTCGACCGCCGGCGGCAGCACGAACTCGACGCCATCGTGCCAGCTGTTGAAGATCAGCAGCACGCTCGCGTCGGTGCCCGCGCGCGGAATCGCCGAGGCCTTCGCGCGGCCGTCGAGGAGCATGCCGAAGCAGCGCAGGTTGGCATCGGCCCAGTCGTCGGCCGTCATCTCCTCGCCGGTCGGCGCGAGCCATGTCAGGTCCTTGACGCCCCCGAGCGCCTCGTCGGCCGTCCCGGAGAGGAAGCGATGGCGGCGCAGTACCGGCAACTCCCGGCGCAGGGTCGTCAGGCGTTTGACGAAGTCGATCAGCGCGCGAGCGGCATCGTCGATGCCGTCCCAGTCGACCCAGGAGATCTCGGAGTCCTGGCAATAGGCGTTGTTGTTGCCCTGCTGGGTGCGGCCGAACTCATCCCCGGCCAGCAGCATCGGCGTGCCTTGCGAAAGCAGCAGCGTGGCCAGCAGGTTGCGTTGCTGGCGCGCCCGCAGGGCATTGATCTCGGGATCGTCGGTCGGACCCTCGGCGCCGCTGTTCCACGAGCGGTTGTCGGAGTGGCCGTCGCGGTTGTCCTCGCCGTTGGCTTCGTTGTGCTTGTCGTTGTAGCTGACGAGGTCGGCGAGGGTGAAGCCGTCGTGAGCGGTGAGGAAATTGACGCTCGCCCAGGGCCGCCGGCCGCGCTGGTTGAACTGGTCGCCGCTCGCGGTCAGGCACTGGGCGAACGCGCCGACCAGGCCGTCGTCGCCCTTCCAGTAGGCGCGGACGGTGTCGCGGTAGCGGTCGTTCCATTCGGCCCAGCCCGGCGGGAAATGGCTGAACTGGTAGCCGCCGGGTCCGCAATCCCACGGCTCGGCGATCAGCTTGACGCTCGCCAGCACCGGGTCCTGGCGGCAGCTGTCGAGGAAACCGCCGCCTTCGTCGAACCCGTACGCTTCGCGCGCCAGGATCGTCGCCAGGTCGAAGCGGAAGCCATCGACGTGCATCTCCGTGACCCAGTAGCGCAGGCTGTCGGTGACCATCTGCAGCACCCGGGGGTGGCTCAGGTTGACGGTGTTGCCGGTGCCGGTGTCGTTGATGTAGTGGCGCGGCTCGTCGGGCATCAGCCGGTAGTAGCTGGCGTTGTCGATGCCCTTGAAGCACAGCGTCGGGCCGAGCTCGTTGCCCTCAGGCGTGTGGTTGTAGACGACGTCGAGGATGACCTCCAGGCCCTGGGCGTGAAAGCGGTCGACCATCGCCTTGAACTCGTCGATGCTGGGTTCGGACTGGTACGGCGTGTGCAGCGCGAAGAAGCCGATCGTGTCGTAGCCCCAGAAGTTCGCCAGGCCCTTCTCGGCGAGGTACGGCGGCCTGTCGACGAACATCTGGATCGGCAGCAGCTCGACGCTGGTGACGCCGAGCTCGCGGACGTGACGCAGCACCTCGTCGTTGGCCAAGCCGGCGAAGCGTCCCCGCTGGTGCTCGGGCACTGTGGGGTGGCGCATCGTGAAGCCGCGCACATGGGTCTCGTAGAACACTGTCTTGTCCCACGGCACGCGCACGTGCGTCGGCTCCTTCCACTCGAAGCGGGAGTCGACGACCACGCACTTGGGCACCAGATGGGCGCTGTCGCGCTCGTCGAAGCTGAGGTCGGCGTCCGGATGGCCGACGGTGTAGCCGAAGAGCTCGTCGCCCCACTTCAGCTCGCCCATGTAGGCCTTGGCGTAGGGGTCGAGCAGCAGCTTGTTCGGGTTGAAGCGGTGGCCGGCCTCGGGCTCGTAGGGTCCGTGGACGCGGTAGCCGTAACGAGCGCCGGCCTTGAGGCCCGGCACGAAGCCGTGCCAGACCTCGTCGGTGTACTCGGGCAGGGCGATGCGGGCGATCTCCGTCTCGCCGGCGTCGTCGAAGATGCAGACTTCGACCTTGGTGGCATGGGCCGAGAACAGGGCGAAATTGACGCCGCCTTCCAGCGGCGTGGCACCGCGAGGGTGCGACCTTCCTTCTTCGATCGATTCGGGTTCGAACATGGGAGCCTTCGAGAATGTATACAGCCGGATACCGGGCGTCGCCAGCCGGCAGAAGCAAGGGAAAACCGCGGCGAGTGCGGATTCCCGATGATCTGATTGTGGCCGCGGGCGCCTCGCGCTGCAGCAAGGCCCCGGCTGGCCCGGCCAGCGCGTGCGGGCGGTCTTGCGGACTTCCGGGACATGTCGGAGGCCCATCGCCAATGTGGCTACGATCGGTGCTGAGCCGGGTGCGCCCGCTCCCCGACCTGGATCCTGTTGCTGAATGACTTCATCCCCTGCTGCCGACCTCGGCGAGCGCTTCAGCCGAATCTTCGAGCTCACGCCAGCGCTCGACGCCAGCAGCCTCGACCAGGTCTTTCGCATCCGTCACGACGTCTACTGCCGCGACCTGGGCTGGGAGCCGACCCGCGAGGAGGGGCGCGAGTCGGACGGCTTCGATGCACACGCGCACCACTGCCTGCTGCGGCGACGCGGCACCGGCGAGCCGGTCGGCTGCACCCGGCTGATCGTCGTCGACCCCGTCGATCCCATGGCCCCCCTGCCGTTCGAGGACACCTGTCGCGACGTGCTCGACCGCAGCATTGCCGATCCGCGGCAGATTCCGCGTGACGCCATCGGCGAGGTTTCGCGGCTGGCGGTCGTCAGCGGCTTTCGACGTCGCAAGGGCGAGGATGCCGGCGCTCTGCCGATCGGCGAGGCTGACTTTGCCGTCCACGGCGGCGGGGAACGCTTTCCCTTCATTCCCGTCAGCCTCTATCTCGGCGCGACGGCGATCGCGCGCCGCGTCGGCGTCGAGCATGTGTTCGTCCTCACCGAGCCCCGGCTGGCACGTCACTTCGAACGCATCGGCTTCGACATCCGTGCCGTCGGCAGCCCCGTGGAGCACCGGGGCTTGCGTGTTCCCTCCGTCCTGCGCGTCAGCAAGGTGGTGCAGACGCTGCGGCCGATGATTCGACCGCTGTACGCTGTCATCGAGCGGGCAGTGGAAGAGGCGTTTCGCGACAGCACGTCGCGTCGGTCCTGACGGCGCATTCGCAGCGACGCACTTGAGCCCGGTCGACGTCACCTTCATCGTGCTCGGCCTGACGCTGGCGACGGCGCTGCTCGTGCCACGCACCGGCATCCCGGCGCCCATCGTCTTCGCCGGGGTGGGCATCGGCGTGGGCGCGGCGTGGCACCTCGTCCCGGGTCTGCCGGTGATCCGCATGCCGCCGGACCTCGTGCTCTTCGTCTTCCTGCCGCCACTGCTCACCACGGCCGCGTATGCGCTGCCGCTGCGCGCGTTCCGGCGCAACCTGTTGCCGATCGCGCTGCTGGCCGTCGGCCTGGTGCTGGCGACGACCGGGCTCGTCGCCGCGATCGGCCACGCCTTCGCCGGCTTGGGGTGGGCGGCCGCCTTCGTCCTCGGCGCCATCCTGGCCCCGCCCGATCCGGTCGCTGCGACCGCGGTCGCCGGCAAGACGGGCCTGTCGCACCGGCTGGTGGTCATTCTCGAAGGCGAAGGACTCGTCAACGATGCGGTGGCGATCGTCGCCTACGGCATCGCGCTGAACGCCTTGTCGACCGGCGCGTTCGACGCCACCCATGCCATGCTGGCACTGGTCCAGGAGGCACCCGTCGGCGTGGCGATCGGGCTTGCGGCGGGCTGGGCTGCCGGGCTGCTCCGGCAACGTGTGGACTCGGTACCGATGGAGGTCGGCATATCGCTCGCCACCCCGTACTTCGCCTATCACCTGGCCGAGCGCCTCGGGGGTTCGGCCGTGCTGGCCGTGGTCGCGCTCGGCCTGATCCTGCGGTCGTCGTCGGCCCGCGTCTCGTCGCCGGTCGCGCGGCTGGCCGCGCGCACGGTCTGGAGCTTCCTGCGCTACGCCAGCACCGCACTCGTCTTTCTGCTGCTCGGCCTGCTGATCGGCGAGATTGCAGTCGACTGGCCGGGATGGCCGGTGGCGGGTGCCGGCGGCCTCCTGGCGGCGGCAATCGTCGCCGTGCGGCTGGCGTGGATGGTGGTCGTCCCGCGCATGGTGGCACGGCTCGGGCTGGCCAGCGGGCCCACCCCGTCCTTCGGCGAGCAGCTGGTTCTCGGCTGGGCGGGCATGCGCGGCGTGGTCTCGCTCGCCCTGGCGCCGGCCCTGCCGCTGGCGCTGGGGGGCGACGGCGAGGTCCGGCGCACGATCATCTTCCTGACACTGGTCGTCATCGTCGCCACGCTCCTGCTGCAGGGCATCACGTTGATGCCCTTGGTCAAGCGCCTCGGCGTCGGCGATCCGGCTCGCGAGGATCGCGAGGAGCAGACCGCGCGGAATCGGGCGCGTCGCGCCGGCGTCGCCGCCGCGGCGGCGTCGATGCGGTCAGAAGGCCCCGGGCAGGGTGCGGTTTCGACGGATCTGATCGCTCGGCTGGAGTCCGGCAGCATCGGCATCGCCCGCGCTGGTGCGCTGGGCCGCCACGCCGAGCATGGCCCGGCGCTGCTGCAGGCCATCGCCGCACAACGCCGGGTCGTCGATCGCCAGCGCGACGCGGGTCGCATGGGCAGTGCGCTGGCCGAGAAGCTCGACACCGAACTCGACCTCGATGCGATGGGCGCGGCCGCCGAGGGCTCCCGCCTCACCGACGGCGGCGAGGGGTGAGCCGGCGGTAGCCGTCTCGCGCCGCGGACCCGGGGATGACGAGGCCGGGTCGCTGCCTTCGCGGCAGCTTCGCACGCGCAGTCGGCACTCGGCGACGCGCTCAGTAGCGCGCGAGCAATGCCGCCAGGCGCTGGCGCGAGCGGCGCGACGCCAGCGCGTCGCCGCCGACGTGCACGCCGTTTCCCGGATGCACGCCGTTCGGGACGTCCTTGCGCAGGCGTAGCGGCTGGTCCGAATCGAAGCCGTGGAAGGCGCCGGGGTAGCCCTCGATTCAGCTGCGAAACGCGCCGAACCGCTCCTGCAGCAGGCCGAGTGCCTCGAGGCGCGCGGCCGCTGCCGGCCTCAGCCGGCGCACGACCTGGTCCAGCAGCAGATTGGTGAGGCTGAGGAAAGGCGCCTGCGCGTCCCAGAACAGGTTGCTCTCCGTGTCGACGGTGAGGACGTCGTCTGTGCAGTCGAGCGCCCAGTGACAGTGGCGATCGCAGACCATCAGCACCGCGATGCCCTGGTCCTTGCACTGCTGCGCGAGCAGACGGCTGAAGCGGGTGTAGCGGCGCATCTCGAACAGCACCAGGAAAGGCTTCTTCGCCGTGCCCGCCAGCAGGTCGGCGAAGGTGCCGTCGCTGCCGTCGAGGACGCCGACTCCGGGGCGCAGGTACTGCAGCCGCGCGGCGAAGTCCGCGGCCAGGCCGCCGAGCGTCTGGAAGCCGGCGACGAAGACGCGGTCGCTGGCGGTGAGGCGCGCGACCGCTCGCGTCCAGATCGGCGTGGCAACCTGCTCGTAGACGCCGACCAGCGCGTTGACCTCGAGCTGCAGGTTGGCGTGCAGATCTGCGCCGTCGCCCTTTTGTCCGCGGATACGCGCGAGTCGGTCGCTGACCAGCAGCCCGGGGTTGGCGGCGCTGCCGCGCAATTCGGCCTTGAGCTCGCCGAAGCCACCGTAGCCGAGGACGCGCAGGAAACGGCCGACCGTCATCGCGCTGACGCCGACCCGGGCGGCGATGGCGGCGGCGTTCTCGAACGGCAGGAGGTGGAGGTTGCCGAGCAGGTGGCTCGCGATCGCGCGTTCCGACGGCGTCAGCGCTGCATGGGCGCGGGCAATCCGCTCCGGCAGCGCCAGCGGTGCGCCGGCGGCCGCGGGCTTGCGCGGGCGTGTAGCGGCACGGGCCTTCGTCGCGCCGGGTGCGGCAGCGCGGGGACGCCGGGTGCGGGCGGTCATCGCATCGACGTGCTTAGGCGGGTGGCACGCGCTCGAACCACGGGCGCGCTTCCTCGAGGCGCCCCGCCAGGCGCAGCAGCAGGTCCTCGCGGCCGAACGCCGCCGAGAACATCACGCCGACCGGCAGGCCGTCGGCGCTCCAGTGCAGCGGCACCGACATGCTCGGCTGCCCGCTCATGTTGAAGAGGTTGCAGAACGGCGTGAAACGCATCAAGGCGGCGGTGTAGGCGTCGAGGTCCGTATTGCTCATGCGCTGCGGGCCCAGTTCGACCGGCACCTGGCCGAGCGTCGGACTCAGGAGGATGTCGTAGCGCTCGTGGAACTCCGCCATGCGGCGCCCGTGCTGCTGGATCGTGAACAGCGCCGCGGCATGGTCGAGGGCCGACAGCGTATCGGCATGGCGGACCGCGCGCCACGTGACCGGCTCGACGTCGTCCTCCTTCAGCGTGCGGCCGAGCGCGGCCGCGCGGCGTCGCAGCGTCGCGGCGACGCCGGTCGCGACGAGCGCCCAGGACGCCGTGCCGAGCTCCCCGGCATCGCCGGGCGGCTGGGCTTCTTCGACGATGTGGCCCATCTGCGAGAGCAGGCTCGCCGCGGCCGTCGCCGCGGCAACGCACTCGGCGTCGACGGGCGAGCCCGAGAGCGGGCGCAGCTGCAGCGCCACGCGCAGGCGTCCGGGGTCGGCGCCGACCTCCTCGAGGTAGGGGCGTGCGACCGCTGGCGCCGCGTACGGATCGCCCGGCGCCGCGCCCTGGGTCGCGTCGAGCAGCGCGGCGCTGTCGCGCACGCTGCGCGTCAGCACGTGCACCACGCCCATGCTGCCCCAGCTCTCGCCGACGAGCGGGCCGAGCGGCGTGCGGGCGCGCGTCGGCTTCAACCCGAAGAGGCCGCAGCACGACGCCGGGATGCGGATCGAGCCGCCGCCGTCGCTGCCCTGCGCGGCCGGCACGATGCCGGCGGCCACCGCGGCACCGGCCCCGCCGGACGAACCGCCCGAGGAGCGCGCCGGGTTCCAGGGATTGCGCGTCGTCCCGTTGAGCGCCGTTTCGGTCGACGCCGCCAGCCCCATCTCCGGCGTGTTGGTCTTGCCGAAGATCACCAGGCCGGCGCGCTTGTAGCGCTCGACCAGCGTCGAGTCGACCGCGGCGACGCTGTCGGCGAAGAGCTTGCAGCTGTTGCTGGTGACGGTGCCGGCAAGCTGCACCGACACGTCCTTCAGCAGGAACGGGACGCCGCGCAAAGGGCCGGGCGGCAGGCCGGCTCGGATGGCCGCGCGCGCCTCGTCGTGGTGCCGCTGGCTGAGCGCGTTGAGTGCCGGCTGCACCGCTTCGGCGCGCGCGATCGCGACGTCGAGCAGTTCTTCGGCCGTGGTCTCGCCGGCGGCGACGCGTTGCGCCAGGGCCAGCGCGTCGTGGCGGCGGTATTCGTCGAAGGTCAGCATCGGCAGTCCTCGCTTCGCAAGTGGTGATCGGGTGCGGTTTCGGCGCGAGTCTGCACGAATGTTAGAGAAGAGTACACCTATTGACACCTTGCGATCCGACTAACAGAATGGTCCGGCGCAGCGCATCCGCCTGTGCCCGGATCGAACGCCGCCACGCGGCGCCAAGGAGTGTCCACATGCGGGTTGAACGGCTTTCGCGGGGTTTCGGTCCGGGCGCTGTCGCCTGGTTGGTGGCAGCGGCGCTCTGTCTCGCTGCGGGCGCCGCGCAGGCGCAGAAGGTCCTCAGCTGGGGCGTCGGCGGCGACGTCGACAGCATGGACGTGCACATCGCAGGCACCGTCAACTCGTGGCAGATGTACGAGATGGTCTACGAGACGCTGCTGACGACCGACAAGGACATGAAGCTGCGCCCCGGCCTGGCCGAGAGCTGGAAGCAGACCTCGCCGACGACCTACCTGCTGACGCTGCGCAAGGACGCAAAGTGGTCCAACGGCCGTCCGGTCACGACCGCCGACGTGATCGGGTCGCTCGAGCGCATCACCGGCGTCGAGATGAATCCCGCCGGCGTCGCCGCCGCCAAGACCGACGAGGAGAAGAAGAAGGCGAGCAGCAAGATCTCCTCCTACTGGTCGCGCCAGTTCGGCGTGATCAAGGCCATGACCGCCGTCGACGACAGCACCGTCAAGGTCGAGCTCGAGAAACCCCACACCGCCTTCCTGCCGGCGCTCGCCCACATCACCGCCGCGATCATCCCGATCAAGGAGCTGAAGGACGGCAGCTTCGACCCGACGCGCCAGCTGCTCGGCTCCGGGCCCTTCATGGTGGCCGCCTACAAGCCCAAGGAGAGCTGGACGCTGGCGAAGAACCCGCACTACTGGCGCAAGGGCTATCCCAAGGTCGACACGCTCAACGTCCTCATCATCCCCGACGAGGCCGCCCGGGTCGCGGCGCTGCGCGACGGCCGGCTCGACTACTCGACCTTCTCCAATCCCGACATCGGGCGCCTCGTCGCCAACGACAAGCGCCTGGTGGTCTCCACCCAGACGACGACCAACTACTACCGCATGGACATCAACGCCCTGTCCGACAAGTCGGCGTTCAAGGACAAGCGCGTGCGCCAGGCGATGAACCTCGCGATCGACCGCGAGGCCATCGCCAACATCGTCTTCGCCGGCGCCGCCAAGCCGGATTACCCGGTCCCCGGTGCGTTCGGCAAGGCCGCCTGCAAGGACGTCGACACCTACAAGCTGCCGCGCGCGGCGCGCCTCGAGAAGGCCAGGCAGCTGATGGCCGCGAGCGGCAAGCCGAACGTCGACGTCGACGTCATCGCCTCGACCGCCGACCCGATCTACGCCCGCATCGCCCAGGTGGTGCAGCAGAACGCCAAGCAGGTCGGCATCAACGTGCGCATCCAGCAGATGCCGGTGGCCGAGTACCTCAACAAGGTCTTCACCAAGGGAGAGTTCGACGCCGCGCTGTCCTGGCTCGCGGGCTACAGCGACCCGAGCATGGTAATCGCCTGGTGGAACCCGAAGTTCGCGGTCTGGAACACCGTCTTCCACGAGTACGTGCCGGCGCTCGCCGACGAGCTCGACAAGATCAAGGTCGCGCCCGAAGGACCCATTCGCGACGCCGAGCTCGTCGAGGCCTGCCGCATGATCGATGACGGCGCGAACATTCTCGCCCTCGTCAGCAAGGTCGACTTCATCGTCCACCGCAGTGACACGATGGACATCCGCCTGGATCCGGTCTCGGGCTCGTCGAACACGTACCAGTACGTCGCCGAGTTCGCCTCCAAGCGCTGACGTCCGACGCGTCCGCGCCGCGCGCCGGATTCCGCGCCCACACCTCCCCCGGGCCGGCGTGCGCCTGATCCTCTTCCTGCTGCCGCGGCTGGCGATCGCCGCGACGACGCTGTTCGGCGTCTCCCTGCTGGTCTTCGTCGCGCTGCGCCTGCTGCCGGGCGGCTTTGCCGACGTGCTGCTCGGCCCGTTCGCCACCCCCGACGCGCGCGCGCTGATCGCCGCGCAGTACGGCCTCGACCAGTCGGTTCCGGTGCAGTTCTTCAAATGGCTCGGCGCGCTGCTGCACGGCGATTTCGGCATCTCCATGGTCAACCGCCGGCCGGTGCTCGACGAGCTGCTGCGGCGCCTGCCGGTGACGGCCGAGATCGCCGTGCTGACGCTCGGCTTCGCGCTGGTCATCGGCGTGCCGCTCGGCGTGGCGAGCGGCATCGCCTCGAGCGGCAAGGGGCGGGGCGCGGCGGGCCGGCTCGTCGGCGCGCTCGGCGCGAGCGTGCCGGAGTTCGTCCTCGGCAGCGCGCTCATCTACGTCTTCTCGCGCTGGTCGCTCGGGCTGCAGGTCGGCGGTTTCGTGCCGCTGACGGTGGACCCGTGGGCGAACCTGCGCTCGGTCATCCTGCCGACGGCGTCGCTGTCGCTGTTCGCCATCGCGTTGCTGCTGCGCACGACCCGCGACGCGGTGCTGCGGGCGACCACCGAAGGCCACGTGCTCGCGGCCGTCGCCCGTGGCGAGACACCGTATCGGATCGTGCGCCACCACATCCTGCGCAACGCCGCCATCCCGATCGTCACCGTGACCACGACGTACTTCGGCTTCCTGCTCGGCGGCGCGGTCATCGCCGAGGTCCTGTTCTCGATCCCCGGCATCGGCTACTTCGTCTTCAGCTCGCTCGAGGGCCGCGACTACGCGGTGGTGCAGGCGGGGGTGCTGCTCGCGGCATTCGCCTTCGTCAGCCTCAGCATGCTGGCCGACGTGGTCTACGCGCTGATCGATCCGCGCATCGGCGCGCGGCGGGGCACGCGGTGACGGCGCGGCGCGGTGGCCTGCGCGGCGTGCTCGGCCACGACCGCCTCGGCATCGTCGGCGCCGGGCTGCTGGTGCTCTTCGTCTTCCTCGGCGCGTTCGGCCCCTGGCTGCCCCTCGGCGACGCGACCGCGATCGGTGCCGGGCCGCGCCTCGGTGCCCCGAGCGCCGCGTTCCTCCTCGGCACCGACGAGCTCGGCCGCGACTACCTGCCGCGCGTGGTCCAGGGCATCGGCGCGACCTTCCTGCTGTCGTCGGTCGCGGTCGTGATCACCGCGCTCGCCGGCTGCTTCCTCGGCATCGCCGCCGGCTACCTCGGCGGCTGGGTCGACGCCGCGGTCGCGCGCTGCGCCGACGTCCTCTTCGCCTTTCCGGCGCTGCTCTTCGGCCTGCTCGCTGCCGCGGTCATCGGACCCGGCAACACCTCGGCGATCCTGGTCATCTCGATCGCGACGCTGCCGCTGTTCGTGCGTGTCGTCCGCTCGGTATCGCTGTCGGTCGCGCAGCGCGAGTTCGTCGTCGCCTCGGTCGTGGCCGGGGCGTCGACACTGCGGGTGATGGGGGTGCACATCCTGCCGAACATCCTTGGTGCGGCCATCATCCAGCTGACCTACGCGCTCTCGATCGGCATGTTGATCGAGAGCGGCCTCAGTTTCCTGGGCCTCGGCGTGCAGCCGCCCGAGGCTTCGCTCGGCTCGCTGCTGCGCCTGGGCAGCGTCTACCTGACGGTGGCGCCGTGGCTGGTGCTGATACCGGGCATCGTCCTCGCCCTGGCGATCATGGCGGTGAACCTGCTCGGCGACGCGATCCGCGACCGCCTGGAGCCGCTGCGCGGCCGGCCCCTGACATGAGCGCCGGCGTCGACATCCGCGACCTCGTCGTCGACTACGCCGCCGACGGCGGGGCGATCCGCGCGCTCGACGGCGTCAGCCTGGCGATCCAGGCCGGCGAGGCCGTCGGCATCGTCGGCGAAAGCGGGTCGGGCAAGTCGACCCTGGGCATGGCCATCGGGCGCGTGCTCGCCGCGAACGCGACCTTCGCAGGCGGGGACATCCTCGTGGACGGGCGTTCCGTCGCGCAGTGCGGCGCGCCCGAGCTGCGCGCGCTGCGCCGCGACCGCCTCGGCTTCGTCTTCCAGAACCCGATGTCCGCGCTCGACCCGACGATGCGCATCAGCCGCCAGGTGGCGCTGACGCTCGGCCCGGCTGCCGGCGCCGATGCCGGCTTCGACCTGCTGCGCCGCGCCGGCCTCGACGATCCGGCGAGCGTGGCGGCGAGCTTCCCGCACGAGCTCTCCGGCGGCATGGCGCAGCGTGTCGTCATCGCCCTGGCGATCGCGCGCGGGCCCGGTGTGGTCATCGCCGACGAGCCGACCGCTTCGCTCGACGCCTCCATCCAGGGCGTGATCCTCGACCTGCTGACCGGCCTCGCGAAGGACAGCGGCGCCAGCGTCGTCATCATGAGCCACGACCTGCGGATGGTGGCGCGGCGCTTCGCGCGCATCGCCGTGATGTACGCCGGGCGGATCGTCGAGGCGGGACCGAGCGCCGAGGTCTTCGCCGCACCGCGCCATCCCTACACGCAGGCGCTCGTCCGCTCGGCCGCGGGCAACGAGGGGCCATCCGGGACGCTGCAGCCGATCCCGGGAATGCCGCCGGTGCTGCGCCAGCGCGCCGCCGACTGCGCCTTCGCACCGCGCTGTCCCCACGCCCAGCCCGTGTGCCGCACCGAACGGCCGGCGGACGTCGCCGTCGACGGTCGCATCGTCGCCTGTCACTTCGCGCTCGGCGGCCTGCCCGAGCCGACTGCGCCCGAGCCGGTGGTGACGGGATGAGCGCGCCGGAAGTGCCGGTCGTCGAATTGCGGGGGCTCGCGGTGACGTACCGCAAGGGGCCGCTCTGGCGCCGCGTCGAGGTGCCGGCGGTCCGCGGCGTCGATCTCTCGATCGCCCCCGGCGAGACCGTCGGCCTCGTCGGCGAATCGGGCTCCGGCAAGACGACGCTCGGCCGCGTGATGCTCGGCCTCGTGCAACCTTCCGCCGGCTCGTTCCGGTTCGAGGGCCGGCCATTCGATCGCGCACTGCGCCGCCAGGGGGCGCTCGCGGTGGTCTTCCAGCACCCCGAGTGGGCGCTCAACCCGCGGCTGCGCTGCGCGACCTCGATTGCCGAGCCGCTCGCGATCCAGAAGCTCGGCGATGCCGCCGAGCGCCGCCGGCGCGTCGCCGCCATGCTGGGCGAGGTCGGCCTCGACACGGCCCTCGGCGCGCGCTTTCCGGGCGAGCTTTCGGGCGGGCAGCGTCAGCGCATGGCCATCGCCCGCGCCCTCATCACGAACCCGCGCTTCATCGTCTTCGACGAGGCCGTCAGTGCGCTCGACGTCTCCGTGCAGAGCCAGATCCTCAACCTTGTGCGCGCGCTCCAGGGCCAGCATCGCTTCGCCGCACTGTTCATCTCGCACGATCTCGCGGCCACACGCTATGTCGCCCATCGCATCGCGGTGATGCGCGGCGGCGAGTTCGTCGAGGTCGCGCCGGCGGCGCGCTTCTACGATCGCCCGGAGCATCCCTACAGCCGGACGCTGCATGCGTCCATCGCCTGGGCCGAGCCGCGCGTTGCGCCACCCGCTGCGCGGCACGACCGACCGAAGGAAAGTCGATGAAGAACTTCTCGATCGCCGGCCTGCAGCTCGCGCTCGTCGCGGGCGACAACCGGGAACGCATCGCCCGCGAGGTGAGCTCGGCGGTGCAGCGCTTTCCGTGGGTGCAGATGGTGGTGCTGCCGGAGCTGGCGTCCTTCGGCGTCGCCCTCGGTGCGGCGCAGCCGCTGCCCGGCCCGGCCGAGGAAGGCTACTGCGCGCTCGCCCGCAAGCTCGGCATCTGGCTCGTTCCCGGTTCGCTGTACGAACGCGACGGCGAGCGCGTCTACAACACCGCGATGGTCATCGACCCCGAGGGCACGGTCGTCGGCCGCTACCGCAAGATCTATCCGTTCCTGCCGTACGAGGCCGGTGTCAGCCATGGCGTGGCGCCGCTGGTCTTCGACGTGCCGGGCGTCGGCCGCTTCGGCGTGTCGATCTGCTACGACCAGTGGTTCCCGGAGGTCGCCCGAGCGCTCGCCTGGCTCGGCGCCGAGGTCATCGTCCACCCGACGTTGACCGGCACCAACGACCGCGCCCAGGAGCTCGTGCTGGCGCAATCGAACGCGATCGTCAACCAGTGCTATGTCGTCGACATCAACCACGCCGGGGCGCTCGGCAACGGCCGCTCGATCGTCGTCGGCCCGGAAGGCGAGGTCGTGCACCAGGCCGGCGAACAGGCAGAAGTCGTCGCGGTGACGCTCGACCTCGAGCGCGTCCACGCCACGCGCCGCCGCGGCATCAAGGGCCTGGGCCAGATGCTGAAGTCGTTCCGCGACACCCGTGTCGACTTCCCCTGCTACGGTGCCGGCACGTCGCCGAGCCTCGAGGCGCTCGGGCCGTTGCGGATGCCGGGGCGCGGCGAGTGAGAGCGCTGCGCGCCGGGGCCGTGGCGGCCGCGTTCGTCGTCTGCGGCGCGGTCCAGGCGGCGGCCGTGGCGGACGCAGCCGTCCGCGCATCCTCGGGCGCGAACCGTGCGTCCGCTGCAGGCAGCGCGACCACCGCGCCCGCCGCGACCACTGCGACCGCCGTCGCCGCCGCGACCGCCGCTGCGGACCCGGAAGTGATGCGGACCTTCGCCCAGGGGCGCGTCGCCTATCGTCGCGACGGTTCGGTGGTGGTCGAGCCCGTCGGCATCGCCTGGCCGGCGCTGGCGGCGCTCGCGCCGGGAAGCTTCCGCGCGGCGATCGTCTACCTGCATGGCTGCGATGGCATCCACGGCCTCGCCCTGAAGACCGCCGACCTGCTCGCGGCGGCCGGCTACCTGGTGGTGCTGCCGGACAGCCATGCGCGCCTCGACAAGCCGCCGAGCTGCGATCCGCTCGCCAGGCGCGGCGGCTTTCACCGCGGCGTCCTGGCCTGGCGTCATGCGGAGGCGGACCGCGCGCTGAAGGAGCTCCGGCGGCTGCCGGCGGCAGCCGGGGCGCCGGTCCTTCTCTTCGGACTGAGCGAAGGCGCGATCGCCGCGGCGACCTACCGCGACGAGCCGCTGCGCGGCCGCGTCGTCGAGGCCTGGACCTGCCATGCCGGCTGGCCCGAATACCGCGGGCTCCGCGCCGCCGCGGACGAAGCGGTGCTGACGCTGACGTCCGAGAACGATCCGTGGTTCCAGGACCCGGCGCTGCGCGGGGATTGCAGCGAGTTCCTGGGGCCCGCCACGCCGCTCCGGCAGTCGATCGTCTACCGTGCGCCGCACCCGGCGGCGCCGCATCACGACCTGATGTGGAACGCCGACGCGCGTCGCGCGGTGCTGGACTTCCTGGAGCGTGCCTCGGCAGTGGCCCGCTGATCGGAGGGGCGGCGGACCGCGCGGGTTTCGGTCTATATTAGTATTTAACTATCAAAGCTATGTGATCAATCCACTCACATTATTGTCTGCAGCCCCCACACTTCTCCTGTCGGCGCGAATCCTCGTGCCCTTCAAGCCCACAGGAGATCCCATGTCCCTCATCAACACCCCCGTCAAACCGTTCAAGGCGCAGGCATTCAAGGCCGGCAAGTTCATCGAGGTCACCGAGCAGTCGCTCAAGGGCAAGTGGAACGTGTTCATGTTCTACCCGGCCGATTTCACCTTCGTCTGCCCGACCGAGCTCGAGGACCTGGCGAGCCGCTACGAGGAGCTCAAGGACCTCGGCGTCGAGGTCTACGGCATCTCGACCGACAGCCACTTCGCGCACAAGGCCTGGGCCGAGACCTCGCCTGCCATCCAGAAGGTGCAGTACGCCCTCATTGGCGACCCCACCGGCAGCATCACGCGCAACTTCGACGTCATGATTGAAGAAGAAGGCATGGCCCTGCGCGGCACCTTCATCATCAACCCCGAAGGCCATATCAAGACTGCCGAGGTGCATGACAACGGCATTGGCCGTGACGCCGGTGAATTGCTGCGCAAGGTGAAAGCCGCGCAGTACATCGCGGCGCACCCGGGCGAAGTCTGCCCGGCGAAGTGGAACGAGGGCGCGGCCACGCTGAAGCCTTCGCTCGACCTGGTCGGCAAGATCTGATCTCGCCCGCCTGAACCGCAGGGCAGCGTTGCCAGGGCTCAAGAGCCAGGCCATTCGCCCTGCGGTTTCTCTCTTTCATGCGGCTTGCCCATCGCTGCCCCGCGCGGGCGCGACCTGGGCTGCCGCATGCCTTGAATCTCGCCAAGCACCGGAGGACCCCCATGCTCGACACCGCCACCCGAACCCAACT
>JBBQCD010000033.1:0-47525 GCA_038318385.1 Burkholderiales bacterium | reverse complement strand
GGCAACGCGCCTCGACGACAAAGCCGGGCGCCAGGTCCTTGATCGCCTGGTGGTGCACGCTGTTGACACTTGCCCGCGGCGTTCCGACATGCAGCGACGCGAGCGCGCTGCCGGCCACGAACTCGACCTCGTGGAAGTTGCGGTCGTAGAGCTCGGCAACGCGGTGCCGGATGGTGCCGGGGCGCTGCGTGTCGATGTCCTGCAACAGCGTACCGCCGAGCACCACGTTCATCAGCTGCAGGCCGCGACAGATGCCCAGCACCGGCTTGCCGCGGGCCTCGAATGCGCGCAGCAACGCCATTTCGTAGGCATCGCGGATGCGGTCTCCGGACCAGCGCTCCTCGAGCGGCGTTTCGCCATAACTGCCGGGCCAGAGGTCGGAGCCACCCTCCAGCACGAGCGCGTCGAGGCGGTCGGCGAAGTCGCCGAGAGTGACGTCACCGCGCTGGGTGTCGCCCGCGGGGTTCGGGATCACCAGGGCGAGCGCGCCGGTCGACATCACCCAGTGCGCGATCGACTGCTCGACGTACTGCAGCGTCTTGCCGGTGAAGATAGGTCGCTTCGGGTCGGCGTGAAAGAAGCACGCCGAGACCCCGATCATCAGCCGCGGCTTCACATCGCCTCGCCGAAGAGGCGCTCGAAATCGGCCCCGGTGCACGGCCGCGGATTGGTCTGGTGGCAGATGTCGGCGACGGCGATCTCCACCAGCCGCGGAATCTGCTCGCGCCGGACGCCGGCGGCGCCGAGTCCCGCAGCGATGCCGACCTCGGCCTTCAGGCCGCGCAGCCACGGCACGAACGCCGCCCCGCCGCCGACGACGCCCGCCGCATGGGCGAGCTCGTCGAACTTCTCCGGCACTGCTTCGGCGTTCCAGGCCAGCACCGTGTCGATCATCAGCGCATTCGCCAGGCCGTGGTGCAGGTCGCAGACGGTGCCGAGGGCGTGCGCGCAGGAATGGACCGCGCCGAGGTCCTTCTGGAACGCGATCGCGCCCATCATCGAACTCATCATCATGTCGGCGCGCGCCTGCAGGTTGCCGGGTTCGCGCACCGCGATCGGCAACGCGCGCGCAGCGATGCGCGTGCCCTCGAGCGCGATACCATCGCACAGCGGGTGGTAGGCCGGCGATAGGTAGCTCTCGATGTTGTGGGTCAGCGCGTCCATGCCGGTGGCGGCGGTCACTCCCGGTGGCAGGCCGAGCGTGAGTTCCGGATCGGCGAAGACCGCGCGGGCGAGGATCTGCGCCGAGAAGATGACGCGCTTGACGTGCGTGTCGACCTCGCTGATGACGCTGCTGCGCCCGACCTCGCTGCCGGTTCCCGACGTGGTCGGCAAGGCGACGAAGTACGGCAGCGCGCCGATTGACCGCACCTGCGGATGATCCCAGACGTACTCCATCACGTCGCCCGGGTGCGTGGCCATCAGGCCGACGACCTTGGCGACGTCGAGCGCGGCGCCCCCGCCGAGCCCGACGACGCAGTCGGCCCGGTGGGCGCGGTAGGCGTCGGCGCCGTTCATGGCCTGGGGCCCGGTCGGGTTGCCGAAGATGCCGGCGTAGACCGCGACCGCGTGGCCGGCTTTCTCGAGCTCGGCCTGGAACTCGCCGACGAGCGGCAGCGCCGCGAGGCCGCGGTCGGTGACGATCAGCGGCCGCGAGAACCCCTGTTCGCGCAGGTGCGGACCGACGAGGCGACGCGCACCGGCGCCGAAGTGGATCGTCGTTGGAAACGAGAAGCGGGTGATGGTCATGGCGTACAGGGGGATGCGAGAGGAGTTCTTCAGATGATCTCGAAGTAGCGCTTCAGTTCCCAGTCGGTTACGCCGTCGAGCCATTGGCGCCATTCCCAGTCGCGGGTCGCTGCGAAGTGATCGACGAAGTCGTCGCCGAGCCAGTCGCGCGCGATCTGCGACTGCTTGAAGATGCGCGTCGTCTCGATCAGCGTGCGCGGCGCGCGCGGGATGTGGTCGGCGCCTTGATTGGTGCCGGTGATCGGCGGGGCGGTCAGCTTGAGCCCCTTCTCGACGCCGTCGATGCCGGCGGCGATCACTGCGGCCATCGCCAGATACGGGTTGACGTCGGCGCCGGGGCAGCGCGTTTCCAGGCGCGTGGCCTTCGGGCTGCCAGCGATGACGCGAAAGCTCGCCGTGCGGTTGTCCACGCCCCAGGTCGGCTTGACCGGCGCCCAGAAGCCGTCGACGAGACGCTTGTAGCTGTTGATGGTCGGCCAGAACATGGGCCCGAACTCCATCAGGCAGGCGACCTGGCCGGCGAGGTAGCTCTCGAACAACGCGCTCATGCGGCGCGGCGACTTCGCGTCGTAGAACAGGTTGGTCTTGCCGTCGGCGCCTTCCTTCAGGCTCTGGTGGATGTGGCCGCTGCAGCCGGGGTACTTCGGGCTCCACTTGGCCATGAAGCTCGGCATCACGCCGAAGCGGGCGCCGATCTCCTTGGCGCCGGTCTTGAAGAGGATCGAGCGATCGGCCTGCTCGAGCGCGTCGCCGAACAGGATCGCCACCTCGTAGACCCCGGGCCCGGTCTCGGTGTGCAGGCCCTCGATCGGCACGCCGAAGGCGGCCATCTCGTCCATCAGCGCGTTGAAGTACTCGCGCTTGTGGTTCATCCGCAGGAGCGAGTAGCCGAACATGCCCGGCGTGATCGGCTCGGGGGCGATGCCCTGCTTGGCGGCCCAGCTTTGCGGCGTCTCGGCGAAGTTGAACCACTCGAACTCCATGCCGCACATCGGCGCCAGGCCGAGCTTCTCGGCGCGCCGGAGCACACGTTTCAAGGTCTGGCGCGGGCAGATCGGCGACGGCGCGCCGTCGGCCTTGACGAACTCGCCGAGGAAGAACGGCACGCCGCCGTCCCACGGCACGTTGCGGTGGGTGTCGAGGTCGATGCGGGCGAGCGCATCCGGGAAGCCGTGCTGCCAGCCTGTCAGGACCGCGTTGTCGTAGGTCACATCGCTCGAGTCCCAACCGAGGACGACGTCGCAAAAGCCGAAGCCGCCGGACGGGTACGGTTGCGCGGCGCCGAGAAACTTGTCGATGTGGAGATACTTGCCGCGCAGGATGCCGTCGATGTCGCTCACGGCGACCTTGACCTTGCCGGTCCCGCTCTTCCTGACCGCTGTGACCGCCGGGTGTTCCTTGTCCTTGCTCGCCATGGGTGCCGCCGCTGGTTGGTGGGTGTCGGATGAGCGCGCCGGAGCCCGCCTCAGAGTGCCGGGGCGCCGCTGGCGATGCCCATCTCGCGCAGCGCGTCGGCGACGGCCTCGACGGCCTGGCGCATCTCGTTGCGTGAAATCGCGCCGATGCAGCCGACGCGGAAGGTCTCGATCTGCGTCAGCTTGCCGGGGTAGAGGATGAAGCCGCGCCGCTTGGCGGCCTGGTAGAAGGCCTTGAAGTCGTACTTCGGATCGGCCGGAGCGTGGAAGGTGACGATGATCGGAGCCTGCAGTTCGGCGCGCAGGAAGGGCTTGAAGCCGAGCGCGCCCATCCCGTCGAGGAGGGTCCGGCAGTTGTCGGCGTAGCGCGCCAGCCGCGCCGGCTGTCCGCCCTCCTCCGCATGCTGGCGCATCGCCTCGGCCAGCGCCGCGACGACATGCGTGGGCGGCGTGAACCGCCACTGCCCGGTCCGCTCCATGTACTGATGCTGATCGTGCAGGTCCATCGCCAGCGACTGCGACTGGCCGGCGCAGCGATCGAGCACAGCCTTCCTGATGAGCACGAAGCCCATGCCGGGAACGCCTTCGAGGCATTTGCCGCTGGCCGCGACCAGGGCGTCGAAAGGGACCTTGCGGGCATCGATCTCGAGCGCGCCGAAGGAGCTCATCGCGTCGACGATCAGGCCCTTGTCGTGCCGCGTGCAGACATCGCTCACTGCCTGCAGCGGATTGAGCACGCCGGTGCCGGTCTCGCAGTGGATCAGGCCGACGTGGGTGATGCTCGGGTCGGCTGCAAGCCGGGCCTCGAGTTCGTCGGCCGATACCGGCTCGTCCTCGCGCCGCTCCATGATCGTGGTGCGCCGGCCCATCAAGGTCGCGAGCCGGCCCATGCGCTTGCAGTACGCGCCGTTGTCGAGCACCAGCAGGTGGCCGGAGCCCGGCGGCACCAGCGTCGCCACCGCGGCCTCGATCGAGAAGGTGCCGCTGCCCTGCAGCGGCACCGCCACGTGGGTTTCGGTGGCGTGGACGATCGCCAGCAGCGCGCCCCGGATCTCCGCGGTCATGGCGTTGAACTCGGCATCCCACGAGCCCCAGTCGCGCAGCATGGCGAGCTTGGTGCGCAGGGTCGTGGTCAGCGGCCCGGGGGTTAGCAAGACGGCATCGCGGTCCAAGCGCAATCTCCTTGTTTCCTGTGCAGACCGCTATTGTCCGGCCGGCAGGCGCCAGGCCTGCGTGCGCCGGTCGATCCAGCGCCCCAGACCCATGAAGAGCAGGCTGGCGATCGTCGACGCCACGGCGATCAGCACCGCGCAGGCCGCCGCCGGGCCGGCGTCGCCGGCCTCATCGAGGTTGAGGATCGTCACCGACGCCAGCTTGGTGTCGGGCGAGTACAGGAAGACGACCGCGGAGATCGTCGTCATCGCGTTGATGAAGAAGTAGCGCGCGATGTCGACCAGCGCCGGCGTGCAGATCGGCAACGTGACGCGCCAGAAGGTCTTGTAGAACGGAACCTTCAGCGAGGCCGACACGGCCTCGAACTCCGCGTCGAGCGACTTCAGCGCGGTGACGGCCGTCAGGTGCCCGGTGGTGTAGAAGTGGACGATGGTGCAGGCGGTCAGCAACGCGAGCGTGTGGTACAGGCCGTTCAGCGGATTCGTCGGCAGGTTGAAGAAGAAGATGTAGCCCAGGCCGAGAACGAGCCCCGGCACCGCCATCGGCAGCATCGCCAGCAGCTTGACCACGGGGCGGATCGCCGCGGCGCCACGGGTCTTCTCGAGCATGTAGGCGCCGATGAAGACCAGCGCGGTGCCGAAGACGGCGGTGCCGGCGGCGAGCTCGAGGCTGTTGACGAAGGCCTCGCCGACTTCGGCATCGACGAAGCCCATCGTGTAGTGCTTCAGGCTCGGCGCCAGGTTGTAGGGCCAGTAGGTCGCGAACGACGCGAACACCGCCATGCCGATCATGGCCAGCATCAGTGCCGCGATGACGCTGCAATAGACCGTCATGGCCGCATCGAACCCGCGCGCGCGCCGAGGGCGATAGGGCACCGCGCGCGCGCCGAGCATCGCCGTCTGCTTGCGCTGCACCAGCCAGTCGACGGCGAAGGTCACGACCGCGGGGGCCAGCAGCAGCAGGCCGACGACGGCCCCGCGCTGGAAGTCCTGCTGGCCGATGACGAGCTTGAAGACATCGGTCGCCAGCATGTTGAAGTTGCCGCCGATCACCTTCGGAATGCCGAAGTCGGTCATGACCAGCGTGAAGCTGACGAGGGCCGCCGAGATCAGGCCGTACTTGGCTCCCGGCAGCGTGATCGTGAGGAACTTGCGCCGGGTCGACGTGCCGAGGGCATCGGCGGCCTCGTAGAGGCGCGCGTCGGCCAGGGTCAGCGCCGCGATCAGGATCATCAGCGCGTGCGGGAAGACGGCGAAGCACTCCGCCATGACGACGCCGGGCGCGCCATAGATGCTCTCGAGGCCGAGGCTGCGCAGCAGTCCCAGGGCCGCCCCCTGGTTACCGAACCAGTAGATCAGCGACAACGCCGAGAGCAGCGACGGCGCCAGCAGCGGAATGAGCGTCAGCGTGCGAAAGAGGCCCTTGGCCGGCATGCAGCTGCGAGCCAGCGCGTAGGCGAAGCCAAAAGCCAGCGGCACGGTCAGCACGGTCACCAGCGCCGACACCCAGACGCTGTGCCACATCGACGTCAGCAGCGCCGGTGTCTTCAGGTAGCTGGTGAAGTTGGCGATGCCGACGAAGGCGCCGTCGTTCGACTCCAGCGACTTCACCAGGATGGTTGCCAGCGGCAGCGCGAGGAAGACGACCAGCGCCAGCGCGATCAGCAGCAGCGCCAGGTGCGCGATCCGGTCGGTCCAGTGCGCGCGCTGGCGGACCGGGTCGGCAACGGGAAGCGCGAGCACGGCCGACATCGCGACGTTGCCGTCAGAAGAACCGCATGCGCTCGGGCATCAGCCGCAGCGGCAGGCTGCTGCCGACCACCAGGCCCTGCTCGGCCAGGTAGCTCAGCGACAGGTAGACGGTGACCGGCTGGTGGTGGCCGATCTCGGCCGACGTCACCCGCACCAGGCAATACGATCCGAGGAACTCGATCTTGTCGATCGCCCCGCTGAAGACATTGCTGTCACCCGGCGCGATCGGCCGGGCCAGCACATCCTCGGGTCGCAGGTAGACCTTGACCTCGCGCGCCGCATCGGTGTCGCGCTCGCAGTCGAAGCGGCTGTCACCGATTTCCAGGCGCCGCCCGGGGTGCAGGCGGCCTTCCAGCACATTGATCTTGCCGACGAAGTCGGCCACGAAGGCCGAGGTCGGGTCGCGGTAGACCTCGAGCGGACTGCCGACCTGCTCGATCACGCCCTGATTCATGACCACGATGCGGTCGGCCATCGACAGCGCTTCCTCCTGATCGTGCGTGACCATGATCGTCGTCACGCCGAGTTCACGCTGCAGCGAGCGAATCTCGTGGCGCAGTCGCACCCGCTCCAGCGCATCGAGCGCCGACAGGGGCTCGTCGAGCAGCAGCAGACCCGGCGATGTGGCCAGGGCGCGGGCGAGCGCGATGCGCTGCTGCTGGCCGCCGGAAAGCTGCGCCGGGAATTTCGAACCGCTGCCGGGCAGGCCTACCAGCTTCAGCAACTCGTCCACACGCTCGGTGATCGCACGCCGGGCGACGCGGCGGTTCACCAGGCCATAAGCGACGTTGTCTGCCACGCTCAGGTTGGGGAACAGCGCATACGACTGGAAGACGATGCCGTAGTCGCGCTCGGCCGGCGGTAACCGCGAGATGTCTCGATCGTCCTGGCGGATGGTGCCCGCCGATTGCGTCTCGAGGCCGGCGACGATGCGCAACAGCGTGGTCTTGCCGCAGCCCGAAGGTCCGAGGAAGCAGACGAACTCGCCGCGCTCGACGACCAGGTCGATGTGCCGCAGCGCCTTGAAGGTGCCGAAGCTCTTCTCGATGCCTTGCAGGCGCAGGTACTCGGACATCGATGCGGACGCCTGGTGCAAGAAACGGGTGGGTGCGTGCCGGGCCGCCGGGCCCGGCCGCTCGGGCTACTTCTTCGCCTCGGACTTGGCGTCGTAGCGCTTGGTCCATTCCGCGAGGATGCGCTCGCGGTTCGTCGCCGCCGTGGTGAAGTCGAGCTTGACGAGACGCTTCTCGTAGTCAGCCGGAACGTTGGCCAGCGGCGCGGCCACACCCGGTTGCGCGGTGATGGCGAAGTTCTTGCCGTAGAGCAGCATCGCGTCCTTGCTCGAGGCCCAGTCGGCGAGCTTCTGGGCGGCAGCGAGGTTCTTCGTGCCCTTGTGGATGGCGAAGGCTTCCAGGTCCCAGCCCAGACCTTCCTTCGGAAACACCAGGTCGATCGGCGCCCCCTTGGCCTTGTTGGCATTCGCACGGTACTCGAACGAGATGCCGAGCACGTACTCGCCGGTGCTGGCCATGTTGCACGGCTTGGATCCCGAATGGGTGTATTGGGCGATGTTCTGGTGCAGCGCGTCCATGTACTTCCAGCCACCGCCCTTGCCGTTGTCGTCACCCCAGAGCGTGAGCCAGGCGGTCACGTCGAAATAACCGGTGCCCGACGATGCCGGGTTCGGCATCACGATCTGGCCCTTGTAGATCGGCTTGGTCAGGTCCTTCCAGGTTTCCGGCTTCGGCAGACCCTTCTTCTGCGCCTCGACCGTGTTGAAGCAGACGGTTGCGCCCCACACGTCCATCCCGAACCAGGCAGGCGGATCCTTCTTGTCGCGGTACTGGCTCATGATCGCGTCGAGATTCAGGGGCTTGTAGGGAATCAGCATGCCCTGGCTGTCGAGCAGCGCCAGACTGGAAGCGGCAACGCCCATCACGACGTCGGCCTGCGGGTTGGCCTTTTCGGCCAGCAGCTTGGCAGTGATGACCCCGGTCGAGTCACGCACCCATTTCAGCTCGATGTTGGGGTTGACGCGATTGAAGCCGGCCTCGTAGGCCTTGAGCTGGTCGGTCTCCAGCGCGGTGTAGACCGTCAGCTGGGTCTTCTGCGCCAGCACCGTTCCCGAGAGCGCGACGCCGAGAACTGCCGCAACTGCAGCGCGTATCAAATCCAGTTTCATGCTTATCTCCGGAAGGTTGGGAAAACCGAGGGGAACCGCGAACTTGGAAACTAGGCGCATGGCGCGCAGGGGCAGTTCGCGGCAAGTCTAGGGGTGACGAGAAAGCGACGTCAACTGTTTTCTGAAAACTGTAGACAATCGAAGCGACGTGTCATTTAATGGTCATCCATGTCCGCTACCGGCCAGCCGCATCCCACCATCACGCTGCTGCAGACCAGCTCGCTGGCAAGCGTGGTCCAGGCTGAGCTCGAACGCATGATCCTGTCCGGGGAACTGGCGCCCGGCGCGAAATTGACCGAGACCGCTCTCGCCTCGCGCCTCGGTGTCTCGCGCGGGCCGCTTCGGGAAGCCTTCCGGATGCTCGACGAAGCCGGCCTGGTCCGGACCGAGAAGAACCGCGGCGTCTCCGTGCGCGACATCCCGATCGAGGAGGCCATCGAGATCTTCGACCTGCGCGCGGCCATGGACGAACTCGTCGGACGTCGGCTCGCGGAGTCCATCAGCGCCGCCGCGCTGCGCGAAATCCATGCCCTGGTCGACGAGATGGAGCAGGCCGTGCGCGCCGACGATGCCTACAACTACCACCTGCTGAACCTCAAGTTTCACGATCGTCTGGTCGAATTGGCCGGTAACGGCAAGCTCACGACGATCTACCGCAAATTGATCAAGGAACTGAGCCTGTTCCGCAGGCTCAATCTGGCGGACGGTTGGCTGATGCCCATCTCCGCCGGTGAGCATCGGGCGATCGTCGACGCGATCGCACTCCGCGACCCGGACGCGGCCGGCAAGGCCATGTTCGACCATGTGATCGAAAGCAAGGAGCGGACCATCAAGAACAATCAGCGTTCCATGCTGCCGGCGACCCAGGCCGCGAGCGTGCGCGCGAACTGATCCCGAGGTGCCGACCCCGAAATGCTTCATCTCCTGAACCTGCTGGCGGCGATCGCGCTGCTGGTCTTCGGCACTCACATCGTGCGCACCGGCATGTTGCGCGTGCTCGGCGAGAACCTCCGCCGGGTGCTGGCGAAGAGCTTCAGCAACCGACTGCGCGCCCTGCTCGCCGGTCTCGGCGTCACGAGCATCGTCCAGTCGAGCACCGCCACCTGCCTGATCGTCGCGTCCTTCGTCGGCAAGGGCCTGGTGACGACCAGCGCCGCGCTGGCGGTGATGCTCGGTGCCGACGTCGGCACCAGCCTGATGACGGTCGTGTTCTCGTTCGACCTGTCCTGGCTCTCGCCGCTGCTGATCTTCGTCGGCGTGGTCGTGTTCATCTCGCACCAGAACGGCGCTGCCGGCTCCGTCGGTCGCGTCCTGATCGGGCTCGGCCTGATCACGCTGGCATTGCAACTGATCGTCGCAACGACCAGGCCGCTGACCGAATCGGCCGCGGTGCGCAGCCTGCTGGTCGGTCTGCCGAGCGACATCCTCCTCGACATCTTCGTCGGAACCGTGCTGACCGTGGCGTCGTACTCGAGCTTGGCCATCGTGCTGCTGACCGCCACGCTCGCCAACTCGGGCATCCTGCCGGTGACGGCGGCACTCGGTCTCGTGCTTGGCGCCAATCTCGGCAGCGGCCTGCTGGCGCTGATGGCCACGGCGGGATCCCCGCCGCAGGTGCGACGCCTCCCGCTCGGCAATCTCATCTTCAAGGCCGTGGGCGTGCTGCTGATCGTCCCCCTGATGCCGCAGGTTCACGTGCTGATGCAGCAGCTCGTCGGCACCGTGCCCGAGCAGGTCGTGATGTTCCACCTCGGCTTCAACGTGGCGCTCGCCTTCCTCTTCATCGGCACCATCGGCATCGTCGGACGCACCGTCGAGCGGCTGCTGCCGGAACCGCGCCCCGATGCCGCGACCACGCGCCCGCGCCACCTCGACCCTTCCGCGCTGACCACGCCGTCGCTCGCGATCAGCTGCGCGGCCCGCGAGGCGCTGCACCAGGCCGACGTGGTCGAGACCATGCTGCGCGGCATCGTGCCGGTGATCCGCAACAACGACCTCGACCTCTCCAGCCGCCTGCGCCACCTCGACGACACCGTCGACGAGCTGTATTCAGCGATCAAGTTCTACCTGACGCAGATCTCCGGCGAATCGCTGTCGGCCAGCGAGAGCCGCCGCTGGACCGACATCGTCTCCTTCACCATCAACATGGAGCAGATCGGCGACATCATCGAGCGCGTGCTCCAGGACGTCGAGGACAAGAAGGTCCGGAAGGGCCGCAGTTTCTCCGACGCCGGCATGGCCGAGATCTGCCACCTGCACGAGCGGCTGCTGTCGAACCTGCGTCTGGGCATGAGCGTGTTCCTCGATGCCCACGTCCGCGATGCGCAGCGCCTGCTCGAGGAGAAGGCGCACTTTCGCGACCTGGAGCACGCGTACGCGTCGAACCACATCAGCCGCCTGCGCGACAACACCGCGCAGAGCATCGAGACGAGCTCGCTGCACCTCGACCTCATCAGCGACTTGAAGCGGATCAACTCGCACATCTGCTCCATCGCCTATCCGATCCTCGAATCGGCCGGCGCCCTGACCAAGACGCGCATCCGCCACTCGCAACTCGCCGAACTCGGGCCGCCCGAGGAGATCGGCTTTCGCGCGAGCTGACCTTCCGGATCCCCAGATGCTGACGCTCGAAGACATCGAACTGCTGTTCTCCCGCCACGGTTCGGCGCAGTACAGCGGCGAACCGGTGACGCAACTCGAACACGCCTTGCAGTCCGCGCACTTCGCCGAGCAGTCCGGCGCCGACGATGCCCTCGTCACCGCCTGCCTGCTGCACGACCTGGGGCACCTGCTCAACGAGCAGGGCGAGACGCCGACCCTGCGCGGCATCGACGACACCCACCAGTACTTCGCCCTGCCGTTCCTGCGCGGACTGCTGCCCGACGCCGTGCTCGACCCGATCCGCCTGCACGTCGATGCCAAGCGCTACCTCTGCGCTGCCAAGCCGACGTACTACGCGCGCCTGTCGGAGGATTCCCGGCGCAGCCTGGCACTTCAGGGCGGACCCCTGGAAGCCGGCGCCGCCGCGTCGTTTCTCGAGCAACGCGGCGCCCGCGACGCCGTGCTGCTGCGGCAGTGGGACGACCTTGCCAAGCAGGACGGCCTGGCGACGCCACCACTGGCTCACTTTCTTCGCCGCGCTTCGAACTGCGTGCTGACGCCGGCCGGATGACCTGGCCGGTCGTCCTCGCCGTGCTGTGCGGGGCGCTGTTGCACGCCTCCTGGAACGCCCTCGTCAAGTCCGGCGGCGACAAGGCCGTCGACACCGCCCTGCTCCATGTCCTGGCGGCGATCATGGCGCTGCCGATGCTGCTCTGGGTCGGGCTGCCGCCGCCGGTCGCCTTGCCGTTCATCGGCATTTCGATGGTGGTTCACATCGGCTACTACACCGCACTCGTCGGCGCCTATCGCCACGGCGACCTCGGCCTGACCTATCCGATCATGCGCGGCGTCGCCCCGCTTCTCGTGGCTCTCGGCAGCACGGCGTTCATCGGCGAGGTGCCCTCGCCGATCGCCTGGTTCGGGATCCTGGGCATCACGTGCGGTGTCGCCCTGGTCGGTCTGGCGCACCCCGGTGAGGCCCTGCACCACCGCAAGGCCCTCGCCTTCGCTTTTGCCAACGCCGCCATCATCGCCGTCTACACCATCGTCGACGGCCTGGGCGTGCGCGCGACAGGCAGTGCGCTGCGCTACGTGATTCTGCTGTTCGTGCTCGATGGCATCGCCTATCCCCTGGGCGTGTGGCTGCGTCGCAGTGCCGAGGGTCGGCGCGCGATTGTCCGTCATGTCCGCACGCGCTGGCCGATGGCTTTGCTGGGCGCGGGAGCCTCGATGGGCTCGTACGCGATCGCTCTCTGGGCGATGACGCGCGCGCCGGTCGCCTCGGTCGCGGCGCTGCGCGAAACCTCCGTCCTCTTCGCCGCACTCCTCGGGACGCTGTTGCTGAAGGAGCGTTTCGGCGCGCAGCGCGCCACCGGCACGCTGGTGCTGCTCGGCGGCGTGATCGCACTGCGCTTCGGCTGAACCACCACTCCCGCAATCTCCGACTCGAAGGAGCTGCCCGCATGACGCTACCGACCCAGGCCCGCATCGTCATCGTCGGCGGCGGCATCGCCGGCTGCTCGACCGCCTACCACCTGAGCCTGCTCGGCGAGCGCGACGTGCTGCTGCTCGAGCAGGGTCGCCTCACCTGCGGCACGACCTGGCACGCGGCCGGTCTCGTCGGCCAGATGCGGCCGAACCGCAACATGACGGCGATGAGCAAGTACGGCATCGAGCTCTACGCGAAGCTCGAGGCCGAGACGGGCCTGGCGACCGGCTGGAAGCAGTGCGGCAGCGTCAACGTCGCGCGCACGCCGGAACGCATGCTGACACTGCGCAAGCAGGTCGCGCTGGCGCGCAGCTTCGGCGTCGAGATCGAACCGATCACGCCACGCGAGGCGGGCGAGCGCTTCCCGTTGCTGCGCACCGACGACCTCGAGGGCGCGGTGTGGATCCCCGGCGACGGCAAGGCCAATCCCGCCGACCTGACGATGTCGCTCGCCAAGGGCGCGCGCAACCGCGGTGTGCGGATCGTCGAGGGCGTCGAAGTCACAGGAGTGATCGTCGAGCACGGCCGCGTCGCCGGCGTGCGCACCGCCGAGGGCGATGTCCGGTGCGAGGTCCTGGTCAACTGCGCCGGCCAGTGGGCGCGCCAGTTCGGGCGCCTCGCCGGCGTCAACGTGCCGCTCTTTTCCGCCGAGCATTTCTACATCGTCACCGACCGCATCGACGGCGTCCACCCGATGCTGCCGGTGCTGCGCGATCCCGACGGCTGCATCTACTACAAGGAAGAGGTCGGCGGACTCGTCATGGGCGGCTTCGAGCCGCAGGCCAAGCCGTGGAGGGTCGATCCGATCCCGGCGACCTTCCAGTTCCAGCTCCTCGACGAGGACTGGGACCAGTTCGAGGTGCTGATGACCAACGCGATCCACCGCACGCCGTGCCTGGAAACGGCGCGCATCAAGATGCTGCTGAACGGACCGGAAAGCTTCACGCCGGACGGCAACTTCATCCTGGGCGAAGCCCCGGAGGTGCGCAACTGCTTCGTCGCCGCAGGCTTCAACTCCGCCGGCATCGCCAACTCGGGCGGCGCCGGCCGGCTGATCGCCGAGTGGATCGTCGGGGGCGAAGCGCCTTCGGACCTCTGGGACGTCGACATCCGCCGCTTCGGATCGTTCACCGCCAACCGCAAGGCCCTGGCCGAGCGCACCGGCGAGACGCTCGGACTGCACTACGCGATGCGCTGGCCGCGCCAGGAACTCGAGACCGTGCGGCCGCTGCGCACCTCGCCGCTTTACGACCTGCTCGCCGGCCGCGGCGCCGTGTTCGGCAGCAAGAACGGCTGGGAACGGGCGAACTACTTCCGACCGGCGGGCACCCCCCCGGCGGCGCCGACGCTCGGCAAGCCGGCCTGGCTGCCGTGGGTCATCGACGAGCAGCGCGCCACCCGCGAGGCCGTCGCGCTCTACGACCAGACCTCGTTCTCCAAGCTGCTGCTGCAGGGGCGAGACGCCCTCGCGGTGCTGCAGCGGCTGTGTGCCAACGAGGTCGACGTCGCAGTCGATCGCATGGTCTACACCGCGATGCTGAACCCGCGCGGCGGCTTCGAAAGCGACCTGACTCTGATCCGGCTGGCGCCGGATCGCTTCCTGATCGTCACCGGCTCGGCCCAGGCGACGCGCGACCACGACTGGATCGCGCGCCACATCGAGCCGTCGGAGCATGCGATGCTGAGCGACGTCAGCGCGCTCTATTCGGTGCTGTCGCTGATGGGGCCGCAGGCGCGCTCGCTGCTGGCGCGCGTCAGCCCCGACGCCCTCGGTCCGGAAGACCTGAAGTTCTCGCACACGCGCGAGATCGATCTCGGCCACGCGCGGGTGCGCGCGGCGCGGATGAGCTACGTCGGCGGGCCCGGCTACGAGCTCTACGTGCCGGTGGAGATGGCGCGCCACGTCTACCTCGCCCTGCACGAGGCCGGCGTCGGGCTCGGACCCGACGGTGCCGGCCTGAAGGATGCCGGCTACTACGCCCTCGACGGGCTGCGCATCGAGGCCGGCCGGCGCGCCTGGGGCGCGGAGATCGGGCCGGACGAGTCGCCGTGGGAAGCCGGCCTCGGCTTTGCGGTGAAGCTCGACAAGGCGGCTTCCTTCATCGGTCGCGAGGCCCTGCAGCGCCGCCGCGAAGCCATGCCGCAGAAGAAGCTCGTCACCGTTGTCTTCGACAGCCCCGAGGCCTATGCCTGGGGCGGGGAGGCGCTGCTGCTCGACGGGCGTCCCGCCGGCGAGCTCTCGTCGGCCGGGTGGAGTCCGCGCGCAGGCGCCTGCGTGGGCCTCGGTTATCTGCGGGGGGCTGCGGCGCAGCGAGCGCATTGCGGCACGCCGCTCGGGGTCGATCTCTGGGGCGCCAGCACGCCGGCAGCAGCCTGGGACAATTGGCCACCGAAAGGGTGAGTCCTTCGGGCACCCGGCTTGCTGTCGAGCCCGAGGCCTTTGTCGTCCATTCCTTCGACACCCGTCCCCTCTGCATCGAAAGGTCGTCATGAATTCCACTCTGGAGCGCCTCCGACGGTGCGACGCCGCGCGCCCCGGCCTGCCCGGCGAGCACTGGCTCGCGCTGGGCGTCGGTCTCTGGCTGCTGACACGCCCGGCGCGCACGCCGATCGGACGTGCGGCCCTGGTCGCCGCCGGCGTCGCCTGCGTCTGGCGCGCGGCGAGCGGCCGCGACGGTCTGTCGCGCCTGCTCGACGAGCGCCCCTGGCAGCGGTGGACCCAGCGCAGCCCGACCCCCCCGCACGCACGCTTCCTCGACCTTTCCGAACCATGGCCTGAGCGGGAGCGCGCCCGCATCGCCGCAATCTCGAAGCCGATCAGCGGCGCACAGGATTGAACCCGGCCAGCGAACCGGCGGAAGTTGCGGCCGCGACGCTGGCGCATTACAACGCCCGCGCAGAATTGTTTCGCGACGGCACCCGCGACCACGACGTCAGCCAGAACATCGACGCGCTGCTGCGCCATCTGCAGGGGCCGGCTCCGTGCACCCTGCTCGACCTGGGCTGCGGCCCCGGGCGCGACCTGAAGGCCTTCGCGCAGCGCGGTCACGTCGCCATCGGCCTGGACGGGGCGGCGCGATTCGTGGAGATGGCGCGGGCCGAAACCGGCTGCGAGGTCTGGCACCAGGACTTCCTCGCCCTGACGCTGCCGCGGGCGCGGTTCGATGGCATCTTCGCCAACGCCGCCCTCTTCCACGTACCGTCGCGTGAACTGCCCCGTGTCCTCAGCGAGCTGCATGCCACCTTGAAACCCGGCGGCGTCCTGTTCAGCTCGAATCCGCGTGGCGAGAACCAGGAAGGCTGGCAGGGTGGGCGCTACGGTGCCTTTCACGATCTCGAGCACTGGCGGACATTTCTCGTCGCCGCCGGATTCAGCGAGCTCGAGCACTACTACCGCCCGCCGGGCCTGCCGCGCGAGCAGCAGCCGTGGCTGGCGAGCGTGTGGCGTCGCTGACCTCGACACCGACCCCGCTGAGCGGCAGGTAGCCAGCCCACGCGCTCGCGGCGTGTCGACGCCTGGGCGACAGCGGACCCTAGTCGCTTTCGGGCATGCGGTGCTGCGCCGTCAGCAGCTGCTGCACGGTCGGCGGGACGGCTTCGTAGTGACTCATCGACAGGGTGTAACGACCCTGACCGCCGGTCATCGCATTGAGTCGCAACTGGTAGTTCGCCAGTTCGGCGAGCGGCGCCTGGCCGAGCACGTGCAACGAACCGGCGGCGGCGGTGCGGGTTCCGCTCACCTGCCCGCGGCGCGCCGACAGGTCGCCGGTGACGTCGCCGATATTCGGCTCCGGCGCATTGATCTCGACGTTGACGATCGGCTCGAGAACGATCGGCCGCGCTTTCAGGACCGCGTCGACGAAGGCCTTGCGGCCGGCGGTGATGAAGGCGATCTCCTTGCTGTCGACGCTGTGGTGCTTGCCGTCGTAGACCGTCACGCGAACGTCGGTCAGCGCATGGCCGCTGATGACGCCGGCGGCCATGGCCTGGCGCACGCCCTTTTCCACGGCCGGGATGAAGGCGGTCGGGATCGTCCCGCCCTTGACCTGGTCGACGAACTCGAAACCGTCGGCAGCGGAACCGCGCGGCAGCGGCTCGACGCGCAGGTAGACCTCGCCGAACTGGCCGGCGCCGCCGGTCTGCTTCTTGTGCCGGTGGTGGCCCTCGGCCGGCGCGGTGATGGTTTCGCGGTAGGCGATGCGCGGCGGCCGCGTCGTGACCTCGCAGCGGTGCTGCTCCGCGAGCCGGTCGAGCAAGGTGCGCAGATGCAGTTCGCCCAGGCCGTAGACCACGGTTTCGTTGGTGGCGACAGCGTGCTCGACGCGCAGGCAGGGGTCCTCGTCGACCAGCTTCTGCAGGATGTCCCAGAGCCGCTGCTCGTCGCCGCGTCGCTTCGGCTCGATGGCGATGCCGTGCACCGGCACCGGGAAATCGAGCGGCTTCAGGTGGATGTGGTCGTCTTCGGCCGCATCGTGCAGGACCGCGTCGAAGGCCAGGTCGTCGACCTTGGCGACCGCGCAGATGTCCCCTGGTCCCGCACTCGGCACCTCGACATGCTCCTTGCCCTGCAGCATCAGCAGGTGCCCCACCTTGAACGGCTTGCGGCCATCGCCGATGTAGAGCTGGCTGTTGCGCGTGACCGTGCCCTGGTGGATCCGGAAGACACCCATCTTGCCGACGTAGGGATCCTGCGTCACCTTGAAGACGTGGGCCAGGACGTGGCGCTCGGGATCGGCCACGGCCTCCAGCGGCTCGGCGGCATCGCCCTCGCCCTTGAGGAACTGCGGCGGATTGCCTTCGGCGGGATTGGGCAGCAGCCGCTCGATGACATCGAGCAACTCCCCCACGCCGGCGCCGTTGCGGGCACTGACGAAGCAGACCGGGATCAAGTGTCCTTCGCGCAGCGCCTGCTCCAGCGGTCCGTGCAGCTCGCGCGGATCGACGTCGCCGTCTTCGAGGTAGCGCTCGACGAAGCCGGGGTCGACTTCCACGACCTGCTCGACGAGCGCCCTGTGCGCGCCTTCCACCGTCGAGAAATCCGGCTCCTGGCCAGCGGGCGCGCTGCTGTTGAAGAAGCAGTCGACGACGCCGGTGCCACCGCCGGTCGGCAGGTTCAACGGCAGGCACTCGCGTCCGAACGCCGCTCTCACCTGCTCCAGCAGCGCTTCGAGGTCGACGCCCTGGGCATCGATCTTGTTGACCACGACCAGGCGCGCCAGGCCGCGCTGCCCGGCCCAGTCCATCATCCGTGCGCTCATCGTCTCGATGCCGGTGACGGCACTGACGACGACCGCGGCGGTCTCCACCGCCTCGAGGGCCGTCATCGACTGGCCGAGGAAGTCGGGGTAGCCCGGCGTGTCGACGAGGTGGATGCGGATGCCCGCGTGCCGTAGGTGCATCAACGTGGAGTTCAGCGAGTGCTGGACGCGGCGTTCCATCGGGTCGAAGTCGCTGACGGTCGTGCCGCGCTCGAGGCTCCCGGGCGCGCCGATCGCTCCGGCCTGGCAGAGCAGCGCCTCGGCGAGGCTGGTCTTGCCGGCCGCCGCCTGGCCGACGAGGGCCAGGGTGCGGATCTCGGCGGTGATCGGGTCGGGGGCGGTGGAAGCCAAGGCGTCTCCTCCTGTGAGATCCAGGTCCGGACGCACACGGCTCCGGGCCGGTCTGACACAGGTTAAGGGATGCGTCGAGCCCCTACAAGGGGCGTTGCCTGGGGCCAGGCGAGAGAACAGCGCCGCCGCAGCGCACCGACAAGGATCAGCGCAGCCTCCAGCGTGAAGGCCCCGGCGTGCAATCGCTCGAGCACCACCGCTGGCGCCAGGCATTCGAAACGCGCGACCTCGCCGTCGCGGTTGTCGGGGACCACCCCATGGGGCACCACCGCCTCGAAGATGGTGATGTGCTCGATCATGTATCCATCCGCCACGGGACGCCGCACGCTGAAGCGATCGACGGGGGCGAGGTCGTCGAGCGCGGCGACGTTGAGCCCGGCCTCCTCCTCGGTTTCGCGCCGCAAGGTGTCAGCGATGCTTTCGCCGGCAGCGACCAGGCCACCCATCAACGTATCCCACAGACCCGGATCGGTGGCCTTGTCGAGGGCTCGCTGCTGCACCCAGAGTGCGCCGTCCGGAGTGCGACCGACGAGGTGAACGGCATGGGTGGCGATGCCGAGCGGCCGCACGACGGCGCGCTCGACCGCTGCATGGTGCGCGCCCTGCACATCCGTCACGTCGAGCAGTTCCTCGCGCCAGCGACCCCCGAAGCCGTTCGCGTGCAACCAGCGGGCGATGCGCGCGAGTGATTCGTTCGCCGGGCCACCGACCGTCCAGCCATCGGCGACGCGCGCCAGCGGCATGCCGGCGGCGACCAGTCGCTCACCGAGCGCAGCCTCGATCGAGCCCACGACGAGCGGTGTCGAGCCGACATGGAGGGTCTCGCGCGGCCGCAGCGGCGGCTGGTCGGCGCGGGTCTCGAGGCTCACAACCCAATCACCATCCGCGTCCGCAGCAGGCAGCGCGGGATCGGGTGGCGCGGCTGCTCCGCTCGCGGTCATCAGTTGCCCTGACTCGCTTCCAGCAGTTTCAGCAGTCCGGCCTCGTCGAGCACGGCGATGCCCAGTTCCTCGGCCTTGGCGAGCTTGCTGCCGGCCTCGGCGCCGGCGACGACGTAGTCGGTCTTCTTCGAGACCGAGCCCGCCACCTTGGCGCCGAGGGACTCGATCATGTCCTTGGCATCGTCGCGCGTCAGTGTCGGCAAGCTGCCGGTCAGGACGAAGGTCTTGCCGGCGAGCGGCTTCGGCGCGAGCTTGGCCGCGCCGTCGGTCTCGGGCCATTCGATCCCCGCCCGGCGCAGCCCCTCGATGACGCCGCGGTTGTGCGACTCTCGAAAGAAAGCGTGCACGCTCTCGGCCACGATCGGCCCGACGTCGTTCACGGCGAGGAGGTCCGGAACCTCGGCGTCGATCACGGACTCGAGCTTGCCGAAGTGGCGCGCCAGATCCTTGGCCGTCGACTCGCCGACATGGCGAATGCCGAGCGCATAGAGGAATCGTGCGAGGGTCGTGCGCCGGCTCGCCTCGATGCTGGCGACGAGATTCGCCGCGCTCTTGGCACCCATGCGCTCGAGGCCCTCCAGCGTGTCCGCGCTGAGCGCGTACAGGTCGGGCAGCGACCCGACATGTCCGCCCTCGACCAGCGAGGCCACCACCTTGTCGCCGAGTCCCTCGATGTCGAGCGCGCGCCGGCCGGCGAAGTGCAGGATGGCGTGCATCCGCTGCGCCGCGCAGAACAGGCCGCCGCTGCAGCGCCAGTCGACCTCGCCCTCCTCCCGCAGGATCGCGCTGCCGCAGACGGGGCACTTGCCACCGAGCTGCTTCACCATGTCGAACGGCGGGCCCACGTCGGCGGGCCGGCGCTCGGCGACGATGCCGACGATCTCAGGAATCACGTCGCCGGCGCGGCGCACGATGACGGTGTCGCCGACACGGACATCCTTGCGGTGGACCTCGTCTTCGTTGTGCAGCGTCGCGTTCGAGACCGTCGTGCCGCCGACGAAGACGGGCTCGAGCTTGGCCACCGGCGTGAGCTTGCCAGTACGCCCGACCTGGATGTCGATCGCGTTCAGGCGCGTCGTCTTCTCCTGCGCCGGATACTTCTGAGCGACCGCCCAGCGCGGCTCGCGCGACTTGAACCCGAGCTGCAGCTGCAACGCCCGATCGTCGACCTTGTAGACCACGCCATCGATGTCGTACGGCAACGCCGTGCGCCGGCCGGCGATGGCGTCGTGGAAGCCGACGAGGCCGGCCGCGCCGTCGACGCGCTGGTGATGCGGGCTGGCAGGAAGCCCCATGCCCGCGAAGGCCTCGAGCAACTCACCCTGGGTCGGCGGCGCCTCCCAGCCGCTGACCTCGCCGAGCCCGTAGGCGAAAAAGCTCAGCCGGCGCTTCGCGGCATTGCGGGCATCGAGCTGGCGCACCATGCCGGCCGCGGCATTGCGCGGGTTCACGAAGGTCTTCTCGCCACGCGCCCCGGCCTCGATGAGCTTGCGCTGGCGTGCATTCAGGGCATCGAACTCGTCGCGCCGCATGAAGACCTCGCCGCGCACCTCGAGCACGGCGGCGTCGATGCCCTGCAGGCGCTTGCGCACGTCGGCGATCGTGCGAACGGTGTGGGTCACGTCCTCCCCGGTCTCGCCGTCACCGCGGGTCGCCGCCTGCACCAGCTCGCCATGCTCGTAGCGCAGGTTGATCGCCAGACCGTCGAACTTCAGTTCCGCGCAATAGGCCACCTCGGCATCGCCCTCGGCCAATCCGAGCAGGCGGCGCACCCGGGCGTCGAACTTTCGGGCACCCTCGGCGGTGGTGTCGGTCTCGGTCTCGATCGACAGCATCGGCACGACGTGGACCACCGGCAGCAGGCCATCCAGCACGGCGCCGACGACCCGCTGGGTCGGCGAATCGGGATCGACGAGTCCGGGATGCGCGGCCTCGAGCGCCTGCAGTTCCTGGAAGAGCGCGTCGTACCCGGCGTCCGGGATCTCCGGCGCGTCGCGCACGTAGTACGCCTCGGCATGGCGATGCAGGAGCTCGCGCAAAGCCGTCGCACGCGCGGCCGTGGCACGCGGTACCTGCGCAGAACCCGCCGCCATCGCGCCCGCCCCGGCCCGCTCAGCTGAAGAGGCGCCGCGCCGCGGAGGTGCCTGCGGCCAGGTCGCGTGCCGCCAGCGCCTCGTAGAGGCGGCCGAGCTCGCTGCCGATGGCCGTGAAGCCGGCCTCGGTGAGCGGCTGACCGTTGTCGTCGACGACGTCGGCGTCCATGCCCATCGCCAGCGCTTGCGCGGTCGCCTGCCAGGCGACGAACGGCTCGACCCCGGATTCGGTCTGCGGCACGTCGAAACTGAGCGTCACGTCACGCACGGCGGCCACATCGGGCTGGTCGGCGAGCGCGGCCTGGGAATCGAACGTCAGCGTGAGGACCGGCGGCGCACCCTCGTCGCGCGACGGGTAGATCAGCCGACCCGGGACGACGCCGGGGACGAAACCATGACGGCGCGCGTGCTGCTGGATGTAGCCGACGCTCCACGCCGCAGCGCGCGCGTGCAGGTGGATCGCGAGCTGGGCGTCGTGCTGGCTGGCGAAGCCGTCGAGCTCACGCGCTCGCGCCATGACCTCGAGCATGTCGGGCACGTCGGCCAGCGCCGCCGTGGCGTCGGCGAAGGCCTGAACGCGCTGCACGAACTCCGAATACTCGATCTCGTTCAGCGCACCGGTGCGGTTGGCAAGCTGCACACCGGCCTGGAATTCGCCGTAGCGCTGTCCCGCCACCGGCAGTTCCCACTCGCCGCTGTCTGCATTCAGACCCTCGATCATGAACACCTTGCTGCCGACCCTGCGCGTCGCTGGCAGGTGTGGCTGGACCATGCTGCCGCTGACGGGCGTCTCCAGCGTCAGCGTGGCCAGCGCGTCGATCAGCGCATCGAGCCGGAGCGTGGCCCGCGGAGCGCGGCGCAGGGAAAGCTCCGGGCCGGCATCTTCGGGGTCGAGCGGCGACGGTCCGTCCTCGAGCACCGGATCGCGCGGCTCTTCGCGCGCCACCGCCGCAGTCGCCCGCTTCGGATTGGCGCGTCGCGCCGACCAGGCGCCGTGCGCGATGACGCCCGCGAGGACGACCCCGCCGAGGGAGGCCAGTGCGACCGACAGGCTGTTGCTCATGCGGGCCGCCTCACGCCGCTTCGGCCAGGCTGATGGCCGCGGGCATGTCGACGGTGACGATGCGCGACACCCCCTGCTCCTGCATCGTCACGCCGATGAGCTGCTCGGCCATCTCCATCGCGATCTTGTTGTGGCTGATGAAGAGGAACTGGGTGCCGGCGGACATCTCCTTGACGAGGCTCGAATAGCGTTCGGTGTTGGCGTCGTCGAGCGGCGCGTCGACTTCGTCGAGGAGGCAGAACGGCGCCGGGTTCAGCTGGAAGATCGCGAACACCAGCGCGATCGCGGTGAGCGCCTTCTCGCCGCCGGACAGCAGGTGGATGCTGGCGTTCTTCTTGCCCGGCGGCTGCGCCATCACCTGCACGCCGGAATCGAGAATCTCGTCGCCCGTCATCACCAGCCGCGCCGTGCCGCCGCCGAAGAGCGTCGGGAACATGCGACCGAAATGGGTGTTCACCTGGTCGAAGGTGCTCGCCAGCAGGTCCCTGGTCTCGAGATCGATCTTGCGGATCGCGTCCTCGAGCGTGCCCATCGCTTCGGCGAGATCCGCGTTCTGCGCATCGAGGAATGCCTTGCGCTCGCGTGCCTGGGTCAGCTCGTCGAGCGCGGCGAGGTTGACCGCGCCGAGCGCGGCAACCTCGGCATTGAGGCGGTCGATCTCGTCCTGCAAGCCGGCGAGCTTGACGCCGCTCTCCTCGATCCCGGCGGCCAGCGCGCTGAGATCCACCGCCGCTGCCTGCAGCTGGTCGAGATATTGCTGACCCCCGAGTTGCGCCGCCTGCTCCTCGAGCTGAAGGCGCGTGATGCGCTCGCGCATCGGCTCCAGGGCCTGCTCGTGGCCGAGGCGGCGCTCGTCGGTGCGGCGCAATCGCGTGGTCAGGTCGTCGTAGGCGCTGCGGCGCGCGCCGAGCGCGGCTTCGCGCTCGAGCTTGAGCGCGAGCGTCTGCTGCAGGGCGGTCTGGGCGCTGTCGTCGGTCAGGCCCTCGAGCTCGAGCACGAGGGCCAGCTCGGTGCGCTCATCGGCAGCGATCTGCTCCCCGGCGGTTTGCAGCGCGCGCTCGAGCTCCGCCCGCCGTCCGGCCAGGGTGCGCAGCGCGAATCGCGCCTCGTCGGCCTGACGCTCGAACTCGCGCAGCTTCTGGCGCGCCTCGGCCAGGCCCCCCTCGGCGCCGCGCATCGCTTCCTCGAGCTCGGCATGGCGTTCCTGGGCGCCGCCGAGCTGCACGTCGAGCGCCTCGAAGCGCCCTTCCTCGCCGCTGCCGCGAACCTCGAACTCGGCCGCCTGGGCATCGAGCGTCGCGACCTCCGTGGCGAGCTGCTCGCGCCGCTGGCCGGTCTGCTCGGCCAGCTGCGTGAGGCGCAGCAACTCGACCTGGGCCTGATGCGCGACCGTCTGCGACTCAGCGGCTTCGCGCCGGACGCTCGCAAGGCGCTGCGTCGCATCCGTGTAGGCGGCCTCGGAGCGGACCAAGCCGCTGCGCGCGTCGTCGGCAATCAACGCCTGGGCCCGCACCTGCCGGTCGAGGTTCTCGATCTCCTGCGCGCGGGCCAGCAGGCCCGCCTGCTCCGAATCGGGCGCGTAGAAACTGACCGCGTACTGGCTCACCGAGTGGCCCTCGCGCGTCATGATGACTTCGCCGTGCGTCAGCTGCGCGCGGGCCGCCAGCGCGTCGTCCATCGACGTGGCGGTGTACACCCCTTCGAGCCAGTCGTTGAGCAGCGCCTGGAGTCCGGCATCGCCCAGGCGCAACAGGTCGGACAGTCGCGGAAGGGTGCGGTGGCTGTTGGCGATCGCCGCATCGGGCGGCGTGTAGAAGGCCAGCCGTGCCGGCGGGGCGTCTGCCGCGAAAGCGTGCACGGTCTCGAGACGCCCGACCTGGAGCGCGCCGAGGCGCTCGCGCAAGGCAGCCTCGAGTGTTGCCTCCCACCCGGATTCGATGTGGATGCGCGTCCACAGACCTTGCAGACCGTCGAGGCCGTGGCGAGCCAGCCAGGGTTTGAGCTTGCCTTCCACCTGGACCTTTTCCTGCAGCGCCCGCAGCGCCGAAAGACGCGCGCCGAACTCGGCCTGGCGCCCGCTCTCCCCGTTGACGAGCTGCTGGCTGGCACGACGGGCCTCGTCCAGGCGCGGCACCTGTTCGCCCAACGCAGCCAGACGGGTCTCCGCGGCGGCCTTGGCTTCCCCGGCGGTGGCAAATCGCTGCTTCAACGCCGCCAGGCGTTCCAGGTCGGGCTCGGCCAGCTGGCGCGATTCGGCAGCGAGGCGCTCACGCCGCGCCTCGACCTGGCGGCGCTGCTCCTGGGTGCTGCGGCTCTCGGCGGCGAGCACCTGGATCTGCTGCTGGACTTCGGCCACGGCCCCGCGTTGCGTGTTCACGGCCGCCTGCGCGGCCCGCAGCGCTGCCTCCAGGTCCGGAAGGCCGGCGCCAGCGTCGGTCACGCGTTGGGCGCTCTCGACCCCGTGGGCCTCGGCCGCTCCCGTCTGCGTGGCGATCGCCTCGAGTTCGGCGCGGGCATCGGCCTGGCGCGCCAGCCACTGCGCGGTCTGCGCCTTCAGTTGCTCCAGGCGCTGCATGACGCGTTGCCGGCCCTCGGCGACATAGCGGATGCGCTCCTCGAGGCGGCTCGCCTCGAGGGCGGCCTCGGCGAGCGCACCCTGGGCGCTGTGCAGATCGTCGCCGGCGGCGTAGTGGGCCTGGCGCAGCGTCTCGAGCTCGGCCTCGGCGGCGCGGAGTTCGGCGGTGCGGGCCTCCAGACGATTGACCGCGTCGAGCACCGCCGCCTTGACCCGCTCCTGTTCGCGCGCGGCGTCGCGGTGCTTGAGGAATCGGAACTGGTTGAGCTTGAGCTCGGCGCGCTGATGCAGCGCGTGATAGCGGCTCGCGACCTCGGCCTGCCCCTCGAGCTTGTCGAGGTTGGTGTTGAGCTCGCGCAGGATGTCCTCGACCCGCGTCAGGTTCTCGCGCGTGTCCTTCAGGCGCGTCTCGGTCTCGCGGCGACGTTCCTTGTATTTCGAGACGCCCGCGGCTTCCTCGAGGAACAGCCGCAACTCCTCGGGCTTGCTCTCGATGATCCGCGAGATCGTGCCCTGGCCGATGATCGCGTAGGCGCGCGGCCCGAGACCGGTGCCCAGGAAGACGTCCTGGACGTCACGGCGCCGCACCGGCTGGCCGTTGATGTAATAGCTGCTGCTGCCGTCGCGCGTCAGCACGCGCCGCACTGCGATCTCGCTGAAGCGGTTCCATTGGCCCCCGGCGCGACCGTCGTCGTTGCTGAAGATGAGCTCGACGCTGGCGCGATTCGCCGGCTTGCGCAGGCTCGAGCCGTTGAAGATCACGTCCTGCATCGACTCGCCGCGCAGCTCGCTCGCCTTGCTCTCGCCGAGCACCCAGCGGACCGCGTCCATGATGTTCGACTTGCCGCAGCCGTTCGGGCCGACGACGCCGACGAGCTGGCCCGGCAGCTGGAAGTGGGTGGGTTCGACGAAGGACTTGAAGCCGGCGAGCTTGATCGAATTCAGGCGCATGGGCAGGGGCAGCGGTGAGGCAAGGTCGGCATGCCTAAGTGCTTGATTTAATTGGGAAATTGCTGCTGGCGACCGGCTCCAGGGCAGGCGCGATGATACCATCGCGGACCCTCCTCCCAGGCAAGTCCGCATGAAGAACCGGCCCTCCAAGAAGACCTCCGGGCAGCCCGCCGAATCGGGCGCGGCAGCCCCGGCGCGGCGCGTGGCGCCAGTCGTGCCGCCGAGCGCGCCGAGCCGGCGCCTCGACGTCTTCGACAACCCCGCGGCCGAGCGCGACTACGTGATCCAGTTCGTGGTCCCCGAGTTCACCTGCCTGTGCCCGTTGACCGGCCAGCCGGATTTCGCGCACTTCACGATCGAGATGGTGGCCGATCGCCTGTGCATCGAGCTGAAGAGCCTGAAGATGTACTTCTGGAGCTACCGCGACAGCGGCGCCTTCCACGAGAAGGTCACCAACGAGATCGTCGACGACCTGGTGCGCGCCAGCGATCCGCGCTTCGTCCGCATCAGCGCGAAGTGGAACGTGCGGGGCGGCATCTACACCAACGTCGTCGCCGAATACCGGCGCAAGGGTTGGAAGCCGCAGGCGCCGATCGCACTGCCGCCGCTTGCGGCCGACTCCGCCTAGAGCGACTTCGGCGGTCTCCTCCCGACGCCGGGTCGACCGGGAACGACGCCTTGCGCATCCGCGAGGCGTGGCTCGCGATAATTCACGCATGAATCCACTGCTGGCGCGCCTGCATCCCTATCCGTTCGAACGCCTCCGCGCACTGACCGCGGACGTGGCGCCGAACCCCGCATTGCGTCCGATCAGCCTGGGCATCGGCGAGCCGAAGCACCCGACGCCGGCCTTCATCAAGGCGGCATTGATCGCCGGCCTCGACGGTCTCGCGAGCTATCCGCCAACCGCCGGCGAACCGGGACTGCGCGAGGCCATCGCAGGGTGGGTCGGGCGCCGCTACGGCGTGGCGTTGGACCCGGCGGCCCAGTTGCTGCCGGTCAACGGGTCGCGCGAGGCGCTCTTCGCACTCGCCCAGACGGTGATCGATCCGACGCGACCCGGCGCCAGCGTCGTCTGCCCGAATCCGTTCTATCAGATCTACGAGGGCGCGGCGCTGCTCGCCGGCGCCCGCGTCCTCTACGCCAACAGCGATCCGTCGCGCAACTTCGCATCCGACTGGGACCGCATCGCTGCCGCCGACTGGGCGACCACGCAACTGCTCTACGTGTGCTCGCCCGGCAACCCGACCGGCGCAGTGGCGCCGCTGGCCGAATGGGAGCGCCTCTTCGAACTCAGCGACCGGCATGGCTTCGTGATCGCCGCCGACGAGTGCTACTCCGAGATCTACTTTCGCGACGAGGCGCCGCTCGGCTCGCTCGAAGCGGCGCAGCGTCTGGGCCGCACGGACTTCCGCAATCTCGTCGCCTTCACCAGCCTGTCCAAGCGCTCCAACGTTCCCGGCCTGCGCTCGGGCTTCGTCGCAGGCGACGCCGCGATCCTCAAGCGTTTCCTCCTCTACCGCACCTACCACGGCAGCGCGATGAGCCCGGCCGTGCAGCGCGCGAGCGCAGCGGCCTGGAGCGACGAGGCGCACGTGGTCGAGAATCGCGACCAGTACCGAACCAAGTTCGCGCAGGTGACGCCGGTGATCGCGCAAGCCCTGGAGGTCGCGCTGCCCGACGCCGGCTTCTACCTGTGGCCGCAGGTGCCGGGCGGCGACGACGTCGCCTTCGCCCGGGGGTTGCTCGCTCAATACAATGTCACGGTGCTGCCCGGCAGCCTGCTCGGGCGCGAATCCTGCGGCGTCAACCCTGGCGCCGGTCGCATCCGCCTGGCCCTCGTCGCCGCAACCGAAGAGTGCCTCGAGGCCGCCCATCGCATCGCCTCCTACTGCAAGAGTCCCGCATGACCGAAACACTCCAGAACACCATCGACCTCGCCTGGGAAAGCCGGGCCAGCCTGACACCGCAGAACGCGCCCGAGATCCGCGAGGCCGTCGACAGCGTGATCGCCGATCTCAACAAGGGCCGGATCCGTGTCGCCGAGCGTCAGGGCGTGGGCCAGTGGACGGTGAACCAGTGGGTCAAGAAGGCCGTCCTGCTGAGCTTTCGCCTCCACGACAACCAGCCGATGCACGCCGGCGACCTCGCCTTCTTCGACAAGGTGCAGACCAAGTTCTCGCACCTCGACCTCGACGAGATGCGGGAAAGCGGCGTGCGCGTGGTGCCGCCGGCCGTGGCCCGGCGCGGTGCCTATCTCGCCAGGAACGTCATCCTGATGCCGAGCTACGTCAACATCGGCGCCTACGTCGACGAAGGCACGATGGTCGACACCTGGGCGACCGTCGGCTCGTGCGCGCAGATCGGCAAGGGCGTGCACCTGTCGGGCGGCGTCGGCATCGGCGGCGTGCTCGAGCCGATCCAGGCGAACCCGACCATCATCGAGGACAACTGCTTCATCGGCGCGCGCTCGGAGATCGTCGAGGGCGTCATCGTCGAGGAGAACTCGGTGATCTCGATGGGCGTGTACATCGGCCAGAGCACGAAGATCTACGACCGCGCCACCGGCGAGGTGAGCTACGGCCGCATTCCCGCCGGTTCGGTGGTGGTGAGCGGAAACCTGCCGAGCGCCGACGGCAAGTACAGCCTGTACTGCGCGGTCATCGTCAAGCGCGTCGACGCCCAGACGCGAGCCAAGACCAGCATCAACGACCTGCTGCGCGCCTGAGGAGGCCGAGGACCCCGCCCGCGTCGGTATTCGTTCACCAATTCGTCCGCCTCTGCGGCGGCGCCGCGTAGCACAATCGCCTCGATCTGCGGCCTGGAGGAACGGGATGAGCACAGGGAACATGGAGCGGGTACTGCGGCTGATGTCCGAGAAGGGGGCGTCGGACGTGTACCTGTCGGCCAGTTCGCCGATCCTCATCAAGATCAACGGCCAGTTGCTTCAGCTCTCCGACCAGCCACTCACCCACGCCCAGCCGCGCCAGCTGCTGGCCGAGTTGCTGACGCCCAGCCAGCTCGAGGAACTCGACGACACCGGCGAGCTCAATATCGGCGTCGGCATCACCGGCGTCGGCAGCTTCCGGCTCTCCGGCTTCAAGCAGCGCGGCTCGATCGCCGCCGTCTTCCGCTGCATCCCGTTCGAGATCCCGACGCTCGAGAGCCTCAACGTGCCGTCGGTGCTGAACACCCTGGTGCTGGAAAAGCGCGGCCTCATCCTGATGGTGGGCGCCACCGGTGCCGGCAAGAGCACGACGCTCGCGTCCATGCTGGAGCAACGCAACCAGCAGATGGCCGGGCACATCCTGACCATCGAGGATCCGATCGAGTTCCTGTTCAACAACAAGAAATCGGTCGTCAACCAGCGCGAGGTCGGGCGCGACACCCAGAACCTTCAGGTCGGACTGCGCAACGCGCTGCGGCAGGCGCCCGACTGCATCATGATCGGCGAGATCCGAGATCGCGAGACGATGACCTCGGCGATCTCCTATGCCCTCTCGGGCCACCTCGTGCTCTCGACGCTCCACGCCAACAACAGCTACCACGCGCTCGGCCGGATCCTGTCGTTCTACACCCCGGAGGCCCGCCCCGCGCTGCTGGCCGACCTCGGCGCGGGCCTGCGCTCGATCGTCTCGCAGCGGCTGGTGCGCGGCGTCGCCGGTGGCCGCATGCCGGCGGTCGAAGTGATGCTCAACACCAAGCTGATTTCCGAGCTGATCGAGCGCGGCGACTTCAGCGGGGTCAAGGAGGCGATGGAGAAGTCGCTGGCCGAAGGGTCGCAGACTTTCGAGCAGGACCTCGCACGCATGATCAGCGCCGGCGTGATCACCCGCGAGGAGGGGCTCGCCTACGCCGACTCGCCGACCAACCTGATGTGGCGCCTGCAGAACGACATGCAGCCGGTGACGCGGATCGTGCCGAAGAAGGAAGAATCGGACGACCAGCCGAGCTTCACCGAGATCACGATCGACGTCCGTCCCGAAGAGGCGGCCAGCCTGTCGTCCAACCTGCGTCGCTTCTGAGCCCAGGCTTCCGAGTCTCGCCTTCCGTGTCGCGAACCCTCCAACTGGCCGAGGCGCTGATCTCGGGGCGTTCGGTCACCCCGGACGACGGCGGCTGCCAGGCCCTCCTCCGCGCTCGCCTCGAGCCGCTGGGCTTCGAATGCCTCGAGTTGCCGAGCGGACCGCCCGGCGCCACCGTCAGCAACCTCTGGGCGCTGCGGCGCGGCAGCGCCGCCACCCCGAAGACGCTCGCCTTTGCCGGCCACACCGACGTCGTGCCGACCGGGCCGCTGGCGCAGTGGTCGAGCGACCCGTTCGTCCCGACCCACCGCGACGGCATGCTGGTCGGTCGCGGCGCGGCCGACATGAAGACATCGCTGGCCGCGATGGTGGTCGCCACCGAGGAGTTTCTCGCCGCCAACCCCGACCCCGCCGGTTCCATCGGTTTCCTGCTGACCAGCGACGAGGAAGGCCCCGCGGTCGACGGCACCGTGAAGGTCTGCGAATGGCTGTCGGCGCACGCTGTCGCGCTCGCCTACTGCATCGTCGGCGAGCCGACATCGGTCGCGCGCGTCGGCGACATGATCAAGAACGGCCGCCGCGGCACGCTGTCGGGGCGGCTCCGGGTCAAGGGCGTGCAGGGCCATATCGCCTACCCGCATCTGGCACTCAATCCCATCCACGTCGCCGCCCCCGCGCTGGCGGAACTGGTGCAGACCGAGTGGGACCGCGGCAACCGCTACTTCCCGGCGACGAGCTGGCAGGTCTCGAACATCCATGCCGGCACCGGCGCGACCAACGTCATCCCCGGCGAGCTCGTGATCGACTTCAACTACCGCTTCTCCACCGAATCGACGCCGGCGTCGCTGCAGACCCGGCTGGAGGACATCCTGCGCCGCCACGGCCTGGCCTTCGAGATCGCCTGGACACTCGGCGGCGAACCGTTCCTTACCCCGGTCGGCGCGCTCAGCGACGCGCTCGTCGAGGCCATCCGCGCCGAGACCGGCCTGGAAACCGAGCTGTCGACGACCGGCGGAACCTCGGATGGCCGCTTCATCTCGAAGATCTGCCGCGAGGTGATCGAATGCGGCCCCGTGAACGCCACCATCCACAAGATCGACGAGGCGGTTGCGGTCGAGAGCCTGGAGCCGCTGAAGAACATCTATCGCGGAGCGCTCGAACGCCTGATGGCCCGATGATCGCGGCATGACGCCCATCGAGCTCATCACCGCCCAGGCGGCGCGCCTCAAGGTCGCCGGGGTCGCCTTCGGTCATGGCACCGGCAACGCCTTCGACGAGGCCGCGTGGCTCGTCCTGTGGGCGCTCGGCATGCCGCTCGACGCCCTCGAGGACCACACCCAGGACCGCCTCGACGAAGCCGCCGTCGCCAAGGCCGAGGCCCTGGTGACCCGGCGCATCGAGAGCCGCGTTCCCGCCGCCTACCTGACCCGCGAGGCCTGGCTGCAGAACGTGCCGTTCTACGTCGACGAGCGCAGCATCGTGCCGCGCTCATTCATCGCCGAACTGCTGGTCGACGGCGAAGGTGCCGGCATCCTCGATGCCTGGTTGACGGAGCGCACCCGCAAGGTGCTGGACCTGTGCACCGGCAACGGCAGCCTGGCGGTGATCGCGGCGCTGGCCTATCCCGAGGTCGTCGTCGATGCCGCCGACCTGTCCACCGATGCCCTCGACGTGGCCCGTATCAATGTCGAGCGCCATGAACTCGGCGAGCGCATCACGCTGATCGCGTCGGACCTTTTCGCCAGCCTGCCGCAACGCTACGACCTGATCCTCTGCAACCCGCCCTACGTCAACGACCGCAGCATGTCTGCGCTGCCGGCCGAGTACCGCGCGGAACCGGCGCTGGCGCTGGCCGGCGGGACCGACGGCATGGACCTGGTCCGGCGCATCCTCGACGATGCACCGGCACACATGAGCGCCGAAGCCGTCCTCGTGCTCGAGATCGGCAACGAGCGGCGCCACTTCGAGCGCGCCTTCCCGCGACTCGAGGTCGCCTGGCTCGAGACCAGCGCAGGCGACAATCAGGTCTTGCTGGCGACGCGCCAGGCCCTCGCCGCACGGCTCGGGCAGTCCTAGGCCGATGCCCCGATCCGGGGCCTGCCCGGAACGAAGCGCCGCCCGACGCCCCGCCCGGGGCATCCTTGTCATCTGAAAAGAAGCCTTTCCCATGCTCGTTCTCCAACAGGTCTCGCTGCGGCGTGGCGTCAAGCTGGTCCTCGACCAGGCCAGCGCAACCCTCCAACCCGGCGAGAAGGTCGGCCTGGTCGGTCGCAACGGTGCCGGCAAGTCGTCGCTGTTCTCGCTGCTGGCCGGGCGTCTGCAGAGCGATGCCGGCGACGTGTCGATGCCACCGCGCTGGCGCATCGGCGAGGTCGCGCAGGAGATGCCCGAGACCGCCGAGGGCGCGACCGATTTCGTCCTTCAGGGCGACACCCGCCTGATGGAAGCCGAGGCGCAGCTCGCGGCCGCGGAAGCGGCCGACGACGGCCACGCGATGGGCGATGCCCACCACGCGATCAGCGACGCCGGCGGCTTCGACGCCAGGCCACGCGCCCAGGCCATGCTGCTCGGGCTGGGCTTCAAGTCGAGCGAGCTGGATGCTCCCGTCAACAGCTTCTCCGGCGGCTGGCGAATGCGCCTGCAGCTCGCCCGCGCGCTGATGTGCCCGGCCGACCTGATGCTGCTCGACGAGCCGACCAACCACCTCGACCTCGACGCCCTGGTGTGGCTCGAGGCCTGGCTGCAGCGCTACGACGGCACCATGATCGTGATCAGCCACGACCGCGAGTTCCTCGATGCCACAACCAAGGTGACCTTGCACATCGACGAGGCCAAACTGACGCGCTACACCGGCAACTACACCGCTTTCGAGGAGATGCGCGCCGAGCGCATGTCGCAGCAGCAGGCCGGCTACCAGAAGCAACAGGAGCGCATCGCCCACCTGCAGCGCTTCATCGACCGTTTCAAGGCCAAGGCCAGCAAGGCCAAGCAGGCACAAAGTCGGGTCAAGGCGCTGGCGCGGATGGAACGGCTGGCGCCGGTTCTGACCAGCGCCGACTTCCAGTTCGAGTTCCGCGAGCCCGCGAGCCTGCCGAACCCGATGCTGGCGTTCTCGGGCGTGGCCTGCGGCTACCGCGCCGCGCCGGTCGACGGCTACGAGGCCAGCGGCGCGCATGCGCCCGATCGCGATCCCGCGGCGGCCCCGGGCACGGCGCGGACGATCGTCGGCGGCATCGACCGCTCGGTGCTCGCCGGCCAGCGAATCGGCATCCTCGGCGCCAACGGCCAGGGCAAGTCGACGCTGGTCAAGACCATCGCTGGCGACCTGGTGCCGCTCGCCGGCGAGATCGTCGAAGGCAAGGGCCTGACGATCGGCTACTTCGCCCAGCAGGAGCTCGACGTGCTGTCGCTCGGCGATGGTCCGCTGATGCACATGGTGCGCCTGGCCCGCGACGTCGGTCCGCCCGGGCGCGAGCAGGAACTGCGCGACTTCCTGGGCTCGTTCCGCTTCGTCGGCGAGATGGTGACGCAGCCCGTCGGTACCCTGTCGGGCGGCGAGAAGGCGCGGCTGGTGCTGGCGATGCTGGTCTGGCAACGCCCCAACCTCCTGCTGCTGGACGAACCCACGAACCACCTCGACCTGACGACGCGCGAGGCGCTCAGCATGGCGCTGAACGAGTTCGAGGGCACCGTGCTGCTGGTCAGCCACGACCGGGCGCTGCTGCGCGAGGTCTGCGACGAGTTCTGGCTGGTCGCCGACGGTGTCGTCAAGCCCTTCGACGGCGATCTCGACGACTACCAGCGCTGGCTGCTGGAGCAGTCGCGCTCGGCCTCTCGCGAACAGTCGCGCACCGACAAGGCGAAGAAGCAGCGCGGGGCGGATTCGCCCCCGGCGGTCGCCGCGCCGAAGGCGGGCGCTGGCAAGGCGACACCGCCCGGAAAGCCTTCCGCGGCGCAGAGCGCGAAGCGAGAGCCGGAGCGGGCCGCGGCCCGCCCGAGTGCCAACGGCGCCCCGAAGTCCAGAGACGACCGCAAGGCCGGTGCCGCGGTGCGCCAACAGCGCAACGACGAGGCGCGGCCGCTGCGCAAGGAGCTCAACCTGGTCGACAACCGTCTCGGCGTGCTGTTCGCCGAACGCGACGCGATCGAGGCCGGATTCGGCGATGCCACCCTCACGCCCGCCGCGCTGGCCGAAAGCGGCAAGCGCCTGAAGGAGCTTGCCGAACAGATCGAGACGATGGAGGCTCGCTGGCTGGACCTGAGCACGCGCATCGACAACCTGGCCGAGCCGGCCGGCTGACGCTCTTCACCCCACCGGGGACGGTGCCGACATCAGGCGCAGCATCAGTTCGATGCGCGCCTGCACCGGCGTCAGCCCGCCCGCCGACGGCAGCGGGTCGGTACCGCGGCCGCCGACGATGCGGCCGTCGAGGCAGCGGGTGCTGCGCAGCACGGCCACGCCCGCGGTCTCGGCCTCGCGCAACGCAGCCTCCAGCTCGTGATGGAGCGAGCCGTTGCCGGTGCCCGCGGCGACGATGCCTTGCACACCGGAAGCCTGCAGGGCCCTGACGACGCCGCCACCAGCCGCTGCGCAACTGGTGAGGATCTCAACCGCCGGCCACGCCCAGCCGCTCCGATCCAGGGCGTCCACACCGAGCGCGTCGCCGGTCGGCCAGGGCCGAAGGGCGCACACGATGCCTTCCTCGATCCGAGCAACCGGGCCCGAGTCGCCCGACGAGAATGCGTCGAGCCGATAAGGATGGACCTTGCGGACGACGTCGCCGCCGTGGATGCTCCCGGCGAAGACGACGACCACCCCGGCAGCCTGCCTGTCGGCCGCGACGGCGATCGCATCGCGCAGGTTCTGCGGACCGTCGGCCTGCAGCGACGATGCCGGCCGCATCGCCCCCGTCAGCACCACCGGCTTGGCCGGTGCGAACAGCCGGTGCAGGAAGAAGGCGGTCTCCTCGAGCGTGTCGGTGCCGTGCGTGACGACGATCCCCGTGACCTCGGGCCGCGCCAGGTGATGGGCGACCCGCTCGGCCAGACGACGCCAGATCGCCGTGCTCATGTCCTTGCTGTCGACTTGTGCGACCTGCTCCGCCTCGAGATCACCAGCGGCCGTCTCTACACCGCGCAGCAGTACATCGATTCCGACCTGGGCAGCGCTGTAGCCGACGTTGTCGCCGGCATTCGCCGCGAGGCCGGCAATGGTGCCGCCGGTCCCCAGGACCACGACGGTCCCCGGGCGCGGCGGGTGGTCAGGGGCAGGCTTGACAGGCATCGTTTGCAATTCGAGAAGAACTGGATGAAAATACAGTCACTGGACAAACGATCAGTCTGTGTTCAGTCCCGTTCGAAGATCACTGCTCGATCCGCGAAGGAACCGACATGCACGAGACGCCGAAACTCACCGACCGCCAGCAGCAGATCCTCGACCTGGTGCAAAGCGCGATCGAGCGCACCGGCGCCCCGCCGACGCGCGCGGAGATCGCCAACGAGCTCGGCTTCCGGTCGGCCAACGCCGCCGAGGAGCATCTCCAGGCGCTCGCCCGCAAGGGCGTCATCGAACTCGTCGGCGGCACGTCACGCGGCATCCGCCTGCAGTCTGACACACTGCGCGCCCTCAATGAAGCCCGCGGCAAGCAGTACAGCCTGCCGCTGCCGAGCCTGGCCCAGCTTTCGCTGCCGCTGGTCGGCCGGGTGGCGGCCGGTAGCCCCATCCTCGCCCAGGAGCACATCGACCGCAGCTTCCTGATGGAAGCCAGCATGTTCGCGCGCCGTCCCGACTACCTGCTGAAGGTCCGCGGCATGAGCATGCGCGATGCCGGCATCATGGACGGCGACCTGCTCGCCGTGCAGAAGTCGAAGGAGGCCAAGAACGGCCAGATCGTCGTCGCCCGCCTCGGCGACGACGTCACCGTCAAGCGCTTCAAGCGCACGCGCACCGGCGTCGAGCTGATTCCGGAGAATCCCGACTTCAAGACCATCGTCATCGCGGCCGGCGATGCCGAGTCGGGCTTCGAGATCGAAGGCCTCGCCGTGGGCCTGATCCGCAACAACATGCTGATGTGAGTCCGCTTCGTCATGGAGGCCGCCACCATGGTCATCAAGTCTCCGAAGGCCGTGAGCGCCGCTGACTGCCGCAGCCTCGAACAACTGCCCAACATCGGACCGTCCCTGGCTGCCGACCTGCGGTCCATCGGCATCGAGCATCCGCAGGATCTGCGCGGGAAGGACGCGTTCGTGCTCTACCAGAAGCTCTGCGCCGTCACCGGCCAGCGCCAGGATCCGTGCGTCCTCGACACCTTCATGGCCGCGACCGATTTCATGCGCGGCGCGCCGGCCGCGCCCTGGTGGAGCTACACAGCCCAGCGCAAGGCACTTTTCGGCCAGGTCTGACTCACGGGCTTGGCGCGCGAATTTCGGCACCACCTGTCAGCGCGCGGGGCGCAGCACCAGGGTCGAAACCGTCGGTGCACTCCACAGCGGCACGTACTCCACGCGAGCCCAGGGCTCGACGAAATCGCGGTAGAGCGGCGAGAAGACGATGCCCGATTGCCCGCTCGAGTCCATCACCCGCGAGCGCGCCGGATCGCCGAGGTCGTAGAGGGCGCGCAGGCTCGGTCCGTGCTCGTCGAGGTAGAGCTCGCCGGTCGTCGGATCGGGCCGGAGGTTCACGCGCGAGACGTTGACGGTGTAGGTGTCGCCGCCGACGGGCGTGCGCAACTCGAACCAGCGCGCCAGCGCCTTGACGCGGCTGAACGGCCGATGCTCGGAGCGGGCGACGTGGGCGCGGCCCCAGTGCCATGCCGCCACGTCGCTGCCCTGTGCGGCCTGCAATTCGTCGAGCGCCCGGCCGAACGCGGTGTCGATCTGCTGCGCACAGGTCTCGACGGCGGGCGTGGTCTTGTCGTCGCACCACCAGGCATCGTCGCGCTCCAGCACGCCCTCGAGCGCGTCTCGAAAGCCACGCCCAGAACGCCAGATGCCGGGTCCGATCTCGTCGGCGAAGATGCCCTCGGTCAGGTGCCGTGTCCAGGACCAGAGGATCAGCGGCGCTGCCTTCTCCGCCGCCATGGTGCCGTCGAAATCTGCAAGCTGCGCCAGGGCGGCGGCGGCAAGCGGATGCGTCGACCGGGCCTTGCGGATGTAAGGCAGCAGCTTGAGTCCCGCCAGCGACAGCTGATCGGCCTGGATCCCGCGCAGGCTCTCCATGCTGTGCTTCGGCCGCGCCTCCAGCAACTGCGCGATCCGATCCATGCGATAGGGCGGCGTCCACTCGTTGGTGAGGTAGTGCGAATAGTCGGCGCCATGGATGCGCTGGTTCGCCGTGGCGATCCAGCCGCGTGCCGGATCGGTCTCCCGCGGCGTCGCGCCCGCGTCGAGATAGCCGGCCCAGTCGTAGCGCGCGTCCCAGCCCGGAGATGGCACCTGTCCTTTCAGGTCGTTGTCGGCCTTGCGCAGCGGCACCCGACCCGCGGCGACGAAGCCGATGTGGCCATCGACGTCGGCCACCACCATGTTCTGCATGGGTGCCTGGTACTTCGCGGACGCGGCGACGAACTCCGCGACGGAGCTGACGCGAGCCAGCTCGAGGCCGGCGTCGACGGTCGTCGAATCGGCATCGAGCGCAGTCCAGCGCAACGCCAACGCGTAGGTCGGCTGCGCGGCCGGACCGGTGACGCCCGCCGCGACTCCGGAGTCGGAGATCACCGGTCCGTGACGAGTCGCCCGCACCGTCAGGGCGACGTCGGCACCGCCCTTGACCTTCAGCGTCTCGGTCCAGGTCTCGAAGCGCGCCCAGCCCTCCGGGGTCTGGTACTGGGACCGGTCGTCGGGCTTGATGCGCTCGAGGTAGAGGTCCTGGACGTCGGGCCCGGTGTTGGTGAAGCCCCAGGCGACCCGTTCGTTCTGGCCGAGGACCACGAACGGCAGGCCCGGCATCGTCGCCCCCGCGACCTTGAGGCCAGGCGCATCGAGGCGCGCGAAGTACCAGAGCGCCGGGGCGCTGAGCTTGAGGTGCGGATCGTTGGCCAGCAGCGGCCGGCCGGTCTCGGTGCGAGATCCCGCGACGACCCAGTTGTTCGAACCGACGCCCTCGATGCCCGACTCGGGAGCCGCGCGGAGAGCTGTCGCGCCGAGCTTGCCGTCGAGCCTGAGACCACGGAACAGCGCAGCGTAATCGGCCGTGACCAGGGGCTTGTCACCCGGATACGGGGGTATCAATTCGTTGATGCGCTCCACCGGCATCTTCAACGCCAGGCGCATGCGCAACAGCTCGGTGGACCAGTTGCCGCCGAGATCCCAGGCCATCATGATCGCCCAGGCGACGCTGTCGACCGGCGTCCAGGGCTCGGGCTGGATGCCGAGCAGCAGCATCTCCGGAGGGCGCGCCTGCAGGCCGTCCGCGATGAACGCGTTGATGCCCGCGGTGTAGGCGAGGACCGCGGCGCGCGCTTCAGGTCCCGCTCGGTCCCACTGCGCCGCCGCCGCTCGGCGCACGCCGAGCGCCCTCAGGAACCGATCGGTCTCCAGTGCCGGCGCACCGAACGCCTCGGCGAGTCGCCCCGAGCCGATGCGCCGATGCGTCTCCAGCTGCCACAGCCGGTCCTGCGCATGCACATAGCCCAGGCCGAACATCGCGCCTTCGGCGGTCGACGCATGGATCGTCGGGATGCCGTGCGCGTCGCGCTCGATCCGGACGTCCGCGGCGAGCCCGGGGATCGAGACCTCGCCATCGGTCCGCGGCAGCACCAGGCGTGAATAAATCCACGCCGCGGCGACGCCGGCCAGCGCCAGTCCGAGCAATCCGACCGCCGCACGTCTGATCCATCTCATGGAAGCACCTTCCAGGTATCAAGTTGCCGGGACCGCGGTCGATACCGTTCTTCCGAGACGCCCGCAGGGCGCACCGCGCGCACGATCGATGCCATTGTCACTTGTCCAACGTCTGCTGCACACCCTCGCGCCCCATCCGATGCGGCTCGACGAGCCGGTGCGCGCGGGCGCGCCGGCGCGCATCGAGGTGCAGCCGCCCGCCGCACGCCAGCGACCCTGGCAACGGCGCATCGCCACCTGGCTCTCCTCGAGCGCCGCGGAGGCCTGGGCTTCGACCTCCTTCGGCGACAGGGCCGCGACACCGCGCAAGGCCGGGGCGCTCGGCGCGGCGCGCGCCGCGTTCAGGGAGGCGCTCGAGGACCTCGAAGCGCCGGACGTCGACGTCGCGCGCGAGCATCTGCGCGCGGCCCGTTCGCTGCACGAGCTGTGGCACCTGCGCACGGAAGTCTTCAGCCTGATCGCCCGCCATCGCAGTCAGGGCGAGGCCGCGGGCCGCATCGCGCGTGTCGATCGCCACTTCTCGACGCGATCGCGCCCCTCCGTCTTCGCCGGCAAGGACGGCCACGAGTCGCTTCCGCCCCTCTAGCGCCAGCCGGCGCGGCGCTGTCACGCCCGCTCGTTCCCGGCCAGCTCAGCTCAGCGGCCCAGTCCGGCTCAGCTCAGCTCAGCTGAACGCACCGAGAAAGTCGGCCTTGCCGAGCTCGACGCCGCTGTGGCGCAGCAGCGCGTACGTCGTCGTGATGTGGAAGTAGAAGTTCGGCAGCACGAAGTGCTTCAGGTAGACATCGCCCTTGAGCGTCATCGAGCCATCGCGACGGGGCACGACCACGTCCTTGTTCTCCGTGCCGTCGATCTGTGCGGCGGGCACTGACTGCACGAAGTCGAGGGTCTTGCGGATGCGCGCGCGCAGATCGGCCAGGCTCGCCTCGTCGTCCTCGAACTTCGGGGCCTCGACGCCGGCCAGCCGGGCAACACCGAACTTGATGGCGTCGCAGGCGATCTGGATCTGGCGCGGCAGCGGCAGCATGTCCGGGGCCAGGCGCGTCGTGAGGTAGACGCCGGGATCGAACTTCTTCGCTTGGGCGTGGGCTTCGGCCTTGTCGAGCCACCCTTCCAGGTTGCCGAGCATGCGCACAAAAACCGGCACGCTTGCCGAGTGCATCGTGATCGCCATGAGGCGTCTCCTGTGATTGAGCCGGCGATGCTACAGCGCTGCGAAGGGACGTGCACAATTCGAGGGCTGCGCGGGGCCGTCCCCCGCCGCCACCCCCTCCGCCGTGAACATCATCATCCTCGACGACTACCAGGACGCAGTGCGCAAGCTCAAGTGCGCGGCCATCCTGGAAAGCTACAACGCCAAGGTCTTCACCAACACCGTCAAGGGCATCGGACAGCTCTCGGTTCGACTGCGCGACGCCGAGATCCTGGTGCTGATCCGCGAGCGCACCCACTTTCCGCGGCAGTTGCTCGAGAAGCTCCCCAAGCTCAAGCTGATCTCGCAGACCGGCAAGGCCAGCGGCCACATCGACATGGAAGCCTGCACGCGGCTGGGCATCGCCGTGGCCGAGGGCCAGGGGTCGCCGGTGGCGACGGCCGAGCTGACCTGGGCGCTGACGCTGGCAGCGATGCGCCGCCTGCCGCAGTACATCGGCAACCTCAAGCACGGCGCCTGGCAGTCGTCCGGGCTGCGCTCGGCCTCGATGCCGGCGAACTTCGGCCTCGGCATGGTGCTCAAGGGCAAGACGCTCGGCGTCTGGGGCTATGGCCGCATCGGCCGCGTCGTCGCCGGCTACGGCCGCGCCTTCGACATGAACGTGGTGGTCTGGGGCAGCGCCGACTCGCGCGCCGCGGCGCAGGCCGACGGCTTCGACGCGGCGGCGAGCTGCGAAGACTTCTTCGGGTCCTGCGACGTGCTTTCGCTGCACCTGCGCCTGAACGACAAGACCCGCGGCATCGTCAAGTCAGACGCCCTCGCCCGGATGAAGCCCACCGCACTGCTCGTCAACACCTCGCGCGCCGAGTTGATCGAGGAAGGTGCGCTGGTGCACGCTCTCAATCGCGGCCGGCCCGGCATGGCTGCCGTGGACGTCTTCGAGAGCGAACCGATCCTCCAGGGCCATCCGTTGCTGCGCCTCGAGAACGCCGTCTGCACGCCGCACATCGGCTATGTCGAACTGGACAGCTACGAGCTGTTCTTCCGCACCGCGTTCGAGAACGTCATCAACTTCATCGAAGGACACCCGACCCACATCGCCAACCCCGAGGCCCTGCGAGTACTTCGATGACCGCCGAGGCCGACATGCGCGGCCTTGCGCGGGTCCGCTGGGCACTGCTGTTCGGCAACTTCGTCATCGGCTGTGGGGTGATGGTCGTGGTCGGCGCGATGAACGACCTGACGGCATCGCTGAACGTCACGGTCGCGCGCGGCGGACAGCTCGTGGCGATCGCGGCGGCCGTGATGTGTTTTTCGGCCCCGCTGCTCGCCGGCTGGGCCGGCGGCTTCGACCGGCGCCGCCTGCTGGCCTGGTCGCTGGTCTGGTACGCCGCCGGCCACGGTCTCAGCGCCCTGATGCCGAACTACGCGACGCTCTGGCCGCTGCGCGCGGCCACGGTCCTGGCCGCAGCGATCTTCACCCCGCAGGCCGCCGCGGCGATCGGTCACATGGCGCCACCGGCCGCACGGGGTCGCTCGATCACCTTCATCTTCCTTGGCTGGTCCGTGGCTTCGATCGTCGGCATTCCCCTCGCCTCGTGGCTGGGCGACACGCTAGGCTGGCGGGTGGCCTTCGGCGCGGTCGCGCTGCTCGGCGCGGTGGCCGCCGTCTGGGTCCATGCGGTCATGCCCGATGGTGTGAAGCCGCCGGCCCTTTCCCGAGCCGACTGGAAGGCAGTGCTGACGAATCCGGTGCTGATGGCGATCGTGGCCGTGACCGCGCTGTCGGGCGCCGGACAGTTCACGCTGTTCTCCTACTTTGCGCCGTACTACAAGGCGAAGCTCGGCGCCGATGGCTTGCAGATCGCGATGCTCTTCTTCTGGTTCGGGATCTTCGGCGTGCTCGGCAATGCCCTGGTCTCGCGCTGGATCGACCGTTCCGGCGCGGGCCGCGCCGTCGCGTTGACGATCGGATTGATGGCGCTGTCGATGCTGCTCTGGCCGTTCGGCACCAACCTGATCCTCATCGGGCTGATCCTGGTGCCCTGGGGACTGGGCTGCTTCGCCGGCAACTCCGCGCAGCAGGCCCGGCTCGGCATGGCGGCACCGGCCTTCGCCACCGCGCTGATGGCGCTGAACAGCTCGGCGATCTATCTCGGACAGGCCGCCGGCGCGAGCAGCGGCGGCTGGCTGATCGACCATGGCGGCTATGCGCCGCTGAACTGGCTGGGCCTGGGCTGGCTGCTGCTCGCGCTGGCGCTCAGCCTGTGGGTCGGACGGCGCGTGAGGCTGGCTGCGACATGAACCCGAAACCCACCCTGCCGACCGGGCCCGCGGACCTGCGCGAGCTGTTCTTCGCTTTCAACCGGCTCGCGCTGCAGGGGTTCGGCGGCGTTCTCGCGGTGGCCCAGCGTGACCTTGTCGAATACCGGCAATGGCTCACGCGCGAGGAGTTCCTCGAGGTGCTGGCGATCAGCCAGGTCCTGCCGGGGCCGAACGTCGTCAACCTCTCGCTGATCTACGGCGATCGCTGCTTCGGACTGCGCGGCGCCTTCGTCGCCCTCGCCGGGATGCTCGTCGTGCCGTTGGTCCTCGTCCTCGCACTGGCCTCGGCCTACGCGCAATTCGACCACCTGCCGGTCGTCGCCGGCGCGCTGCGCGGCATGGGCGCGGTGGCGGCCGGTCTCGTCCTGGCCACGGCGGTCAAGCTGATCGCCTCCCTGAAGACGAACCGGATGGGCCCGTGGCTGTGCGCGGTCGTCGCGGTGCTGACCTTCGTGCTGGTGGCGTGGCTGCGCCTGCCGCTGGTCTGGGTGGTGTGCGGACTCGGCTCGCTCGCCGTCGCGGCTGCCTGGCGGGCGCTGCGGCCATGACAGGCCTGCACACATCGCTGAGCCCGGCCGACCTCTTCGGCATTTTTGGCCACTTCCTGGTGCTGAGCCTGCTCGCTGTCGGCGGCGCGATCACGACGACGGCCGACATGCACCGCACCATCGTCGTCGAGCACGCCTGGATCAGCGATGCGCAGTTCACCACCTCGATTGCCATCGCCCAGGCCGCGCCCGGTCCCAACGTCCTCTTCGTCGCGGTGCTCGGCTGGAACGTCGCCGGACCGCTGGGAGCGCTGGCGACGATGAGCGGCATCCTGCTGCCGTCGACAGCGCTGTCGCTGATCGCCACCCGCTGGGGCATGGCACGGCGCGAAACGCGCGCGGTGCGTGCGTTCACGACAGGGCTGACGCCGCTGACCGTCGGCCTGCTGCTGGCCACGGGCTGGATCCTGGCCGAGCCTTACGTTTCTGCACCGCAACACCGCGTCGGCGCGCTGGCGCTGATCGCGGTCAGCATCCTTGCGCTGACACGTACCCGGTGCAGCCCGATGTGGCTCGTCGGCCTGGGCGCCGTTGTCGGCGCACTCGGCTGGGCCTGAGCCGGCCAAGGCGGCCGGCCTGAGAAGGCCGACGCGACCGGTGATTCCGCGCGGCGGAGGGTGTCAGGTCAGGGCCCGGTCGACGAGGATCGGCAGCTTGCCGAGTTCGTCGGCCACGGCCTGTGGCAGTTCCGGGGACGCCAGCGCGACCCGTCGCATCGCCATCGACGGCACCAGGATATCGGCACCGCCCGCGCCGCCGGCTCGCACCAGCAGTCCGAGCGGCATCGTCGGTATCGAGTCCGCCCTTTCCATCAGCACCGGTGTGCCGCCGACGGACGACGCCAGCACCAGCACGGACCGCGTACCGGGCATCACCGCCAGCGTCGACAGCCCCGCGCTGCGCGCCGCGGACTCAAGGCGCTCCAGCGTCTCGGCGACGCCGAGACGGCTGTGGCGCAGCACGCGCATCGAACCCGAGCGCTCGACGTCGTCGACATCGCGGATCGGGATCGAGGCCGCCATGACGACGGCGAGGCTGCCGGTCATCCACAGCCGGAAGGGACGGCGCGCCTCGAAGGGCGCGAAGACGCCGCTGTGAAGGCGGCGCAGGTGCTGCACGAAAGGGATCTTGTTCATGCCTGTTAGCGTAGGAGGCCGGCATGACGTCAGCAAGTCACTTCACGTTAAGGTTGGTAAATGCCCTGCCCCCGGGTTTCGTCCGCGTCGAGCTACTTCGTGCCGAAGATCTTGTCACCGGCGTCACCGAGACCCGGAATGATGTAACCAACATCGTTCAAGTGGCTGTCGATCGCCGCGGTCCAGCAGCGCACGTCCGGATGGGCGCGCTCGAGCGCGGCGACGCCCTCCGGCGCGGCCACCAGCACGAGCGCGCGGATGTCGGTGCAGCCGCGCGCCTTCAGCAGCGCCACGGTGGCGATCATCGAGCCGGCCGTGGCCAGCATCGGGTCGATGATGATCGCCGTGCGCTCGGCGAGCTGGCCGACGAAGCGCTCGAAATAGTTTTCCGGCTGCAGTGTCTCGTGGTTGCGGGCGAGGCCGACGACGCTGACCTTGGCGCTCGGGATCAGGTCGAGCACCCCCTCCTGCATGCCGAGCCCGGCCCGCAGGATCGGCACCACCGTGACCTTCTTGCCACTGATGCGCTCGACCTCGGCCGGGCCGCTCCAGCACTGCACGGTCGTCTTCTCGAGCGGAAAGTCCGCGGTGGCTTCGTAGGTTAGCAGCCGAGCGAGTTCGTTCGTGAGCTCGCGGAACTTCTTCGTCGAGATGTCGTGCTCGCGCAGCAGGCCGATCTTGTGGCGCACCAGCGGGTGCCTGACCTCGATCACCGGCATCGCGCGAGCCTCAGGCGGGCAGGCGCTGGCGCAGCGCCTCGTAGAGGCAGATGCCGCTGGCCACCGAGACGTTGAGACTCTCGACGGCGCCGCGCATCGGCAGGCGCACGAGTTCGTCGCAGGTGCGCGAGGTCAGCTGGCGCATGCCGCTGCCCTCGGCGCCGAGCACCAGCGCCACCGGGCCGGTGAGGTCGAGGTCGTAGAGCGTCTGCTGCGCATCCTCGGCGGTGCCGACGATGCGGATGTCGCGCTCCTTGAGCTCGTTCAAGGTGCGCGCGAGGTTCGTCACCATGAAGTACGGCACCGTCTCGGCGGCCCCGCTCGCGACCTTGGAGACGGTGGCGTTGACACCGACCGCGTGGTCCTTCGGCGCGATCACCGCGTGCGCACCGGCGCCGTCGGCCACGCGCAGGCAGGCGCCGAGGTTGTGCGGATCGGTGACGCCGTCGAGCACCAGCAGCAGCGGCACGCCATCGACGGCATCGAGCGTGTCGTCGAGCGAATGACGGGTCGCGAGCGGTTCGACCCGGGCGACCACGCCCTGGTGCCGGGTCGTTCCGCTCATCTTGTGCAGCCGCGCGTCGTCGCTCTCGATCAGGCGCGCACCGGCCGCGGTCGCACGCTCGACGAACTGGCGCATGCGCTGGTCCCGGCGCGACGGATCGACGTGGATCTCGAGCACCGAGCGCGGAGCCGTCTTCAGGCGCACCGTGACCGCATGGAATCCGAACAGCATCTGGGTGGGCATGGCGCGATGGTAGCGGTCGCGTCGCGGCATGCGCTACCGTCGGGTCGTCGCGACGCCGAGCCGACAACGCTACTGGGTATCGACTGCCCAGCGCAAAAGGAGCGAGACGATGGCCGTACTACCGTTCTGGGGCAGCGAAAGCGCGATGCAGACGCTGGGCCTCAATCCCGACATCCTGGCCTATGGCGACAGCTGGTTCTGGTATCCGAACAACAACCTGCTGATCCCGATCAACGCCTTCTGGCAAGGCACGCTGACGCTGCTGGCCAAGGGCAAGAACGGCGCGGAGCTGCGTGACCTCGTCGGCGGGACACCGCGGCTGTGGGACGATTTCCGCGCGACGATGCGCGGCTACCCGACGATCCGTTGCGTGCTGCTCAGCGCCGGCGGCAACGACTTCGCCGGCATCGAGCACTTCCCCACGCTGCTGCGGCTGGACTGTTCGGGGGCGACCAGCGTCGACGAGTGCTTCAATCCGGGAGACCCTTCCCTCGGTATCGAGCGCCAGCCGTTCGTCATGCTGCGCCAGATCGCCACGAACTACCAGCGCCTGATCGACTTCATCCGCTCGGTGAACCCGAACGTGCCGATCGTGCTGCAGAACTACGACTACGCCATCCCGACCGGCATCGGCTTCGGCGGCATCAAGGGCGGCATCTTCGGCCTCGGCGACTGGCTGCAGCAACCGCTGGTCGAACGGCGCGTGCCGCTGGCGCTGCACAACGACCTCGTGCGCCGGGTGATGGACGATTTCACCCAGGTGCTGGCCGCACTCGCCAGCCCAGTCCAGAACTACGCGGTCCACCTGGTGCGCACCGCCGGCACCCTTTCGGACGAGGAATGGGCCAACGAGATGCACCCGACGCGAGCCGGATTCGAGCGCCTCGCCGAATGCTTCCGCCCGTTGATGAAGCAGCTGATCCCCGGTACGCCCTGAGGGCGTCCGCGTCGCCCGGTGACCCGCCTCGCGCGTCGTGAGGACTTCCAACCGGGCGCGAGCGCCGTGGCCGGATGGAATTCGGGCAGCACCAAGTCCGGATGGATCCGGTCAGCGCCTGACCCAGAGCACCAGCAGCAGGACTCCGATCAGCACCGGCTGGTGGAGCATGTAGAAGGTCAGACTCCAGCGACCGAGCACGGCGAAGCGGCGGGCAGGTGACCACAACGGCCCGTCGAGCCACTCTCCACGGTGGGCGAGGACCCAGCGCCCGGCCGCGACCCCCCACCACATGACGCCGAGCCACGGCAGCAGCGGTACCCAGTCCTCGGTCACCGGACGCCGTGTGACCAGGCCGACCCAGTTCGCGACGCGACTGTCGAAGAAGGGATCCCGGATGAAGTGCGGCAACAACATCGCGGCCAGCCCGAGCGGCCACAACCAGGCTCCCCAGCGTGCGCTGAGGCGCGTCACGATCAGCATCACGGCAATGCCGTGGAGGACGCCGAAGCTGATCCAGCTGCGCGGGAACATCAGCGCCGAGCCCAGGCTCACCAGAACGGCACAGCCCGCCACCTGGGCCCAGCGACGCCAGAAGCGCGCCCAGTCCTGGCCGGCCTCGAGGGCGATCGCCTGACCGATGCCGGCGCAAAAGAGGAACAGCGAGAGGATGCAGGTGCGCTGCCAGGTCCAGACCGGGTCGTGATAGAAATCCTGCCGAGTGAAGCCGAAGTGGGCCAGGTCGAAGGAGAAGTGGAACACCGCCATCCAGACGATCGCGACAGCACGCAAGGCGTCGAGGCGGTCGTAGCGCGGGCGCGGGAGGGTGGCCACTGAAGTCATCCGGCCACGATAGCGCACGGTCGCGCCCGCCTCGGCGCGCCGCCCGATCGCGGCCGATCTCGAAGCCAAGCGGCGCCCGTCGGCCTCCGCGAGCTGTACCACAATGGCCCCATCGCCACGACCGAAGCGCCGCCATGACCGACCAGCCCATCGCCGCATCCTCCCTGGCCGCACGCATCGATGCGGCGGCGTCCGCGATCGAGGACCGCCTCGTCGCCTGGCGCCGCGACATCCACGCCAATCCCGAGCTCGGCAATCGCGAGCACCGCACGGCAGCGCTGGTCACCTCGCACCTGCGCGCTCTCGGCCTCGACGAGGTCCGCACCGGTGTCGCCCACACCGGTGTCGTCGGCCTGCTCAAGGGCGCGCTGCCCGGCCCCGTCGTGGCGCGGCGCGCCGCCATGGACGCCCAGCCCCGCACCGAGGAAGTCGACCAGCCGGTGGCTTAGAAGGTGCGGACCACCAGGAACGGCGAGGAGGTCGGCGTGATGCACGCGTGCGGGCACGACCTGCACACGGCCATCCTGATGGGTGTGGCCGAAGTGCTCGCCGGTCTGCGCCCGCAGTTGCGCGGCTCGGTCAAGTTCATCTTCCAGCCGGCCGAGGAACTGCCGCCCGAAGGCGAGGACGGCGGCGCCCGGATGATGATCGACGAAGG